>JAJDYX010000023.1 GCA_022824945.1 Candidatus Latescibacterota bacterium
TCAAGCCCCCCACCCTCCCTGGTCCCCCCCTCTGGACGACCTGCAGCGATATGATAAATCTGTATTGGATAGTCCCCCCAGCACGGACCGCGACGCCTGGTTCAAGCACACAGGCTGGAATGCGGACTACGGTGTTGAAGAATTCAGGAAGCGGTACTTTGGGGAAATCTCTCAGTTGGACACCGCATTTGACCGCATATTGAAAACACTGGAAAAGACTGGACTGGCAAATGATACTGTCGTCATCTTCACATCTGACCATGGCGATATGGCCGGTTGTCATGGCTTGTTCGGAAAAGGCGTCATGTTCGATGAGTCCATTCGCGTGCCCCTGCTCATTCGCGTACCCGGAACAGCACAACGCGCTATTGAAAACCCAGTATCTACAGTAGATCTATTCGCCACGATTCTCCATCTGGCCGATGCTGAAAATCCAGGAGAAACTGAAGGACGCTCTTTGCTCCCCTGCCTGACTGGAGAGCCAGATATCTCAACCGATGTCTTCATCGAACACAAAGATGATTGCATTATCAGGGGCGACGTAAAGCTAATGACAAAGCGAAACGAGAATGACATTACGCATTGCTTTGACCTGGCGAACGACCCGTATGAACTCAATAATCTGGCTCAGAGCCTGGACGACAAAGCCAGAGACAGCATGCTCCTCGCGCTCAACCAATGGAGAAATCGAACGAGGAGTTGATTAAAAGGAGATTTATTGATGAATGTACTTGTTTTGATGAGTGATCATCACAGATTTGATGCGTTGGGGTGCCTGGGGAATCCACTGGCTCATACGCCTAATCTCGATCGTCTGGCCGAAATGAGTGTGCGATTTGACCAGTGTTATACACAGTCGCCTGTGTGTTCGCCAGCGCGGCACAGTTTGGCAACCGGCAAATATGTCCACGCACATGGCGTCTTTACCAATAACGCAATGCCTTATCCGGGGATGTACACAATTGCACATGCTGTGCAACCCTTGAATTATCGTCGGTTCCACCTGGGCCATATGCACTGGAAAGATCCCGATGTAGATAATGGCTACGAGCCAGAGATTACACAACAGATGTGGCGCGAGACAATGCCTGAGGATATGCTGGCCCGATATGATTGGGAAAATGAGGGCGTATTGCGGCGGTCATCTGGCGGACCAAGTCCGCGTAGTCGAGAGCAGTATTGGGGATATCATGTTGCGACAGAGTCAATTCGGCAGATTGAAGAGGCCGTCAGTAAAGGGGAGAAATTTCTGTCCTGGACGAGTTTTACAGAGCCTCATCCCCCGTTTTATCCGCCCAAAGAAATTTATGAAAAGATCGACCAGTCAAAGATCGAATTACCAGAGCAAGCACCTGCTGATGCGCCCTTGCCTCACAGTGATATTTTGAGGAAACGGAAAGAGTGGGCGCATCTGACACCCGTGGAACTGCGGCAGGTAATTGCAGGATATTATGGGATGATAGAGCTTGTGGATGGGTATTGTGGAATGGTTTTAGATGCGTTGGATCGGTTGGGTATCAGAGACGAAACGATTGTAATCTGGACAGCAGATCACGGCGACCAGATGTGGGAACACGAGATGTTTTTGAAGTTTAATATGCGAGAGGCTTCGGCGCATGTGCCGTTGTTGATTTCTGATCCAAGAATACGATCAGGAGTGCGGGATGAACTGGTAGAACACATTGATTTGTTCCCGACGATTTGCGATTTGATTGGGGCTGAGGTCCCTGACTCTGTACACGGACGTTCGTTGAAACCGTTGTTAGATGGAGAGCCGCCTCCAGGTGATTGGCGAGACGCGGTATTCAGCCAGATTGGTGATACTCAGATGGTTCGGACGGAGACGGAAAAATTGAATGTATATCAGGGTGAGGCAGGAGAGTATTTTGATTTGGCGGAGGATCCAAAGGAGTTTTATAATCGGATTGAGGATGAAAGATATCAAGAACACATAGGCGTGTTGTTTGAACGGGTGAAAGCGTGGGAGCGCGCGTATGAACCTGATGACGGTCAGGGATGATCACATACAAGGCCCTTCACCTCCTGTAGCATCGGATCTTCCGTCTTCTCGGCCATCTGCACGAGTAGCCCTGCTAACCGCTTCTTCTCACCCGAAATCTGTGGCGCGTCGATGAGATTTTCCATCTCCAGCGGATCGGATTCGTGGTCATACAGGACATTGTGAATCCCTGGCGAAAACACGTAGCGACCATCCCATACGGCACGCCATCCGCCGGGCTGGCTCGCGCCACGGAGTCCCATATATACACAGTCGTTCTCCACGCCTTTTCCCTCCAGACACCAGCCCGCCATACTATCGCCCTGCATCACATCGGGAACCCCCAGTCCCGCCAGATCCAGAATCGTGGGCGTAAGATCCACGCTACTCACCAGCGCGTCACACACCTGATTTGGTTTGATGCGATTGGGCCATCGCACGATGAACGGGATGCGAAACGCGGTCGCATAAGGACTTCCCTTGCCTCGAAAGTTGCGCTCATCGGATTCGCAGTGACTGCCCAGCTTATCGCCGTGATCACTTACATAGACCACGATTGTATTGTCTGCAATTCCCAACTCCTCCAGACCAGCCATCACACGTCCGATCTCCACATCCACTGCCGTTACCTGACCGTAATACATCTGGTAAAGCTCCCGAAGCTCGCGTTCCCGTTCTCCGAACCGTCCTTTCACATCGTCTGGCAGCTCAAAGGTATCAGGATCGTACATATCCAGATACTTCTGCGGACACTGTTCGGGCTTGTGCGGCGGGCCATATCCCAAATAGTAGAGCCAGGGACGGCCAGCGTCGCGATTTCGTTTCGCAAAGTCCAGAGCCATATCCGTATGCCACGTCGGCTCCCAGTCGTAGCCTTCGATCCGCACCCTCTCGCGATTCTCGTTGTAGTCCCAGACTTCAAAAAACTCGTGCCCCTTCTGGTATCCGTGCCATTCCTGCCATCCCGCTCGCCTGGGACCTGGCGCAATGAATCCACCTCCTCCTCTGGGCTTGCCCCCATCCAGATGCCATTTTCCAATATAGCCTGTGGCGTATCCAGCGTCCGCAAACAGATCGGCAAACGTGATCAGTTCGGGATCCAGCAGAATATTGTTCACATCCACGCCGTGGGTATGGCAATACAATCCGGTCTGCATCGTCCCCCGAAATGGGGAACACACAGGGCTGGACGAAGCGCAGCGCGAGAACCGGATTCCCTCTGACGCAAGGCGGTCGAGATTCGGCGTTTTCACCTGCGAATCACCTGCACAACCCATCACTGTTCCGCGATGCTGGTCCGGCTGAATCACCAACACATTCGGCTTTTCATTCGACATTATCGGTCCTCCATCGGTTGCTCCTACAGTACAATTCGTGACTCGACACAATAGCAACTTAGCCTTTGCGGGTCAAGCCCAGCCAAAGTAGGTCATAGAGCGTTTCCCAACTCTCCCTATCAGATGGTACTTGCACTCCCACCCTGTATGTCGTAGAATCTGAATGCCCTTCATTGAGAGACTTCCTCAGAAAGGAGCGTGAAAATGGCTGAGCCATGGAAATATATCCACACAAAGAGGGTATTGAACAAATACGGTTTGCCTGCCGGAGCCTTTGATCCGGAGGCACCGGGAGAGCAGACATACGACATCTACTGGATGAACATTCGGACGACGCGAGGGACTCCCAGCAGGTCTCACAAACCTGAGGCTACACTCAGGATTTCCGCCAAAAATGAAGGCGAAGACCGTCATTTGGGAATTATCTGCTCGGACCTGAAGTTCGATAACACAACAAAAATTAATGCACAATGCGAGAACAACGCACTCACATCTCCAAAGACCTGGACGCTAAAGTATTCCAACGGGAGCCGAGCGGGAAAAGGACTGGTTGAATACACCCAGAAAGGGGAAATCCGAAATAGCCGACTTTTGATGGATGGCAAAGAGCCTGCGCATTCAAAGACGCTTGGGACCTATACCGCCGACTGGTGTCTTTTTGACGCCGTCCAGCGGTTGGCCGCCAAAAAAGACACGACAAAGCACACATTCGACCTCATAGAAGAGTTCTCAATGATCCGGGAAAATCAGTTCCTGATTTATCGCGGGACATCGGAGATCACAACAGATCAAAGTGCTGTGACTGCCGATGTGTATTGCCATTACGGGGAATCCGTTATTCCCACCTGTTATTATGTAGATGCGAATGGGCGATTATTTCTGATGGTAAGTACGCGCAGGACGGTGATCCTCAAGAAGGAGGTGTCATAAGCGATGGAACAAAGACCGAATATACTTCTGGTTACGACCGACCAGCATAGTGCGGAAGCCCTTGGACATCTGGGGTGCAATGACGTGAAGACGCCCAGTATGGACCGCCTTGCAGCAAGGGGGATCAGCTTTGCAAAATCCTATAGCGCGAATCCAGTCTGCTGTCCGGCGCGGGCGAGCTGGTTTACCGGGCGCCATACACCCGAAAACGGCGTCGTGGCCAATGGTACCAACATGGTTCCGTCGATGCCAGACCTGGGACAATGGCTGAACAAAAATGGTTACAACGCCTACTACAGCGGGAAATGGCATATTCCCGGCAGAGATGTCGCGCAGAGTTTTCACCATATCTGCCCCGATCCGCGGAATACGGCTGAGACCGGAGACATTGCTTCGACCCGCAGTGCGATCGGTTTTCTCCAGAACTACCAGAATAAAGAACCCTTCTTCCTGTCAGTCGGACTCTTGAATCCGCACGATATCTGCTCCTTTGTGCTGACGCATACGATGCACGATGGAAAGATGCCGTTCCCCGAGATTGACGACCTTCCTCCACTGCCTCCCAATTTTGAGATAGACATGGCGGAACCGGAAAGAGTCAGGAACTCCCGGAATCAGAAACTGGCAGACCGAGGCGAAGAATCTGGTATGGAAAAGTGGGAAGAGAAACTCTACCGTTACTATATCTGGACCTACTACCGGTACATTGAAAAGGTAGATGGACAGATCGGCTTGATCATAGACGCGCTCGAGAACTCAGCATTTAAGGACAATACGGTCGTGATCCTTACGTCCGACCACGGAGACGGACACCTTCGACACAAGATGGTCTTTAAGAGTTTTCTATACGATGAGGCCGCACGGGTGCCCTTTATCATGAGTTGGCCCGGTCACATCTCGGAACAGGTGATGGACCAGGAGCATCTCGTATCGGGCGTGGATGTTTTTCCGACCGTTTGTGACTATGCCGGGATCTCGCCGCCCCCTATGATGCGCGGATACAGCCTGCGTGCGATTGCTGAAGGGGAAAATCCAGACTGGCGGGATTTTGTGGTAGCACACGCCACCGGAGGCGGTAAAATGCTCCGCACCAACACACATAAGCTCATTACCTATGAGGGTGATCCAGTAATCCAACTCTTTGATATGGAAGCGGATCCCTGGGAAACCAGGAATCTGGCAGAAGCGTCCAACTCAAGGGCACTGGCAAGTGAAATGCAGGCATCCCTGACTGCGTTTGAGAGTGAATTCGAGTTGGCGGAGGTCTGATATCTCTTTACTTCCTTTGGTCGTTCAGCCCTTTGAATACATTTCCCTTGACAATTTTCATATTTCATTGAAATTGTTATTTGATTCCATTTCATTGTAAAACAATGACATACGTACATGCCAACTATTTTTTCAAACGGTCCCTACCGATTTTTCTTTTATGCAGGTGACCGGGATGAACCGATTCATGTTCATGTGGAAAGAGATGATTCTATCGCAAAATTTTGGATAGAACCTATCCGATTACAGAGAAGTAGTGGTTTTCGCAGCACAGATTTGAGACGTATCAGAAAAATTATTGAGGAAAAACAAGACGATATCGTGGAGTTCTGGAATGAGTATTTCAACGATTGAAATTCAGCCTACGCTTGCGGAGCGTATCTCTATCGACGATGAGTCACTAATAATAGACTTAGTTGATGGACGAAGCATAAGCGTCCCTTTAGAATGGTATCCCCGTCTATTGCATGGCACTCCTCAAGAGCGCAATAATTGGCGACTCATAGGTCGAGGAGAAGGCATCCATTGGCCTGACTTAGATGAGGATATTAGCATCGAAAATGTATGGGCTGGCCGACCTTCAGGAGAGAGCCAACGTTCGCTAAAGCGATGGTTAGCAGCGCGGAATAAAGTGTAATACTGCTATCATATGGACTCGACCCGTTTTTTTAGTGGTAAGATACCTCCCTGATTCCATCATTCGAAAAATGTCCCCTTGACCCTCACCGCCGTCATCCTCATCCTCATCTCCGCCTTCACGCATGTAGGCTGGAACCTGTTGTGCAAGCGGGAGCATCCGTCCTCCGCTTTCTTCCTCCTGGTCAACACATTTGGGACTCTGTGCCTCTTTCCCGCACTCATCCTGTTCGGCTCGGCAATTCCAACATTCCCCACCTCCGTATGGCTCTTACTTGTCACAACAGGTATTTTTCAGACCATCTATATCCTCGGGTTGGCCAACGCCTACCAGAGAGGCGACCTGTCCATCCTCTACCCCATCGCCCGGTCCTCTCCGGTCCTCGTGGTCATTATCGTGACACTTTTTTTTGACCGCGCCGACCAGGTCAGCGCACAGTGCATTTGGGGTATTGCCTTGGTTGCCGTTGGAATGTTTGTCCTGCCCATGAAGCATCTGAGTGATTTCCATATTGACAACTACCTGAACTCATCGGTATTGTTTGCCTTAATGGCCGCCTTTGCCACAGCCGGTTATTCAATCATCGACGACGAGGCTTTGCGTCTCCTCAGAGATTCTCCCGCCCTTCCCATTGCGGGCTGGCAGGTTACGATCCTCTATGCCTTTTTCGAAGGCCTCATTACCTCTCTCTGGCTGGGAATTTGGGTTCTATTTCAAAAACGTGGTCGCATCCTTATGCGGGAAATCCTGAAAACGAGAGTACCCCGCGCCCTGCTGGCAGGTGCTGGCATGGCTGCCGCTTATACTCTGGTCCTGATCAGCCTGGCCTTTGTCTCAAACGTCAGCTATGTCGTTACTTTTCGCCAGATCAGCATTCCCCTGGGCACTGTTTTCGGCATCCTCCTTCTCAAAGAACCCGGCTACACACCCAAATACCTTGGGGTCGCCGTCATTTTCACGGGGCTTGTTCTCGTCGGAACTGGATAGCGGTACCAGCTTGTTTGCAGGATAGTTCGAGCCGGAAATCGTAACCTGATCTCAGTTTCTTTCTGATTATCGAAAATATCGCCCACTGCCCTAAACGGTAGCGGGCTTTCAATTTTGTACACCACTTTCTTATTCGTGCCCTCTAATATTATGAAAACGTCGCATAGAATTGAATTTTGGAAGCCTGCCAAATGACTCAACCTGATAATGACACGGTTCTTATTCAGAAATCTGTGCAAGGTGACCGGCAAGCATTTAGTGAGTTGGTTGACCAGTATGGTTCTCTATTGCTTCAAACAGCTTATCGTTTGACAGGAAACTGGGATGATGCTCGGGATATAGTTCAGGAGGCATTACTCTATGCACACGCTTCATTGGATAGTCTAAGAGATCCACAGCGTTTTCTTCCCTGGGTTCGAGCCATTATCTATCGAACATATCAAAGCCATAAGAAAAAGCAGACGCGACGCATAGAATTATTGAATTTCTATATCTCCGCCGAAGGAAATGATCCCTCAATTTCTGCTCACTCCATACTTCCAGATCAATACCTATATCAGAAAGAACTGGCCTCTCTACTCCATCATTCTCTTCAATCATTAACCGAGCGCAACAGACGCATTGTTGAATTGTTCTATCTTGAAGATTGGCCGATCAGAAAAATCAGCGACTTCCTTAAACTTTCAACAGATACAATAAAAAACCGACTTCGCAACGCCCGCATTCAAATGAGAAAGGAGATATTGGAAATGCAAACACTGAATCCAATGCCCCGACTGAAACCGCAGCGTATCGCCCGTTTCGAAATATCAGGGAGTTTTTCCGGTGATTCTTCTAACCCGTTTGGGTTAAACAATACCCTGTTGTATCAACGCATACTGGCAGCCTGTCGAAAAACGCCTCTTACGCCATTTGAATTAGCAAAGCGAATTGATGCTGATGAAGCTTATGTCATAGACGCTTTGTTATCGTTGCTCGAAATGGAGATTATTGCAGAAGCAGCGCCCAACCATTATGTTGCAAATTTCTTTTTTCCAACCGTTTCAGATGATCAATTTTTTTTAGACCGATGCCAGCCGTATGTCAAAAAAGTGACTCACGAGTTACAAACGAATCTGACTACTATCAAGAAGGCAATTGCTGACTGTTCTTTTAATCAATGGGGATTCGGTTGGCATGAAATACACTGGATTGTTCTGTATGAATGGTTGCCTCAGCCTCCAATCCCAGGCCAACCCAAACCACTATCTGAAAAAGAAATAAACCGATTTATGGGACCGCTTAGACCCGATGGTGGCCGCTGGTATTTATCGGGCCATGACCTGACTTCCCCTTTCTCGGAAAGAACAGGCAGTCGTGCTTTCACCGAGTATGATGGCTCAGGAAGACACTATAAAGTGAATTGGCCTGGTTCGGGAAGACTCATGAAAGAGAAGGAATTTGCGATTGCAGTGAAGTTAGCTACCGGTCCAAAAACTGAAACAGAGATACTGGCGGGCTTGTCCAATGAAATTGGAAGGGAAGTTCTCGCCGAG
Organism: Candidatus Latescibacterota bacterium; assembly: GCA_022824945.1. GTDB lineage: Bacteria > Latescibacterota > UBA2968 > UBA2968 > UBA2968 > VXRD01. The sequence goes on from JAJDYX010000023.1 coordinate 8,695, forward strand.
TGTATGGATGCGGGCTTTATAACGCGAATTGATGGATGCTACCAACTCGGATTCCCGTTTGTTCGACCCGAGGATGAAAAAAAGATCGCAGATGCCTTACGTCCTGTATCGGATGCGCTTATTGAAGCTCGAGAGGAATGGCAGGTAGAGGCACCAAATGTAGCGAAGGAATTGGGATTCGACTGGCTTATAGAGAATCAACCAGACGCTTTAATGTCAGGAATCGAGGGACTTTGGGGATTGAATCAGCAATTGCAAGCGGAGGGACTTATTCATCCCCCTCCGGATGATAATCCCTGCTGGGCTATGTGGGCAAAAGTCTGGAAAGCTTGATAATATAAAATCGTGCTACTCACGCTTGTCATCGCGAAACCGAAATGCTTTGCCTCCTACTATCTGATCACTTGTAACGGTTGGACACCAGTATTTTTCGATATGTTCGAGTGTGAGATCTGTGCCCTGGAAATGACCTCCGTGATCACAGTGATGGGAGTCGGTCAGATCGCGACACAGCAATGGTTTCTTACCCAGATAGACGAGTTGACGAATACCAAATGGACGACCGAGTACGCAGATGTTCGCAGCAACACCCATCACGATTACGTTCTCAATGCGTTGAAGCAGATTATATACTTCCTGACCATCATCGCTAATCGCATCCTCCTCTACAATCTCAATCGTCTCAATCTGGCGAATCCAGGGAGCAACCCCCTCCTTACAACAAGGCTCTGGGGTATGGCATGAGCACGGTCCTGGATTGGTGATTCCAATCGGTAATGGTGATTCTTCGAGTTGACAAATCTCGCGGGGTTGGTCCCACCCGTTCCATCTGAATTCAACAGAAGCCTCTACAAAGGGTGCTTCCTGGGCGCGTTTGCGTTGCGGTGTCTCGTCGTAGAATCCCATACAGCCGCTGGGAGCGTGTATGATCAACGCACCTTCTTTTCGAATGCCTGCTATGACTTCATTCATGCGAGGTGCCATTTCAGCGACCCGTTCGGCAGTGGAAATGCAGTGATGGGTATCCCACATATCACAGATGATAACAGCGGCTTTCGCAGGAACCCACTCTACTGTTTCTATCGCGATTTCGAATGTGTCCGTGCTATCGTCAGCTTTCGCACGTATGCGTGTATTCAAAGTAAATCCAGCCATAGCTTTCTCCATGAAAAATCACCGATTCTTAGCATTGTAGATCACCATATATCACAGTATATTGATGGTATCTGTAAAAAAAGATAAACTCTATAACAAGTAAAGAGTCAAGAAAAAATCCAGTTGGTGATGGAGTTATTTTATGAACAATGATATCAAAATTATGTTCATGCGTCACGGACGCTCTCGCGCAGATGATGAGAATGTCATTGAGGGCCGATATGATGCACCTCTTACAGACGTGGGGCGTGAACAAGCTGAAGTCCGAGCAAAGGAACTAAAGGCAAGAAAGATTAAATTTGACAGGATTATTGCAAGCCCATTAAAGCGTGCCTGCGAGACAGCCCAAATTGTAGGTAACATCCTGGGTATAGGTGTTGAGTTTGATGAAGACTGGATGGAAAAGGATAATGGTCCAATTGCAGGTTTACCACATCAGGTCGCCAGAGCCAGGTATCCATTACCTGCTTTTCACAATCCCTTTCAACCCCATGTTGTAAGTGCAGATGCAGGAGAAAGTGCCTGGGCATTTCACTGTCGAGCCGCACGGGCGCTGGAGAAAGTAATCAGACTGGGAAGCGGGCGCTATCTGGTGGTCGCACACGGAGGTATTTTAAATGCCGCATTGCGATGCATAGTCGGTACACAGCCATCGGTCAGTGGCCAGGGAATTGAGTTTTCATTTGGGGATACAGGATACATTCAAACGCTTTATAAACCAGATCAACATCTTTGGGTGATTCGTGAATTCGTTAGTGGTTTTCGAGTCGAAAATACATAGTAGAGATTCCACATGTTGAAACCAGCTTTAGCCTTGTTCCTATGGTTCTTTTGCCTTCCCAGCATCGCAATGGCACAAGAAACCAGAGAATCTACCCTACCCAATGACTGGCCCTTATCAACACTTGAAGCGGAGGGGATCGATTCAGCACCTATTGTCCAGGTTGCAAACCAGATACGCAGCCAAATTTATGAGAACATCCACAGTTTTCTGATCGTCAGAAATGGCAAGCTGGTATTCGAAGCGTATTACACCGGCACGGATGGTGCGAGGGGCGAGGTCGCGTTCGGCGAGCAAACCCTGCATGATACACGGTCCGTTTCCAAGAGCATCACATCTACACTAACTGGCATCGCCATTGATCGTGGGTATATCGACTCTGTGGATGTGCCGATAGCTCGTTTTTTTCCGGAGCATGCCCACCACCTGACGGAGGAGAAAAGGCGAATTACCCTGAAGCATCTACTGACGATGACCGCTGGATTTAGCTGGGATCAATCTGGCGCACATAACTCCGAGCCGGGTTCCCTCAATTCCGAAGCGCAGATGGAGAACGCCAGCGACTTCATAGCGTATGTGCTTTCCAGAGAGATGTCGGACGAACCAGGTTCACGGTTCAATTACAACAGCGGTTGCTACATCTTGCTCGCTGGCGTAATCAAGCGGGCATCGGGTATGCATGTGGACAAATTCGCAGATAGCCACCTCTTTGCTCCGCTCGGAATCAATCATTCTGAATGGTGGTACACCAAAAGTGGTTTGCCCCAAACGCATGCTGGCTTGCGACTCAGGCCGCGCGATATGGCCAGGATCGGCCAACTCTATGTAGATAACGGGCGTTTTCAGGGCAGGCAGATTGTATCAGCAGCCTGGATCAGCGAGTCGGCAAAAGGGCATTACGGCAACAATCGATACGGGTTTGGCTGGTGGCTCGATCATTTTCCATACCGCGGGCGATCAGTTGACGTTCTTGCTGCCGAAGGAAACGGCGGTCAGTTCATCTTCGCTATCCCAGAGTTGTCTCTGGTCATCGTCTTCACAGGTGGCAACTACGGCTCGTCTGTAGCCAATCAGGCGTTCCGGATCGCGATTGATCACGTATTACCTGCGGTCAGCGAGACAGATGGCGAATAGAATAACAACTAAAAGGATAAACTATGAGCACTTCAGAATGGCCAGAGCTAACGTCTGAAACACAGGAGTTTTGGGATCAGAATGCTGCCTTTTGGGATGAGTATATGAGGGAAGGCAACCACTTCCACTATCAACTTATTCGGCCTGCTGCCGAAAGGCTGCTTGCCATAAAGCCAGGGGAAGTGGTTCTGGATGTTGCTTGTGGGAACGGTAATTTCTCTCGCCGACTTGCCACATTAGGTGCAGAAGTTGTAGCAATTGATTTTAGCAAGACATTTGTTACTCAGGCTAAGAAGCGAACGTCCGATCAAGCTGACAGAATCACATATCGAGTTATCGATGCAACTGATAGGACCCAATTACTCGGTCTCGGTGAAGGTCATTTTGACGCGGTGGTATGCAACCAGGCTTTTATGGATATGGCTACCCTCCAGCCTCTATTTGCCGCCCTGAGTTCCATATTGAAATTGCAGGGACGTTTCGTCTTCACATTGGCACATCCTTGTTTTCAATCACCAGGAGCAATCAAAATGGTTGAGGAAGAAGACTGTGACGGTGAAATTGTGGTTCGTCGCTCAGTCAAAATTTCAACTTATATCACACCCACTACGTATCGTGGCATTGGTATAAAAGGTCAGCCGGTACCCACACGTTATTTTCACAGACCATTGAGTCAGCTTTTTCAAAGTTGCTTTGACGCTGGGTTTGTGATCGATGGCATAGAAGAACCGGTATTTGAATCAAAACCCAATGAAAAACGATCACTCTCCTGGACAAATTTTGGCGAAATTCCACCTATTCTTGTCGCAAGAACTCGTCGTATGGATAAAAAAAGAGGGAGAAATGACTACAGATAGCCACGGACAGCGAAAGCCGCGCCGATTATACCGGGAGGTAATCTACGAGAGCGCGTGGATGAATCTTTATGCCGATAAGGTAGAGTTTCCTCAAGGCAGGATAATTGATCGCCATTACTTCCTGGATTTTAAGAAGGAGGCAGTTGCTGTACTCGTTGAAAACGATGATGAACAGATATTGATGATCGAATCTTACCGATACATAACCGACTCTATTGAGTGGGAGATTCCAGCAGGAAGGATTGAAAAGGGAGAGTCTGTTCTGGAAGCTGCCAGGCGCGAAGTCATCGAAGAGACAGGGTATGATTCGAGTAATATGGAAGTAATCTACACTTTTCATCCCTCCAATGGTATTTCAAACCAGGTATTCCACATTGCGAAGTGTTTGGCAACAGGGTCCCGGGGGGAGTTTGACAGGAATGAAGTGAGAAGTGTGAGATGGTTTACTCGTGATGAAGTCAGTCAACTGATCCAGAAAAGGAGACTCAGGGATGGACTCTCACTGACCGCCCTTTTGCTCGAATTATCTCCCCAAAAATATCGTTGAATTATAATTGGAGAATTCATGCCAGACGTAACCATTCAAGATCAGATTGATGCGATAATAGAAAAAGCGATAAATGAGAACCAATTGGTGGGAGCATCAGTGGGTGTTATGCGCCACAATGAGGTCATTTTTGCGCGGGGATATGGCTATGCAGATTTAGATAACAAAGTTGAAGCTACTGAACATACGGTTTACCAGGTTGGCTCAATAACGAAACAGTTTACGGCCCTCGCCGTCATGATTCTCGTTGAACAGGACAAGGTGAACTTGAATGATATTATGCTGGACTATCTGCCCAATTATCCCCAAAGAGATCATAAAGTCACGATTGATCAGCTTCTCAACCATACATCGGGCATCAAGAGCTATACAGACATCGAGAAATTTTGGGAAATATCTGAATGTGATCTTTCCCGAGAGGAGATAGTTGATCTGTTCTCATCAGAACCCGTTGAATTTTCACCCGGTGAAAATTTTCAGTACAATAACTCAGGGTATTACCTCCTGGGCATGATAATCGAAAATGTATCTGGTATGCGCTATGCTGACTTTCTCAAAGCGCATGTATGGCAACCTTTGGAAATGTTTGACACTCACTATTTGGGAAAAAACAAAAACGTCAAGAATCTTGCAACAGGTTATGATCATAAGGATAATGAATTTGTTCTGGCACGCCCACTCGGTATGGATAACCCATTCTCTGGCGGCTCATTGGGTTCCAGTGCACTAGACCTGCTGAAATGGCAGACTGCACTAAACGAGGATCAACTCATATCACGACAAAGCTACAATAAAATGATTGAGCCTGGCCTTTTGACAGGGGGAAAACATACGACATACGGATATGGTTTTTTCATGAGCAATCTCAATGGACATCGCAAAATTGAGCATGGCGGAACCATAAACGGATTTCGTGCCCAATTATCTACTTATCCCGACGATGGTCTTACTGTCACTGTATTATGCAATCACAACTCTGCTCCACAAGCACAACTTGAAAGTCAGATTTCTCGTCTAATGCTGGGGATCCCTGAAATCGTAATTGATGAAATCCATATGTCAGAAGATAACCTCGAAATCTATACGGGAACTTACAAGTGGGGGTCAACTATGGCACCCGTGCCATTCCCAGTATCAGTTGCAGAAGGTACACTCAGAGTAAGTGGTCGTCCACTTCGAGCCATAGGAAACCACACCTTTGTTTTTTCTACCGATCCGTATTACACGGTGACTTTCACAGTTAAAGATGGTAAATCTATAAGCTTTCGAGCTGAGAGAGAGGACCAAATAACGGACGCTCTTCGAGTCGAAGATACAAGGAGCCAACAATGAAATATCCAGGTGTAAAAGCACTTACATTCGATGTCGGAGGTACTGTTTTTGATTGGAGAGGGACAATTGAGGCTGAACTCCGCGCCTTGTCAGCCGAAAAAGGTGTAACGTTCGACATACGGCAGTTCGCCACGGACTGGCGCAGTGGTATGTTTGAGATGCTGGCGCGTGTGAAAACCGGCGAGTTGCCGAGGATGAACGCCGATGCGATTCATCGGCTCGTACTTGACGATATTCTCGAAAATCACAACACCATTCATCTTTCCGCGAAGGAAAGGGACGACCTGAATCTGGTGTGGCACAGGATGAAGACCTGGCCAGATGCCGTTGGCGCAATACACAAATTGCGAGATCATTATTCAGTCATCGTATTAACTGTATTGAGTTACGCAATTGCAGTAGATTGCTCGAAGTATAACAACCTCAGTTGGGACGGCATATTATCGTGTGAATTCCTTGAGCGATATAAAACAGACACGCGAGCTTATCAACAGGCTGCTGAACTCCTCGGTTGCGCACCAGATGAAGTGATGATGGTGGCGGCGCATGCGAACGATCTCAAGGGCGCCAAAGACGCAGGCTTAAAAACCGCATACGTACATCGGGAAGACGATTGGTGGAGGGGGTTTCCGACGGATGAGCCTACCCTACCCCCTGAGACCTTTGATGTAAGCGCATCTGACTTCGATGATCTGGTCGAAAAACTGACCTGAGTGATTTCAATGGCACACATCGTCGCGCAACTGGATCCAGCAGATTTCGCCGAACTCGCGAATACTCTGGGTGATATCCCCGAGACGGTGGTGGAAGTACACCTTCTGAGAAAGAAACTGTGCAAGGCCTTTGTAGCAGGCAGTCCCTCCTCCTTCAGCGCGGCTATCGTCCAGAGTCACTTTGATTCAGAAGAACCCATGGGATTTGGGACCGAGGCGCGAGCACTGTGGGAATTGCTTCAATTGGTGGAAGGCTGGGATTGTATAAGCGTGAATCGACAATGCGCCAAACCGCTTGGTGATCTGATAGAAAATTCCAACGGAGTAAAAGTACGCTACTATGACGATGTTTATCATTCGTTGACGAGACCAGTCCAACTGTTCACCCATGACCATGTCCGCGAATTGACTACGCAGGACCGGTCCTTGATTGCCTCTGCCCCTACCGAAATACAGGGTGGTGGCTACGAGAATATGGAAACAATGCTCTCAGAGGGAATTGTGGCGGGCGCTATTGATGCGGGGCGATTGGTGTCCATAGCCCATACAAGCGGCGTCACTGATCTTCATGGCGAGATTGGTGTCGGCACTCTTGAACCCTGGCGCAAAAGAGGCCTGTGTAGTGCCGCTGCCTCGATAGTATCGAATCGGCTTCAGAAACAAGGACGAGTTCCGGTTTGGAGCACGGGAGAGGACAACTTTGCCTCATTACGAGTTGCGGCAAAACTCGGCTTTCGAGAGATCTCCCGCAGGACCTACGTAATTCCGATCAAGAGTTGAGCAAACCAAACCTGGTTTGATGCGATAAAATTTCTGCAAAATTTAGTTCTGGCGTAGCACAAAAGGAGAAAGCCACTTGGAAGAAGCCGCTCATGTTTGGGATCCGCTCTCCCCCACGGAGGCACAGGAACTATTCTCTGGGCTATCTGCATCCTGGTGGATTTCTGGCGGATGGGCTATTGATCTCTTTGTCGGTCACCAGACACGTCCTCATGGGGACCTGGACGTTCTGATCCTCAGGGACGATCAACTCATATTCCAGGAACACCTTTCTAATTGGGATCTAAGCGACAGGAGATCGCCAGAGTTTACAACGTGGTCCAAAGGCGAATTCCTGAATCCACCCATTAATGACATTTGGGGACGCCGCACACCGGAATCCCCCTGGGCGATCCAGCTAATGCTTATGGAAACAGACGGGGATTCGTGGGTTTTCCGTCGTGAACCCAAGATCACCGGGCCAATTTCCTCCCTGGGACGGATAACCAAATCCGGAATACCTTATCTCTCTCCGCAGATTCAGCTTCTCTACAAGGCGAATAATCTACAGATCGATCGGAATAACGCCGACTTCAGGAATACTCTTCCGCTCCTCAATTACAAGGAAGCTGCATGGCTAAGACGATGTTTGGAACTACGATATCCTGGACACGAGTGGATATCAAAGCTGAGTCAAAGGATGAAAGACCTGAGCAAACCTGAGCCATGAAAAGGCAGGTTCTGGTTAATAACAATGTCGCTACAGGAAGTATTTCCGATAGAATCCCACTACGCAAAAACTGTCTCCCTTTGATGAGGAATATATGTAATATGTCTCGGATCAACAAAAAGACTCTTACAGCCTATTTGTCTTGGGCAATTGATAGAGATATTACAGTAGAAAAGTGGACAACGCTCTCAGGTGGAATTCATCAAAACCTTCATATTTACACTCGTAGCAATACTGGCAAACAAGAGTATGTCATTCGAGTGATGCCATTCGCCCGAAATAATATGCTCCCATATGATATGCAAACAGAATATTTCGCACTCAAAGATCTTGAAAAAGTTGATTTATCAACGCCAAAAGTTTGGGGTCTTGACCTCGAAGGTCAGTTTCTTGGGCAGGCTGTTTTTGCAATGGAATTCGTAGAAGGAATATCCGTTTTAGATGCGGCATCAGATTCGCCGAAAGAAATTCCGCGTTTATTCACTGAAGCGATCTGGAAAATGAACCAGATTTCTCCAGATCAAGTTCCAAGTGTAGCTACCAAAGATCCAAATCCTCAAGGAATTTCAAATCCACTTTCCTGGGTTCAAAACCAATTGCCACTCTCTCAGTTACCACACTTGTTGACAAAGGCATATGATTTTCTTGAAAGACAGAAACCAGAGAAATTACCTCGCAAAGTCTTTGGAAACGGAGACGTTGGTCCACAGAATTTTATCTGTCGTCCCGAGAAGATCATAGCCATAATTGATTGGGAATTTGTTGGGTTCAATGATCCACTGAGTGAATTGATGCTATTGCACTCTTGGCCTGAAGAGAAACCATTCCTGAAAGAATACCCTATCGATAGGATCTATTGTGAAATTGCGGATATTGATCCTGAAATATTGCATTGGTATGAAATGCTATCAAATGTAACCGGATGGATTTACTCGTCCAGGGATGGACAAATGAATCGAGCGAAGGTTTTTGAGTCGCGCTTGGAAGAAGCCTTATAAAGAAAATTGAGGGATGGACACGATATGACAAAGTATAGTGACACAGTCATGAGGTTTGCGATGGACGAGGACGCCGAATGGTGCAATCATACGCTTTTAACTGCATAGCCGCAACTCTCTTCCCCATTAATGGATGCAAAATACAATGCATGTAACTGATCTCACCCACTCCCAGCTTCAGAGCTACCGAGCCATCTGGGGAAGTTTTACAGACTTCGGTTGGACTTTTGCAGGTCCAGAAAGAACATTTGGTTTCTATGGGAGACTAAGAGTACATGAAACGGGATCGATTGATCTTCTCGATCTATGTGTCGCCTGCTCCGGAAAGCATTCAGAGAACGAACCATCCCCTGAGGTTGTAGCACTCAAGGATGCGCTCCGTCGATCTCAATTCAAACATGGAGAATGGAAACAATTCCAGATCGATTTCAAATCCAGGACAACTCATCGTGGGACCACAGAGAGTCATCTTGTTCTAACCTGCGGAAACGCAGATGACCTCAGGGATCTTTACTTTGAACAAATTCGACCAAAACCCGCAGCCTCTGGTAATCCTCTTTTAGAGCAGAACAATTACTATCCTGTGAGTCAGAGAGCAAGCCCTGCTGAAGCGAAGGAAGTCTCACTGCAAGAACTATCCTCCCTCCTCTCTCAAAATCCTGCAATCGCGATCACTGGCGCAGGCATCTCAACGGGCAGTGATATTCCGAGCTTTAGGGGAGAGAAAGGATTGGAACGGCATTTCCCGCTGCATGAACCATTTCCAGGTACAGTTGCGAATCTGATGATCGAGAAACCATACAGACTAGCTCAGGTACTCGCGCAGTTCCAGGCTGCGTTCATTCAGGCAGGGCCGAATGCTGCCCACAAGGCACTGGCACATCTCGAAGAGATCGGTACAATCCGCCTCATCATCACCGGGAACGATGACAAACTCCATGAACGGGCGGGATCCAGGCGGGTACACCTGAAAAGCCATACGTATTTCGAACCTGACGGAAAGGGGTGGAATTGGTTAAAAGAAGGAAAAATACTCCTCGCCATTGGCCTGGGCAGAGATGAGCATGGCTTGATCAGTTATTGCCGTGATCAAGGGATTCTGATTACAGCAATCTCGCCAAATAGGCCCGAATTTCTGCATCGAGAGGATCTATATCTAAAAGGCAAAGCAGAAGACATACTTCCCCTCCTCAAAGATAAAAACCTCAACTATACGACTGGAGAGTCTGAATGAATACATGGCGCGAATTGACATTCCCGACCAATGCCTTGAAGGAAACGGTAATCGTTATCGAGGATAATCGTGCGAACATACTCGCCGATCCACTTCGTTGGCTCATCCTCGAAACCCTTGGCGACGGAAAGTCGGTTGCAGAAATTTCGCGAACATTGGAAATCACCGATGCCCGAGTGCTATACCACTTGAAAAAGCTGGCAGAAACAGGTGTCGTACAATTGGAGAAAGATGAAACTGGTCCCCATGAATGGCGTTGTTCGCCAGCAGCGGACAAAATTCGCGTTCGAAAGGACCTCCTGAAGAACAACCAGGTTGTAGAGGCCCTGCCAACTGATGTCGTCAGCCAGTTCAATCAAGCATTTCACGAAGCTGCCGAAGGCTTGTACGGTTCGACATTCCAGACATCAGTCAATCACAACCGCGCGCGGCTATCTGAAGAACAGGCATCCGAATTTGGTCGTCGATTATTGGCACTTATAGAAGAATACTTTCCGCCCGGAAAAGGAGATCGGTCAGGCATCAAATACGGCTTTTACGGTATCCTCACACCGATTGATCTTCATCCTCTTGACGACTCTGAAACTGAAAAGAAGTAAATCATTATGGCGAAAACAGATTTGCCGATAATTACGCGAAGCAGATTGGTATCTGACTTATCAAAACTGGGAATTGTCCCGGGCGATACCCTGATGCTGCACGCTTCTGTCAAGGCCGTCGGCTGGATCGTCGGCGGACCTGATATGGTGATCCAGGCAATTTTAGACGTGATTGGACCTGCAGGCACCTTGATGATGTACATAAAATGTGAGGAACCTCTAAACGAAATTGAAGATTGGCCAGAGGACTGGCAAAAAGCGTACATAGCAGAATGCTCACCGTTTGATCCCCATCGGACACGCGCCTTCCGCAAATGGAGTATTCTCACTGAGTACCTGCGAACATGGCCCGGCGCATATTGCAGCAACCATCCCGAAGCAAGAATTGCGGCAGTTGGCGCAAAAGCGAAGTGGATAACATCAGATCATCCCCTACAATTTGGTTATGGCGCAGGCTCCCCACTCGCAAAGTTGTGCAAAGTCAGGGGGCGAATACTACTGCTTGGACCGCTTTTTGATAGCCTGACAATTCTACATCACGCAGAGCATATTGCCGACGTGCCCAACAAAAAAACCGAGCGTTATCGGTGGCCCATCTTACGTGATGGCAAGTGCGAATGGATAGAATTCGAGCAGTTTGACACTTCTGGTGGCATCGTCGATTGGCCCGATGGCGACTATTTCCTTCGTATTGTAGAGGAGTATATGACCCAGGCAAGCTATACAACGGGACGAGTTGGAGCCGCAGACTCTTATCTATTCGACGCCAGGAATCTGACCGATTTCGCTGTTGCCTGGTTAGAAAAACATCTCGGTTAGCCGAAGAAATTGCCAGCACTTACAGCCCCGGTGCTTCAATAAAATGCGTCAACTCACAGATTTTACCGTCCAAACAAATCGGTGGTCGATCTGGATTCATTCCCCAGGGATCGGACATTTGCCGTATCGTCTCTTCATCGGCCTTGGACATATAAACACTCGCTTTGCCAATCCGCGGACGATCCGAGAAATTAGCGGAAGATCGGTGGATCAAATCTTGATGCCACACAATCACATCGCCGGGATCAGTCTCAATACGCACCACATCGTCCTCGGAAAATCCATGCTTAAAGGGATCTATCTCCCTCAAAATCTTGCCCGTATGCTCGTGCTCCAAACGCCCCAGAGTATGCGATCCAGAAATCAGTTCCATACACCCATTTTCAACATCTGCCGCATCCAGCCCCAGCCAGAAATCAAAAAGCACAGGCACGGGTATATCCTCTGAACCATCGAAAGGACTCGCATCCTGGTGCCACGGCACCTCACCGCCACAACGGGGAGGCTTCATAAAGAACCCGCCGCCATTTAGTGGATAAATATCGGGGCCCAACACTTGCATAGCCAATGCGATAAGCCTGGGGTGTGCAGCAGAATATTGCCACAATACCCGGTCTCGAAACGAAATCTCATTGATCCAATCAAATCGCAACAGAGGATCGGGATGGTTCTGGTATGCCTCATCCCGCACATCTATAATCGCCCGAATCTTATCGCGGTAAAAATCAATACGGCGCGCAATCTCTCGCAATCGGTCCTTACAAATCTCAATATCCGAATCGCTCAGGACACCCTTTTCTACAAAATAACCGGTATCGAGCAAAATCTCTCGTTTCGACCTCACACCTGCATTTGCCATCTTCTGCTCCCTGTACTAAAACGCAATCTCCTCACAGATAATTGCATAATATTTACTTTTTTCAGATATTAAAGGATATGCTCCTCGCTTCTACTTATCCGCAATTTTCAAATATATCTCTTACAATGGGCAAAGTCGAGTCTAAAGGAACTTCGGCTATCATAAATGCCAGAGTTTGATAGCAAAGCACTGCAAGGCAGTTTTCGACTTCCGATTGATCATGAGGGAGACAAAACCGTGAACATACATCGCATCACCGCAATGGTTCCAATAACCGATTTGGATCAAGCTCTCACCTTCTACTCGCAAGGCTTAGGACTCCAGGTCATCCAGCGTAAAGACGAGTGGGGCCATGCCCTGCTGGAAGGTGAACACGGATGCCAGGTGATGATAGACCGATCCATTCGCACGGAATCGAACGCCTCAACCGTCGTTTACTACTATACGTCCGATATTGAAAAGTTAAGAGACCGCGTGATCGCGGCTGGTTTTGAACCCGACCCTATCCGTGTAACTTTTTACGGCATGACAGAATTTCGAGTTCGCGATCCCGATGGTAATCAGGTCTGGATCGGCGCGCGTGAGGTTTCCACCACTTGACATATTGACATAGCATGGGGCCCGTGTTATGATGCGACTATGATTCAATCATTCCGGCGTACCGGCACTGAGGATATTTTCAATGGACGGGACACACGTGCCGCACGCGGTACTTGTCCATCGTCATTGTGGACTGTAGCCGCACGAAAGCTCGAACAACTGGACTCAGCCGATGAACTGCGCGACCTGCGCAGTCCACCTGGCAACCATCTCGAGGTCTTGCGGGGCAGGCGGTCTGGGCAACATAGTATTCGGATCAATGATCAATATCGGATTTGCTTTGTGTGGTCGGATGCTGGTCCCTGGGATGTCGAGATCATTGACTATCACTAATCACTGAATGAAAGGTATCGACCATGGTACGTATTCCAACAAATCGTGTTCCAACTCATCCGGGTGAGATGCTGCTGGAGGAGTTTCTAAATCCTTTGGGTTTAACGCAACGCGAATTGGCAGAAGCCATTCATGTTTCTTATCAGCGGGTCAACGAATTGGTGAATGGTCACCGTGGTATGACGCCGAGCACAGCCCTGCGTCTGGCAAAATATTTCGATATGTCACCCGGGTTTTGGATGAATCTCCAACTTCGCTGGGATCTGTATCAAACGATCCAATCTGAGGCTCAAGCATTAGAGACGATTGAACCACATGACATAGGACTTAAAGTATAAAGAACAAGGGACCTTCAACCTCCCATCCCAGAAAAACTCAGGAGATCATATATGAGCAACCCATCAACACTATCAAAAATAAATACCAATCGCATGACACCCGACGAAATTCAGCACTGGGAACGCAATGGATATTTTGTACGCGAAAACGTCTTTTCACATGAAGAAAACGACCACCTGCGACAGGTCGCCGAAGACATTGTCGCTGGAAAACGTAAAATGCCAATGGCTCACATTGATCGCAATGCCCTTGTCCGGGACGGCAAACACAAACAATCGGGTATCTACGCCATGCACAAGATTCACCACCCCAGTTGCTACATCCCGGAATTCCTCTCCCGAGTGCGCGATCCACGCCTGACAGACCCGGTTGCCGATATACTCGGTCCAGATATTCTGGGCATCAACAACCTCTTCATCTGGAAAGCCCCGAAAATCGGATTGGGATTCCCCTGGCACCAGGACAAATTTTACTTTGGCAGGCGGTTCAAAACAGCGACAACTGTCGGCACCTGGACAGCAATTGACCCAGCAGATCGCGAAAACGGCTGCCTCTACGTAATCCCCGGCAGCCACAAACAGGAAATTTCCGAACACGACGACATTGAGGGATCACAGCAAAACGAATTCAAACTCGCGCGCAATGCCCGCGATGAGGACGGCATTCCCGTGGAAGCGCCCCCTGGAGCGGTCATCTGGTTTCACTCCCACCTGTTGCACAAAAGCACAAATAACCACAGCCAGCGATTTAGACGCAGCTATGTATCGCATTACTTAAGCGCGCAAGCAGAATGGATGAATCCGGAAAACGCTGGCAAAGGACAGCCCATCATGTGGATAAGAGGACAAACCTTCCCCGGTAAAGTTCAAGAGGTTACACGAGAAGTTGTTCCTGCTGAGTAAAACACTCTGATAACTATTCAAAGGTACCCAAATGAACAGACATAAATCTCACCAGGACACCGCCGAACGCGATCAATACGGCGGCTGGACGGGCAAAAAATTTGAGGCAACGGGCTTTTTCCGCGTAGAAAAAGACGAAAGATGGTGGCTTGTAACGCCCGAGGGGAATGCGTTTCTGAGCTTCGGAATAAACCACCTGCATCCCCATCTGTGGAAGCAGGACTACAATCGCGAAGCCTGGAAAAAGCTATTGGGCATAGACAATCTGGACAGCCGAGAATTCACACCAGCCCTCAAAACCTGGTTCCTGCAAACATGTCGTCAATACGGCTTCAACACAGTAGGCGTACACACAGAGTTGTCAGCCGTCAATCGCCCACAGCCATCTCTCCCCTATATGCAGTCGATTCACTTTGTCGATATTCCGCATTGGCAGCAAGAAATACCCGACAGCAATTTTTGGGATGTCTTTTCAGAAGCATTTGCCTCACACTGCGATCAGATGGCAAAGGAGGTTGCCGCGCCTGTAAAAGATGATCCCTTTCTGCTCGGTTATGCCATGACCGACTGTCCGTTATTTACAGAAGAAGATTGCCGGGAACGCCCCGACGTGATTGGCGGCGCACGACGGGAAGCTCGCATCGGCTGGCCACGGCGGCTGCGAAATTTTGGAGCCAATGCACCGGGCAAAAAGGCTTATGTTCAGACCATGCGCGATATCTATCGCGGGCAAATCAGCGATTTCAACGCCACTTATGGCACGCAATTCGATTCGTTTGACGCGCTCCAAACAGCTGAGAACTGGCGACCACACACCGATCTTTCCAATGGAAACGAAACCCGCGACAATATTGAATTCCTCCAAAAAGTCGTCGCAAAATACTACCAGACAACGCGGGACGCAATCCGCCGATACGATCCAAACCATCTGTTCGTCGGCGACAAAATCAACGCCAACACAGATGCGCTGGATACCCTCTTGTCCATTACAAGCCAGTTTACCGACATCGTGTTCTATCAAATGTATGCGCGATACGAGGTGCAAAAACCCGGTTTAGATCGCTGGTACAGGATCGCCGACAAACCGCTGATCAATGGCGATTCTGCTTTCACGATGATTACAGACACCATGCCGCGTCCCTACGGTCCTGTGGCCGACAACATTGAACAGCGAGCCGAATGGACCGATGAGTTCTTCCGAAACGCCTTTGCGCGTCCAGAATTTATCGGCTGGCACTATTGCGGCCTGATCGACGCATCCAACCTGATCGCCCAAAAACAGGACCGCCAGCATTCCGGATTGCTCACCGGCTACGGCGAACCATATCCCGAACTCCTGAAAGTCCTCCAGACCTGCACAGCCGAAATGTACGAGGTTGCTATACACAAACTCGGATAAAGAATCCTGATGACTATTGACAACGTCAAAGACTGCCGGAACTTCTACATCAAAGGAAGAGCCGTTGGCCTCACCGAGTTCCTGATGGATGATTATAAGCCGTTCTACCAAACGTGGAAGGATATCTCAACGCAAAGAAACTTCAATACGATGCACTATTGGGAATCCTACGAGGATTTTCTTGCACTATTCACCAACCCGGACAGACCTCCACAACGGTTCAATGCCACTATTGTTCGATTGAAGGATCAAATTTCCGTTGGTCGTATCAGTCTTGCTCCGGCACACCTTGAACCAGATCTGGGCATCTGGATCTACAAACCTTTCAGATTTAAGGGATACGGAACAGAAGCCGTGCAACTCTCAGTGGAATTTATCTTCAGAGAATTCGACCTCGAATATATTGTGGCCGGGATATACGAGCACAATCAGACAAGCATCAATCTTTTTACAAAAGCCGGCTTCTTTCGAGTTCCCGAACTCGATGAAGTTGAAGACAACGATTTCGGTGATGGCAAAATCACGCAACTTGGATTTCGAATAAACAAAGCTCAAGATTCGAGAAAAGCGAAAACGCCAGACGACATAAAGATGCAATAAGAGATCGCTATGAACGGTAGTGGCATCTGCAAAACGTGTGAATTAACGACGCAAAGAAGACTGGGTAAGGCGCCACTTTGGGACTGCATTTACCAGACTGAATACTGGGACGTGGCGCATGCATATAACACCGCTTTACCTGGATGGCTGGTGTTGGTTCTGAAACGACACATTGAATCGCTTGATGAACTTACTGAGCAGGAAGCCGCTGAATTGGGGCCCCTGATTCGCCGTGTTTCCTCGTCCCTTAAGAGTGTCATCGGATGCGTGAAAACATACGTGATTCAATTTGCCGAACACGAGGATCACCCGCATGTTCATTTCCATATTGTAGCCACGAATGGCTAATCAACCAGCCAACCGACGAAGCGCGCAAGTATTTGGCTATTTAGAAGTCACTCCTGAAGAAAGAGTAAGTGAAGATCAAATGAATGAGATTTGCACAAAAATTAGGAAATATCTACTGTTCAGAGATTCAGTCTGATTCTTTAGAAAGGAGAAAAACAAATGACCCCACTTCTTCAAAAGGCTTTTGAGAGAGCCACAAAACTCCCGCAAGAGGAACAAGATAAATTCGCGCGTTTCCTGCTGACCGAACTCGAGTCGGACCAGCGATGGGCTGAGTTGTTTAGCCGCCCTGAGTCCGAGGATTTACTGGAGCGGTGGGCCGATGAGGCCATTGTAGCACACAAAGCAGGACGGACAAAACCTCTTAATATAGAAGAATTATAAGCGTGCGTTCGTTTACACAGCCGAGCTTCTGGGATGCATATCACCGCCTCCCAGAACATATACAGCGGCAAGCACGCGAATCCTATCGGTTCTTCGTGTCAGATTCTCGCCACCCAAGTTTGGATTTCAAGCGCGTGAGTCAGCGTCGCCCGGTGTACTCGGTGCGCGTAAGCATTGACTATCGTGCCCTCGGCGTACTGGATGGAGACGACATCGTGTGGTTCTGGATTGGTCCACACCATGAATACGATCAACTTCTCAAACGAATATAATGACCAAATACGAATTTACCTTAATCCTCAAAGGACAATTCGAACTAACAGAAGAAATTGCAGATGAATTGTTCGAAGCCGGTTGTGACGATGGAACACCAGGGATATGCAACGGTGTCTTTTCGATTGATTTTCACCGAGAGGAAGATTCCCTGGAAGCTGCTATTTGTTCAGCCATAGCAAATGTAAAATCGGCAGGTTACGAAGTAGCGCGCGCGGAAATTGAAACTGAAGCCATGTCGCAGCCTGTATAAAAAAGGAGACATAAGCAAAATGGCAACGCACTACACTTCTATAACGGCTGAGCAGGCCGCCCTCATCAGGAACGCTCCCCTATTCTTTGTAGCGACAGCCGATCCAAATTTGAAAAATGGACCTGATGGGACAGGTGCTTTAAATTTGTCGCCAAAGGGTGGAACGCCCTTGCATATTCTCACACCAAATCGCGTTGCTTACCTCGACTATCCCGGCAGTGGGAACGAGACAGCGCGTCATGCGATCTCTGGAGGTCCTATCACGATCATGGTGTGCTCCTTCGAGGAAGGTGATGCGGGCATTGTTCGGCTCTATGGACATGCGCGGATCGCTGAGCTTGACGACTCACCTCTCTCTCGCCAGATGCTCGAAGCGCCTGCTCAAGAATTGAAGAAACCTCGACAAGTAATTGAAGTAGATATTGAAAAAACGCAAACGAGTTGTGGCTACGGGGTTCCAATCATGGCTCTGGTTAGAGAGCGCCGCGTAGCTGATCGCGGACGAAAATACAAGGGGCCGCGATAGCAGCAAGGATAAATGATAAAAGGAGCATTAGAGTATGCCGTCAAACTACACGATCGCAAAAATCCTCAAGCAGGTTGCTTATTATCGCGAAATCTGTGATCGAAATCCGGGGCAGTATCTGGGCACAGCCATGGAGGTCCAGTCACTGCGCGGTCAACGAATTGACGCGCTTCCAAAACTGGATTATTCAAGCATTAAGACATTGCTTGGTGAACCTGATACCGAGGTCATCCAGACGATCCAGGAGATCGTAGAAGGTCGTCCAGTCACTGCGCTACAGCCAGATCACATTCCCATAACGATTCTCGAACTCACGGAGATTCGCGGATTGGGCGCAAAATTGGCGAGACGCGTATTCGACGAACTTGGCGTCGCTGATTTGGCAGGATTGAAGTCGGCAGCAGAAAACGGTAACTTATCTACTGTGAAAGGCTTTGGTCCCAAAATGATTGAGCAGATCGCGTTACATAAATAAAAGGAGACATCCATGGATTTCAAAGAGGGCCTGATAGACTATGAGGCTTTCGGTGCAAAGGGCGACGGTGTCACGGATGACATGCCGGCGATCTGCGAGGCACATGCCTACGCCAACGCGCACGGCCTGAGTGTCAGGACAAAGCCGGATGCGACCTACCATCTCGGCGGCCAGGCACTGACCGCCGTAATCGCAACCGATACCGACTGGAACACCTCCCGGTTCACAGTTGACGACACACAGGTTGAAGACCACAAGGCGCATCTCTTTGAGGTACGCTCGCTGTTGGAGCCAGAGAAATTGCAGATTGATCGGCTCACGAGAGACCAGAGACAGGTGGATGCGCGACCAGAGCGCGACTGTCACGTCCTCGTGGAAAACGCGCACAAGAGGCAGTATATCCGGCGGGGACTCAACCAGAACGACGGCGTTCCCCAGCACGACTGCTTCGTCCTGCGTCGAGACGGCTCGGTGGAAGCGGACATCGATTGGGAATACGATCAGATCACCCGGGTGGAGGCGCGGCCAATCGACGACCAGACGCTATACTTACGCGGCGGCGTCTTTACCACATTTGCCAACCGCGAACACCACCCGAAAGGTTACAACTACTGGAATCGGAACATTGTGATCTCCCGATCGAACACAGAAGTCGCGGGTCTGACCCACTATGTCGTCGGCGAGACAGCCGTGGGCTGTCCCTATTCCGGATTCATTAGCGTGCAACAGTGTGCCCACATCACGCTGCGCAACTGCTTCGCCACCGGGCACAAAATCTACTCGACTATCGGCGCGGCGGGTAAGCCGGTCAGCATGGGCACCTATGACTACAATGCGAACAATGTCGTGGGATTCACAATGATTGGATGTCGGATGAACCACATCACCGACCGCACGCGCTGGGGCGTAATCGGATCTAACTTCTGCAAAGACATCCTGCTCGAGGACTGCCATCTCTCCAGAATGGACACGCACATGGGCGTTTCTGGCACCTACGTTATCCGTCGCTGCACCCTGGGGCATATGGGACTGAACGCGATTGGCCGAGGCCAGCTAACACTTGAGGATTCTACGTTATACGGCAGTAGCCTGGTCTCCTTTCGGCGCGACTATGGCAGCACCTGGGAGGGATCGCTCAAGATCCGCAACTGCCGATGGATTCCGGCCTGTGGAGACATCTGTCAGCCTCACATGATCAATGTTTCCAACGACGGCACGCACGATTTCGGATATCCCTGCTCTATGCCCGAAGAAGTCGTTATCGACGGACTATTCGTAGATGATTCCAATACGCCCGAGAATTACCAAGGCATGTACTTCTTCACCAGCCCGGACGACTTCCACGATGGCGTTGAACAGGCCTTCGCATCTGAGGAACGTCCTTTCCCATACACCCCCTGCCAGCAAGTAAAGCTCCGGGGTCTGACGACTGCCAGCGGCCTGAGGCCACGACTCTCGCCCAATGCGACGATGAATGCCCACACGGCCGTGGTTGAGGAGGACTGAGGAAAGAGGAACTTAAATTGATTATAGGCTTCATAATGCTGACACTATCAATAAAATCTCTCAGAATATGGGGTAAACCAATGATATATCGAAGTCTGTTTTTTATCGCTATTTGCGCCACCTATCTGGGCCTGGCGTCCTTGGCTTTTGCCGGTGCGTGGACCCAAAAAAAAGGTGGCTATTATTTTAAGGTCGGAACCAGCTATTTGAACTCGACAAAAGATATCGACGCGAATGGCGACCAGGTTCAGAAGGCGAATATGGGAGAACTGATAGACCTCAATTATTCGGCCTACCTGGAATACGGCCTGCAGGACCGGCTAACGCTTGTCTCGTCCGTCCCCTACAAACGTCTGAAGGATACCCGCACCCTCAGAGATCTCAATGAGGTTATTACGGGAACGGCACTGGAACGTCGGTGGGGTTTTGGCGACATGGAAATGCGTTTGCGATGGCTTTTGACCAACAAGCCCGTGGTTGCATCTATTGCCGTGGGGGGCAAAATTCCGCTGTGGTACGATGACGACCCCAACACGCGGGTTCCCCTGAGTTCTAAAAAGATGGATGCAGATATTCGGCTACTACTGGGACAATCTCTGTACCCCGCTCCGATTTATATAACTGGAGAGGTGGGATACCGGATCCGTGGCGGAGCCTCCAGCAATGAAGGATTTTATGCCCTGGAGGCCGGAATTACAGTGGACCGATTCCTGTTCAAAGGGTATCTTTCGGGTATCCGTACCTTTGGAACGTGCAACCCGGTTGAAGAGGTAGGACTGATAGGTGACCAGAATATCTTAAAACTCTCCCCTGGAGTGATTTGCCGTTTAACCGATTGGTTGGAACTGAGTGTGGATATGATTCGTATCGCAGCGGGCTGTAATACCACTGCGGGAAATACGTTTTTGTTTGGAATAGCATTTAAAAGGTGAGCCGGGACCTGATCAAGGAGGTTAGTATGCCAAAACGAGGTTGGGAAATACCCGAGAGAGAAGCAACGCCAGAAGATGTTTATATAAACCGGCGGAAGTTTATGGTGGCCACAGGAGGTGCCCTGGGGGCGTTAGCAGGTTGCGGGAGTGAAAAGATCTTTACCCCTGCTGAACGAGCACCCACTACGCCAACTGAAGAGCCTCAGCAACCACCAACTACGCCACAGCAACCGCAGCAACCACAACAACCCCAGCAACCGCAGGAGCCACAGCAACCGCAACAACCGCCAGATCCGCCGCAACCACCACAGCCACCACAGCCGCTTTATCCCGCCGGGCTCAATGAGCAATTCAACGAACTGGACCGGCCTTTAACCGAGGAGTCGGTAGCCGGATCGTACAATAATTTTTATGAATTCAGCACCAACAAGACTCTGGTAAAGCCTCTGTCGGAAAACTTCATGACAAATCCCTGGACAGTGGTAATCAAGGGAGAGGTCCCACAGGAAAAGACATACGATTTTGACGATCTGGTCCGCGCTATTCCGCTGGAGGAACGGCTTTACCGCTTGCGGTGTGTGGAGGCGTGGTCCATGGCGATACCCTGGACCGGTTTTCCAATGAAGGCACTCTTAGACCTGGTACAACCGCTTTCTACGGCGAAATTCATCAAGATGACAACCTTCCTGGACCCAAATCAGGCTATTGGACAGCTTAACACCCCAAGGTATCCCTGGCCCTATGTTGAAGGGCTGACGATGGAAGAAGCGGCAAATGAACTCGCTTTTATTGCCACAGGGATTTACGGCCACGAAATGCCCAACCAGCACGGAGCGCCCATCCGCCTGGTCGTACCCTGGAAGTACGGTTTTAAAAGCATCAAATCACTCGTGAGCATAGAGTTTGTCCGCGAGCAACCGAGGACTTTCTGGAACACACTCGTTCCAAGAGAATACGGCTTCTTTGCCAACGTCAATCCCAAGGTCGCCCATCCCCGGTGGTCTCAGGCCATGGAACGGTTCATCACCACCGATCCTGCGAACCCCGAAATACGTCCGACCATGCTGTTCAACGGATATGACCAATATGTAATGAATTTATATCCCAATGAGCCGAGGTAATGAAAAGTGCCACAGACACATAGAGCAATCCTCTGAGCAGAACAAAGCATGGTGGCTTCATCCAGACACATACTCTACATCGGGCAAAGAACGGCCTGATGGTCTTGTGCACAGACAATAAAGATGCAGATCGAGCGTTTTTTGTCTAATATGTTGGACGCACAGGATAATAAGAGGACATGGATGTGAACCGTTTATCTGGCCCAACAATAGCACTTCTCTTCGTCTTGTTGTTTCACTCGCGAGTCTTTGCAGATGGAAACAATTTGACTTTGCCAATCTTTCTTGGGATTCATAAACACGAGAAAGAACTTTTTGACTGGCATCCCAGGTTTACACTGAACGTGCCTTCATTTGATAGTGCCAATGTGCCGTATATCCGCAGCCGTACCAGCGACCTGGATGCCACGGCGTTTGTACATACGCTTCAGACTGCGACAGAAGATGCACCAGAAATATCAAAAGCCGATTTTGACGGTGACGGAACAATAAGTTTTGCCGATTTCATAGCTTTTACGTCCGCCTTTGGATCAGCCCAGGTAGAATACGATATCGACGGGAGTGGCCGGGTTGACTTTTCCGATTTCTTGGCCTTCGCCGTCGTTTTCGGCAAGAGTAAGCAAGAATGGGTTAAATTAGACTTTCATGATGAATTGCGAACGGCCTATCCAGCATTCGCCAAAACTGTCTTTGCCGCTGGATGGTATGGGTCTCGGATCGTTTTTGATGCTGATGATCACGCCTACACAATCATAAGAATTAAGTTGCGCGATGAATCAGAAAAAAACGTCCTGCTCTATTCGCGTGATCATTGTAAAACCTGGCAAATCTACGAATTACCCGATGCAGATAGATTCCACATCGAACATTCGGGAACACCATCCCCCATTCCGGAAACACCTGCAATTCTGCTGCTTTCAAAACGGGCTGATCATCAGGCGCCCTGGGCGAGCTACTATATCATGCACCTGATCGTACCTCGCAAAACAAAAGGTGGCCTGAGTCTTGAGGAAAAGATCGCGATTACAAACGCCTGTTTTGGTTTCTCACAGCACTCTGGAGGCGCAGCTTTTGTTGCAACACGAGCGGGAAAAACACACATTGTTTGGGGCGAAGCAACCGAAGGCATTCCTCCAAATATGCCTTCTCCCCCAGAATACTGGTCCGATGTCGTGCTGTCGCCTCTGCAAATTGGCAAACTTCCAGGAACTCCCACATATATCACCACTTATGATCGGAACACCAGGACGCTTGGCACACCAGTGTTCATCGCCTATGCACCGCCCGTAAACGATGCACACAACGCGCCAGGTATCTGTATCGATAATGAAGGATATCTTCATGTGATTACTGGGGCCCATCATTCTAATTTTTTTTATTCAAAAAGTTTGCAACCGAATAATGCTTATGGCGGATGGACCGAACCGCAACCGACACTCACAGCGGGTTATTGGGGAACAAGAACAATTTTTCCCATACCGGAAAAGCAGTGGGGGCGCCAAACATACCTTTCATTCGTGTGTGACCAAAATAATACACTCCACATCGTCTTCCGTCATTTACAAACAGGATACTATAACCATCATCACAATAACTACTATATGGCACTTGCGTACCAACGCAAAGCGGCAAATGGCCCCTGGGAAGATGCCGTGCAACTGATCTTTCCTCCTATACCGCGTTACAGCATTTACTACCATAAACTTGCGATTGACAGAGCTGGAAATCTCTATCTGAGCTACAACTATTATAGCACTCAGGAGCTATACGAATCCTATCAGGAAAGATACCGTTACACATCTATGCTCTTCTCGAATGATGGTGGAAACACATGGTCACTTGCCCGAACGCTACATTTTGGGAAAGGAATCAGAAACTGAAGGCGTACGTGACATTCTTTTTTCTCGAGATCGTCAATTATCACTACAGGAAAGGTATCGATCAGATACAATGGCAACTGTTCACTTACTCTGTGGCCTGCCGGGTTCGGGCAAGACCACTTTTGCTCGGGAACTTGAAGAGACTCACAAGGCCATGCGATATACCTATGACGAGTGGATGGTTCAACTCTATGGCAGATCGCCCCCTACCGATCAATTTGAAACACTTTTCAACCGCGTCTCCATCCTGATCTGGCGCATTGCCACGCGCAATCTCGCCCTCGGCACAGATGTCATACTCGATAAGGGCTTCTGGCGCAAAAGAGATCGCGAAAATGTCAGGCAAGCGGCGGCGGCCATAGGAGCGGAATCAAAACTCTATTTCCTCGACGCTCCCATTGACGTACTTCGAAAGCGAATTCTAACGCGTTCAAAAAGCGATCAGGATTCACTTTGGATCAACGACCATGCATTTACAGAATTCATCAATCGCTTTGAGCCACCAAGCGATGATGAAGATTTTGTGCTTATTAAGACCGGATAGATTTTCTATATTTAGAGAAGACCTAACGCTCAATAGCCATTAATCATCCAGTCCGTCTTGCTCTGTGGTAGAGAACTCCTGCTCAATCTCCCGAAGTTCTTTTTGGATTTCAGGATCAGCGGCCATTTTACTCAATTGAGCGTCTATATCCATTTTACCAGAAATATCAGTTCGTATCCGGTGGCTTACTCGCTCAATAAGCAACAATTGATCACCTAAAGGCAAACGACGGATGTTTTCTTCTAATTCATTAAGAAGAGATGGCGCAGACATCTCGTTCCTCCTTGATAGAGTATTCTATTTGGGATAATCGAAAGTACAACAAAGACCTCTTGAAAGTCAAGGGATTCCCCACTATTGCTATCCCTACCCCGCTGTGCCAACGTGTAATAAGTCCATTTACCCAAACATTCCTTTACCCCAATTGGAATCAGCCATGAAACTCAACCGCGACGAATTTCTGGAAACCGGCTACCTCATCGTCAAAGAAGCCGTGCCACGCGACAAACTCGAACGCGTCCGACAGGCGTACGAAACACTCGTCAACCGCCAGCGCGAAAATTGGAAAGCCGAGCGTGCGGAAAATGATCCACCAGGAGGCGTATGGGAAACGGCGCCGCAGCCCCGCCTGCAACTCTCAAGACAGCCGCTCATCAATCAGATCGACCAGGAGACAGCGCCAGCGGTCGAAGTATGGCTCGAGGAAAACATCCACGGAGTCAGCACAGAGCTTCTCGATGTATCGGATGGCGCCGTCACAGAAATGATGATGATGTGCAATCCCGTCAGAGATCACGGCCCGGCAAAGTGGCATCGCGATCACCATCCGATCGACACAGCACCTCTTCAGGGCTATATCGACGACATCCTCGAAGGAGGCCCGCGTTACGTCCAGTGGAACATCTCGCTCTACGACGACAGCGTCCTCTGGGTGATACCGGGCAGCCATCTGCGACTGAACACCCCCGAAGAGAACGAACTCATGTTGGCAGACCCCTGCCGCCCGTTGCCCAATGGCGTACAGACCCATCTCGAAGCCGGTGATGGCGTCGTCTATATCCTCCCGATCCTCCACTGGGGCAGCAACTACAGCCCCAAAATGCGGCGAACCATCCACGGTGGCTTCTCAACCCACACATCAATTGACGACCTCTCGTTTACCGACCATCTCTCTTCGCAAGCGCAAGAGGCGTTCGCACGCTGGAACGGCCGCAGCGAAAAGATGGAGCAGCATACGGAAGACGCACTGAGAGCCGTTCTCTCCAGAGATGGCGCCGCGTATCTCAGCGCTCTGGACAACCTCCATCCGTGGCGGGCCGAAAAAGGGAGAACCCTATCAACAGTATTCCTCTGCAAAGCGGCACTTGCAATTCGACTGCGAAAAGATCCCCCGCTTCAGGACATCGCCGAAGACCTCCAACGTCGCCTCCTGGGAACACATCCCATCACGCTCAACTGGGGATCGAAATTCGCTGATCGATTCACCTCTGATGAAGCCCGCTTGCTCTGGGATCGCTTCAGCCCACTCGAAGCACTGCTCCAATCAGACGAAGAACACTTCGTACCGGGCTTCCAGTCCATCCCCATGAAGCACTATTTTAATGAAATGCCCGCGGACTATAGCGCAGAGGACTTCATCGCCAGTTGGACAGAACAGTAGTTTTACCTTGCAGGAGACTTTCATGCCCGTTTATGTCCCCGAAGACGCCAGGCGTATAATGCCCAATCTGTTGCGCGACTTTTCTACCGCAGCATTGCGCAAAGTCGGTTTGCCCGATGGCGATGCCGCACTGATCGCGCGCTATCTGGTAGAGGTAGATCTGCGCGGAGTCGCCACGCACGGCACGCGACAGTTACGGCGATATGTAGCTGAGTTTCGTGAAGGGCGTATTAACCCACAGCCCAAAATTGTCCAGATCATGGACGCCCCTTCAATGGCGATTTTTGACGGCGATGGCGGTGCGGGTTACCTCGTGGCAACGCGGGCGACAGAGGCCATCATTGAAAAGGCAAAAACAAACGGTATTGCCGTTGCGAGCACGCGCAATCACGGCCATGTGGGCAGCGCGGGGATATACGCACGGCTGGCACTAACGCGCGACCTGGCGACCTTTTGCGTGGCAGGAGGTATCGCCTGGACAAAACCGACGCGCCCCGATACAACGGTATGGGATGCGATGTCTGCCCCTCCAATGTGTTTTGGCATACCAACGGCAGAAGACCCGCCTTTTGTCCTGGACATGAACGCAAACATGTTGAAAGACCGCAGCAAACTCGCCGAAGCATTGCAGGCATTTCCAGATTTTATTTTTAAAAGTTTGGGAATGCGCTTTACATCCTGGTTCCTCGCAGGCATTTTAGCGGGCACAGCAACACCTGAGTCAAGCAAACCAAAATTTTCAAGCGCTACGCGGGGATTTATGATTGTGGCGATTGATGTGGCGCAACTGGGCGATCTGGAGGCTTATAAGAAAGAGCTTTCTCGCATCTTGCGCGAAAGCCGGTTACTGAAACCCATGCCGGGATTGACAAGCGCCGAAGTCCCCGGCAGTTTGGAATGGCAACGCGAACAAACACGCACGCAAAGCGGCATCCCGATGACCGAAGAACATCTCGACAGGTTGCAACATATTGCCACAGAGATCGATGTACCTATACCCTGGGAGTCATAAATGGATAACTCAAATTTCATCGAAATACAGCAATTTAGACAGAGCTGGCTATTGGCTGTTGTACTTGTACCTTGCATTTCAGCTTTGATTTATATAGGATTCACGGTATTTCAGAACTGGCAAATGTTCTGAAGAACTGGCAAAAACAATAATTTCCAAAGCCTTTACACAAGAGGAGGAAGAATGAGAATTTTAATCCTGATGGCACTGATGCTTGTCCCAACGCGGATGATGGCGGCAGAACTAATCGCTGGTCCAATGATAAGCCACACAACGACATCATCGGCGATAATCTGGGTAGAGACAGACGCGCCAGCGAAGGTCACAGTCGATTACTGGACACAGACGGGCAGAGCAATGATGATCACCCGTGCAGCAGTAGAAACGATGACCTCTGAGAGCTATCCCCACACGGGCACGGTGACGCTGAACGGACTTGTGCAGAACACGAGGGTTCACTACGCGATTTCGGTAAATGGGAAACGGGTAAGGGCACTTGTCCCCCAGGTATTCCGCACAATGCCCGCGATGCAGCCGCGGCGGAATGACTCGACCTACGTCGCAGAATTCTCCGTGGGATTTGGATCCTGTCTAAACCCGGGAACACAGCCCATGCAACCTGCATTTGCAGAAGCCTTGCAACACCGCCCAAACGCATTTCTCTTTATTGGCGACATCAACTACATGCCAGGGCGATCCAGCCACTACGGCGAGGATCCGGATCCAGTCCGCTATGCAATGGCGGGATATCATCGGGAAGTACGGCATGTACCGGAAATCAGAGCACTGATGGCAACGACGCCCAGCTATGGGATCTGGGATGACCACGACTATGGTCCCAACAACTCTGATCGCACATTCTCCTATCGGGAGGAGACCTTGGAAATGTATCGCCGGTATTGGCCGAACTCGGGCGGAGGCACTTCCCAGACAAAGGGGATCTTTCACAAGTTTCGAATCTCCGATGTCGAGTTCTTCATGCTCGACGACCGCTATCATCGAGACCCGAATGAGGCAGAAGACCGCAAAACCATGTTCGGACAGGGCCAAATCGACTGGCTGAAAGCGTCCCTGAAGGCGAGCACGGCAACGTTTAAAGTAATCGCCAACGGAAATAGCATGGTCGTTGACTTCACGGGACGCGGCGAGCGCTGGGACAATTTCGGTACAGAGCGAGATGACTTCCTGAAATGGATGTTCGCCGAAGGCATCACCGGTGTCGTCTTCATCGCGGGCGATTGGCACGTCGGAACACTCAACCGCCTCTATCGCGAGGGCCAAGACACCTATCCCCTCTTTGAATTGCTCAGTTCCAACGCCGCTGTCAGGACAGATCCAATCGTCCAGAGATCCCGCTCGGGCTGGCGCGGAAATCCCCAGAGCATCGCAACAGACTATCCCGGTTTCAACTTCGGGCTGCTCCGTTTCTCAGGCCCCAAAGGAAACCGCGAGCTAACCATGAAAATCGTCGATGAAGATGGAAACGCACAGATTAAATACGTATTGCGGGAAATTGATCTGAGATGAGTAGCGTGAAATACGCTTGGGGTATCTATTATGAGCTTACGAAATGCAGCCAAGGCTTTGATCCAGAGAGACGACCAAATTCTCGTTACCGAGAATATCGACGACAAAGGTCTTTGGTACATTCTACCAGGGGGAGGCATGGAACCCGGAAAAGAGACACTTATAGATGCTCTCAAGCGGGAATGCCAGGAAGAAATAGGTGCTGACGTCACGGTTGAAGGTTTAAACTTTGTTCGAGAATATATTACTGACAATCACCCTGACTCCCGGACAAAGGGGATCCATTTAATTGACTTCATCTTCCGATGTTCCGTTGATGAAGGATATAATGCCTCCGAAGCCCCAGAGGGAGATCCGATGCAGGTTGGGGTAAAATGGATGGGCATCGGTGAACTCAAGAATCTGAGATTCTATCCCAAGCCCTTACTCGATTATCTTGACGCTGACTCCGGGACTCCTCCCATATACCTGGGAGATATTACCTGACAGAGTCACAGGTGATGATTATCATAGAAGTGAGACCATGACTAAACGCGATTTTCCACCAATCCATCCGGGTGAAATCCTGTTTGAGGATTTTCTCAAACCCATGCAGATCAGTCAACATCATTTGGCTCAGGTAATCAGTGTGTCACCGCGTCACATCAATGAAATTGTGCATGGTAAACGCGAGATCACGGCAGAAACGGCTTTACGACTGGGGCGTTTTTTCAGGATGGAAGCACAATTCTGGATGAATCTTCAAACGCGGTATGAACTCGAAACGACGCTTGAAGCCTTAGCTGACAGACTGGATCATGAAGTCCAGATGCACCCGGTCTAGCGGATGTAACAGGCGAAAAAGAAATGAGCATTGATCAAACCGACATCAATCGATTTCAGACCGATGGTCTTGTGACCTTATCGCCGGGATTCTCCCGCGCATTGCTCAATGCTGCGAATGAAGCCATTGACGTAATTGATGACGCTGATTTCTTTCCCGAAGGGCGAGGGGATGCTTTCGGATGGTATAAAGGCGATGTCCTGCAACCCGAGCTATTGAAACTTGTCTGTGATCCATTTTTTGAAGACGTTTCCAGGACAATCTTACGTACTGAGGCCGTCGAACTTACGTTGGTATCCCTGCGCGTGACAAAACCCAGGCCCAACGCGCGGGCAGAACTCGAACCAGAACACGTTGATTTCAAATGTGGAAATTCTGCTCTCCAGAGTACGCCCGTCCCCATGCCCAGCAGCTTTTTCGTATGGCTAACCGATGTCCAGACTGACAACTGCCCACTATACTATCGCCCTGGCAGTCACTTACAGGTGATGCGCTACATGGACGATCACCCACACGACAACAACCACGAAATCAAGCAAATACCACCCGATCTCGAATACGCAGATCCCATTCCTGTCTTTGCTAAACAGGGACAAGCCTCCCTGATCTCAGGCCCAGTCGTCCACGGTGGATCGGTGACACCGGGACATCGGGACCGCAGGCTTCTGGTGATCGAATTCAGAGCCAAAGGCACCACATTCCCCCTGTATGCTCAATTAGAAGAACAAAGTCAAAGACATCTGCGGGAACTAAAGAACCATCTGCCATCTGATAAACTCCACCTTCTTCCTGATTAAAAATAATATTTGACTTAAAAGAGTATGCATGGAGTTGCCCACCCCAGAAAGGACATCTCCCCATGAAAGCCATCTGGGCCATCGCCCCGATCAAAACCGACACCGAACGCGAGCAAGCCGTCGATTTTGTGGCTGACCTTGGCTGCAACATGCTTATTACCAATAGTGCCACTCCCGAAATGGTCGCGCGAGCCAATAAACGAGACATCCAGATCATCGCCACTGTCTTCCCCTATTCCGACGACGACTTTGAAAATGCCCATCCGCATTGCCTTCAGAAAATGCGCGAATTCGAATACAAAGTTTCGGACGCCATCGTCGGACAATCGCATGGAGAGAGCTACCGCTGGCAATCATTCCTCTTACCGAGAACGCTCCTATGTTTCGAGCATCCCGAATCGCAGGCCGAAATCAAGAAGCGGGTTGAGCGCGCACTGGCTATCGCCGACGGGATCGCCCTCGACGGCTTTGGCTTTGTCAACTACTACGCCTGTTTCTGCGACCGCTGCGAAACCCTCCGTAAAGAAGCGCGCGTGCAAACCCCCGACCTGTCCGACATCGAAATCATGGGCAAAGTCTCCACGCAAACACTCATTGACGTTCACCGCCTCCTCTACGACCACGCCAAATCCATAGATCCCAATGCCATCGTCACCAACCACGTCTGGCCGCACTTCCTTCCCGACGAGTACATTGGCGCCAAATACAAACTCGACTATTGCACCCAGACCATCTCCTGGTTCTATCCCCCCGAATGGCGACTCGAACGCGTTGAAATGGAAGCCGCCGAAATGAAGCGTCTGGAAAACCCGGAGATCAACCGCTTTGTCCCCTTCATCGGCATCCACGACCTGCCCGGCTTCGTGCGCACGCCCGAACGCCTTGCCAGGGAGATAGAAATCGCCCTGAAATACGGCGGCGGCAATCTCGTCATCTCTCGCTTGAATACTCTACAAAAGTATCCGGGACTCGCCAGAGCCGTAAGAGAGGCATTCAAGAAATGATAATCAGAGAACCTACTAAAAATGACGCCAGGGACCTGGCAGAAGTCCACGTTCGATCATGGCAGGCAGCGTATAAGGGGCAATTGCCCGACGAAATCCTCGATAATTTGTCTGTTGACCAGAGGGAGCAACAATGGCACCTGACCCTCAATAGCCCCTCAAATAAAGTACTTGTAGCTGAAGCAGATCAAAGGATCGTTGCTTTCATCAGCTTCGGTCCCGTACGCGATGAAGGACTGGATAAAAACTCCGTTGGCGAAGTCTATGCAATCTACGCCCTTGAAGAATTCTGGGACCGCGGCATTGGTCGAAAGCTGATGGAGGCGTCTCTCGCAACCCTTCGCGAGATGAATTGCGCAACAGTGAAAATTTGGCTTCTTGAGACCAATCAGAGAGCGATTTCCTTCTATCAAAAATTCGGATTCAGTGCGGATGGTGCGCAAAAAGCAGAACCCCTTGCAGGGGTTGAACGTAGGGAAATCCGATACAGCCTGAGTATGGTCTGAAAAAGGAGAAGTCGTGCCACAAAAACACAGCACAATACGCGATGGCAAACGGCTCGTGTGGTACACCGAAAAACTCTGGATACTGTCCAGAGATCTTTCTACATTTGAAATTGACATATCATCAATTAAAGAGTTGGACAAAGACTGCTGGTTTGGAGAGAAGAAACCCACATTAAGAGAGATCGCGCGACATTGTGAAAAAATTAACAATGCTTCCCTTAAATATCCTATCATTCTAAATGCAGATGGCTCACTCATGGATGGTGGCCATCGCCTGTGCAAAGCGATCCTTCAAGGCCGTAAAACCATAATAGCTGTCCAATTCACATCTATGCCTGAACCAGACGAAATTCATGAGTTAGATTCCTGACAAGGGTCCTGACTCGCTCAAAAAAAGGAGATCATCATAATGGCGATGATTGAGATGAAACAAATTGAGGCACTTGAGGATGCGACGGATTTATTGCTAAATCCTGAGGCACTCCGACAACAGGCAAAAGAGAACGGGTATCTGTTCTTTCGCCGCTTGCTCGATCCAGAACGCGTACTCGAAGTTCGGCACCAGATTCTCAATGTCTGCCGGGACCACGGATGGCTGGCGGACGGATCCGAACTGACGGCGGGCATTGCAAAGCCCGATATTAAGGTCGTCGAGAGCAGAGACCCGCGCTGGCAGGCATTTTATGATGATGTACTGAAAATTCGAGACTTTCACGCACTGGCACTCGAACCCCCTCTAATTCGGGCATTTGAAGTTCTATTCGGCGAACAGGTACTCCCGCACAGCCGAAACATCTGCCGCCTTGTATTCCCCGATACGGATACCCATTCGACCCCACCGCACCAGGACAATTACTTCATCGGAGGATCGGACGAGACCTGGACAGCTTGGATCCCCTATGGTGACTGTCCAGAGGAACTCGGTGGACTCGCTGTCGCACGCGGATCGCGCCGACGCGGCAAACTGGAGACATCCGAAGGCGTGGGACCAGGTGGCCGTCAGGTTCCCGTAGAAGAGGATACCGTCTGGATCGGCGGCGATTATATGTGCGGTGACGTGATTATTCTGCACAGCCTGACCATTCATCAAGGGCGCGATAACGAGTCGGCAGACCGTCTGCGGATTTCGTCTGATTACCGATATCAACCGCGAAGTCATCCGGTTCGAGAGGATTCGCTACAGCCGCACATGAATTGGCTGACGTGGGAAGATGTGTACGAGAAGTGGAACGAGAGTGATCCAGTGAAGTACTACTGGCAGAAATGGGACCTGGATGTTGTTGCGAGGGAGGTCTAATGAGGGGGATGAACACCAATGAGTAAGGAGTGGGTATCAGCCCTGGATACAGCCCGTGTGCTGCGGTCGGGTACGTGGTGGGAGAGCCTGTTCCGGTATGCCAGGACAGCCTGTCTGGAGACGGAGGATAATGGCGCTGCCTTGACGTTTGAATTTACCGGTACAGGAGTGGCACTTGGTCTGGGGCAGCACGCCGTGTCGGCCTACGGAAAACCTTCACTGGGCAAGCTAATTGTGACAGTGGATGATGGAAGCCCGCACATCTTGTATCCGGGTAACGAAGCACAAGAGGTGGTACTGGCGAGGGAACTGGCACAGGGAAAACACCGGGTACGCATTGATCATCGTCAGAACAGGGGCGAGACGGGCTGCCGTATATCTGGATTTCGAGTCCTGGCGGAGCATTCTGGAGAGCTGTCATTTGTACTCAACAGTGAGGAAAATGGCTTCTTCGTAGATGCACGAGTGGTGGTACGTCAGGGAAATCAAATAGTGCGAAACGCGCTGGTACGGAATTGGCTGTCGGGGGCATGCCGTCTGACTGGCCTACCCACAGGAAAGGGATATTCACTGGAATTGGTTGCGTGCGGATGGACATCTCAAAAAATCGAAGGAATCGCGATCCAAAAAGAAAAAGAAACGCGCCTGCCGCCGGTGTATCTGCACCGAAATTCGGAGACCAGACCACAAGGCTTTCGATTCCCGGTCCTGGGACACCCGGCTATCCGGCAACCCGGA
Organism: Candidatus Latescibacterota bacterium; assembly: GCA_022824945.1. Taxonomy (GTDB): domain Bacteria; phylum Latescibacterota; class UBA2968; order UBA2968; family UBA2968; genus VXRD01. Next base: position 42,991 of record JAJDYX010000023.1, read on the forward strand.
GAATCCTTCCGGGTAAGGTTGAGAGCCTACGACAGCGCGATTGAGCAAGTGAAGTTGTCGCGTCGGGTTGGGCTGGCTACGATCTCACGTACGGTGGTGTTTGAAGAAGATCCGAGCGCGAGATTCTACTACGATCGGGAAGGCACGATAAGTCTGCCCCAAGACATACCACCGGGATTATACGATCTATCGATAAAGGTGTCTGGCTCACGGGGAGATTTCACGCGACAATCTCCCAGAAGCGTGTACGTCGTTCGAGACTATCCGAAAGATCCAGTATTTATGACGTTTGGACACCTGGACACACAGGGACAATATCAGGCAGAATACGAGAGACGGCTGGCGGAGATCGCCAACCTGATCGCACCGGATATGGTCCTGATTAGCAATGCGGTGAACCCGGCATATATCTCAGGATCACACCTGGTACTGGAGATGCCCTATGTGATTACATTCGGCAATCATCAATTTTATGGACACGAGAAGTGGTATGGAGATCAGGTGGGAATCACCGATTATGGTCCAGACCTATGCATCCTGAATTTCGGGCATCCCTGGCATGTAGATCTATCGCAAGCCGACGCACTTTTGTCCTCACGAGCGCAGGCTAAGATCAAGATAATCAACGCATTCGAGCACAATGCGCCGGTAGAGACATTTCTGGATAGGCATAAGATAAAGTTGATCCACGACGCGCATGGTCCCGGAGAAAAGGTGATGACCATTGGAGCCACACCCACGGTACGGGTGGGCAAAAGCAATAGCAACAGTTTTCGGGTGGTGCGTTTTAAAGACGGTCATGTAGCATCGGCGACCTATCGAGGAGATGCTGTTGCTCCCATTCCTTTTGATCGAGCGGGACCACCACCACTTAGCGTGACATATGATCCGGATAACGACGGGGAACACGACAAAGTGACGGCCACAGTGACCAATATACTGGAAGACGCATTTCCCGATTGCCGGGTGACATTTGTGCTACCAGCAGGAACTTACGCAGTGGATGGCGGCCGTCTGGAAACAATGGTCACCAGCGACAATGGGAAATATACCGTGCTGATTGTACGAATAGATGCGCCTGCGAAAGGGATAACCCGAGCCACAGCCTGGAAGAAGGAATGAACCATCACCTGTTTGCAATATATCTCAATTTGCGATATATTCTTGTATAGATGCATATTATCTCACGCAAAGCCTTGAGGATATTTTGGACACAGCATCCCGACAGCGAGGGGCCTCTGAGTCGCTGGTACAAGATCATGCGCCAGACTCAGTTTCATAGTTTCGCGGCATTGCGCCGCACCTTTCCTTCTGCTGACAAAGTCGGAGAATTCGTCGTGTTCAACATCGCTGGCAATAAGTACCGTCTGATTGCCTCTATTCACTTCAATCGAGGCAAAGTATATATCCGTCATGTGCTTACGCATCAGGCTTATGACCGTGGAGGATGGATCACATGAGTGTTATTACCCCACAGCTTCAGCAATCCTGGACGCGAGTGAGTCCTTTACTCGTGATTCAGGACGAGCGGGACTATGATCTGGCACTGGAGCGCCTCAACGACCTGATCGATGAGGTGGGTACTGATGAGCAGCACCCTCTTTATTCTTTGCTCGATACACTGGGTGCTGTTGTCCACGCCTGGGAAGAACAACACCATCCCATACCCAGGTCAGAGGGTGTGGATTCACTTCGATTCCTCATGGAAGAACATGAATTGACTCAATCGGATTTGCCAGAGGTGGGTTCACAAGGGGTGGTTTCGGAAATTCTGGGTGGGAAGCGGAAGCTAAACATCCGTCAAATACGTGCTTTGTCCAAACGATTCGGTGTCTCACCCTCAGTATTCGTATAGGCTCAATCTATAAGGAGATAAATATGAAAACCAAAGCCGTATTTAAAACTGCCTCACCCTATATGCAAGACGCAATGAACCTTCCCGTTGAGAACCTGGAAGAAGCCATCCCTTTTTACGAAATAATCATGGGATTTCAGATCGTATCTCAGCAGGACGCGTCCTGTAAGTCCGCTATACTCGCAAGAGACGATATCCAGATAGGCCTGGCAGAAAATGGTGGCGACCCGACTCAAGAAGGTTGTTTTTTTGAAGTAGATGATGTCGAAGTCGCCTTCAAAGAATTGAAGGACAATGGACTAAAAAACGATGACCCCAATTATCGGATTGACCAACACGGCGATAAATCCTTCCGCATATTCTTCGTCGTCGCACCAGACGGGTTGTGCTATTGCCTTGGTCAGCAGGTATGAACATTAATGGATCATCTAACGTATAAAAAGCCGCGCATCTGCATACTGGGTTGTGGGAATATCGGCGCGCTTCATGCGAAAAACTTGCAATGGCGAGCGGCGTTGTATTTTTGCAGTCGTTCGCGGGTAAGCGCGTATAAGTTCAATCTCAAGTTCAAGGGCGAGGGCATCTTTGACGATCTAAACGCCGTATTGGAAAGCGATGTAGATGCCGTAGTAATCGCTTCCCCGCCAGAGCATCACAAAGACCAGATAATCGCACTATTAGAAGCGGGCAAAGCCGTACTCGTCGAAAAACCGATGTGCATTTCACCAGAGGAAATTGTCGAGATCGAGACTGTGTTGGAACGGGTCGAGAACCCTTTATTGATGATCGCCGAGAACTATTATTACAAACCCTCGCTATCGTACATCAAGCAAATGGTCGCCCAGGGCGATATTGGCGAAATGCGTTCGGTTTCTGTAAAAAAGCTCACAACGCAGCAGGCGCAAGGTTGGAAAAGTGCTCATGGTGCTTTGTTGGAAGGTGGTATTCATTTTATCGCCCTGATTTCAGATCTATTCGATGCGGCGCCCGAACAGATCGAAGCAATATTCCCTGGCTATTCAGGCAGTACACCAGAGCGCGAATCTGTCGTGCGGATGGTCTATGCCACAGGCGCAATTGGCGAATTGCATTACTCGTGGCAAACACCCAGTTTGACAAAAGGCATTTTTCAGCATTCTTATATCGAAGGATCACACAGACGCATTGTTTTTGAAAGCAACGGCATCTATATACGCAAACCCCAGAAAGGCTTTCGGATTCTCTGGCCGGGTCTGAAAGATTTGATGGGCTATCGCGCGATGACGGCCGATTTTTTATCCTGCCTTCAAAACCGCTCGCGTCAGCCATATTCGGATTTTGCACGCGCAAAACGCGATTTAAAAATTGTATTTGATGCGTATGTGTGCAGTGGCTAAAAAATTGTCATTCTCCAATCGCGAGGTATGGATGAGTGTGAAGCACATATTCTGGCAAATAATCGCTGTTGTATTTATGACACCAGTGCTCGCCGAGGAAGTTAAAGAATCACCCGACGAGCCGAAAATCTACGAATTTGAAGAGATTGTCGTAACTGGTTCCCGCATCAAAAGTGCAGAGAGTCTTTCGCCTGCGCCAGTCGTTGTCCTATCCAGTGACGAAATCAAAGCGCGAGGATTGACATCTATTGGAGATGTGCTACAAACACTAACAGTACAGTCCAACGCGACCAACACCCAGTCCAACAACGGTGGTGATGGCTCCACCCGGATTAATCTGCGCGGACTCGGCTCTAATCGCACCCTGATATTGGTCAACGGACGTCGTTTCGTACCGGGCGGAACAGGCGCAAATTCATCCGTTGATCTCAATGCTATTCCCACTTCAATCATCGAACGCGTCGAAGTACTCAAGGATGGCGCCTCGGCCGTATATGGATCAGACGCTATTGGGGGCGTGGTCAATATCATCACCCGGTCAGATACGGAAGGGATAGAGATAGATTACTATGAGGGAATTTCGGGCGCAGGCGATGGCGAAGTCCGCGACCTCAGCATAACCGCTGGATTGCAGAGCGAAAAAGGCCACATCCTGTTTTCTGCCGGTTACCACAACCGGAAGCCCGTCTGGACCGGCGACCGCAGTTTCAGCGTATCGGACAAAAACTACGATTGGGGAAAAAACGACGGTACCTATAACAAAAACGGCAGTTCAGCCACCCCGGAAGGCCACATCATCGACCGCCTGGGCACCGATGGCAACGAAGCCTGGCAGGCTGTCGTTGCGGCGGCTAGCGAGAACGCCGGTGATTACCACCTCGATCCACTCACGGGCTGGCGTCCCTTCAATTGGGCGGGGATCTCCTCGGATGGAAGCGGTGATACGTACAATTATCAACCGGAGAATTACCTCTACACTCCGCAGACACGCTACAGCTCTTTTCTAAGCGGCGCTTACGAATTCACAAAAGATGCGAAAACTTTCTTCGAGGTATCGTACACCAATCGCCAATCCGACCAAAAGCTGGCTCCGACGCCCCTGTTTACCATCAGCGACGGCATCGTAGTGTCATCTACCAACCGGTACAACGAATTTGGCCGTGATTTTATCGATGTTCGGCGGCGTTTTCTCGAAGCAGGCAATCGCAACTATCTCCAAGATATTGATACCTATCGCCTGGTCCTGGGATTGAACCATCGGCTCCTGGGCTTTGACGCTGACCTGTCCTTTTCCTACGGACGCAGCGAGGGCACCAGCGTCAACGAGGGCCGATTTATAATCAGTAATCTTGTTCGGGCATTAGGACCAGACGAGGATTGTACCGGCGACTGCGTGCCGCTGGATATACTCCACGGGGCAGGCACAATCACCCAGGAGATGTTAGACTACATACAATATACTGGTATCGCCAGAGGCTACTCTCAACAGCAAATCCTGCAGTGGAACCTGACCGGAGAGATCGCGCAACTCCCGGCCGGTCCGCTGGTCATGGCCGCAGGTCTATCTTCGCGCTGGGAAGCGGGAGCCTATCTTCCCGATCCCATAACCGCATCTGGAAATACCACCGGTAGTGACGAAGCCCCCACCGATGGTGCGTACTCGGTCAAGGCTTTGTATGCAGAAGCCCATTTGCCGCTCTACAAAGCGGGAGAAATTGGCCTCGATTTAATAGCCGCTGGACGCGCTTTCCACTACGATTCATTCGGATCTGGCTCCACTTATAAAGCGGGCACTCGTCTCGAATTGCCTCAAGGGCTGGCATTTCGCGCCACATACTCCAATGCTTTTCGCGCCCCCAGCATTGCCGAAATGTTCCTTGGCAACAGCGATGGATTCCCACTGGTCAGCGATCCCTGTAGTACAGTCGATGAAGCGGGCAATGCCCGAGCGTTGACCGCTCAGCAAATGCGAAATTGCGCGGCTCAAGGCATCCCATCCGACTTTGAGGATTCGCGGGCACAACTGCGCGCCCAGTTCAGTGGCAGCACAGAACTCGATCCTGAAAAGGCCACAATGCTCACTGCAGGTCTGGTTTATCAGCCGAACTTTCTGGATGGATTCGATATAACTGTGGATTACTATACCAGCGCGATCGCGAATGAGATCGGCGCGTTACCCGCCAGCCTCATCTTGAGTAACTGCTATTCGCAGGACACGCCATCCAACTGTGATCAAGTCGTGCGCGACCCAAACACCAGGCTGATTAATTATATATCATCACCCAACACCAACGTTGGCGAAACCGAAACCAGCGGCCTGGATATCGGACTCCATTACGCTACTGACTCACCCCTGGGTATTGTCTCGGCGCAAATAGAGAGCAACCTGCTCGTGAATTACGATCAGATCCTGCCTTCAGCCAACGGTCCAGAGTTAGTCAAAGGCAAGGGCTACTACGACCTGGGCGTGTTCCCAGGCTGGCGTCACGCCGCTTCAGTTGGCGTAGAGAGTAATAGTTCTTCCATTGGGCTGACCTGGCGATACATCGGCGGATTCGAGGAATGCGAGGATGACGACTGCAAGGGCAAGTACCGTCCGGATGTGACAGAAATACCACCGAGTCGCAAAGTTAGTCCCAACAGCATCTTTAGTATGCATGGATCATACCAGTTGGGAACAACCTTTGGTCACTCCGTACTCACGATTGGAATAAACAACATCCTCAATCAGGCACCAGCAGTGATATACAATGGTTTCCTCGGCACTTCCGATGCCAATACCTACGATTTCCTGGGGAGGTATTTATACATGCGCCTCTCCCATAGTCTGTAGTTATAGTTGCCACTCACCCTGGCACACAACCAGGGCATGCACACCTTCTATTCGCCTCTTTTAAGTTGACCCCTTTTCCCCTTCCAGCTATATTTCTATAGTTATCGTACCTCCCTCATTCTTTTTTACTTCCTTTCTCTCTCCCTTTGGAATTCAAAAGTCCTTCCCGCATGATGAATTTTGATCAATTTATCGCGCATGTTCGCCGCGACTATGGGTATGCCGGTCAGGTTGCTCATATAGAAACCATACCCGCACAAGAAGCCAGATTCGTCGGTGATGACTACGCGCTACATCCCGCGATCTCAGACGCCTTGAAACAGCAGGACATCGATCTGCTCTATACCCATCAGGCCGATGCTCTGGCTGCTCTGAGACGCGGTGAAGGCGTAGTGGTGGTAACGGCAACAGCGAGCGGGAAAACCCTGTGTTATCAAATACCCACGCTGGAAGCACTGTTATCCGACCCACAGGCGACTGCGCTTTATCTCTTCCCGACCAAAGCACTGGCACAGGACCAGGCACGCGGGCTGGCGCGGTTTGGCGAATTAAACGAGCAATTGAAATTTTCTCTGGGCACTTACGATGGGGATACACCGTCCAACCAGCGCAAAACACTGCGCGAAGAGGGGCGGGTAATCATGAGCAATCCCGATATGTTGCATCAGGGCGTGTTGCCCAACCACCCGCGCTGGGCGCGTTTTTTTCAGAATTTGCGCTATGTAGTACTCGACGAAATACACACCTACCGGGGAGTCTTTGGCTCGCATGTAGCCAATGTATTGCGGCGTCTGATGCGAATTTGCGCGCATTATGGCACGCCTCCGCAATTTGTGTGCTGCTCGGCGACCATAGCAAATCCCAAAGAACACGCCGAGGCCTTAACCGGCCATCCAATGTCCCTGATTGATCGGGATGGTTCCCCGCGAGGCAGACGCCACTTTGCATTCTGGAATCCGCCTTTTTTGGAAGGCACCACGAGTGACCGGCGCAGTTCAAATACCGAAGCGCGTTGGTTGCTCGGCAAACTTATCCACAACAGGGTGCAAACCATCGCATTTACCAGAGCGCGCACATCTGCAGAAGTGATCTATCGCTATGTGCAAGAGGATTTATCGCTGGTGAACCAGCGGATGGCAGGCGCGATTCGGGCTTATCGCGGCGGATATTTGCCCGCAGAACGGCGAGAAATTGAGCGACAATTATTTGAAGGTGAGTTGCTCGGTGTGGTGAGTACCAATGCCCTGGAATTAGGCATTGATATTGGAGACCTGGATGCCGCGTTAATCGTGGGATACCCGGGCAGTATTTCCAGCATGTGGCAGCAAGCAGGTCGTGCGGGGCGGCAGGCTGAAGAGTCGCTGGTGGTCTTTGTGGCACACAACGCGCCCATCGATCAATTTTTGATGCGCGACCCGGCTTACTTTTTTGGGCAATCACCCGAACATGCGACCATTGACCCCAACAACCCGCATCTCGTCGTGGGACACCTGCGGTGTGCTTTGCGCGAATTGCCCGTGCGGGGCGAAGAAGGCGAAGTAATGGGAGAATTTACGGGTGCGCTACTCGAAATCCTATCAGATGAAGGCATGGCGCGCCAGCTCAATGGCCAGTGGTTTTACAGCCAATCGGGATATCCGGCAGCAGAAGTTGGGCTACGCAATATCAGCGATCCAACCTATACTATTATCGACGAGACAGAAGGCGACCCGCAGGTCATTGGTTCCCTGGATGAAATCAGCGCATTTTTTCAGATACATACACACGCTGTATATTTGCACAATGGGCAGACGTACTTTGTCGATCAACTCGACACAGAGCGCAAAATTGCACGGGTAAGTCAAAAAGCACTGGACTATTATACCCATGCAGTTGACGAGACGAGTATTGTCGTAAATGATACCGAAATATTGGGCGCATGGCGCGTCAGTGACGTGTATTTTGGCGACGTCTCAGTTTCGTCACTGGTGACGATGTTTAAGAAAGTGAAATTCGAAGACCGCGACAGCATTGGCTGGGAAAATCTCGACTTGCCAGAGCGCAAGCTCGATACAGCCGCCTGCTGGGTCGTACCGCCCCAGGAAGGACTAAACCAGTGTCGACAACATGGCCGCGTGCCATCTGAGGGACTCAAAGGCATTGCCAATGTAATGGGGGAAGTGCTCCCCTTATTTGCAATGTGCGATGTCATGGATATTGGCACAACGGTAGATAGCTCCAACACGGGACGACCAACCGCATTTGTATATGATCGACATCCGGGAGGCATTGGTTTTTCGGAAAAAGCTTATGAGATGATCGAAGATATCATAACAGCCTGTTGGATGGTCGTATCGGAATGCGAATGTGAAGTGGGATGTCCGTCGTGTGTGGGCGCGCCATTGCCCCCCGGCGACGATGGCAATACGAGAGGAACGATTCCGGACAAAGAAGCCGCCCTCGTCTTGTTACATGCCATGTTGGAAAAAGAACCTTATGTACCCAAACATCCGCGTCTTGAAATATCCATCACAGGTGATATTGCTACTCACAGCGATAAAAAAATTCCCGTCCGTCCTCTGTCGGCAAATGTCGAGGCAAAAATTCGCAAAAAAGTAAAGGAGTTCAAGCGGTGACGACTCCCAATCGTGAACGTGTTGGGCTTCTCGGTGATTAACCCCACCTTGGTACATCGTCCTGGACCAATAGGCAAAGCTATATATCTTGTTCACTGGTGAAAGCAGACCACGTATGGTCTGACCCATAGGTTTTACCTACACGGGTGGTATGTTTTGTGTAGAACTCCATACCTGATATTAGGATAGTCACACTTTGGCTGTATGTCAACGTTCATATACCCTAAAGCTAAAAAAGGAAGCCCTTCGCCATGCGACCCACCGCTAAAGCTGATGGGTTTTACGGGCTATTTGATAAAATGGAAACGCGATTAAAAAATTATTTGGAAACCTGGGTGCCTCGTATCGATGAGGAAATGTATCAGTTCTTGCCAAAAGATAAAGATCCAGTCGATTTTTTATACACCCCTATGCGCGATTATCCCCAGCGCGGTGGCAAGCGATTCAGGTCAGCATTGGTGCTGCTGGGCATTGAAGCATTTGGCGGTGATCCCAACGTGGGTTTGCGAACGGCTGCTGCTTTTGAGTTATTTCAGTCCTTTGCCCTGGTACACGACGATATTGAGGATGCCTCTTTAATGCGGCGCGGAAAACCGTGCTTGCATCTGATACACGGGATTCCACTGAGCATTAACGTGGGCGATGCGCTTTATTCCAAAGTGTTTGAAATATTGTACGCAAATCGCGAAATATTAGGGGAAACAACAACGCTCGATTTGCTTTGTGAAATGATCCAGGGCGCACAAATAACATTTGAAGGACAGGCATTGGATATCGGTTGGATCGAGGCCGAAGCCATTCCCGATGTAAACGACTTTGTTGACATGCTGCGGCGCAAAACGGGATGGTATAGCGGTCGCGGACCCTGTACCATGGGCGCGATTATTGCGGGTGCTGGCAATGACATGAAACGGGCGATTGGCGATTTTGGTGAAGCCATAGCTGTTGCATTTCAAATTCGCGATGACTTGCTCAATATCGTCGTTGAAGATACCGATGCAACATTAGCCCCCACGACGACATCCGGGGGTTATGGCAAAGAACGCGGCGGGGACATTGCCGAAGGCAAGCGCACCTTGATGGTCATCGATTTGCTCAACCACTGTACGCCAGAGGAAAATCAAAAAGTACGCGAAATTCTGGATCGAGATCGAGATGCAACATCGGAAGAAGAAGTCGAGTGGGTGATTGACTTGATGGGAAGATATGGCGCAATTGAAAAAGCGCAACAGGCTTGCCAGACACGCGCCGAATCTGCCGAAGCGCGCCTCGCCCAGTTGCCCCCGTCGGAATCGAGAGAAGTGCTCAGAGAAATGTGTTCATTTTTGGTGGAGCGCGTATTTTAGATCGCGGATGATGCGGATTACGCAGATTGCGCGGATAAACTGTCTGAGAGACGGCCAGTTCCATTATTCGTACATTTATAAAAAGGAGGCATACATGAAGTTCTTTATCGATACAGCCAATTTAGACGAAATCCGCGAAGCCCAGGCCATGGGTGTGCTGGATGGCGTGACGACAAATCCTTCTCTTATGTCGCAGGAAGAGGGAGAATTTGAAGACATCATTCGCGCAATCTGCGGAATTGTAGATGGACCAGTAAGCGCAGAAGTGGTCAGCACCGACACCGAAGGCATGATCGCCGAAGCGCGCCGAAATGCCGCGATCCACGAACAGGTAGTGGTGAAAATCCCGATTACGCCAGATGGCCTAAAAGCGATCAAAGCGTGTTCAGATGACGGGATTCGCGTGAATGTAACCCTGTGCTTTTCTGCAAATCAGGCACTGATGGCCGCCAAAGCAGGCGCGACTTATATCAGCCCATTTATTGGCCGCCTGGATGATTTGGGCCAAGACGGCATGGAATTAATTCAAACAATTCGCCAGATTTACAACAATTACGGATTTGAAACCCAGGTGCTGGCCGCGAGTTTGCGCTCGCCCAAACACGTCGTCGAATGCGCGCTTGCTGGCGCAGATGTAGCGACCCTTCCGCCCGATGTATTGAGCAAGTTACTCGCACACCCCTTAACCGACATCGGTCTGGAACGCTTCCTCAACGACTGGCGTGCCTGGCAAGCCGCAAAAAATAGCGATCCCGTGGTGGTTTAACCCATTCTTCTTCTCCCCTGTATAAACATAGCACTCGGTGCTGGCGCGTTGTCACACACTTCGTTAAACGTAGCGGGCAGTGGTTGGTGAATCACTGCCTGGATGCGCGATCTTTGCAAAGCCACCACATCGGGATGATCCGCGGCGACATTGGTATTCTCATCGGGATCGGCTACAAGGTCAAAGAGTTCCTCATTGTTCACATCATTTAAACTCACCGTATAATTCCACTGATCATCGCGCACCGATGCCCTGCCCGTGGCTGGTCCGGTTGAAAAAGCAGCCCATCCAATCACAACGTGATCCCGCACGGCATCTACCTCTCCTGTCGCCAGCGGCCAGACATCTGTGCCCTCCACTGCCTGGCAGGGAATATCCAGCAAGCCCAACACTGTGGGCAACAAATCGTGCGCCTGCACAAAACCCGAAACGCGCTTGCACACATCGGGATGTCGCACCATCCAGTTCAATCGCGTGTTGTACGGATGCAGGCGATCTGGTCCTTTGCCAAATTGCCCATGATCCAGTACCTGCGTGCCGTGGTCTGACATCAACATCACAATCGTATCGCTTTTCAAACCCAGATCATCGACCCGATCCAGCAAGTGCCCCACCCAGCGATCCACCAGCGTGACCTCCCCAAAATAAAGCGCCTTAATCCGATCTCTCTCCGCATCGCTCACCCCATCGCCTTCATTTCCCGCCCCAGGTGTAATAAAATCCTTCCCATCCCAATCGGGCATATACCGATCTGCATATTCCCGCGGCGGATCCCAAGGCTCGTGCGGATCAAAAGAATCGATCCACAGGAAAAACGGCGAATTGCGTGCATTTTCGCTCAACCAATCCGCCGCGCGCCGAAACACACGCGCACAACTGTAATCCTCCTCGCGTTGCCGAAACTTCTGATTGAACATATACTGCATCAACCCCACATGCCGATCCCAGTTGATCGGTTCACGCACATGCGGGCGCAACAAATCTTCTATTGATTCCCGCGTGCCAAACCGCCAGTTGTCGCTCTCCTGCCCGCGAATAAAATCATACGTCACAAATCCGCGTGTATAATTCATCGTCGGCTTAAACATGTGATACGTATCGGCGACCAACCCGGTCATATATCCATTTGCCACCAGAATTTCAGCGAGCGTATCTTGTTCCGGCGGAATTTTGTGCCAACCGGGCGCGTGATGCCAGTGCCCGCGCCGATCAAAATTGTACCGCCAGGGAAAGGTGCGCCGCCCCGTAAACAAACCCCGCCGCGTCTGCAATGTCGGCTGGCATTCCCCGAAAGCGCGTTCAAACACCACAGATTCGGCTGCAAACGCATCCATATTCGGCGTTTCGACAAAACTCAGCTTCTGATTTGGCCCGACAATATCAGCGCGAAATGTATCCAGACAAATACAAATCACATTCATCACAAACCTCCTTTATTTTTCACTAACTACCTCTTCCATCCAGGATCGGTGTTGTGACCAGGTACCTCCCCTCGGATATTTTTCGATCATCCTGAGAATCTGATGGTGGTGATGATCATTATCCTCAAACAAATCGCCCAGTGATTTACCCCGCGCACATTTGACAAACCACAAGATGAGAACCAAAAAAATGAGATAAAGACCTGCACCAAATAGCATCATTGTAAACCTCCTTCTCAAAAATACAAACTGTGTCCATGTCCGCGAAACCACAACGCATCGATAATGAACGATACGCCAGCGCCGGAAAAGTGCCCCACGACAAGACCGATAAAAAAGGGCTTTGCGCCGTTGTAAAGCATCAAACCGCCAAAGCGAATCAAAAGTGTTTTAACCGCCCAGGCAACAAATAGCGACAACAGGGTCCATCGCACTTGTCCCACAGAAGCAATTGAGAACCCGATGGGATGCAAGCGCCACCAGGCGAACCGATGGCGCAAATACGTCAGCAACACCGTCACGAGCGCGCCAATGCCCAAAAATGCAAAATGACCAACTTTGAGCGTCTCTGCCGCCTTAATTTTCGCCACAACCGTATCATAAGGCACCTGTCCCCCACGGCGAAAGACCCACTCGCCAAAATTGTACGCGCCCGAAGCATACGCCAGCTTGAGTGAAAAATAAAACGACACGATCAGACTGATACCCAGTGCCAAACCAACTACGGAGAGATAAACACCTTGAGGAAATCGACGCTCGCTGTGTACGCGTGCGGCATTCGCGCCAAAAGGCATAAATGTGGCAATGGGGTCGCACGCCCACCCGTAAGACAACCCCAGCCCCGTCATCGTTGAACCCGTCAAATCTGCCGGTCCAATTAAATGCATCGCATAAGCCTGCGGCACGAGCGGACCCCGCACAAAAACCAGTCCCCCTTCAATGACAATGCGCGTCAGACCCAGATAAAGCGTAATAACCGCAAAAAGAAGCAGCAAAGCCACACCGGGGTGGATGCCAATGCGCGTCAACCAGAAAAGAATGTACACAACCCCGAGCGCAATCCCTATCAGCGCTGTGCGATATTTCATAATCTCATCGCGATCTGAAACGCCATTGTCCTTTCCCAACGCGGTTCGCCACACCCCGCGCAAATGTTCGCGCGCAACCCAAATACCGCCCAGTACAATCGCCACAAACGCCCCAAACCCCTGCCATCCCAGCGCTGCTGGACTAACCGAATAAACCTCTGATGTACCAATGGTAAACCCCGTGCGATTAAACAGCGCGATCTCAGCCATATTAAACAAGTTGAAGAACCACACACTGAAAATCACATCCACATTGACAAAATACGTAATCCCCACCAGAGGTAGCGAGAAATTTGACGAAATACCCGGCCAGACCTGTCCGCCCGGAATGCTCAATCGAATAGCGGGAATACTCGGCCAGGCCTCAAAAAAATAACCTGGCACATTCCACGCAATTTTGCCAGCGGCAATGGCAAAGCCAATCCAGAACAATCGGCTACGCATAAATTTCGGCAAAATCCGACCATCTTCGGCGCCATCCATCATCGCCAACGGCACATCAACCAGAGGAAAATTCAGCCGCTCTTTATCTACCCACTGCTTGCGAAATACCGCAATGAGACAAGTGCAAAGCGTCAGTGTTGCGACAATCACCGATCCCCACCAGAACAGCGGCATAACCCACACACCCCACGGGATTTTCGCGCCTGGCGGCAACCCCTCAAAAAACCATGCCACTGCGCGTCCACCTCCAGGTACAGCCCAGAGAGGCACATGGTCGTGTATAAATTCGCCCCAACCATTTTCCGTTGTCGCAAAATAAAAGGGCGAAGCCGACACCGAAATCACATAACCGGTCACCCCATAAGTGGGCACCGATACCGCCGCCAAAAGCATCGTATAGACCACGCCCAATTCATCGCCCGTCAATCCCCCCTCGCGCTTCACTGTCTTCAAAACCGGGTTCAAAACCACAACCACAAAAATGAACAGCGCCGCTAAACCCAGTGGAAAATAATTGGTCGTCAACAGCGTAGATCGCACAATCCACTCGGAAAACGGCGCCAACAGATTCACCGCAATAACGACCAGCACCCCAACCATCAATGCTTTTGGCGTCATGATATGCCGCTGCCGGCCAACCTCTATTTCTCGGGAAAAGTCTCTCGTAGCCACTGGCGCATTTCTCTGGGCGAATTCAATAAAATTGTTTCACTTCAATTTGAAAAAATCTCGAAACTCTTAAGATAAAAACGAGTCTAATTCTTTACCTTACTGTTACCCATAGTTATAAAGGAGACAGCCATGACCTCGCGCCTAATTTTTATTCTTGCTGCGTTGTTCACACTCCCGACCAGTGCCGCGGAAAAACGCGAAGAAACCGTCGAATACACCCTCGATTTTACTCCTGGCAAAAAACTCTCTGTACACGCCCGCAACGGCGGAATCACGCTTAAAACCTGGGCGCGCGATCAAGTCTTTGTCCGCGCCGTAAAAAAAGCAGAAGCGAGTAGTGGAGAAGAGGCCGAAGAAATGCTCGAAACCACCGCCATCGAAATTAAAGAAAGGGATAGCGGTATCGAGATTCGCACCCGACACCCCGACAACAAGTGGAAAATATTTAAGAACTGGAATATAAGCGTAAACTATACGGTTACAGTCCCCCAAAGCGTGCGCCTGGACCTCGAGACAGTCAACGGAAGTATTTCTGTCCCCTCGACCACGGGCAATGTGAAAAGCGAAACAGTGAACGGAAGTATCAAAATCAATGGCACGCGCGGCACAATCGATGCCGAAACCGTGAATGGCAAAATCAATCTCACTGAGATTATCGGCGGTGTAAATGCCGAAATTGTGAACGGTAGTATTGAAATCGCAATTGTCGAACAAATACAGGACAACATTCGTGCAGAAGCCGTAAACGGAGGGTTGACACTGTCCCTTCCCTCAGAATTTCAGGGTCACATTCAGGCAAAAAGTACGATAGGCCATATTGATACAGAATTTCCAATTGAAGTCAAAGGACGCGTTAGCGGACGCATTAGCAAGTCCATCCGTGGCAACCTCAATGGCGGAAAGGGCCCGAATATTAGACTCCAAACCCTCAACGGCGGCATCGACATCAAACAGCTATAAACTTACACCATGTGACCCTCCCGAAGCTCTTGCCCATATACCCGCACTGTTTGTCCATTTGCGAGAGCTATTTTATTAACCCATCCATCGACCAATTCCATCGCGCCTGCTTCGGCATCGGTCTCCCCATCAGAAACGCGTATCCACCCTTCGCCAGCTTCTGATTGCACAAAATAAATCTCCCTGTCATCGCGCAATGCAACCCGCCCGGCAATCGCAACGCGCCCATTGTCCCCCACAGCGGGAATGTATTCCACATGTGCCACAGGAGATTCTCCACCCGCTTTCACGGGATATAAAACATAAGACATCAGTGCGGGACCATCCCCCTCCGCTTTGAAAATTGCCGTTGGAATGGGTTCGCACTGATAGGGTCCCCCCCGGGGAATCCAACCCTGCACGGTCGGTTCTTCCTGTCCACTTACAATCCGCACATCCATCGGCTTTGTCGAAATGGCATAAATGCCCAGATTGCTCTCCCCCCCACTATTCTTTGTCATAACACCGCGCCCATTCGCCAGCACCTCGGCATCATCCGCATCCAGATGAAACATCGCTTCATACGTGTGGGACGCCTCATCCGAGGGCCTGAGAATATCCGTCACAATCCAGAACTCGGGTTTCACAAACAAAATCGACCGCGTATGCGTAACCGTCTGATCCCGATCAGGTCCATATCCCAAATCGTAACTCGCCGACGCATAATCGCATTTCTCATTTGAAACCCACGTATGCGGCAGCGGCTCGGACACCACGTATTCCTCCCGCGATTTCCCACGCTGATTCTGCTCCATCCCATCCACCATCACCGTATTGTGCGCGCGGGTTGACAGCACATAAGTGCGCCACTGCGACGAATCATAAGGATAATTCCCCGGATCCACCACATGCACACGACCATGTGCGTACAGCATGATATTCAGCTTGTCTTCGTGCTGATGCCCATAGCCAAACGGGCCACCGTCAAAAAAGAGATAGAGATCATCCGGTTCCCAGCCCGAACGCATGACAAAATGTCCCGCGTAGGGAAAAGCACACGACAGGGTTTGCGGCTTTGTTCCTTCCGCGCGCCCAGAACCCGCCCATTGAAAATCCGTCCGTTCTGGAAAAAACCTGAACCCACCCTGCATGTAGGGCACAATATCCGTCTGACCGCCGTCATTGAGCGCGGGCAAACGCAAATTGGGCATAGCCAGATACAGATTGTAGTGGTACATCCGCTCCAATTTTGCGACATAATCTGCCGGCATGGGCAAATCATTTAACCGCGCAATCGCGAGCGCCATCACAAAATTTCGCAAACTCACCTGATGATACCCGCTCGACAACTCAATCTGCGCGCCATCGGGATAAACCTGCTCATCCAATTCCTCATAAAGCGACTGCATTGCAATCTCGCGCCAGCTTGCGGCTTCTTTGAACTCGGGAAACAATGCCCCAACGTGATATTGCCCATTGGCCTGCATCGTCTGCCAGTTGCCACCGCGCGGCCAAAGCGTGAGATGCCGCGCGTGTTCGACCATACTCTTCACCATCAAACACACATCGTCATCTCCAAATGTTTCAGACGAAAGAAAATAGTAAAACGCCGCAGGCCACGTCTGTCCCATCCGAATCCCACATTCAATCGTGCGCCAGCAATTCGTGCGATCCGTACTCATCTGGGCATCGTCTTTCCAGGTATTGCCATCTTCACCCACTGGCATCAACACATGTTCAATCCAGTGCCGCATCTGTCGTCTGAACGCCTCGGCATATTTTTCATCACCCGTCTTCCAATACGCCTGCCCCAGCGTGACCCAAAATGGATGGCGCGACAACTGCCACGTCCATTCTTTGTAATTAATCGGATCCAATTCCCAATTGATCACATCCCCAAACGCCTCTTCCACATCGCAACTCACCAGCGTATTTGCCGCAATGCGGTCGGCCTTTTCGAGATCAACATCTCTGATCGCACGATCTCCCACGCGCACCAATTCGACCTCTGCATCCCGATCCTGTGGCTCTGACCGATTTCGCCAATCCGAAAACCATCGCGGATGTTCCCGCGTGCGAACGTGTCCTGCAAATGCACGCCGCGCACCCGCCCAGTCTCGCGCCTCTACCGCCCTTTTTACAGCCCTCATATCCGCACGCGACAAATCGAGCGCCTCAAAAAACGCTTCATCACTCAACCGCGGTCCACTCATGTCTTCCTCCAGTTCAATCGCTTGCCTCCACAATACTTTGTATCCTCTCTTAAAATATCACAATGACACTGGCCTGCCACTGTTTTCTGAGCAGGACAAACCCCCCGCGCTTTTTTTTTGTATTTACAGTGAGACACACCTATATTGCGCCGCACATGAAAGGAGACCGTCATGTTTTGCGACACCGAGAAACGACAGTACAGGAAGCTGGGGTTTTGTATCGTCGATGACGCCGTTGATCCCGATATGCTAAAACCTCTGTTGGAGGCTGCGATTCGCACGAAAAAAAAGGTGCGTTCAGGCGAAGTGGATTTGTACACCCACCGCTCAGAGGACGGAGAACCCTGGGCGATTCGCGGGTTGTTTGCCCCCGAAATGAACGAGCCGATTTTCGCCGAATATCTGATGTCAGAACCCATAATGAAATACGCGCGTGCATTCTTAGGCACACAGCTACAATTGGGAGGCGCACTCATCTTCACAAACCCATATCAAGCGGATTACGGTTTTGGTTGGCACCGAGATTTTGGGAGTAAAGAACGCGACGGATCGTATCAGGTAGAAATGGAAATTTTGAATCGTCCTCAAAGGGGCTTGGGGTGGCATCTCGCACTGGTGGATGACTATTGCTTGCAAATTGTGCCCGGCAGTCATAAAAGGTACCGCACCGCCCACGAGCGCAGGTGCTTGTTAGAAAACCGCCACGACGATATCCCGGGACAATATGCCGTGCCTCTCAAAGCTGGACAAACCGCATTTTGGACTGGCAATCTGATTCACCGCGGCGTAATGAAAAAGGATGTGGAGAGATTGACCCTATCCGGAAACTGGGGTATGTACTCAAAGAATGGCAAACCCGGTGAGACAGACCCGCGTCTGAAGTGGATGCTCGCGGACAATGTGCGCGGATTTTTGCCAAAAGAGATGCGCCCATTGTACGACCGATGGCGTGTCTTGCAAAAGGGATAGACGCCATAGTGAGACATCCCTCTCCCGGTCGAGCTTGTAACTTTTTGTTGAGTCTAACGTCTCATCTTCAGGACCTGGCAGGAGGAGTTACCTGCCCGCACTTAGACGCGACAAAGCAAGGAGGATTACAATGCAATTTCGACGATATCTTACTATTTTTGGGGTCATGGCTGCGCTTGTGAGTTGGCACACAAGTCACGCTGAAAAGTCAGCAAAGGGAGATGAAATGAACGGACAGAGCAAGACATACAATCTCAGCGGATTTACCGGTGTATATGCCACTGCTGCTGTTGATATCGAACTCACACAGGGCGATGCCTTCAGTGTAGTGGCCTATACTGAGAGTGGTGATTTCAGCGGACTGGAGCTACGGATAGAGGATGGCGTACTTATTGCCACACGCCCCGAAGAGATATGGAAGGGTGAGAAAACATCGAGTTGGCGACGGTTCTTCAGTATAGGGTCGGGTAACAGGAACATATCGATCAAGAGCGTCAACGGACAGCGTGTGATAAAAATAAATGGCGAGCGCGTACCCACCTACACAGTACGCGTTGCTGCTCCAAAAATTGACCGCCTCGGTGCTTCTTCCAGCAGCATTGTAACGGCAAAGGAAATCAAAACCCGCGATCTTGCCATCAAAGCGACCTCATCCAGTAACATCAACGCCAAAGTCGTGGGTGGCGATGTCTCCGTAGATGCGACCAGCAGTGGAGATGTCGTACTGTCCGGAACTTATGATAATTTGGACATCAAAGCGACCAGCAGCGCCGATGTAGTCGTATCGGGAACTTGTGAGAAATTAGACATCAAAGCGTCCAGCAGTGCCGATGTGAAGGCGGGCGAACTCACTTCCCAGCAACTCAGCTTGCGATCCACCTCCTCCAGTAATATCAACGCAGAAGTCGTGGGTGGCGATGTCTCCGTAGATGCGACCAGCAGTGGAGATGTCGTACTATCCGGAACTTGTGATAATTTGGACATCAAAGCGACCAGTGGTGCCAATGTGAAGGCCAGCGATCTCACCTGTCAGAACGGCAATCTGCGGGCTTCCAGTGGTGCCGATATCACCACTATGTTGACTGAAACCGTAAACGCCCATGCCAGTTCTGGGGGCGACATCCTGGTGCGCGGCGGCGCAAAACCAGTTAAAGTGAAAGAATCGAGTGGCGGCGATGTATCGATCCGAAATTGACCACTTAGAAAGGTGAAAAAATGGCCTCTGTAAAAGACATCTACAAATTTGACGAACTGACCTGGCCCGAAGTAAACGAAGCGGTGGAAATGGGAAAAATTCCGATTATACCAACCGGCGCAGTCGAACAGCACGGGCATCACTTGCCCTTGAAAGTCGATCATCTGTGTGCCAATGCCGTAGCAACCGAAGGCGCGCGCTTAAAACCGGAATACAGCCTGGTGCTACCGCCCGTGAGTTATGGCTATGTACATCACGTCATGGATTTCCCTGGCTCGCTGAACATACACTACGAACACTTCATTCAGTACTTGCTGGACATCTGCAAAAGCCTTGCCTATCACGGCTTTAAGAAAATGATACTCGTCAATGGACACGGTTCCAACCACAACTTAGTCGAAATGGTCGCCCGGCGCACAATCGTAGAAACAGACGCGAGTTGCGCTTTCTGCTCGTGGTGGCAATTGCTCAAGGTCGATCCGGACTTTGACAAAGAATGGCGCGAGAGCGTATTTCCCGGCGGATGTTCGCATGCGGGCGAATTGGAAACATCCATGTTGCTCCACTTGTCTCCGGAAAGCGTGCGCAAGGATAAAATCAAGAGCGAAATTGCCAGGACCAATAAACGGGGATCCAAATTTGTCTGGACTGATCTGTTCAGCAGAGGGCCCGTGGGCATAATTGAATGGACGAGTCAATATACGGATTCGGGCGTGATGGGCGAGGCAGAAAAGGCAACAGCCGAAAAGGGCAAAATCGTGTTTGAAGAGGCGAGCAAAAATCTGGCGCAATTCGTCGAAGAATATTATCATCAAAAGATTGAATCCCCTACGCAAAAGCAGGCACAAGAACCGACATTTCCATTGTCTTTTACGAGTCATTAAATCGAACAAGGAGAAAATATGAAACTCGCGACTTATTCAGTCGGCGGTAGTGAATCCATTGGCGCAGTCGTCGCAAATGACACGATTGTTGTCGATCTCGCAGCAGCGGACAGAGCATTAGCCCAATCGGAAAACCGCGAATCACATCCCTTTTTTACGGATATGCTAACCCTTCTCGAAGCCGGAGCAGAGGGACGGTCTGCGGCACAACAGGCTGCGGCTGATGCTGAAAAGCGTTTGAACGGCAAACCAGATGGCGAGACCAGCTTTGCCGTCAGCGACGTCAAATTGCGCGCACCAGTGCCCAATCCGCACAAATTATTCTGCCTGGCGGGGAATTATCAGGATCACATTGAAGAAGGCGGCACGGCCAAGATGCAAATTCAAGACAAGGAAACCCCACGCGTATTTATGAAGCCCCCAACTTCGACTGTAATCGGGCCAGGCGATCAAATTTTGATCCCCCCCATCGCAAGAAGCGTAGATTGGGAAGGCGAATTGGCCGTCGTAATAGGCCGAGAGGCAAAGGGCGTACAGGCTGAAGACGCGCTGGATTATGTCGCGGGTTATACGGTCATGAATGATGTTTCCGAGCGCACATTGGAAATCAAAAAACGCACAGACAGCCGCCCAAGAGATGAATGGTTTGATTGGTTAAACGGCAAATGGCTGGATACCTTTGCGCCCCAGGGACCGTGGATTGTAACCTCAGATGAAATCACAGATCCACACACCCTCGACATCAGCACGTATGTGAATGGCGACCGCAAACAGCACAACAACACGGGACAGATGTTGTATCCCGTAGATAAAATTATCGAATACATCTCGGCAATTATCACACTCGAACCGGGCGACCTGATCAGCACAGGTACAATTTCGGGCGTAGGTAATACAACGGGAACCTATATGCAACCGGGCGACAAGGTAGAAATTGAGATCTCGGGTATTGGACGATTGGTAAATACGGTGGCTGCGAGTGAGAAATAGATGTCTCACCCTTGATTAAAAAAATAATGGCAGGCACGGGCAACCGCTGCCTGCCATCTGTGTACCGGTGAAAAGGAATCAAACATGAACCGACCAAACTTGCTCTACATCCACTCAGACCAGCACAGCCCAAAAGTACTCGGCTGTTATAGCGATCCACTCGTTCAAACGCCCCATCTGGATGCCCTCGCTGCACAGGGCATAAAATTTAACAATGCCTATTGTCCATCACCTGTATGTACGCCATCGCGGATGTCGATGTTAACGGGACGGCATCCTTATGAAAATGAGGCGTGGACAAACCATCACATCCTGGATTCGGGACGACCAACCCTCGCGCATGCAATGGGCGCGGCGGGTTACCATCCCGTGCTCATAGGCCGCATGCACGCCCTGGGCACAGACCAGTTGCACGGATATGTGGATCGTCCCATAGGAGATCATTCCTCAAACTACCCGGGCAAAGGCGACGCCCCCAGCAACTTAATCCAATCGGTTCAAAAATCAGGTGTGGGTCAGAGCAGTTACGAAGTACACGATGAAGATGTGACAGCGGCAGCAATTGATTTTATCAATCGAGAAGGCATAAAAAAACGCAGTGGACAAACGGATACCCCCTTTTGCTTGCACATAGGATACATGCTACCACACTCGCCGTACATTGCGCGAAAAGCAGATTACGATCAGTACATTGATGTGATTACACCTCCAAAACATCCCAAACCAACAGACGATGAGTCGCATCCCTTTTTTCAATGGTGGCGAAAACGGAACCGTTTCCTGGAAATTGAAGATACCGATACCACGCGCGCTCGCGCAGCTTACTGGGCACTGGTCACAGCGATGGACCGCATGATCGGACAACTTTTGGAGGCATTAGAACGGAATGGATTTACACAGAACACAATGATCGTATATTCATCAGACCACGGCGAACAAGTGGGAGAAAAAGCATTGTGGATGAAGCGAACATTTTACGAAGAATCTGTTCGCGTACCGGCAATTATTTCATGGCCCGATGTGCTGCCCAAAGGACAGATCAATGATCGCGTCATCAGCGCATTGGACTTAAATGCGACCATGCTCGACGCATTGGACGCACCCGAATTGCCCCATTCGCGCGGGCGCAGCCTGTTGCCATTGCTGCGCGGTGAAGTAGATACCTGGGAAGATATTGCCTTCTCAGAATACTGTATCTACGAAGGCCACTACCAGCGCATGATTCGACAAGACGAATGGAAACTGATTTACTATCACGGCTATGATCCGCAATTATTCAATCTATCCGAAGATCCAGAAGAAGTACACAACCGAGCAGACGACAGCGAATGTCGGGCGATTCGAGAAGAACTAACAGCAAAAGTACTGGACGGATGGGACCCGGAGTGGGTTGCGAAAAAGATGCTGGAAAAAAGAAGGGATCTGGAAATCATTCGGGAATGGGCAAGCGCGACAAATGCACCCGAGCAATGCCAGTGGCCTCAAACCCCAGGGATGACGTATCTGGAGTAAAAGTGGAATTTAATCCTTGATCAATAATCGCATTTCCGATATTTTCACCTCAGAAAAAATATCTATAAGGGGTTTGAGGAAGGATAATTGATAGTGCATTTTGTCTTTGTCGGCAAAATGCTTCCTTCTCCAGAAAGCGGATACCATGGAAAATATTACCATTGCCCTCGATAAGGAAGTGATAAAAGCAGGACGAGCCTATGCACAAGAGCACAATACGTCTCTGAATGGTCTAATTCACTCCTTACTAAAACAAACGGTTATGCCTGCCTCAAAGAACTGGCTCGATGAATGCTTCGAATTGATGGATCAGGCACAAGCACACTCCCGAGGTGTCAGGTGGAAACGGGAAGACCTCTATCGTGTCTAAAGTTTTTCTTGATTCAGAATCCATTTACCTGGCGTGAATCACTGGATCATACAGAATCAATGGAGGAATGATTGATGGTGCGGTTGAAATTTTGGGCCGACCGATTTTTTGTCGGCCTTTTTTGTGTACTCATGGCAAGTTTAAGCGGCTGTGATTATCTATTGCCAAAAGAGAAAGTCTATGTCACCGTTGCAATTCTGAATTTGCGCGAGAAGCCAACGACAAAATCGCAGGTAGTTGAGCGCTTGCAGCGCGGTCGTGAACTGGAGATTTTTGAAAGAGCCAATCCCTGGTTACGTGTACGCGCAGATGGCAAAACTGAGGGATGGGTACATGGCAATTATGTCGGAGACGCCGCAGCCGTACGCGCTGCCTTGCAAAAAGACCTCGCGCGTCGTTCTTCAAGCACGCGGAAAAAGCGCCCCAGACCCACAACGCGCCCAACTCAGCCAGCAACTGAACCGCAAGAAACGCCAGCAACCCAGGTAACGCCACTGTCTCCCGGCGCCCTATCCATTGACGGCATGATCGCGGGGATGCCCGATGATCTGATACTGGAAGAAGTAGATCCCCTCGAGGGACAGCCACGCTATTTTGGCGCAACGGGTAGTGGACAGGTCGTACTGGAGTTCTGGGGTCCTGAAGCCGATTTGTTGCGATCCGAAATTATGGTAACCACACTCGATATATCCGATGCCGACTTGAATCGCAATGCAGACCTCGTGCGCTTGTTTATTCGAAATGCCGTACCGCAATGGCAACGCGACACAACCTGGGTCGCAAACTTTTTGCGGGAATTGTCGAGCCAAGATGTTGGCACAGGCGGATTTGACACGCGCAGCAAAACCGTCAGATTTCGCTTTATCAAACCCCTGAGTGCGATTCGCGTAACAATTGAAAAAGCGTAGTGATCAGGGCACCCCTAATAAAACAAAACGCCGAGAATTTTTCACCCTCGGCGTTTTTATTGTCGTATCCAACCTTTACTTTTTCTTATCATCCACAACTTCATATTCAGCATCAACAGCCCCATCATCGCCTTGTTTGGGACCTTCTGTACCACCTGGCGGTGGCGGTTCTCCTGGCGCACCCTGAGGCGGTGCCTCATCTGCTGACGCTTGTTGATAGAGTTCACTCGCAACCTGATGCCAGACCTGGGTGAGATTTTCATTCGCCGATTTAATCGCATCGACATTATCACCCTTGAGGGCATCTTTGACCTTATCAACGGCCTCTGTCACTTTGGCCTTTGTTTCATCACTGACCTTATCGCCCATTTCCTCCATCTGTTTTTCAGTCTGATGCACCTGCTGCTCGGCCGCATTTTTAATTTCCACAGCCTCGCGTTTCTGCTTGTCTTCGGCGGCATTCGCCTGTGCATCGTTGACCATTTTATCAATCTCCGCATCTGATAACCCCGACGAAGCCTCAATGCGAATATTCTGCTCTTTGCCTGTACCCTTGTCTTTTGCCGAAACATTGAGAATGCCATTTGCATCGATGTCAAATGTGACTTCAATTTGCGGCACACCACGCGGCGCAGGCGGAATGCCATCCAGGTGAAACCGACCAATCGTGCGATTATCTACTGACATATCGCGTTCACCTTGCAAGACATGAATCTCCACCGAGGGCTGACTATCCGCAGCAGTTGAAAACACTTCGGTCTTTTTCGACGGAATCGTGGTATTGCGATCAATAAGGCGCGTCATCACGCCGCCGAGCGTTTCAATACCCAGCGAGAGCGGCGTCACATCAAGTAGCAACACATCGGTCACATCGCCCGAAAGCACACCCGCCTGAATAGCCGCGCCAATGGCGACGACTTCATCGGGATTTACCCCTCTATTAGGCTCTTTGCCAAAAACTTCCTGCACAATTTCCTGCACTTTGGGGATACGCGTTGAGCCGCCCACCAGAATCACTTCGTCAATATCAGAAGCCGAAAGACCGGCATCTCGAATAGCCTGTAAACAGGGCTGTTTGGTGCGCTCGACGAGATCATCGACGAGTTGCTCAAATTTCGCGCGTGAAAGGTTGACATTGAGATGCTTGGGACCAGACGCATCAGCCGTGATAAATGGCAGATTGATGTCGGTAGATGCGGAACTCGACAGTTCGCACTTGGCTTTTTCCGCCGCTTCTTTCAAGCGTTGCAAAGCCATGGGATCCTGGCGCAAATCCACGCTATTTTCTTTCAGAAATTCCTCCGCCAGAAAGTCAATAACGCGCTGATCAAAGTCATCGCCGCCCAAATGGGTATCACCATTGGTCGATTTGACTTCAAAGACGCCATCGCCCAGTTCGAGAATAGAGATGTCAAACGTGCCGCCACCGAGGTCGTAAACCGCGATTTTTTCCTCGCTCTTTTTGTCCAGGCCATACGCCAGGGATGCAGCGGTTGGCTCGTTGACAATGCGCAACACGTCGAGACCCGCAATTTTTCCGGCATCTTTAGTGGCCTGTCGCTGTGCATCATTAAAATATGCGGGAACCGTGACCACAGCCTGCGTAATGGTTTCGCCGAGATAATCCTCAGCGGTTTGCTTCATCTTTTGAAGCACCATCGCCGAAATCTCGGGCGGAGTATATGTCTTGTCGTCGAGTTGCACAGACGCCAATCCATTAGCGTCACTCGTGACCGTGTAAGGCACTTCGGAAATTTCAGTGCTCACCTCTTCGCGACGACGCCCCATAAACCGCTTGATAGAATAAACGGTTTGGGCCGGATTGGTCACAGCCTGCCGTTTGGCAACCTCACCAACGAGGCGCTCCCCATCTTGTGCAAATGCAACGACAGAGGGCGTGGTGCGCCCCCCTTCTGAATTTGGAACAACAACCGGGTCGCCGCCTTCCATCACAGCGACACAAGAGTTGGTCGTTCCCAGATCAATGCCTATTACGTTGCTCATGTCTTTTCTCCTTTAGATGGTGATAAATTTTTTATTTCTATCGTGATATAACTTTTAAATAAAGTGTAACAAGACGCTAACTATTGGCTGGTATTTTCAACCTCTCAAAGAAAGCGTCTATCCAGTCGGGCGTCTTTCCCGTTCTTTCCGCATAGCGGACAGCTTTAGCGACCTCCTTAGTCGAAAGTTCATCAAACACCTGCTGACTTGGGACAAGCGCGTTGTTCAGATCGTTTGGTTCGAACTTATCCAGCGCGTCGCCATATCTCCGAACAGATAGTGAAATTATATCTCGTCCCGACGAGGATGCCAGATAGAGAAACAGATGATCGAGATATGCCATTCCGAAGATGTTTGGTCGAAAACCGTGAAAACACGTCAAATTCAACACCTCACTTCTGTTGCGAATAATCTTGTAACCTCCGCGAGAAAAGACGCCAAGAAGAAGCGGTGCGGGTGCTCTTCTTTCCGTCTTGTACCAGGGATTTCGGTTTTTCGTTAAAAAACGCGTGTTATAACCCCTTTGCTCCCCGCTCCGAATATAGTCCGCCGCGCGTTTTGAGTGCGTCTTACTAACACTGAAAAGCAGAACAGGGGCATCGTTTCTAACTAAATCATCGTAGTCTGCGCGACCAAATACTGATTGCCGAATTTGAGAGCTTTTCGTAATGCAGGGAACAACCTCCGAACCATTGATTCCAAGTGTTTTAACCCGAGATGGTTTCAAAACAAAAAACTCGTTGGCTCCGGTGGCAATGCCTCTGCTGAAATGACCATAATAGTTTAGGGGCACAGCCATTCGATGATTGATGTCAAATGTATTTTTTTGGAAGTATGACAACCACTTCGACTCGGGATTGAGCCGGTCCAATGCGACTCTGGTGGTTGGTTGACATTCAAGGATATTCTTCAGTGAGGAAATAGAATCAGCGATATGGAAATCGACGTGGGAATATTGCCGACTGGCATCGTACAGGATTATCCCCACTGAGGTTATTGCATCGGGAAAGATATCTTTCTCGCATTTAAGATTGATAATAGAAACAAGATGACCACTCTCGATAAGGCGTTTCTTAACAATGATTCCGTATCCAGTATTGAGGAACTCAAGAGGCATAATATACGCAAGCCGGCCCGTTCCATTCAGTTCGGACAGCGACTTCAGCAAGAATGCGGATGCCGTATTCGTATATCCCGACAATCTCAAGCCCAGATTATCGACAAACGCTTTGAACACAGAGTCCCTGCCAATAAACTTCTGGAAACGCATGTACGGCGGATTACAGACAATATTGGCGTGCGATTTCCCCCAGGAGAGCAGATAGTCTTCATGCTCAATATCTAATTTCCGCCCCCCTGACTCGCCTGTCCAGAAATCGAGAATTTTGGGATCTTTCTCACTCCCAGCGAACGCGATGCTCGGGTCGTCGGCAACAGGATCAAAAAAAGCACCCAGACCAAAGCCGGGATCAAAGAGGATCCTCTGCCCTGACTCCAAGACCCACCACACCATAAACTCGGCTACTTCAGGACGAGTGAAAAACTGCCCGTATTTCTTGCGATGCTCCTCGCCAACGCTCCGCAGGTATTTGGCTTGATTAACCTGCATCTAATATATCCTGAGAGAAGACAGCCGGATCCAGGTATCCACGCCCACCGTGGAAGGTGACATAAAATAGCAGACGCCCGCGCTCCAATTCTTTCAGAGCAGATCGGTGTTGCGGCATATCAATCCTGCCCAAAATCTCTTTTCCTACCTGAACATTGATCTTGATAGTTGTCTTGCCCTGATTTTTGACATCTCGCTCTATGGAGAACACCACACCTTCGTTTTTTGGGTCAGAGGTTATTTCCAGAATATTCTGAAACGGAATAACGTATGCTTTGTCAAAAAACACCTGCAAATAGCAGTGCTTCACCCCAAAATGCTGAATCCAACGGTTGACAAGTGCCAGGTCTTCGACCTTCGGTGTAATGCTGAGATAATCCCGTTTTTGAAGGATCTGCATCTGTTCTTTCAGAGATTTCAAAAGCTCACTCAACTCTCGCAAAGGTTGAGTCGAATACCAGCCCCTCCGCCTGAAATTCAATTCTCGAAACGTATCGATGGTTGCGTTTTCTATAATTTCATAAAGTGCAAGACTCTTTTCTGCAAGCAGGCTCGCGTAGGGTTCCGAGAGAATTTCCTGTTGAATCTGTAGAATAGCGGACTCAGCTTCGCGCGTTCTATTATCCATAAATGATGAATATCTATTCGCAAGAAAACTACTTGAACGAACCTCAATAGCCGCTACTGCCTTCCGAATAAACGCATCATCATCCAGGTCATAATGCTCTGGAACATCCTCGCGTTTATAGACGAGAAGATCGGGTTTCTTACCAATCGTATTCAATTCATCGATATAAGAAGCATAAAAATCGGCAAACCCGGGATCACCGGCTGCCAGAGAATCCGCACGGCCGTACTTTATTGCACAATATTCCTGAGAGTTTTCGTTGATTGCATTCAGGACAATCTCTTCTGCCCAGTCGCCCTGCTCTTTGTTCGTAAGAAACATAGAACTCGCCATAGTAGGCGGGCGCCCGGTTATTTGTACATCAGGCTCAATCTCAAAGGGAGACCTCTCGATTAGATGGGCGATTGTGTTTCTGTACGTTGTATTCATGGATTTTGCGCCCTATCTGTCAAAGGGCGATAATTCCCTTTTTTACGCCGCTTTAGAGTCTGAGTTTTTTGCATCAGAAGTCTTTTTGGTCTCTGATTTCTTCTTGTCAGATTTCTTTTCTTTAGATGCTTCTTTATCTTTTTTAGCTGCTTCTTTGTATCCATCACTTCTGTAATCAGTAATGTAAAAACCCGATCCCTTAAAGATCAGACCCGCACCACCGCTGATGAGACGCTCAACTTTTTGCTCACCGCATTCGGGACACAGGCGAATGGGATCGGCAGTGATAGAGTGAAAAGCTTCAAATTCGTGCTCGCATGCAGTACACGCATATTCATAAGTCGGCATAAAAAACCTCTGGTTTAGGATTATGGGATAAACACATTCTATAAAACAATATATATAAATAGCTTACGCTATGCTAAGCAGGGTGGACAGGAGCTATTATAGCCAGACTTTATAACGTAAGCATAGACAATGTATTGAGGAAATAGTTTAAATTACTGTTTAATATGGAAATTATATACTAAACGGTCAGATTGTCCTTCTTCAATTTGTTTTGTTCGTCTGTAAACCACACCCAACAACTGCACTCTATCAACCTTTCTACAGTAAGGGGTTCTAATCCAGTCTCATAGAATTCATCTACCCCGACCTCAAGGATATAAAGCCCTTCTTTTTGCGTGTGTAGCTTATAATCTTCATCCCACAGATTCCTACAATTCACCACCTCAAAAATGAGGTGTCCCTTTTTGTTTTTTTGACTGTCTCCATAGACAAACATACCTTGCAGAACAACGTCATATTTTTTGCCTGTTCTCTGACTACGCCTCTTTTGCCATCCCTTTTCTACGCGAAATGATTGAGGACCATCTAATACAGGATGTGGTGGTAATGGAATAACCTCGCCTATTAGTTTTTCAGCGATCCATGTTTGAATTATCTCGTCGGGTAGTCCGTTACGGGTGTATTCGCGACAATCGAACCAATTTTGTTCTTCTATCCGTCTTCGTTCTTCTATCTGCTGGTCTGTGAACCATACCCGATGGCTGTTTTCTACGAGCCTTTCTACAGTGAAATTTTCCCGTCCATCTCCATAGAATTTCTTTGCATTGACCTCAAGGATATAACTCCCTTCTTTTTGCGTTTGTAACTTAAAGGGATCATCTTTCGCATTACTGTAATACACCTCAAATATGAGACGCCCCCGCTTCTCTTGTTCGGCTTTTTCGTATAGAAACAGGCCTTCGAGAACAACGTCATATCTTCTTTTAGTTTCCTTACTTTGCTCCTCTTGCCATCCCTTTTCAACACGAAATTTTTGAGGACTATCTAATTCGGGATGTGGTGGTAATGGAATAACTTGGCCTATCAGTTTTTCGGCGATCCATGCTTTAACTATTTTGTGGATATAGGTTTCTCCACCACAGGAAGTTCCTGCCCGGTGAGCAAAGTGCCACCGATTTTTCTCTCCGCGTCGCAGGATGAGCGGTTCATCACAACCTACACAGACACAACCACACCCTTTTCCTCTTTCAAGGCGCGTGTCATCCGGCGTAACGAGTTCCCTTTGCCATCTGGCATATAGAATGAGTAAATCAGATATAAAAATTTTCTGATCTTTTATATATAATTCCCTTTGATATTGCAGCATAATTCACAAAGTACCCCAAATAGCCAACTAAATATAAGGTCAGTCTCCTGATGAGAAAAGATTCGCTACAAAGATATGGACAATTACTTCTCGCAGTTCATCTTCTGCCGAGCGAAAAACAAAACGCCACTCGGCCTCCCGTTTTTGATCTGCGAATTCCTTTTTAAAAAGTTTATGTTCGCTTAGTTCTTTCGAAATGTCTGATAATACCTTTGAGAATCCCTTTACTTCTTTGTTGAAGACCACGAGCGAGGCTTTGCAATCGCGCCAAGTCAAATAGTTTAACAATTGATCTATGGCAGAGCGAAATTCTTTTGGACCTCGCCATATTTTGCACTCTGCGACAAACGCTGCACGATTCCCGTCTTCTATTCGGATATCCGTTTTACCCTTATTGCGAAAAGTTTCCCCGGTTGCATCACCCTCGTAGTGGCCATTGAGATGAGCAAGTAGTATATTTCTCAAATCCTCCTCGCCCAGAGATTTGAACGTAGCTGGCGTTGTCTCAAATGTTCTCAACCCGTGACGAATTACACCCAAAATGTGTTCGTAAGTCTCTTCTTCTATGCCAGGCTCCGGTTCAAAGCCAGAGTCTGGGGGAGGTGGTAGAGGTCGTACTAACTTTCGCTTTAGCCTTAATGGCTCTATTGGCGGAGCATCAGGATTTCTCTTCAGAGTTAGTCCAAGGCGACTCGCAAGTCCCTCTGTTTTGGAGATTCTCTCTTGTCTTGCTTTTATGTGTTGTTCAATAGATTCTTTAAGTCCTATGTTGTAGTTATGGATGTCCTGTGTCGAAGACTTCACATAGGAGCGAAGCAGATTGAGTTGCCGTTCAATTTCGTTCTTTAAGCGCTGTTCATCTAACGTGTCTATAGGACAACAGAACGTCATTTCAACGCTGCCTGCTCGATTTCCATGTGGCTGTCGAACATTTCCATATGGGCAGGTCAGACCTGCGTTATTAGGTGTGTACATCCATAGGTCTGAATCCCCGGTAAAAGGAATGGCGATACAAATTTTACACCCTGGAACGTAAAACGTACCTCTGTGATGATTAAAATCTCTACGCCAATCTCTAGACACTTCAACTTTTGTCTCCTCTTCTGTCGTTTCCATTCTGTCTTCATGGAGAATCAGCGGCTCAATAGATAATTGAGCGAATATATGCTCGACAACGTCGCTCTCAGGCGTGGCTAACAATTGTTCCTTCGGTATTTTATCAACAGCAGGACCTATCTGGCTTTGCTGATTTTGACGCAAAAAGTCATACAAATAACCGCTTGCAAAAAGCTCGTTATTACCTTCTATCATTATTCTTTCCTTCCGATTTAATACAATACAGAATTAAAAATAGCGGTGTCGATAACAAACGAAGGACTTTTTTAGCTTGACCTAATGCCATGCTCAACAATCATCTTTGCAAATTGTTCACCATCTACCAACTCTATTTGGATTCCTTCATCTTCGAATAACTGTTCCGCATAGGAAATAGCCGCTTCTGACACCGTGCCCGATGTGACAATCATACCAAGATTGGCTGATTCTGCTTCCATACCCCGCAGGAGTTTCTCTACGACATCTTCCCCAACTGGGGGCTCCGGTTGCCAATGCTTTGCCTGTACAGCTAGAACATAATGAAAAATACCTGCTACTTTGAAAGTAGCAACTATGTCTGCTCCTTTGTCCTGATTTCTTGGGATTATGCGTACCTCATCCGCACCGAGGCCATGTAGAACATCCTTAATAAGATACTCAAAGCGGAAATCGTTCATTCTACCACTTCTAATTTCGTCAAGCGTATGCTCAATAAGCCTCGATTGCAAATCCGTCTGAAATGTTGGATGTATCCCCGTTTCAGCAATTTCAATACATTCCATTATCTGTGGTAGCAGATCCGATGCACGAGCAGACGTCTGTTGAGCCTTCATTCTGGAAACAAGTGCGGATTTGGCGAGAGTCCGGGGGATAGCCTTTTTTTCGTTCAACCAAGTAACCTCACGCCTATATGCACTGTCATTCTCGATTTGTGATTCATCATATGTTGGGGGCCCAGACACCTCTGCGACGTAGAACATTGGCCCATCAGGGACGACAACAATATCTCCAATATTCATCTCCCTTATAAATCGCCACATGTTGCCAGCAGCGGAACCAGCCCTTCTCAGATTTTTCTCGCTGGCGTAGTACGCGTCACTAATTATTTTTCGAAATGCTTCCCAACCTAGATCTTCATTGAGCAGTCCCTCTGCGTTAGCCCATCCAATAATAATCTGATCATTGGCCAAGGCTTCGGAGACTCGATTAATTCTGCTCGGTGAAATTCTAAGGATAAAGGCTTGTTGTGACATTTCTTCTTCCTTTTCCATGATGAGTTGGAATACTAAGCTGACAATAGTCGCACGCACGGCTGATAGGTACCTTCTGGCCTATCTTCTCGCAATAACTACAACCATGCTTACCAAAAAACCATAGCACTGGATCAAGTGCCGCACATGTGCCAGCAATTCCTGATGGTCCGCCGATATTGGTCGCCGCAATCGCCTTCTGCCAAGTGCACTGGATTGTCGGCTTAGCCTCTCGGAGCGGAAGACCCCGTGTGTTCGTAACTCCCAAGTTTTCACTAACACGCCGAACTTGCACATCCACCGCTACCGGGATGATATCCATACGGTCAATCTTGGCTCCACCCGGAGTTGCAATCATTCGCACCCACATCGGTCCGATCTTCTGACCCCGAAGCATCGGAAAACGATTCCGACCCGTGTGGTCTCTACTCCGTAAATCTTTGAGTAACTCCTCAGCGTCTCCAACCCCGTGGTCAATCACTCGGCGCACCGGACTGTTTCCTGACATCAAACTACCGGCAATAATGAGCCAAGCATCTGTGTCGGGCCTATGGTGTTGGCTGACCTTGTTATTGGACAATAAGTTAAACAGTACACTGAACGGAATGTCTGACACGTAGGCGGGATTGAAAAGCTCCGGATGCAATTCAAAGAGCCTGATTCCAGCATGCCACAAGCGCGTTGAGTCTCGGGCACGTTCCATGGCTGCAATGAAAGTTATAAATAGGCGTACCTTTCGGTCCGATGTGCCTGAAGCGCGCAATTGCTCCACACATTTGACCTCCGGTAGTTTCGACCATTCGCTGTCCAACGCGGTGTTTCTTTCGGATAAGTCAAGCCGACTATCGTAAAAATCGCTGGCAATTATGTTGACCAATCGGGTGTTGATAGAGTGATCGGTACGCGGATAAGTCGGCATAATAAAATCTCCGATTTGGATCGGTGGGATAATTCCTTTGCAGTATATTGGTTCTGAATTATTTCCCCAACCCCACCCATACAGTCAGGATTAATGATCATAGTTAGGAGGGAAAGTTTGAGTCTTTCCCCTTGTATGGGACAGGTAGCTCGCTCGTATATTTTATCGCCACACCGCACGGTCTCCTCGGTAGAATAGCGAGGTTGATGATTTTTTTATTGCCTTATATTGCCTTTTGATACTTTAAAATTGCTCTTAACGACTTAGTGAGATGTAAAAGTAGCCAAAGGCGCAGTGCTTACGAGCAGTCCATTCGCTATTTTCCCGTGACCAATAATCCCTCCCTCTCCAACACCTTGCGCACCTTTTCGAAACACGCGGAGATATTTCCTTTCGAAAATCGAATTTGCCCGAGTCCGTGGATATTGGAGAATTCCTCACAACCATCTTCTAATAATACTATTGCACGCGCGAATCCAAGACGTCCTTGAAAGAGCCCAATCTCATGAACCACGTTCTGGCGGGCGACATGCGCTCCTGTTGAGGTCTCATCCTCGGCGGTTGCCACGAGGAAGGCTATAGCCGCGGAGTCAAGCATCTGTCCCAGTCGGTCTGTAGTCGCTACCCCAGCTATTGATATACGGTTGAATTCATCCCACTCCAGTCCCAGCCGATCAACAAAGTCTTTTAGTTCACACCATAGCAGCGAATGACCGTGACCAATGAAGACATGCTTTCTCATTTGTTGTGACTGATCGCTTGACACTAATCCCTTAATGAACCGTTCGATATGGCGTGCCGCGTTACGGCACAACTTAGATAGCTCATCAGCAGCATAAAAGGGCCTTTTAAGAGAGGCAACTTGGGCAATAAATACCTGATGTGGGGCGTGCTTAAAACCTTGATTCAACGCTAAGCTGTCACGTGTCCCCTGTTGACGAGGAGGAAAAAATCTCTTCAATACTTGGTCATGCGAAGGTATTTCAAGTTCTGCCACATCATCTAACAATTTCCTAATATATCCATCATTGTTGTTATGAAAAAAAACACTCAAGAGAGAATTAACATTTTCCTTTGAGTCTTCAAAGATGCATATAGCATCATTGGCATCGCGTTGTATTTTATCAAGATCAGGGTTACCTGCCTGATTCTTAATGTACTCAATCACTTTGTCGGGACTGTATTTGTACCAGACTTCTGTTGTGCCTTGACCCCACTCCGAGTTAAAATACTCGCCTGGCGGCGGTGGTTGAAAATTTTTACAATATATGTTGGCGTGGTAACCCAAGTTCGATTGAGACCATGACTGATCAACCTGCCCCGCGACCTCTAATAATGCGTTTACAGGATTAGCAAAGTCCGAATTGTCCGCTTGCACTGCAATAGCTGATAGCCGCTGACTTAGCTTCATCAACTCGTTTCTGATATAGCCACTTTGACCTATATCACTCATTATTTTACCCTTTATCAAATTTGTGGATGTAGTCTAACTGAGGAACATCCATTCTATATAGCAATATATATACCACAGAACACTAAAATTCTTAATTTAATATAAAACAAATATTT
Organism: Candidatus Latescibacterota bacterium; assembly: GCA_022824945.1. GTDB lineage: Bacteria > Latescibacterota > UBA2968 > UBA2968 > UBA2968 > VXRD01. The sequence continues at coordinate 78,544 of JAJDYX010000023.1, forward strand.
ATTTTAAGTTTGACATTTATAAAATTTTGACCTCTTTGCCATATTGTCCGAATCATTGCCATATTGTCAATACAAGACACAACAAAAAGGGCGCACTGTCATCATGCGCCCCTTTGTATTTCAGGCTCTGGTATCGGGTTAGGCGGCATCTTGAACCGCGGCAACAACGCCTTCGGCAGCTTCCTGGAGTTTTCGGGCAACGGTAAATTCCAGGCCCGAATTTTCGAGAATTTGCGCGCCTTCTTCAGCGTTGGTCCCCTGCAATCGCACCACAAGCGGCACATTGATCTCGATATCTTCAAGCGCGGCAACAACGCCTTCGGCCACGCGATCGCAGCGCACAATCCCGCCAAAAATATTGATAAGCACAGCTTTGACCGATTCGTCAGACGTGAGAATACGCATCGCATTTTTGACGCGCTCGACATTGGTGCCCCCACCAACATCGAGAAAATTTGCCGGTGACGACCCCGCGTATTTGACAATATCCATTGTAGCCATCGCCAGACCTGCGCCATTGACCATACAGCCGACTTCCCCATCGAGTTTGATATAATTGAGATCGTATTTTGAAGCTTCGACCTCGAGCGGGTCTTCCTCGTCAACATCGCGCAATTCATGAATATCCAAATGGCGATACATCGCACTATCATCGAAATTCATCTTGGCATCCAGAGCCAGGACCTCACCGCTTTTGGATACGACGAGAGGATTGATTTCCGCGAGCGAACAATCGGTCTCTTCATAAGCTCTGTAAAGAGCAGCGATAAAACCAACCCCCTGTTTGAGTTGATCGCCTTCAAGACCCAAACCGAGTGCAAGACGCCGCGCCTGAAAGGGCTGGAGACCAACGCCGGGATGAACGATCTCTTTGAGAATTTTTTCCGGAGTAGTTGCAGCCACTTCCTCAATATCCATCCCACCTGCACGGGAAGCCATAACGACCAGACGCGACTGCGCGCGGTCCAGCACAATACCCAAATATAATTCGCGGTCAATATCCGTCGCATTTTCCACCCAAACGGATTTGACTTTTTGACCTTCAGAACCCGTTTGCGGGGTAACGAGTTGCATACCAATAATTTCGGATGCCACCTCTCTGGCTTCGGCGGGATCGGCAGCGAGTTTAATACCGCCCCCCTTGCCGCGACCCCCTGCGTGGATCTGCGCCTTGACAACCACTGCCCCGCCGAGATCTCTGGCAATCGCTTCGGCCTCTTCTGGCGTACGAGCAACCGCACCATTGGGCACGGGCACACCAAAAGATCCGAGAATTTCTTTAGCCTGATATTCGTGAATTTTCATCTTAATCCCTTGTGTTTAGTTATCAAACGCCAGCTCAAACAGCGTATTTTGCCAGCACATCTCGATCAATCTCAATCCCCAATCCCGGTGCATCGGGCACGGGCAATTCGCCATCTATGGCCTGGATCGGATTCACGGCCAACTCCGTCCGCAATCCATTCTCCGTCATATCGTATTCAAACAGAGATGGAATTGGATTCAAAGCATCTGGCGCATCGGGAATAGTCGCCTGCCAGTGAACAGTCGCCGCCAACCGAATATGACTGCCCCACATATGCGGCAAAACCCGCACATAATTTGCACTCGCCATCACCGCAATATTGCGACATTCGCTAAACCCACCTGCAATGCTGATATCGGGCTGCACAATATCCAGTGCCCGCTGCTGGATCAACTCGCGAAACGCCCAACGCCCGGCCAACCCTTCAGCGCCCGCAATGCGTATGGGCAACGCGCCTTTCACCTGCAAATACCCGCGCACATCATCCAGTGGTATCGGCTCTTCATACCAGAACAAATCATTGTGTGCGATCTTGTGCCCCACATCGATGGCAGTACCCACATCATACCCGCAATTGGCATCCACGGCAAACAACACATCATCGCCTATTGCCTGCCGAACTGCCGTTACATTTTTAACATCGTAATCCACACCAAATCCGATCTTCATCTTCATCGCTGAAAAACCCATATCGACATACCCTTTTGCCTCATCGACGAGTGCCTGTGTCACATCCGGGCGGTCTATGCGAAATAATCCGGTGGCATACGCGAGAATCTTGTCCCTCACCTTCCCACCCAACAATTGATACACCGGCATATCGAGAGCCTTGCCCATCAAATCCCACAGCGCAATATCTACCCCACTGATCGCCTTTGGGCTTACCCCATCATCGGACAACGCCTGATAGATCGCGCCACAGTCAAACGGACTGCGCCCTATAATATGCGCGTCAATCGCAGATCGATGGACCTCGCCTGTGCCCTCACCCCACCCAATCAAGCCATTATCTGTAATGATCTCCACGACTTGAGCCTGACGGCTCGTGGACCATCCCCTCGAAATCGCGAACTTCTCTCGCAAAGGATATCGCAAATGATATGTTTTTACCTCAGTAATCTTCATCTGACCACTCCTACTTCACAAACAAATCATCCAGTGTTACGGGCGTAACCGCGCCGAGGGTCCTCAGACTGTTGAGATCAAATTTGGTTGTATCGCCCATAATAGAAATGAGTTTGGGACGTTTAGTAATATGCTGCTTGTGGAAATCGAGCATAATCGGCATCTCTGCCTGGAGAATGTGATCAAACCGCTCTTTTCGCGGATCGGGTGTCTGATTGCGACGTTCCCAAATACGCAACACGCCGGGCAACTCGCGGTATTTGATCTTGGCGACGCGATAGCGATTGACCACAGAATTTTTCGCCTCGGCAAAACGCTCGGGCGATTCGGGCAAATCGTCAATCAACTCGACCAGCGCAGCAACAGCCTCCGGGGTTTTGTCCGCCTGGCAGCCAATATACCCCCACATGACATTCTGATCATTGCTGCGTCCGCCGAGGTCATACCGCGCAAATGTAGAATAAGCCAATGCACGGGCTTCGCGCAATTCCTGAAAAACAATACCCGACATACCCCCGGCAAAATAATCGTTGTAGAGATCAATAGCTGGACGGAGGGCTGCATCGAACGCAACGCCTCCAGACTCGACAAAGACCTGAGACTGGGCCGTTTCTTTGTGAAAGAATCGAATCTCGGTTTTGTCTGGCGCGTGAACCTTCAGATACTCATAAGCGGGGGGCGTCTTCAATTCGCCACTGTCAGAGAAATGTTTTTGCAGTGTCGCAAGAACCTCGTCCAGCGGCCTGGAACCCCCGTAAATCAGAGCATGTTGATAGGTCGGCAGGCTGGATATCAAACCGTGTAATTCTGCAACCGTGAGCTTTTGCAATGCTTCAGACGAGATACTGCGTTTATACGACGAATTGTCGCCATAACGACTGTAGAAACGCAGGGCATTGCGTAGAGACCGGGGATCTTTCTTTTGGTCTTCGCGTTGCGCGAGGGTAATTTTGGCGAGCTCATCGAGCGTGGCCTGATCAGCAGTCGGATTCTGAATATATTTCATCATCAGCGCAAGAGATGCATCAAAATTTTCATCTAAACCGGAAATACTGATATTGGTCTCATTATCTGACACACCAATATTGAAATCCGTACCCAGTTTGTACCATTCTTTCTTCAGCGCATCTGGCGACAGGTCGCCGGCACCAGATTTATCCAAAAGCGATCTGGCCGTGCTGAGTCGATTATCCTGATACGTACCCATATCTACGCTGAGCGTAAAAGTGAAAAGGTCGTTAACCGGGTTTTTCACATAGTAGAGCTTTACACCATCCCGCACCTCTGCAATGGTATAGTCTTTATCGGTGACAAAAACGGGAGAAAGTTCATCGGTAGGCATAGCCAATACATCTTTTGCAAATTCGGATTGCCGCGTAGGATCAATATCAATTTTATCGATTTTGGGCTTCTCAATTTTGGGCAACTCGTGTTGTTCGTCAATGCGATACCCCGCAACATAGTCCTCACCAAAATAATGATTGGCTACACGCATAATATCATCCCGCGTGATTTTTTCCATACGGGCAATTTCAGCCACTTCGTGGCCCCATTCGGCAAATCCCAGAAATACACTGGTCATTTGTCTGACACGGCTGCGATTGGATTCCAAACCCCGTTTTTGATTCTTTTTGAAATCCGTGACAATCGCAGACAGCAGGCTTTCGTCAAATTCCCCGCGTTTGATCATAGCAATTTGATCCAGCAGCAATTGCTCAACTTCGGCGAGTGTTTGATCTTTTTTTGGAATACCCCATAGATATTGCGTGCCGTAGTCATTGTGCAAGTAGGGATAACTTCCCGCGCGTCTCAATTTCTGCTGCTGCACGAGATTGAGATTGATAAGCCCCGCTGTGCGATTGTCCAGGATCATATCAATCAGCTTCAGAGCTTCAGCGTCTTTGTGGCCGCGATGATTTGTTCGAAAAGCCAGAAGTACGTATTCTTCGCCCTGAAATTTGACCGTGACGCGCTCAGCACCTTTAATGGGCGGTTCTTTCCATGTTTGGAGCGAGGGAATATCTTTGGCTTTCCATGCTGAGAAATGTTCGTCAATCAGTTGAATCGTCGCGTCAATGTCAATATCGCCAGAAATACAAATCGCCATATTATTGGGCACGTAATAAGTGTCGTAAAACTGGTACATATTTTTGAGCGAGGGATTTTTGAGATGCTCAACCTCGCCAATTGTGGTTTGCTGCCCATAGGGATGATTTTTGTACAAGCGTTTATTCACTGCCTCGCTGATGAGCCAGCCTTTGTTATCCAAAGTGCGGTTCTTCTCCTCATATACAACTTCCAGTTCCGGTTGGAACAGGCGAAACACAGGATTTTGAAACCGTTCAGACTCAATTTTTGTCCAGTGTTTGAGATAATTGCTGGGCAACCCCACTTTGTACACGGTTTCTTCGTGCCAGGTGTGTGCATTCAAACCACTCTCGCCCATAGCTTTGTAGAGCTTGTCGAGTTCGTTGGGAATGGCGTATTGTGCCGCCTGTTGAGACGCCTTGTTGATCTCTGCATAAATGGCCTTGCGTTTTTCGGGATCGGTTTCCCGAAAGTGATCTTCGTAGAGGGCGATAATGCGATCGATGTGAATTTTCTCTTTTTTGTAATCCAACGTCCCGATATTTTGCGTACCCTTAAAAAGCATGTGTTCCAAATAATGTGCCAGACCCGTAGATTCGGCGGGATCGTGTTTACTTCCCGCACGCACGGGAATTTCGGCATAAAAACGCGGTTCTTCGTGGTTTTCAGTGAGATAAACCGTAAGGCCATTGTCGAGTTTGTAAATATGTACATCCATCGGATCGTCGGGATTGGGCGCATTGATGCGCGTAAACCCGGCGAAGACGGGTGAAGCGAGCAATGTAAGGGTGAAAATAAGAGCAAATAATCTACGCATAATGCACTCCTTTGAAAGTGAACCGTGTTGTGATCTGTCTATTTTGGGATGCTGTGAACGGGACAGAAGTTTCAAATATACGATTTCCCCGCACAATGTTCAATCATTTACACAATCTTCCGGGCGAATTTGATCGAGGCGTCGGGCGACATCCTGGGGTTGGATTCGAGTTTTAAAAAAGAAGACATGCCCGGGCACATCCTCGAAATCTTCTTCCTCGACATTGAGATCACGAGAAACAGCGACGACGAGATCCTTGCGGTTGGCGCGGCGGAGTTTGTCGAGTTTGCGCCTCAGATAATCGGGATGCCAAAAACCGACGATCTCGAGCAACGCCGTGCGCCCATCGGGATGGCGGAATGCAAAATCGGGAATGAAGACCGTGTTTTTGAGATTCACAATTTCGGTTTCGCGTTCGAGTTCCCAGTCGGTTTTAGCTTTTTCAAAGCGAGTGGCAAAAGTCTCTTCAAGGAGAGAATCGTACATGGTCTGATCTTTGTAGTGCGAAAGCAAATTGTGTTTGTCGTCCAGGACAAAATCACCTTCGCGACCGTCTTTGAGCTTGACCTTAGCTTCCATTTTCCATCGAGTACACAATAGCAACGCAGGCAGAAAAACAGCCATCTGAATGCCGTATTTTTGCGAGAGTCGAAACAGGCTTACTGGCCCGTCGAGGACGATTTCATATCCCGCATCCCTGTCGCCGCGAATGTCGTGAATCAAGCGATAAAATTTGATAAACTTGAAAAGCTGTTTGTAGCGCACGGGCAAGTTGCGATGCACCGAGAGTTGCATGCGAGTGCAGCGATAGAACATAGCCTGCGCGAGTGCAACATTGTAGCGGTTGAGCAGCCACGCGGGATCGGGCGCGTCAAAGCGATCCAGATAGTGATTGAGTGGAAGGTCTGCGTAGAGACTATGCGCGATATTTTCCGACGAGGTCTGGTATTTGAGTGCGACCTGGTCGAGAATATGTTCGCGCGTGACGGGATAGAGGAGATCGGATTCGCGGACAATCGGATGATTCTCCCGGCTGAGGCCAAAAACCTGTGTGCGAATTTCTTCGGGTTCGGCAATGCTGTCAATGCGAAATTCACAGCGATCGTCTTCAAGCAATTTCGTCAGACCGCGTTGAACGCGATAATCGGTCGCCTCTGCTGCACGCAGGTCCAGCGCACTGTGTAATTCACCGCGCGACTTGCCCTGGTGATCGGTAAAGATATCGATAATTTCCTCTGCCAACGCGATGATATTGGGCGCTGTCGTATCCACATAGCGAGGCTCGATATAAGGCCCGCGACGGCGCACGAGCAAAAGGTCGGAAGTGAGCATAAAAAGTAAGACTTGAAACGCCTATCCTTACGAGACAGGCGTAAGGGCCTCTTCTACAGATAGTGGAAAAATTTCTGTCACATCGCCTTCAAGGCGCAATGCGAGATCTGCATAACTGTCGTGATCAGTTTTGCCCTTATTGATAATAACATAGGGCGCACCGCGTTCTGCTGCCATCAATGGAAAGCTTGCGGCAGGATAGACGGATAGCGTAGAACCCAGGGAGATCGCCAGGTCGGCATTGGCCGCAGCTTTTGCTGCCCGGTGCAAATCCGCTTCAATAAGTAGTTGACCAAAGCTGATAGTGGCAGATTTGAGATAACCTCCGCATTCGCACAGAGGAGGCTTTCTTGTACGGCGGAAAGCAGCGTAGTGACGTTCGGGATCGCTGCGTTTGCCGCAGGTCTGACATTCGACTTCTGCATTGGTACCGTGCAATTCGATCAAGTGTGCAGGAGAGGTGCCAGCCCGGGTATGCAGGCCATCGATATTTTGCGTGATAACGCATTCGATTTTGTCTGATCGCTCGAGCTTCACAACAGCCTTGTGAACGGCATTGGGACGGGCGTTTTCAAAGGCAGCCCAGCCTTCGAGTTTTTGATCCCACGCTTCGATACGCGCTTCTTCAGAGGTCATAAAATCCCGGTAATAAACCGGCCGTCGGGTTTTCCACACGCCATCTGGCCCGCGAAAGTCGGGTATGCCACTCGCGGTGGAAACACCTGCCCCCGTGAAGATGAGAATGCGCTCGGCATTTTGGATATATTCGACGAGTTCTAAATTGGGCGTCACGATTGCTTCTTCAGATTGAGTACAACAGAGGTCGAACCCCAGTTGTGATCGGTGAGATGATATGCGAGGACATCGGGTCGGCGTTTTAAGATGGTGTGAACGATTTCGCGCAGAACACCCGTGCCCTTGCCGTGAATAATACGCACATCGGAAATACCGCGCAGTTTGCATTCATCGAGATAATCGGGCACGAGAGCCTTGACATCATCCGGATGAAAGTGGTGCAGATCGAGTTCGCCATCAATTGGAAGTTCGACGGGTTCGGGCATATCCCCTCTCTTATCCCAGGTTGTAGGCGTGTGCATCGTCCAGATCGAGCAAGTCAAACCATGTGGTGACATCGGTGCGGCCAGGTGCCACGCGCTCCAGCGTTGAGTTAAAAATCTCCATTTGCTGTTCGCCTTCGGGACCTTTTTGGGAGAGAGCCGCGTTCAGACCCGAGATTTCATCCTGAGTGCGATCCGTGTGTTCGAGCACCCAATCTCCGAGTTCGATATCGTTGACATTGTGATAAGCCGCATCCTGAAAATCTTCGACGGATATATTGAGAAAATCGAGAATGACCTTATCAATGGGGCAATCGTAGATATAATCGTTGAGCTTGCCCGCCTTTGCCGCGCGTGCTTTATCACCCATGCGCGATCCGCCATAAATGCCAGCAACATCGCTGTTATACGGCGAGCGCGGTGGCCGCTGGTTCAGATCGGTATCCCGGTAACAACCCCAATCGTCGAGTTCCATAGATTGGAGCATCGTTTTCACTTTCTCGGGATCGGCATTGAATTTTTCGAGGCGATCTTCTAAGCGCTGGCGGCTCGCTTCATCAAAAGGTTCCCATGTGAGAAGCTCGTTGTTGTACGCCTGGATTTCCTCTTCCGTTTTAGGGTAATTTTCGCGCAACCAATCGCACAATTCCGCGTCATTCATGCGCTCAGCCGCATCGGCAAAGTCATCGTGCGAGACACCGAGAAAATCGAGTACTATTTTATCCAACCCCGAGTTCTCGCCATAGAGGTGTTCGCCAATCGTATTTGCCCGGTGCGCCCGTGCTTTATCGGTCAAACGCGCAAGTGAAACAATACCGAGCATTGAAGTATTGGTCGGCCGGCGAGGAGGTTGTTTCGTCATATCCATGGTATGCCTTTCTATTTTAATTTGTTTATGATGTTGCCATATCGCGAACATGCAAAATTTCACTGTCACCCATCGGGCGAATATCTCTCTGATCTAATGTAAGAAGTGCAACTGTTTTACCCTGGGGAGTTACAAATTCAACCTCATAAGCGTTGCCCGCTTCGTAACAATGCACTACGGCACCTACATCTCCTGCTTTAAGATCATAATTCTCGACATCGTGAACCAAAACAACGACATCATGTTCGCAAATCATTTTTTTCTCCTTCACGTCAATTTTCATTCGGATATGCAGTCACAAAACGTGGATGGGACTGGCCTTTATCTATAATCCAGACCGTTCGTAGAAAAATAAAATTTCCATTTGGTGCCAGCATTTCGCCATCAATAACAAATTTCTCGCCATAAGGTGTTGACAGGCTATTTTGTACCTCATACGAGTGTGCAATCCCAATCAAACCCTCATGAAGAAGAGCTATATTTGTCTCGTTAAAACCAGAAGCACGTAAATATCGAGCTTTAGGGCCACCAACAGGATGAGATTCTGATAAAAGATAGTCAATGAGCTTTTCTGGCGAAATATAAGCATTTTCCCTATTGGGTAAATTCATGTGTTATCGCTCATAGTGCTCAACTTTCTCAATGGATTGAAGTAGAAATATACCCTTGTCTTGTCCCAATTGCAACAGCAGAGAAGGATTGTGCGGAAGGAGCTACTGAACCTATTAAACCTCTCAGGATAGCTTAACGGCAATGAGATGCGACTTTTGCAAGGGGAGAATACACGTCATATAATCGGGCGCCTCGTCCAGGCGGCTCTTAAAGGCGGACCAATGTGGATCCATGTACCATTGTTCGACCGCAGACCAGCCATCGACAAAGATGAAAGCCCCTGGTGCCAGACGGCTTTCCAGCATACCGAACATAGGCGCGAAAGCGTGCAGGCCAAAATCAACAAAAACGAAATCCACGCGATCGGGAAGAGCAGCGATAAAAACATCACCAGTACTGGTGTGACATTCCACCAGATGATCCAGACCGGCGGCTCGCAAATTGCCCTGAGCTGACGCGGTTTTTTCGGGCATCTGATCCAGGGTAAAAACGCGGCCTCCCGTATGCTGCGCCGCGGCAGCCAGATGCAAAGTGGAATATCCGTGCGAAGTACCAAATTCGACCAGTGTCCTCGCCCGCTGGTGAACCGCGGTAAGACACAGATAATGAGCCACCTCTGGGCTGGCAGCCTTGAGGCGCAGCGGGTCGGTAGAACCAGCTCGGCGCTCCTCCTGATCGCGACTGTGAAGGTGGGCGACAAGCACGCGTTGGGCTGGCGTAAAGAGATCTTCGATATGCACAGAGTCCCCTTTCAAAACATTTCTCGTTGCTTCCCATCGTACGCATCGTGTTGTCTGCGGCGGCGGGAAATGCGGTCTTCAACCGTGTTGCGGGAGATCACTTCGTAGAGAACGGCGTGTTTGCCTTCGCGGCGGCGCAAAATGCGCCCCAATCGCTGGACGTGTTCACGAATAGTACTCGTCCCCGAAAGCACAACCGCGACATTGGCCTCGGGTACATTGACCCCTTCGTTGAGCACGCGAGAAGTGACAAGTGCGAGAATGTCCCCCTCATTAAAAGCTTTGAGGATTTCCCGGCGCTCCTTTGTGCGGGTCTGGTGCGTAATGGCGGGAATGAGAAATTGCTCTGAAATATTATAAACAGTTTCGTTATCATTGGTAAAAATGAGCATGCGGTCGCGAGGATGTTTTTTTAGCAAGTCTTCCAGCACGCGCAACTTAGCGGTTGTGCCCAGAGCGACTTTGCGATAGCGACGATAGGCGAGCATCGCCCTTCGGCCATCGCTGGAGCGAGCCGAAAGACGCACGAAATTTTGCCATCCAGAAGCACTGCCCAACCGCAGATTCTTGGACTCCAGAAAAGCACTGAATTGCGAACGCGCGGTTTCGTATTCGGCGCGCTCTTCGGCCACCATATCGACTTCAATGCGCTGCGTATTATACTCAGAGAGATAATCGCCAGACAGGTCGCGGATACCCTTTTCATAAACAGTTGGCCCCACGAGATCGCGCAACATAAGATGGCGACCATCGGGACGTTCGAGCGTGGCTGTAAGCCCCAGGCGATAGGGCGCAATAGAAAGTTCTGCACCGTGAGAATAGGATTCGCCGGGCAGGTGATGGACTTCGTCAAAAACGAGAAAACCAAAACGATTGCCGTAGCGATCCATGTGCATATACGCACTGTCGTAAGTCGTTACAGTGAGATCTTCAAGCTCGTGATACCCCCCACCCAGGATGCCGATATCACAGGAAAAAGCGTCTTTGAGCAAGTCATACCACTGATTCATAAGATCAATCGTAGGCGCGACAACAAGCGTACTGCGGGCCACTTCTGCAATCCCCATCAGCGCCAGAAGCGACTTGCCCGACCCCGTGGGCAGAACAACCACGCCGCGATATTGATTTGATTGCCAGGCGTCAAAGGCTTCAGCCTGATGCGGATGTGGGGTGTGTTCTCGGTTGAAATTGAGTTTGAGGCGGTTGTATCGCGGGACGACATTTTTTGTTTTTACATCCTGAGCCTGTAATGCCTCGACAACATCGCGATACCGGTGCGCCTGAGCGCGCCAGCGCCCCACGCGGCTATCCCATACAAATGGAGATGGCGGCTCATAATCCGCTGGCGGATCCAGAAGGACGAGCGTACCATCGTCGAACGCAAGGCGCATGTCGGGAGATGGAGATGGCAATATGAGTACCTCGAAGGATGTAGTATAGATTTCTCACACAGAGACACGGAGACGCAAAGAGATGGGACTGGCAGGAGGTGAGAACCAATCCCCAGTCCCTCATCTTTAACTACGGTCTTGCCAACCGAATGGCGTGATCGGCGGCGGTGAGATAGGGAAACGATTGTTCGAGAAAGGCTTTGAGAAGTGTGTCTGCATTCAGATCTGATGTATCGATCTGAAATTTTTGTTTAAAAAAGGATTTGCGAAATTCTTCTTGAAATGCCTCCTGCACTTCTTCGATATCCGATTCGGGTACAAGGGGAAAATCGTGTGGATCGTCTTTCATGCGCTGTTTGATAACCTCGGGACTGGCTGTGAGATGCACCAGAATAATATCTTTGGGCATGTCTTTTTCCCATGCCTGGGGATTTTCGACCGGGCGCGCCAGGTCGGGATAGTAATAGCGTTGACCATAGACCATCTCCTCAATGTGGAAACCCGTGAGCAAAACGTGCTGGTAATTGTGAACCAGGCGCACGTGATAAGCGATCTGAAACCGCTGAAAACGCTCTTTGATGGGCGATGGCAACTCGGCCATGGCCTTTTGATCTGCGGGATTCGTAAGGGTTTGCTGATCGGGAACGGAAAAGTGATCGTCCATGTGATGGCGAATACCGCGCTCCATGCCCCATTTTTGAATCGCTTGAACCAGCGTGGTTTTGCCCGTGTATTCCGTACCAATTGCAATGACGCGCATGTGAAGCTCCTTGTTGAAAAGTCGGTTTAGATAGACTATATTTAGTTTCAGGACGGTTCATGTTATTAATTTGTAAAACTTAAAGCAAAGCAAAAAAGACGCCGACTTGTCGAATCTATCGTAAAAGGCACATCATGGGACGTACGAGCGATGCAAAAGAGCGGCTGATACGGGCTGCGATGGATTTGTTTTTTACGCGCGGTTATACCGACGTGGGCGTACAGGAATTGTGCAAAGCTGCTGGGGTAAAAAAGGGGAGTTTTTACCACTTCTTTGAAACCAAGCAAGACCTGGTGCTGGCTGCATTAGATCGATGGTGGGAGATCACACGAGAGACCGCCTGGGAGCGGGCTTTTTCATCGGAACGACCACCTCTGGAGCGGATTTCGCGTTTTTTTGAACTGGTCTATGAGCAAAATTGCCAATTTTACGAGCAGCACAAACAGCTTTGCGGGTGTCCGTTTGGCAACCTCGCCGTGGAAATGAGTGCGCACGAGCCGCTGATCCGCCATAAAATTGACCGCATTTTTGAAGATGTAATCGGCCGATTGCAAAGAACACTCGATGAAGCAGTAGAAGCCAGTGATCTATCCCCCATGGATACGCGAGAAACAGCTCTGGCATTGTGGGCGTATTACGAAGGCATTTTGATACTGGCTAAAGCGCGGCAAGATCTGGATCTGTTAAAACGGCTGGGACAGCGCGCTGTGAGGTTTTTGCAAGTGTCGCGGCGACATGTAGCATGAGGATCTTATGACCCTTTCGAAACAATATCAAAAAGATGGGTTTTGCGCTATTTCTGACCCGGTTTTTTCAACCAACGTCGTCAATGCCGCAATTCAAGGCATGGATGCTGTACGCGCGGGGAAGTACGATACCGGACACCCACCTGAAAACTCCCGATGGAACCCCGGCGATGATCCCAAAGCACTGTGCAAAATTGAAATGCCGCAGATTGCGAGTCACGGCATCATGGACCTGGTCTCGCATCCCGGCCTCGGCAAACTCGCCGCTGAAGTCACAGGCGCAAAAATGGTACAGGTCTGGTGGGTTCAACTGCTCTACAAACCTGTAGGCGAACCCACAGATCAACGCGTCACCAATATCGGCTGGCATCAGGATCGCTACTACTGGCGAATATGGGAAGACGGCAGCGAACTCTTCACAGCGTGGGTCGCCCTCAGCAACATCACACCCGATGCAGGACCAATGCGCTTTGTCCCCGGCTCACACCGCTGGGGGCTTTTGGATATCGACTTCGGCTTTCAACAACAAGACCTCGACACATTGCGCAGCGGCATATCAATACCCGAACAGGCCACCTGGCGAGAAGTTCCCATGCTCCTGCCCCCCGGCGCATTGAGCCTGCACGACTGCTTCACCTTACACGGTAGCGGGCCCAACCGATCCAACAGTCCTCGCCGCAGCTTTGCCATTCACATGCGCACAGAAAAATCGCGCCCCGTCAACGACGAGCGACAGGGCCTCACCCGACACATTGACGACCTATCCAAATGCCCGGTTATCTATGAATCGTAAGGAGTATCCATGAGCAACCTGTATCTCGGGCTTGACGCCAGCACGCAGAGCTTGAGTGCCATTATCATAGACATCGACACCCGCAAAGTCGTGTACGACGTCTCTTTGAACTACGACGAAACACTACCGCACTATGGCACTCAAAATGGCGTCCTCGACCATCCCGACCCCAAAATTGTTCACTCGCCACCTCTCATGTGGGCCGAAGCCCTCGACGTGCTTTTTGACAAAATGAAAACCGAGGGCATAACCCTCGACAATATCCGGGCCATCTCTGGCTCGGGGCAACAACACGGTTCTGTCTATCTCAAAAATGCGGATACCTTATCAAATCTCAATCCATCAAAATCCCTCGTAGAAAACCTCGAAGGGATATTCTCCCGCGACACATCTCCCATCTGGATGGATTCTTCTACCCGCGCCGAATGCGATGAAATCTGCGACGCCCTCGGCGGCCTTCAAGCCACAGCCAGCGCCACGGGATCCACCACCTTTGAGCGCTTCACAGGACCACAGATTCGCAAATTCTACAAAACACAACCCGATGCTTATAACAACACCGCACACATCATGCTCGTCTCTTCCTTCATGGCCTCTCTGATCGCGGGCAAAGTTGCCCCCATCGATCACGGCGATGGCGCGGGCATGAACCTGATGGACATTCAAACCCGAACCTATCATGCTACCGCGCTCGACGCCACAGCACCCGATCTGTCCCATCGCCTGCCCTCGCTCGCAGAATCCCGCGCGATTATCGGCACTGTGAACCCCTACTTTGTCGATAAATACGGCGTCAATCCCAATGCACAGGCACTCGTCTGGTCGGGCGACAATCCCAACAGCGTCATCGGCCTCGGTCTTATCCGAGAGGGCCTCGTCGCCATCTCACTCGGCACCAGCGACACCTACTTTGGCACAATGAAAAATTGCCAGACCGACCCGCGCGGCGAAGGTCACGTCTTCGTCTCACCCACTGGCGACTATATGACCCTTATATGTTTCAAAAACGGCTCCCTCGCCCGCGAAGCCGTACGCCAATCTCATAGTCTGGACTGGGACGGTTTTTCCCATGCCCTCCAATCCACCCCCCCGGGCAATAATGGGAAAATCATGCTTCCCTATTTTGAACCCGAAATCGTGCCCAATGTCCTCAATCCCGGCGTACACCGCTTTGACCTCGACGAACAGGACGCCGCTGGCAATTGCCGCGCGGTTGTCGAGGCGCAAATGATGTCCATGCGCATTCACGCAGAATGGATGGGCGTGCGTCCCTCAGCCATCTACGTCACAGGTGGTGCCTCGGTCAATCCCGAAATTCTCCAGATTATGGCCGACGTACAAAACTGTCCCGTTCATCAATTTGAAGTCACCAACAGCGCGGCTCTCGGCGCCGCACTCCGCGCCGCACAGGCGCACCTCAACACTTCCTGGGAAGACATCAGCAAGGGCATCGCCGAACCCCTATCTGGCTCCGTCGTCAAGCCCACCAACACCGCAGTGTATGACGAACTGGTCAAAAAATATGCCAAATGCGAACAAATCGCGCTCAACAAATAATTCTCAATACGCCTCAGCCTTCAAGGCCCCCGCGTTCTCTTCATCAACAAAAGCGCGATAGGTATGTGGTCGTCGCTGCATCCAGTTAATCCCGCGAAAGCACCCGCGACTCTTTGGCATAAATCCATCCACGAGATTCACCTCAGCGGTCACAAACCGTTCACTGCCATCATTCCATGCCAGCACATGCCCGGTGCGATCAATAATACAACTGCCCTCCGCGCGATTTACCGCCACCACCATACACAACTGGTTGTCCAGTGCCCGCGTCTGCATAATCCCGCGAAAGCGCTCGGGGTCCCACGTATGATCTTCTGGATGCCACGCGCGGTGATCACCCATAATTGGCAACAACAAAAAGTCCGCGCCGTTTAACCCGATCATCCGCGACGACTCAGCCGCCGAAGAATCCATACAAATATTGCACCCAATCCGTCCGATCCCTGTATCAAACACTGGAAAATCATCACCCGGCAAGATACCCGAATCCATCTCGCCACCCACGGCCAGATGCACCTTGCGATATTTGCCATCCACGCCGCCATCGGGCGCGAGCAAAACGGCTGTATTGTGAACGGCATCACCATCTCGTTCAATCACACCCAACAGCACATATACGCCATAATCGCGCGCAACATCCGCAAACGGCTCCGCCTCGGGTCCCGGCACGGGCACTGCCAGTTCCAATGGACTCCCTTTAACCCCATATTGCAATGCAATCTCGGGCAATACAATCAAATCGGGTTTTTCTTTTTCACATATCTCTCGGCACAAAGGCAAATAAAGATCGACATTGTCCTGAATCGACTCAAACCGCCGGTCGCGATCTTCTCGCCGTCCCGTCGCGACACAAATTTTCACGGGTTTGTATGATTCCGCCACTTCGGTTGCGATCACTTTGGGCAATTGCCATTCGGATGATCCTTTAACCGACCAGCGAAACGTATAGCGCACGGTCAAATGTTCAGCATCTTCCGGGGCAGTGAGACGCCGTGAAAATTGCACAGTGTCGCCATTCCATTCGGGAAGGAGATAATCCCAGCACAGAACTTCGCTGCGCCGCCCACTGTCCCGATCCAGGTGGCCCCAATACGCCTCACAGCGCAACACATCGCGTGCCGTATCCACATCACAAAACTGCGTCTGAGCAACGATCTCATACATTTTGCCGGCCTCAACACCCGAATACGCGATCTGCCATCCGCCAATACAAGTCCGCGTCCCATTTGCGGCAATTGCCAGCGTATCTCCACTGCGTTCTGTCAACGGCGCAGCGGTCGGATGCGGCGCCCAGGGTTCAATAGACTCAAGTTGTAACTCTGACATAATCTGCTCCTTTTTTAATTTATCGCAAATCTCAGATTATTGTTCGATCCAGTGACGGTACAAAGGCTTCACATCTTCTGGCAACCCGTCGTAAACCTCTTTTTGCAATGGCATAGATTCGTAATTCTTGCCACCTGTCTCCACCACCATCATCTCGTGCTCGGGTTTGCCAATATGCGACGGATTCAAATTCAACCACCACGGGGCATAGCGCACAATCAATGCCACGCGCGGTTGATCACTCTGATTTGATGCCACTGCATGCCACAATCGACTATCGTAAATCAGCACACTGCCCGCTGCGCCCTTCACCTGCATCTCGGAGGGATACGGCGCATCCTGATCCACATCGTCCATCCCACCTGCGGCCGGATTATCGAGCCATCGATGACTGCCCGGCACGAGAAATGTCCCGCCGTTTTTCTCATTAAACGCCGTCAACATCCAGATAGACGACAAATGCAATAACGCATCGGGATACGGCGAGGGAATATGCGACGCATTCGTTGCATTATACGGCCAATCCGCGTGCCAGTATCCCCTTTCATTGCCCGGATAATTGATCACACAATCGGTGCAAGAAACGCGCGCATACGGTCCAAATAGCGCATCTATCACATCCATCATCTTTCGACTTGCCAGATAAGGTGTGAAAACCTGCGTTTCATTAATCACCTGCCGCAAACTCGCCACCCCCTCTGCACCAACGCGATGTCCCCGCGCCCGGGTTGCGGCCAGTGCCGCCTCAGATTCCGCGTGTTTTCGCGCCTGTGCTGCCACGATGGCTTGCCGCACGGCATCCACCTCATTTTCGGGAATCACGTTTTCAACCACATAAAACCCATCGCGTTTGAGTTTTTCGAGGATATGAGAAACGGATATCATTTACACCCTCCAGAATATTATTCCGCAATACTGTTGCAAAAAAGATACACATGTCGTATTGTTTCACAGAATGCATACTGAGTTTCAGATATTAGTTATACGCACAACTTCTTATTTTTCCAAATCTTATTTTTTTGGCGAAAGACCCATGACGGTTGGGCACAGTTTTTGCATAATTATATCTAAAAACCACACGAGTGCTGCCATCATGTACAAATATCTCATCCTGCTCTGCTTGATTGCCACGCCTGCCCTGGGGCAAATTGGGCATGAAATAGAAAATATTGAAGTGCGCGGCAATGAAAAAACCCGTGTTGAAATCATTCGCCAGGTCTTACCCATAAAAGTGGGAGATAATCTGCGCGAGGGGGATATCGACCGCTGTCGCGTAGTCCTCGAGCGTCTGCTGCTTTTCCGAACTGCATATGTCAATGTTAAACCCGGTGCAGAAAAAGGCAAAGCCATTCTCGTAGTCTATGTGCAGGAAAAGCGTTTTGGTGACCTGGGTTTGAGTTTTGACTATTCCGAACTCGATGGCTTTGGTGCCTCTGCCAATGCACATTATGCCAACCTGCGTGGCGAAGGAAAATTAGTCGGCGTGGAATACGGTTTGGGAGAACGCTTCAAATATTGGGGATTTCACTACAGCGATCCGCTCTTTCTCAAAACCAATCAGGCATTTCACATTCAGGTAACAGGGTCTTCTGCAGACCGCGACATTTTTCGCAATCCCGACCCCGATATCAGGGGACGCTACGATCTCGAACGCATCGGATTTGCCATGGGTTTTGGTCAGCCTTCTCCCCTGCGTGCCTACCATTTCGTCTTAAAATACGCTTTTGAAGCCATACAAATCGGCGATTTTCAACACCCTCCTATCCCCACGGGTGGTGGGATATTCGCCAATGAAATTAAAGCTGCCGTAGGGCGAGAAACTCTTTCCACACTTTCTTTTAACCTGTTCAAACAACCCGTGAGCGCGATCTGGGGGCAAGGTACGGATTTTAATGCCCGGCTTACACTGTCGTCCAAACTTCTGGGATCGGTATCAAATTACATCAAACTTCGCACGGAACTCTATCGGCACCAGCAAATTATCTCAGGACACATCCTCTCGCTCGGCTTCAAAACAGGGGGTGTCTGGGGAAATCCACCCTTTTACGAACGCTTTTATCTCGATGGGAATAATCAACTCAGAGGCATAGAACGCCGCGTTATAGGGCCAGAAGGTGGCACCCTATTTTTTGCGGCTGAAGCCCTATATGCCATCGATCTCAAAACCCTGGGGCGAGTATATGCCTTTGTCGAAAGTGGCGGTGTACATCGCTCTGTAAACGGCAGTGATCGGCGAGATGCCGACTTTGCCTTTGGCGTAGGTTTGCTGCTCTTTAACCGCGTAGATATAAGCTTTGGAATCAGCACGGGAACACTCATCGTAAAATCACATCGTTTTGCCGGCGTCAAGATTGGTCTGTGAGGACGAGATGACCCGGTTCTTCATCATCCAGGCACTCACAGTTTGCACGCTTGCCAACGTGCAACCCGCACTTGCACAACACATACCGCAAGACAGTCTTTATATTTTTGTGCAATCCGACACCCTGCGCCTCGATGCAACCATCGATTCTCTTTTTTCAAAACGAACTATTGACGCCATAGAATCGGGCATGACGACATCTATCGCCGTGCAATTCCGCCTGCGGACAGGCCGCGGAGATAATCTGGGACAAAGTAGCCTGCTCAGGCGTTTGGAACACGACATATGGGAAGGGCAATATCGCCTCATCCGGCAATCCGCGCGACCAGACACGCAGATTACGTCTCATTTTGCAGACATTCGACATGCGTGTTCTGAACTTCGGGGAATTGTACTGGCTCAGCTTCCCTTTCCCGACGAGCCTATCACTTTGCAGATGCGGATAGACGTAAACCCGATCTCGCCCGAGCAACGAGAACGTACGCGACAATGGCTCAAGATAATCGAAAAAGGCAGCTTTCTCGAATTTTTCTTTTCTCTGGACAGATCTACATCTCCCGAATGGGTTGACCTGTTCAGATTTCGCCCCAGCGCACTCCCACACCTTCTTGATGAATAAATACTGCCAGGAGACACTACCATGAGATCTATTCCCTTGCGCTGGCGCATCATCGCCTCCCTGATTGGTCTGGCATTGGGCACGACGCTCATACTCGCGCTGCTCGCGCGACACTTTTTGGCACTGAGTCTTCAAACGCAAACCAACGTCAATCTCGAAATGGGCAGTGCGCTGACCAGTGCGCTTTCTTTGGCAAAAGAGAACTACGACGCAAAAAAACGGCAACTTCAGGATATTGGGCAGCTTTTGTCTGCACCACCTCACCGCGACCTCAATGCCTTACACACCGCATTTGCAAATGCCGGGCTCGACAACCTGACCTTGAGTATTTCTCCTATCGGGCAAATCGACACAGATATTTCTCAAGGTCCCGTAGTTTCCAAAGTAGAAAACGACCGACTTCAACTGGTACTCGCACTTCCCGATTCGCAACGGGCACTGACTGCCCTGCTTTCACTCGAGGCGCTCATCGATGTTAGAAATGCCGTACATACGTACAAGCATATTGAAATGGCAGAAGACGATCTGAGCGCTGCTTTTCTGCTCGCCTTTTTCGTGGCAGCAGCAGGTGTTGTTCTCCTGGCATCTGTGATTGGCGTTCGCATCGGTTTTGGGATCACGCGCCCGCTTAACGCACTACTTAAAGGCACGCGAGAAATGGGACGCGATAACCTGCAATACCGCATCCCCAAAGGCAGAGATGACGAAATTGGCTTACTTATCGAATCCTTTAACCAGATGGCGCAAGACCTTGTAGAAAACAGGCGCAAACGACTCGAAGCCGAGCAAATTGCAGCCTGGCGCGAAATAGCGCGGCGTCTGGCTCACGAAATCAAAAATCCGTTAACACCCATTCAACTTGCAGTGCAACAAATGCGCGATAAATATTCTGGCAATGACCCCGCGTATCAACAATTTGTAACTAACTGCACGGAAATCGTTACCGAAGAAGTCGAAAATCTCAGATCTCTGGTTCAAGAATTTGCCAACTTTGCCCGCATGCCATCTCTCTCCCTATCTCCCAGCGATCTCAATGAGTGTGTACACAATGTCGTTCGCCTCTACCCAGATGCTCGCATTCATCTCAACCTGGAGGAAAATCAGCCTGCGCTCGAACTCGATGTCGAGCAGATGCGCCGGGTGCTAATTAATCTTATAGAAAATGGCCTTGACGCCTCTGGCAAAAACGGCCAAATCGAGATACGCACGTGTACTTCTGATGACACGGCCATAATTTCCGTAATTGACAGCGGGCCGGGTGTGCCCTTAAAAGATCGCGCGCGTATCTTCCAACCTTATGTTTCGACAAAAGAAAGCGGTATGGGCCTGGGCCTTGCCGTAGTACACAACATCATTGAAGATCACGGAGGACACATCTCGGTCAAAGATGCCCCTACGGGGGGCGCGCAATTCGATCTTCAACTTCCCATTCCCAACCGAGCGAAAGCGCAACCGGAGGAACAGCGATGAGCCAAAACATTCTCATTATTGACGACGAAAGAAATATCCGTCGAACCTTAGACATGATCCTATCGGGTGAAGGCTATCAGGTCTTTACATGTGCCTCAGCACAAGCGGGTCTCGACACACTAAAAAAAGAACGCATTCACCTGGTCTTGCTCGACATTGTTATGCCAGAAATCAGCGGCCTCGACCTGTTGCCCAAACTCCTTGAAGTGCGTCCCAATCTGGCAGTCATCATGATTTCGGGACACGGCAATGTGCAAAACGCCGTTCTCGCCATCAAACGAGGAGCTTATGATTTCATGGAAAAACCCCTCGATCGCGACAAAGTGCTCATGGCGATTTCTCGCGCCCTTCAAACTCGGAAACTCGCCGCGGAAAACCGCCACCTCAAACAACAAATTGAGGGACGCTATGAAATGGTGGGACAAAGTCCTGTCCTGGCAGAAATTCGCAACCAAATCGCGCGCGTTGCCCCCACCAATGGGCGTGTCCTCATCCTTGGAGAAAGCGGCACAGGTAAAGAACTCGTTGCCCGTGCTGTTCACAAAATGAGTCACAGAGCGAACAATCCCTTTATCAAAGTAAACTGTGCTGCCATTCCCGAAGAACTCATTGAAAGCGAATTGTTTGGTAGTGATCGAGGCGCATTTACCGGCGCAGTCAGAACGCGCGATGGCAAATTCCTCCAGGCTGATGGTGGGACGTTATTTCTCGATGAAATTGGCGACATGAGCCTGGCGGTACAGGCCAAGGTTTTGCGCGCGCTCGAACAGGGTGAATTTGAACGGGTAGGCGGTGCCAAAACCTTTCGGGTAGATGTGCGCGTCATCGCAGCGACAAACAAAAACTTGCACGCCGAAGTCGAGCAGGGCAAATTTCGAGAAGACCTCTACTTTCGCCTGAATGTGGTACCATTGACAGCGCCGCCCTTGCGGGAGCGCCGCGAAGACATCCCCGCGCTGGCCGAACACTTCCTCAAAGCCTATGCCGAAGAAAATGGGTTTTTACCCAAAGCACTATCGGCAGAAGCGCGGGACCTGCTCTTGCAATACGACTGGCCCGGCAACATCCGCGAACTGAAAAACCTGGTTGAACGCCTCTCAATTATGGTTTCAGGAGACACCATATACCCTGAAGATTTGCCCACTTTAGATGGTATGTCCATTCCAAAACAACCCGGTTCTTTCCCGGATCTCGGCGCGGGAAAAACACTTCGCCAGGTGCGCGAGGCTGTTGAGCGGCACTACATTGCCGAAGCACTGGAGCGCCACAAAGGCAATGTCACACGCGCATCCACTGCCCTGGGCATCGAACGCACCAACTTGCACAAAAAAATAAAACAATACGACCTCGAAAGATGAGCGCATATTTACGCAAAAAAAAGCGCGGAAATGAATTCCGCGCTAAAAAAATTGACAAGATGATATTGAAAATATTACAGCCCAGCGGCTTTTTTTATGACATCGGCTTTACTCGTCTGCTCCCATGTAAATTCTCCGCGCCCAAAATGACCATACGCAGCTGTAGAACGATACATGGGCCTGGTCAACTCGAGTGCTGCAATAATGCCCAATGGCGTCAGATCAAAGTGATTCTTAATCAAAGCGACGATTTTTGATTCTTCAATTTTGCCCGTGCCAAACGTATCTACGGCGACCGAAACGGGTTTTGCCACCCCAATAGCGTAAGCCAGTTGCACTTCACATCGAGATGCCAGGCCCGCAGCAACGACATTTTTGGCGACCCAGCGCGCCGCATAATGCCCGCTGCGATCCACTTTGGTCGGATCCTTGCCTGAAAACGCCCCACCACCATGACGCCCCATCCCACCGTACGTATCCACAATAATTTTTCTTCCAGTCAATCCACAATCGCCGTGTGGCCCACCCACCACAAATTTGCCGGTTGGGTTGACGTGATAAATCGTATCTCCATCCAAAAGATGCGTAGGCACCACCTCGCGGATCACTTTCTCTTTTACATCCCTTACAATCTGCTCGTGCGATACATCTTCATCGTGCTGTGTCGAAACCACCACTGTGTGCGCGCGAGCCGGTCCGTCCCCGTCGTATTCCACCGTCACCTGTGCTTTGCTATCGGGACGCAAATACGAAAGCCCTTTATCTTTCCGAATTTGCGCGAGTTCTGCCACCAATTTGTGAGACAGGATAATGGGTAACGGCATCAATTCTGGTGTTTCTCGACACGCATATCCAAACATCATCCCCTGATCCCCCGCTCCCTGCTCGGTGTGCAATCCTTCCCCCGCTGTTACCCCCTGCGAAATATCGGGCGATTGCTGGTCTAATTTCACCATGATCTCACAGCTCTTATAATCAAATCCATAGCTCGAATCCGTATAGCCAATATCTTTAATCACGCCGCGCACCAGCGACTGAAAATCCACGCTGGCCTCGCTCGTCACTTCCCCTGCGACCACTACAAGCCCGGTTGTCACCAGCGTTTCGCAAGCCACCCTCGATTTGGGATCTTGCTCCAACATAGCATCGAGTACAGCATCCGAAATTTGATCTGCCAACTTATCCGGATGCCCTTCGGAAACCGATTCCGACGTAAACAAACGACCCATAAAGCCTGCTCCTATAAATAATTACAATAATGACAATCTCATTTGCAATGTAGTCTCACCACTTTCCCCGCCGACGAACGTCTCGTAATCCTCATCGGATAAAGTGGCGTTTACACGCGCCCGAATATCTGCGATCTCCTGCATATTGAGCACATCTTCGCCAAGTGCCTGAAGCTGATTAAAGGATGTATTGCGAATTGCGCGTTTGACCTCGGGCAATGCCGAAGGCGTCATCGACAGCTTATCAACCCCCAGGCCCACCAGCAACAATCCGGAATGCGGATCTCCCGCCATCTCACCGCAAACAGTCACCGGTATATTTTGTGCATGCGCTGCATCGACCACGCTCTTGATCAATCGCAAGACCGCGGGATGAAACGGATCGAATAAATACGAGACGAGATCATTGCCGCGATCAACTGCAAGCGTGTATTGGATCAGATCATTGGTGCCAATACTAAAAAAATCGACTTCCCGCGCCAATTGATCGGCTATCAGCGCTGCAGAAGGGACTTCGATCATGACCCCAACGGGACACTGAGGGGCAAAAGACACACCTTCTCGCGTCAATTCTTCGCGCACATCATCGAGCACGGCAAGAGCCTCACGCAATTCGTCAATCCCCGAAATCAGGGGCAACATCAACTTCACATT
This sequence comes from Candidatus Latescibacterota bacterium, assembly GCA_022824945.1. Classification (GTDB taxonomy): domain Bacteria; phylum Latescibacterota; class UBA2968; order UBA2968; family UBA2968; genus VXRD01. The sequence continues at coordinate 102,755 of JAJDYX010000023.1, forward strand.
ACCAACAGTGCTCGCTTTTAAGATCGCCCGAAGCTGTACTTTAAAAAGATCGCGGTGCCTCAGCGTCAGTCGGATGGAACGCAACCCCAAAAAGGGATTCATTTCTGTCTGTGTATTGAGCACATGCGACATTTTATCGCCCCCCAGGTCCAGAGTGCGAATCACGAGGGGATGTGGCGCAATACGCCTGGCCATTTGCGAATAGGCAGCAACCTGTGAGGCCTCATCGGGCAAAATATCGCTGGAGAGATAGAGATATTCCGTGCGGTACAACCCAACGCCCTCAGCACCGTAGTCCATCGCAGAATGCACCTCGCTGGGCAATTCCACATTGGCCTGTAACGCGACCCGAACACCGTCCTCAGTCTGGGCGGGCAAATCTCGGGAATCGACCAACCCGGCCTTTCGCTTTCTCAATCTTTCGGCCAGGCCTCGATACTGTGCGAGTGTTTTATCATCCGGGTTGAGAATAAAATCTCCGCGCTGACCATCTACTATCGCGATATCGCCTGTACGTGCATCAGATAGTGCGTTGGCAACGCTGACAACAGCGGGAATCTCTAACCCGCGCGCCAGAATAATCGCGTGGGACGTGGGACCACCGACCTCTGTCACAAGCCCCAAAACCCGGTCGGGTTGCAGGTGCGCCATATCGTCGGGCATCAAATCGCGTGCAACGACAATTGATTTGTCGGGCAATCGATCTAACCCGGCTTTTTCCCAATTCCCCAACTTGGCCAATACTCGCTTTGCAATGCCCAATAAATCGGCACCGCGTTCTCTCAAATAATCATCTTGAAACGCTTCAAATTGACGACGCAAATTCTGGAAAGTCGTCCAGAAAGCGTATTCAGCATTATATTTTTCTATATGTGGATATGTAAGCTCGAGAAGCATGGGGTCTTGCAACATGAGTAGATGAGCGTCGAATATCTGCGCGTGCTCTTTGCCCAGTATATCCTCGACATGCGCCCGCGTGGCCGCGAAATCCTCAGACACGGCTCTGATCGCCTCTTCCAATCTCGCTTTCTCTACGGGAATATCGCTGGGATCTATCCGGCGTTGATCCACGGGAAACTCTTCCGGATCGTACAAATACACCGGTGCAATCGCAATGCCCGGAGACGCTTGTATGCCTTTGAGATATTTCATAGCTCAGTCAAATTTTGATTCAATCATTTCGACGATATGATCCAGTGCATTGCATGCATCTTCACCTTCGACCCGCACCGTGATCACAGAACCCACTTCCGCAGCCAACATCATCACACCCATAATACTCTTGCCATTAATTGCCAGACCATCTTTTTCCAGTGTAATTTCAGAAGTAAACTTAGCCGCTGCCTGTACCAGCAAAGCCGCGGGTCTCGCGTGAATACCCAGTTTATTTTTTACCGTAGCCCGTTGTTCCAGCATCGTGTGTATCATCCATAATCAGAAACATTTGAAATTCAATCTTCGGCAATCAGTTGCAAGACCTGTTCTTCTCCGTGAATATGTCCTGCTCCACCGGCCCTGGCACATGTTAATGCAGCACTTCCACTGGCAAATTGCACACTACGCGTCAGCGTCCATCCCTGCAAATACCCGTAAATAAGGCCAGCTCGAAAGGCATCTCCCGCTCCTGTTGTATCGAGCGCAGTGACCTGGTATGCGGGCTGTTCAAAACTATTGCCATTTTCCTGAAAAACCTGACATCCCTGTTTTCCCCTGGTAATCACCACGGTTTCTATACCGGCCTTCAAAAGCCCAACCGCCACATCCGAGGGCATGCCCATTCTGTGTCTGCGCATAAAACCGTCAGAATTGATCACCACATCACAAAATTTTGCAAGCGGGTGATCTGGCGTCAGTTCAATAGCAAATACCGTCACATCACAAGCCCGCGCAAGTTTAGCTGCTCGGATTGCATTTTCTCCCAAAAAGGGATCGACAGACAACAGGGCAACACCATCGAGATCCGCCTCGGTCAGTGGCCTGCTACGCACATCGGGAAAATGTCCACAAATCGTTCGACCTCCATTGACATCGGACAGGATAACGGCATGCCCGGTGCGAACGCTGGGATCTATATCGAGCCTGCGGATATCTACGTCAAATTGACGCATCGCACGCAAAAAAAGTACACCTCTGCGATCGTCTCCCAATGCACACCCCATCAACCGCACATCGACCCCTAATCCACTCAATGTCACCGCCGTATTGGTCGCTTCTCCACCGACAAATTCTTCGTCGCGAAACGCGCGCGTGTGTCCATTGCGCTCGGGAAACCAGGCCACTTGCACGATTTGATCGATCCCCAGTACACCGTAACACAACACTGCGCCAGATGAAATAGCCATAACAATACGCTCGCATAAAAAAACCGTCCGCAAAGACGGTAACGACATCTCCAATTGTGGAAAAAATGGACTCAGTCGAGACAGTGAATAGCAGAGGCAAATGCGCCAATCAGCGCGGCATCCCAGCCCGTTTCTTCAAAAATGCTACCAACCACCACAAAAGCTGCGCCCAATGCGACCCGTTTTGCCGCAGCTTTGGGATCGCGAATGCCACCGCCGACAATTATTGGGATTGACACATAGCCACAGACAGCCTGCACTATTTCTTCGGGTACCATCAACTCTGGCCCGCTACCGGCATCCAGGTACACGCATTGCATACCCAAATACTCGGCGGCAAGAGCGTGCGCCATTGCAATCTCGGGTTTGTCGCGCGGCAAGGGACGTGTGTTGCTCACGTATTCAGCTGTGGTTAGCTGCCCGGTATCCACGAGCGCGTAGCCAGTTGCAATGGCCTCTAAGCCGTGAGCTTTCAAAATTGGCGCGGCCTTGACTTGTTGCCCAATCAGCAATTCGGGATTGCGTCCACTGATAAGCGACAAAAACATAATCGCATCGGCAGCCGCTGATATCTGGTTGGTATCGCCGGGAAATATAATCACCGGAATATCTACAGCGCGTACGACCTCGCGTACCATGCGATCAAAATTGGTGGATAACAAAAAACTGCCGCCAATCAAAATGGCGTCCGCCCCCTGCGCTTCACAAATAGAGGCCGTGCGTCCCAGATCTTTTTTGTCGAGCCTGTCGGGATCCAGATAGGGCAAAAACCCCGCCCCGCGGCGATTGCGAATAGCCACCAACTGTTCGAATATCGACATTGAGGCACTTACCCTCCCACCTGTGCCCGAATAATGTCAGGCACTCGCGCCAGAGCCTCTCCGATCTTTTCGGGAAACTTACCGCCGGCCTGCGCCAGATGGGGGCGACCGCCACCACCGCCACCCACGATTTGTGCAATGGCTTTGACAACATTGCCAGCCTGCACACCCCGATCAATTAGATCGTCCGTCACCACCGCAAGAAGCGATGCCTTGCCATTTAAATTCGCACCAATCACACCAACCCCCCCTGTGCCCAGGGCATCGCGCAAACCGTCGCCCATTGTGCGAAACCCGTCCATATCGGGTGGCGAAACCTCGGCGGCCACGACGCGTAACCCATTTACATTCAGAGCACTGCTCACCAGCATATCCATCTCTGAACCGGCGCGTTCCCGTCGCAAACTCTGCAACTCGCGCTCGAGCTCGCGATTGTGCGCGATCAGGTTCGCGACTTTATCAGACAATTCCGATGTTGACGCACTCAGTTGCGATGAGAGATTGACCAAAATTTTCTTTTGCTCGCGCACGAGGGCTTCTGCACCAGGTCCGGTGACCGCCTCAATGCGCCGCACGCCAGCTGCAGTACCCGTCTCTTGTGTGAGCTGAAACAGCCCGATTTGCCCGGTGCTTTGCACATGCGTGCCACCGCACAACTCCAGGCTAAAATCTCCCACTCGCACCATGCGCACCACATCGCCATATTTTTCGCTAAACAACATCATCGCACCCATTTCAGCAGCGCGATCGAATGAGTCAAAAGAAATATCGACAGCCCAATCTCTCCTGACCGCGTCATTGACAATCCCCACAATATCGTCCAATTGCGCGGGTGTCACACCTTCAAAATGCGTAAAATCAAATCGCAACCTATCCGGGGCAACCAGCGAACCGGCCTGATGTACATGATCGCCCAATACCTGCCGCAAAGCGCGATGCATCAGATGCGTGGCCGTGTGATTGCGCGCCGTATTCAAACGGTTTTCAGCATCGACACGCGCATTCACATCCATCCCATTCAATCCTTCGACCTGCCCATCGCACAGGCAACCCTGATGGACAATTACTTCTCCCGCCTTAAATGTAGTCGCTACCTCAAAGCGCACACCTTCTCCTACAATTTCACCCGTATCTCCAACCTGCCCACCAGCTTCGGCATAAAAAGGCGTTATATCCAGATAGAGATTCAACATCCCATCCTTAGAGGGTTGACAGTCGATAATGCGCGAATCGGATGTCAGTGTTTCGTATCCCACAAATTCCGATTTAGGAATATGTGTAACATTTGAAACTTCTGCTTGAAAATTCCAAGAAGCTGCCAAACGAGACCTCTTCTGTTGCTCCGCCATTTGCGCTTCAAAGCCCTCCTCATCTACCTCAATACCTTTTTCGGCAGCCATCAACCGCGTCAAATCAATGGGAAAGCCATAGGTATCGTACAACTGAAAAGCATCAGTTCCGGAAATATGCCCTTTCGCCTGCATCGCGTCAAAAATCTCCAGCCCGCGATCCAGTGTTTTACCAAATCCCTCTTCCTCAGACCGAATCACCTGCGTAATATGATCGCGTTTTTCTGCCACCTCGGGAAAAGCAACCCTCATTTCGTGGACTACTGTCTCTATTAATCTAAAAATAAACGGCTCATGCATCCCCAGCGAGCGCCCAAACCGCGCAGCGCGGCGCAAAATCCGCCGCAAAACATAGCCTCGCCCTTCATTGGACGGCAGCGCCCCGTCTGCGATAGCAAAAGCGAGTGTACGCACATGATCGGCAATCACGCGTATGGGCACCTGATGGTCTTTGTTATAAGGCTTTCGAGTAATCTCACTAATTGCCCCAATAATTGGCACAAACACATCCGTATCATAAGTAGTTTGTACACTCTGCAAAATTGAGCAAATCCGCTCAAACCCCATCCCCGTATCCACATGCTGAGCCGGCAAAGGCTGCAATATACCATCGGCACCGCGATTGTACTGAATAAAAACCAGATTCCAGATTTCGACATAATCCTCAGCGTCTAAATCCGGCACTGCATCCTGTTGCGCCGGATCATCGCCGAGATAAAAGTGTATTTCGGAACACGGACCACAAGGACCGGTATTTCCCATCTCCCAGAAATTATCTTCCTTACCCAGACGTAGCACGCGATTGACAGGCAAATCCGTCACGCGCGTCCAGAGTTTTTCAGCCTCCACATCGGCCTCCAAACCATCCTCCTCATCGCCGCCAAACACCGTTGCCCACATGCGATCTTTTGGCAACTGCCACACATCTGTGAGCAACTCCCACGCCCATGCTATGGCTTCTTCTTTAAAGTAGTCGCCAAAAGACCAGTTGCCCAACATCTCAAAAAACGTGTGATGGTTGGGGCTGAATCCCACTTCTTCCAGGTCGTTGTGCTTGCCCGAAACCCGCAAACACTTCTGCGTATCAACTGCCCGTGAATAAGGCCGGCGCCCGGTGCCCAAAAACACATCCTTAAACTGATTCATACCCGCATTGGTAAATAACAGAGTAGGATCGTCTTGCGGCAATAGGGGCGCACTTTGAACCCGCGTATGGCCTTTGGATTCAAAAAATGCCTGAAACTCTTCGCGAATTTGTACAGCAGTCTTCATCTTTTATTTAACCTTCTTCATTCTCTATTTTAGACCAAACTTTATGGGCTACATCTCGTGCAATCGAAACCTCAAATCCCCTGCGCCCTAAAAAACCGTACATCCGCCCGAGAGCTTTCTCACGAGATAATCCCCGATAGCGATTTGCCCTGCCCATCAGCAAATCGAGTGCGACATCTTCAATGTCAATATCTGCCAAAACATCGTCCAAAACGCGATCGATTATCTCAGCAGAAATACCCCGATGCACAAGATCGCGCACAAGTGCCATCCGACCGGAAGGCCGCAATCGCAACCGTTGCTCGACAAATTGACGCGCAAACAACACATCATCAATTAAATTGAGACGCTTGAGCATCGAGAGAGTCTGTTCAATCGCGCCTTGCTCATAACCTCGTCCAGCGAGTTTGTCGCAAATCTCTTTTTTTGTATAAGCACGTCTGCTCAGCAAGCGCAAAGCATACGCCCTGGCCTTTTCAACGGCTTCATCGGTCTCAAACAGCGTGGGCGATTTCACGATAATTTCTCGTTAAAAAAAACAACAGAGCAGGTATTAAAATAGGCAAACCCACTCTGTTGTCAAAGCCTAAAATGCGATTTCTTTCTCATGTTCCCCGTGCGTTATTGTCCGGAACTCGTGTACGCATAGACCCGATCATCTCCGTTATCAACCACATAGAATAGATCATTGACATAGGTAGCACCAAACGGATCACCGTTAGGCAGATTGAAATCTGCATCCGCATCACGTTGCCCAGAACTCGTGTACGCATAGACCTGTGCAGCCACGTCCGAGTTATTAACCACATAGAATCGGTCATTGACATAGCTAATACCAAACGGATCAGCGTTGTCGCTATCCAGATCGAAGTCTGCTGCCGCATCGCGCTGACCAGAACTCGTGTACGCATAGACCTTTGCTGTCAAAAAATCAACCACATAGAATCGATCGTTGACATAGGTAATACTCGACGGAGTACTGTTGTTGCTATCCAGATCGAAGTCTGCTGCCGCATCGCGCTGACCAGAACTTGTGTACGCATAGACCTTTTCATCCCCCCGATCAGACACACTACCCCGATCAAGCACGTAGAATCGGTTGTTGGCATAGGTGATATCTTCTGGACCATTACTATCCAGGGCGAAGTCTGCTGCCGCATCGCGCTGACCAGAACTCGTGTACGCATAGACCTTTGCATCCCTGGAATCAACCACATAGAATCGGTTGTTAGCATAGGTGAGACCTTCCGGATCAGTGTTGTCGCCATCCAGATCAAAGTCTGCAGTTGAAATACGCACCCCATTCGAGCAGTTGTTATCCGTATCGCTCTCACCACTGACGCTTTGGACACACGCACCGTAGTAGTATATACCCACGCCCGATGGCGCATTCAATTCAATCGCCTGACCATTCGGCCCCCCCGCATTGAGACTACCTATGGCAGCTGTGCCAACCACTGTATCACTCGTTGTGATCGTCGTATCGGGCGAGAGGTAGAAACGCAAGGTCGTCACAGCCGAAGAACCCGCGCCCTGATTGCGAACCACAGCACTCAAACCGAAGGCCTCGTCGGCATTCGGACTGCTATTGCTCACCGAAGGCGCCACAACAATTAGATCGGGACTTGGGTCGGCACTCGTGTACCAATGAGCCTTTGCACCTTCGATATCAAGTACATAGAATTGGTTGTTGACATAGATGAGACCCACCGGAGAACTGAAAGCCACATCAAAGTCTGCAGCTGCAACACGCTGACCAGAACTCGTGTACACATAAACCTTTTCATCTGCGGAATCAAGTACATAGAACAGATTGTTGGCATAGGTGAGACCCGACGGAGAACTGTTAGCCAGATTGAAGTCTGCAATCGCATCACGCTGACCAGAACTCGTGTACACATAAACCTTTTCATCTGTGGGATCAAGCACATAGAATTGCTCATTGACATAGCTGATACCCGATGGATCATCGTTGTTGCCAGCCAGGTCGAAGTCTGCATCCTCAACACGCTGACCAGAACTCGTGTACACATAGACCTTTAGATCCGAGGGATCAAGTACATAGAATCGATCGTTGGCATAGGTAATACTAAACGGATCACTGTTAATCAGGTCGAAGTCTGCAGCTGCATCGCGCTGACCATCACTCCCATATCCATAGACCTTTCCATCATCCACATCGAGCACATAGAATCGGTCGTTGACATAGGCAATACCCTGCGGAGTGTTATTGCTATGCAGATCGAAGTCTCCAGCCGAATCACGCCGCCCGTCACTCCCGTGCCCATAGACCTTTTCATTATAGAAATCAACCACGTAGAATCGGTTGTTGGCAAAGGCGATACCCCTCGGATCACCGATAAACAAACGGAAGTTTGCATCCGCAACACGCTGACCAGAACTCGTGTACACATAGGCCATATTATCCCCGTCATTAACCACATAGAATCGGTCGTTGGCAAAGGTGATACCCCTCGGATCACTGATACCCAGATCGAAGTCTGCAGCTGCATCGCGCTGACCGTCACTCCCATAACCATAGACCTTATCATCCCCGTCATTAACCACATAGAATCGGTCGTTGGCAAAGGCGATACCCCTCGGATCACTGATACCCAGATCGAAGTCTGCAGCTGCATCGCGCTGACCGTCACTCCCATACCCATAGACCTTATCATCCGCATCATCAACTACATAGAATCGGTCATTGGCAAAGGTGATACTCTGTGGGACACCGCTATCCAGACGGAAGTCTCCAGCCGCATCGCGCTGACCGTCACTCCCATACCCATAGACCCTTGCACCCGCCTGATCAAGCACGTAGAATCGATTGTTGATATAGAGGATATCCTGCGGATTATTGTTGCGGTCCAAATCGAAGGACGTCGTCTCACCACTGCCTTGACCACCTTCCCCACCATCGCTGACCGTGACACTCACCCCATTTGAGCAGTTGTTATCCGTATTGCTCTCACCACTGACGCTCGCCACGCAGGCGCCGTAATAGTACGTGCCGGCACTCGATGGTGCATTCAAGTCAATCGACTGGGCACTCGTGCTTCCAGCATTGAGGCTATCTATGGCGCCCGTACCAACCTCTGTATCACTTATTGTGATCGTCGCGTCGGGCGAGCTGTAATACGTCAGTGTCGTCTCAGCGGCTTGTCCATTCCCAGCATTGCGTACCGTCGCATTCAGTGTGAACATCTGCTCAGGCGTCAGCGTGGTATCGCTCACCGAAGGCGCTGTAACAATGAGATCAGGGGCACCACCACCGCCACCTGGAGTGGATGTGCCAAAGGCACTGACAAAGGCCAAAAAATCGCCAAAACCTATCATACCATCTCCGTCCAGATCGGCCCGGGCATCATACCTGTCATCGCCTTGACTTGCTCCAAACATGCTTGCAAACAACAAAAAATCCGCAAAGTTAACCATCTCATCGCCATTGAGATCCCCGGGCTTCGTAGTATCATCCTGATTGCCCACGGAACCAGCAGAGGCTTGCCCCACGCATAACAGCAACACAAGGGCAGTAATAAACAATATTCCTTTGTTCAAAAACATTTGCGACATCCTTTCTCAATTTCTCTGAAGATCTGGGAAAATAAAAAAGATGGAATTATCACCAGCATAGATTCCCAGTTTTTTCAAACAGGTATAACGCCCGTTATGAATTAAATTAGAGAAAGTTGAGATGTCAACAACATACTTAGGTGGGTTCTTCTCCGAGTTCAAACATCTTATCCACGGGAAGCCCCACGACCTCGCGCACCTCGCGTTCGATTTTTGCAGACAAACTCGCGTTCTCTTTCAGATGGCGCTTGACATTTTCTCGCCCCTGCCCAAGCCGATCCTCACCATAGGAGAACCAGGTACCACTTTTCTTGATAATACCGTTTAATTCAGCCATATCGATCAAACTGCCCTCTCTGGAAATGCCTTCCCCAAACATCAGATCGACTTCACATTCCTTAAAAGGCGGTGCCATCTTGTTTTTCACCACGCGAATCCGAACGCGATTGCCAACGACCTCTTGCCCGTCTTTAATAGAGCCAATGCGCCGAATATCTATACGCACCGATGCGTAAAACGGAAGCGCACGGCCACCCGTGGTCGTTTCGGGATTGCCAAACATCACGCCGATCTTCATGCGAATCTGATTGGCAAAGATCACACAAGTTTTCGACTGACTGATTGATCCGACGAGTTTGCGCAGGGCTTGAGACATCAGACGGGCGTGCAAGCCCATGTGAGAATCACCCATATCACCTTCGAGTTCGGCACGCGGCACCAGGGCAGCCACAGAGTCTAAAGCCACGACCTCAAAAGCACCACTACGCACAAGAGTATCCGTAATTTCGAGTGCTTCTTCACCCGTATCGGGCTGGGCGATCAATAAGTTTTCGATATCTACGCCCAGGCGCTCGGCCAATTCTACATTCAATGCGTGTTCTGCATCGACAAAAGCCGCTGCCCCACCGCGCTTTTGCGCCTCGGCAATAATGTGCAAAATCAAAGTCGTCTTGCCCGACCCTTCAGGGCCATATATTTCAACCACTCTTCCCTGGGGAACGCCACCTGCACCCAATGCGACATCCAGGCTTAGAGAACCCGTTGGAATAACCTCTGTTACAAGGGGTTGCCCATCTTCGCCTCCCAGGCGCATAATTGCCCCCTGTCCAAATTGCTTTTCGATTTGGGCAATGGCGTTGTCTATTGCTTGCTGTTTGCCATCATTTTGTTGCGTACCTTTAATATTGCGTTTGGCCATCTGTATCTCTCCTTACAAAAGGTTTGGGATCACGGCGCAGTCCCTCTCGTATTCTGCACCGCACAATGTGCCACAAGTATAGTGAACATTTGTATATATGTCAAGAAGCAATTAAGCGATCTGAAATGGGACATCTCTAAAGCGACAAAGGTGCGAATGCCAGCCATAATATTAGAATTAAATGTCCATAAATGCCCACAACCACATCGTCGGCCACAATACCCCACCCACCGGGCAATGCCTCGGCCTGCTGGGCGGGCGGTGGCTTAATAATATCCAGTATGCGAAACACGAAAAAGCCAACTATGCCCATCAACACCGACTGCGGAAGCAGACTTACTGTCACAAAAAATCCGACAAACTCGTCGATCACCACACACCTGGGGTCTTTACCCCAGGATTTTTCGCATGCCCCGGATGTATAAACCCCCACAAAAAACAACCCAATCAACAGCCCCCCCCACGCCCAGGGGTTCAGTGGTGGCAACAGACAATAAATCGCCAATGCCACGCATGATCCGGCTGTTCCCGGGGCAAAACCCGAATAGCCAGAAAAAAAGCCGGTTGCAATCAACCGGACAAAAAACGATGGCTCAGAAGGCCGAAAATCTGTCATAGCTATAGGCGTCAGCTATTCGCTCGCCTTAAAATGTCTTGCGATTTTCAATTAAATACCGAACGCCAGAAACAACAGCAACGAGAGTCACAACAGCCACCAGGACATTCAAAACCCAATATGAAATATCACCTACGAGCACAATTGGTTGGGCGGCCAATTCGGCTTCAACCACGCGCACATTGATAAAGACCAAAATACCAAAAACAAGCACCAATTGCAGCATGGTTTTCCACTTTGCAAGTTGGGAGGTCACCACGGGCTTGCCGCGTCGAATCGCAAAAATTCGCAATCCCGTAATCACGACATCGCGCACGAGCATCGCCCCGATAAGCCATGCTTCAACCATGCCCAAACGCGCAAATGCAATCAACGCCGAAGATACCAGCAACTTATCGGCCAGCGGATCCATAAAGCGACCAAAATTCGTCACTGTACCATCGCGACGCGCAATGCGCCCATCGTAGAAATCGGTCAATGAGGCTACAGTAAAGACGAGCAGCGCGAGGATTTTGAAATACCAGTTGGCGGCAAAAATCAACAGCAAAAACACGGGCGTAAGCAGCAGACGCGACACCGTTAAGGCATTGGGCACTGTCCACAACCGTTTTGGGGTATGCGGCTCAGGCATTGTCATGCGATTCGACTCTATGGTATTTACCTGGGGCATTTAATACTCCCGTCGGCCTTCCAGCGCACGCGACAATGTCACTTGATCGGCCAGGGCAAGATCACTGCCCACCGGCAACCCGCGCGCAATTTGTGTGACAGATACTTCAAACGGAGTCAAACATTGAGACAAATATTGTGCTGTGGCATCGCCCTCTACGGTCGGGCCGTTGGCGAGAATCACCTCTCGAATTTCCCCCTGGCGCAAGCGGTGGAGCAACTGAGAAATATTCAAGTCTTCTGGACCAATACCATCCAGGGGCGAAATTCGCCCGTCCAGTACATGATAAAGTCCCCGATAAAGTCCGGTGCGCTCAAATGCCAAAAGATCGCCGATAAAATCAACCACCATCACACTGGCACGATCTCGACGCGTATCGCTGCACACAGAACACGGTTCAACCTCAGTCAAATTAAAACAAATTGAACACCGCCGCACCCGGGTCTTGACATCCACCATCAAATCGGCGAGTTCGCGCACCTCATCCGTATCCCATGTCAACATCTCCAGCGCGAGACGGCGTGCTGTTTTAGCACCGATCCCCGGCAACCGATTCAAAGCGACAATCAATTTTTCAATGGCCTCTGATGCCATAGAAAACTCCAAAAACTATAGTGCGAGGACTTCGCGTTTCCCCCCTCAGAAACCCGGCATATTCATGCCGGGCGGGATAAGACCCGCTGTGGCTTTCTGCATTTCGGCCTCGGCCATATCCGCAGCTTTTTGACGCGCCTGCTGAACCGCCGCCAGCACGAGGTCTTCCAGCATTTCCACATCTTCGGGATCAACTACTTCGGGATCAATTTTAATAGACAAAATATCTTGATGCCCACTGGCCCTTACAGTCACCATACCTCCACCCGACGTTGCCTCTACCTCTTTTGCTCCCAGTTCTTCTTGCACCCTGGCCAGCTTGGCCTGCAACTTTTGAGCCTGCTTCATCATCGCGCCCATACCTTTTGCCATACTCTATCTCCTTAAAAAGCAATGTTCCCAACGCAGCAATCCCTACCTGATCACTTCCCCACTAAACACCTGCATCACCATCTGCACGCGCTCATCATCTTCTACACCCTTCTCCTCAACTATTTGCTCTTTATTATCGTCGTAAACAACCTCACATGAGATGGTAACTGTACCTCCAAAAACACCGCGCGCAACTTCTTCTACCAGAGCGCGGCTGCGCCGCACCTGATTGGCGTGAAATTCTCGGTGCTTTTGAAAAGATACCACCAGATGTCGTCCATCCATTGATTGTGGGCGGCCTTCGTCCAAAAATGTGCCCAACGACATCTTCTTCACCTTCACTGCCTGTACCAGTTGTGCCCACTTATCTTTTACAATAGAAAAGTCTGGCGGCTCTTCTGAGGATACATCTGGCACTGGAGGTATTTCTTCTTGTGGCTGTTCTGCCACGGGCCGACCATTGCCCCTCTGTTGCGGCGGTGAAGATTTGGAAGCTGTTGTTGGCGGTGGCAACTTCTCACTCTCTCCCCTAACGCGCGTGTCTGGTTTGGATGATGTCGCTTTCTGTGCAGATTGGGGCCTGGGCAATGGCTGACGCGTTCCGGTAGCCGTTCCCTGGCTTTTTAACCCCCGTTCGAGTTGTTCTAATCGACTAATCAAAACCTGCAAATCTACACTTGACGTCATCTGTACCAGCTTCATAACCGCCAATTCAAGCCAGAATCGAGGCTCGGTCACCCGACTAATCTGCGTTTCCAATTCCCCCACGGCATTGAGCATGCGCACGAGATCTGCCTCTTCGAATTGCGCGGCAACCTCTGCATACTGCACGCGGTCAGCTTCTGGTAAATTTTCATCAGTCAAATCTCCCGCGGCACAAGCAACGAGCAAATGTCGAAAATGCGCCATCAACCCAGCCACAAATTCACCCAAATCACTGCCTTCGCGCGCCAGTTCATCAACAATCTCCAACGCGCGAGCACCATCCCGCTCCACAATGGCCTGCGTCAGATCAAAATACACATCTCGGGGAATCAAACCCAGTAAATTTTGTACCGCATCTTCCGTAATACCAGCATCTGAAAATGCAATGACCTGATCCAACAAACTCAGTGCATCACGCATGCCCCCATCGGCTTTCCGAGCGATCAAAAACAGCGCCGTTTCTTCCGCTGTTACGCCTTCTTCATCCACAGCCTTTTTGAGCTCTTCCACAATTGCCGTGGGTGGAATGCGCCGAAAATTGTAGCGCTGGCACCGGGATAAAATAGTCTCGGGTACTTTGTGGGCTTCGGTAGTTGCAAATACAAAAACAACATGCGCTGGCGGTTCTTCAAGCGTTTTGAGCAAGGCATTAAAAGCCTCGGTAGTGAGCATGTGTACTTCATCGATAATATAAACCTTGCGCTTGCCTTGCGAAGCCGCATACCCCACCTCTTCGCGCAATTGCCTGATTTCATCAATTCCGCGATTCGAAGCGCCGTCAATCTCCAGCACATCCATGCTGTTGCCCTGGCGAATGGCAACACATGGGGCACACTCTCCACACGGTTCAGCCGTTGGCCCCTGCTCGCAATTGAGTGCCATGGCAAGCAATCGCGCCATAGTGGTCTTACCCGTTCCTCTCGGCCCGGAAAACAGATACGACTGCGCCACGCGCTCCAGCCGAATGGCATTTTGCAATGTGGTGGTCACATGGCTTTGTGCAACCACTGTTTCAAATGCCTGTGGCCTCCGCTTGCGGGCCATTACCGTGTAAGACATAAGAACTCCAAAGGATGCTCCTACCAGTCCCTAATCCCCAAGCCTCTGCCTCATTAAAAAAGGTCGTGCACCGCGCTTCGAACCGCTACCCCAGGGCGTTCAACGAGCGCTGGCTCCTGCCAGGTGCCCCTGCGGCACACGCACCAATTTGCTTACCGCTGCTACCTTCCGGTCCTGACGGGGTTCGGCATAGGCACGTTGCGCAGGACCTGACGATCTACGCTGCCCACTCATTGACCGCGATCCAAAATATCGGTTCTCAGACGTGGAATTCGACCCCGCTATAGCGGATTGCGGGCTACAGGGCACCGCTATCTCCCCGTCTAGCACGACCTGAAAACAGTGAGATACAAGAGGGATCTCGCCTCTCGCCTCTTAACAATATATTATGGTGGAGCTGATGGGAGTCGAACCCACGACCTCTAGAGTGCGATTCTAGCGCTCTCCCAACTGAGCTACAGCCCCACCTAAACCGCTTCAACCACGATGTTGCTTACTCCCGAAACAGATTTGAGCACCGTGGCATCACCCAGCACCCGTCCGATAATATTAACGGGACTTGCCGGACGAATTTCATCTCCATGACTCGCTGGGGTCTGACCGTAAAAAATGCAAAACGCATGGCCCGGCGGCCAATATCCGAGATCGTTTAACGCCACAGTTTCACACGCATCTTCTGGCCCCGCTTGAACGGGAATTGCAAAGTAAATCTCATCGCCCCATGTATTAAACGAACAATCCAGCGGCAAAACCTCGCGAATTTTGCCTGCTGTTTGCGAATCGTTCAACTCGGCGTCGAGTTCAATATCGCCAACTGTAATGCGAATCGGATGCGGCATAACAACCTCGTGGTATTTTTGGCGGAGAGGGAGGGATTCGAACCCTCGGTATCCGTAAGGATACACATGATTTCC
Source organism: Candidatus Latescibacterota bacterium (assembly GCA_022824945.1). GTDB lineage: Bacteria > Latescibacterota > UBA2968 > UBA2968 > UBA2968 > VXRD01. The sequence continues at coordinate 118,243 of JAJDYX010000023.1, forward strand.
AGTCATGCCTGTTCGGCCACTCCAGCACCTCTCCAATATAGCTGTAAGCGATCAGCTTCCACACACACTTATGCGCCAAAGACTGAGCGCCTGTTTTTGGCGGAGAGGGTGGGATTCGAACCCACGGTACCCGTGAGGGTACACCGGTTTTCGAGACCGGCCTGTTCGACCACTCCAGCACCTCTCCAATATTTATTTTTTTCGCAAAGTTTGAAAAAACGCCCGCAACACCTGACCACACGCATCTTCTAAAACGCCTCGGCGCACGTCCAGGCGATGATTCAGACGTGTATCTTCCACAATATTTCTCAGGGATCCACAAGCCCCGGTTTTGGGATCGCAAGCCCCAAAAACCAACCGGGACAATCGGGCAAGCACCATAGCCCCCGCACACATCGCACAGGGTTCCAGCGTTGCGTAAAGTGTGCAGTTACTTAACCACCGAACGCCCAACTTTTTTGTCGCCTGACCAATAACGAGCATTTCGGCATGCGCTGTGGGATCATTTCGCTGGACAATGCGATTGTGGTCTCGTGCGATTACCTCGCCATTGTGCATCACAACAGCGCCAATAGGCACTTCATGCTCGCTTGCCGCCACGCTGGCTTCTTCGAGCGCAAATCTCATGCCTGTCAGGTCATCATCCAGCACGAATACCCCGCAAAAACAACACTGGTCATAGAGAAAAAATATACGGGTTTCCACACACAGAGTCAACCACCAACATCAGGGCATCCAGATATTCCACTTGCCGTATTTTTCCCAGATGCGACATGCGTCACAGGTACACATCCAGCGGAGGGCAAAACGAGGTTTATTACTTGTATTGAGAGACCCGCAATGTATTAACAGATAATGAAAAAACAGTACATCTCCTCGGGACGGCCTCAACTCAATCGGCTCTCCCATATCAAACTTTTGTAGCGGTTTCGCAAAATCTGACAGCATTTGATACCGGTCGGGATCCTGCACTGCCGTCTCACTGAGCTTTCGGTGTGATCCTGGCCAGACCGCAGTCCCACCACCCTGCGCAACACCAGAATCGAGATAAGTCAGGGACGAGACCCGAAATGACCCTGGAAAAACATTAAAAGGCCGATGTCCACCATCGACGTGCCCACTGAGATAATCCCAGCCTTTCGAAACTGGAAATACACTGCGTGCCCACACTGCCTCAGGCTGTGGCTTCTGACAGTGAAATGCACCTGCATTCTCCCGAACCAATTGGCTCTGCACCTTGTAAAACGCGGGCGTACAACAAGCCAGCAACGCGGGATCACGAACCCCAAAATGTTCAATCACCCCCTGGCGGGCGATTGTTGTCACCCCATCTGTTTCGTCTGGCAAAGGAGACCACGAAGCTGGATCATCCCTATCCATCCCGAGCGCAGACCACATCGCAGCTTCCGCATTGGCAATTGTCTCTTCTGGAATCAAGCCCGACACCAGCACATACCCATCCCGGTCGTATTGCGCCAGTTGCTCCTGTGAAAGCATAGTCATCCCCTGATTAAAAGAACATTCAACTCAATCCCGATTCTCATCCTCCACACCACCAATTTCTCGAACACGCGCGGCATATTGACCGCCTTCAAACGGGGTACTCAGCCACGTCGCTACAATCTCTTTCGCTACAGTATCCCCCACCACGCCGACACCGAGACACAAAACATTGGCATCTACATGGGCGCGGGCAAATTTGGCCGATGTCACATCGTGACACGATACCGCGCGAATCCCTTTTATTTTATTCGCAACGAGGGCAACTCCCATACCTCCCCCATCAATCACAATACCCGTCATCAAATTCTTTTCCAGAACAACATCAGCCACCGCTTTTGCCACGCCGACATAAGATGCCTCTTGCGGACTGTGTACGCCACAATCCATCACCTCTCGCCCGGCATCTTGCAACATAAGCACAATCTGTTTCTTCAGCTCAAATCCCTTGTGGTCTGCACCAATAGCTAATACACTCGATTTCTGCGGATCTTGAACCACCGCCTCATCATCAGCCACAACCAGACGCACTTTCTGCTGCCGTATCAGATCCCGCGCCAACGGCGTCACAATCGCATTGGGCGTCACATAAACCACATCGCCACCGCGATTGATTGCAGATTTGACCAGATCCTCCGTCACCAAACTCACCGGCGGGTCAATCGGTGCAGATACCGCGCTTCCCTCCAACGCCTTCAACCGCCGCACAACTTCGGCAACAATCCGCTGTATCAACTTTTCATCTGGCATAGGCAAGGCTGGGGGTTAGGGACTCGTAGGTTGAATGGTTGGACTGACCGCTGAAAACATAGATGTTCACCAGAATGATGTCAAGCGGAATGCCCCGACTTCCAGATGCAGAAAAATCAAAGAATTAAAAATTGCGCTTGACACTGATATTCACTTCCAGTAAATTTCATCGCTATTGGAAATATGACGTTCCGGCGTAGCTCAGCTGGCAGAGCAAGTGGCTGTTAACCACTGGGTCGTAGGTTCGAGTCCTACCGCCGGAGCCATGAACATTAACATGTTGTTTTAAAAAACTTAAAAGGCTGCGAAAATATTCGCAGCCTTTTTTTGTTTGTGACCTGAATCTTGCCCACTCTCTCATCCCCAATTGCCTAAAAACGGTACTTCCCTTATTCGTCTTCGAGGAAGTAAGGGCCGTGGTCGATGTGTTCGATCATGGCGGCAAAGACGGCCATACGATAAGCGAGGTCTTCTTGGTGGTCGGCTGGCAGCTCATCCCATTGTAGGAGAATGTTTGATTAGTCAGAGATTTCCCCAACACGCTAAAAAGCTACTGATCCAGCCTGTCTAACATATATTCGTCTGGGTTTGGAATGTCTTCCCACTTTCGTGCATCGCTTCGTTCGCTGACGACGGGAAGGACACTCATTCGCAGGTGCGCGCATCCCATTGGGATCATATCGATGCTCTCCTGGGGTTCGGAAGACTTTACTGGGCTTTCACGAAGAGAGTCGACCGTATGTTTAATCTGAGTCTGCCATTCAGGGATCCTCTTAGCAGGCACTTTTAGCACAATTGGGGCCGCACTTTCCTGCCAGGGCTGATCCGGTATTCTATCTGAGACGGATACTGTTACCGAATCAGATAGATCATTCGGATCGACTTCCAATCCGTAGTTCCATTGAGAGGCAGGTTTGATTGATTGACGAGGCCAGTCATCAGGTCCCCCTGATTCCCTCGTCCAGTCTTCCTTGATCCGAACTGAGTAACTGAGCGGGCCTCGATCAATCGTGATCGCGCCACTTCTTGGCCACGTCGTTGCTGAGACTTCGGCGGCAAATTGGATTTGGACAACATCGCCGCTCTGCCACTCTCTTTCAATCCGGATCATCTTACCTTCACCAGCTTCGAATTTGGCCTTTTCATCTCCAATGCGAATCTCAGTTCCATGACTCCAGCCCGGTATTCGGCAGTAGAGTGGGAACCGAACAGGATTGTCCACGTCGATCACTAATGAAACAGATTCGCCAAATGGGTAACTCGTATTGGATTGGATACGTACAGTATGTCCTGATTCCCCTACCTTTGCAGTAACTGTATTGGGACTATAGAGCCATGCGATCAGTCCGTTGTCAGGCGTGGCAAACCAGAGATGTCGAACAAATGAGGGCCACGCCTGTGCGGTATTGTGCTGACAACATCTGTGGGAATCGGCTGTGAATACAGGATGCTGCCCGCTGTTCTTGAAGTCCATTTCAGCGACCGAAAGCGGCATATTCGATGCAGTCAAATACCTCAAAGACCTGTGATCTGGCGCGTGCGAAGCTGGCAAATGGTTGAACGTGATATCTTCGATACGGTCCGCATACCCGGAATCTCCGGTGATCTCAGATAGGATATAGTGGCTCTTGTTCAACTCGCCCAAAGAGCACGTCTCGATACCCTGTCGTGGATCGATTTTGCCCATTCTTATGCGCTCATCCGCCGCATGTGCTCCCCTCGGCATTTGCCCCCATGTTTTCATGAACCCATCGTAGAATAGCTCAGACATTCGCAAGTATCGTTCGTCACCAACAACAGGAAACATCTGAGCGGGATAGCGAAATCGCTGAGAGAAGTGAACGGTATGGTTGTCCAGCCACTGGTTCATGGCTGGCTGTGTTCGGTGATATACCTTGATGGCCAAATCCAGCAGCCATCGGTCACCGGTCTGGTTATACAACCAGAAGATATGCGGCATCAGATCTCCCGCACGCTTGATTTGAATCCGAGGCTTCCAATCGCCAAAGTGTTCGCGGTAGTTCTCGTAGTAATCCCAGGACATCTGGGGTAAAAACTGATGGTCGGGCAACTCGGAGCAAAAGGTGAAGAAGCGAGTCAACAGCGAGAGAATCCTGTCGTCTCCAGTCGCTTCGTAGTGGCTGATCAATGCATCGTTCATAACAGCATGAGGCCAGATATCCACAATCTCCTGCCCTCCCACGCCCTTGAGGAGACGGTTGTGGTCGCTACCATAGTACCCATCCTCCCGCTGGGAAACGATCACACTCTCAATCCAGCGATTTGCAGTCTCTTGAAGTCGCGGTTGGCCCGTAAGAACAGACAAGTCATAGTATCCTCGCAGCCAGTATGGTGCTTCTTCCCAACCAGCTTCCGGCCCGCCGAGCCACCCGCTATCCGCATTGAGAAATTTACTTAGCTCATCGAGGCGGCCCACTTGTCCGTCTGCCATGAGATCCAACTGAGTAGCCAACCACCCCACAGCCTTTACGGCACCCAAAGGCAATCGAATGATGGGGCTGGGCTTCAAAGGGGTTTGATTACCGGCATAATGTCGATTCTTACCAGAACAATCGGGTTGTTCAACGAGGTTGATCTTGGTCATTCCAGCACCTTCCTTTCACTTGTTTTCTTGTCCAATTCCGTCAAGACGTAAATGTTGCTTGACTATTCACAATTGGACATTACAAAACTGAGATACATACACATGATACGAAAAGGAGTACTGAAACAGAATGCGCCAAAAAGCCCTAAACCTTTGCGAAAAAGTCATGACGATTCTAAAACCTTCAAATAACAATTGGATTTTGAGACCATTTTTTAATACCATGTCGTGTATAACCCTCTTTTACGCCACCAAAACCAGCACAGGAATAGAATGCCTAGAAATATCCTAAACCTTCGTAAAAAAACCCTTATTGGCCTGAACACACGAGAAGAGTTGGTTTCTTCGCAACAATGTAGCAGTCTGGACCATTATGGGATGCGTGTTGTTGGCAAATTAGAGGCAGATGAAACGTATGAAATTGTGCGAGAAGACGCAGATCGCAGCCGGGTGCTGGTCTGTTGGGCAGGTGAAGGTGAGGTTTTGATCGACAATGAGTGGCAGAGCTGTGGCCCAGGTTGGGCTTATTTAACTCCGCACAGGACTGTGCAAGCCTATCATTCGAGTTCAAAAGATCCGTGGGAGTTTTGCTGGGTGTATTACGGAGGGGAAGAAGAAAACAACCCACTCAAAAGTATGGAGCGTCCTCAATTGACACATGTGGACCCACAGGCAATTAAACAAGCAGTAGAAGGACTTTTGCACGAGGCGCATCATCTCAGCGATGATGGGATACAGAAACAATGGGTAGATTTAATTCATACACAGGTGATACGCATCGTTACAGGTCACGCACAAGATAACAGACTGGTTGAAACCTGGGGGTTAGTGCAAAAAGATCTGACACAAAACTGGACATTAGAAACCCTCTCTGCACACGCAAATCTGGGCAAAAAACAATTTTACCGATTGTGTGTGCAAACCTATGGCATGACGCCAACAAAACGGCTTGCTGCATTGCGCATGAGACGTGCTGAAGCGTTGTTGGGCTATACACAGGACACGATCAAATCGATTTGCTATCGTGTAGGATATGAAGATCCGTTTGCTTTTAGCACCGCCTTTAAAAGGGTTATCGGTGTCTCTCCATCGGAATATAGGAAAGAGCTTTCACACGGAGACGATTGATTGGTATTCTTCCTGGTGAATTTCCTTAAACCGCTCTAACACGTCGGAAATGCCATCTCAGAGCCCCTTCTCCAAATCTGCTTGACATGCCGCTTCAGCCTCTTCGGGATCACGTTTCAATTCTTGCGCCAACAATGCGTGCAATTGCTCAATGCGATCAGCCTGCCCAGGATCATCTGCCAGATTGTGAAACTCACCAGGATCATCATCCAGATTATACAATTCGCGTTCAGGTCCATGTTCCTCATCAAAGCGACAATGATACACATACTTCCAAGGTCCCTGGCGAATCATTTGAAAACCTGATACGACGCCGTGCGCATAATACTCGCTCACCGCGATATCACGCCATTCTGCATTATCATCATCCAGATAATTCATAAAAGACGCACCATCCCAGTCCTCTGAAGACTCAAGACCACACAGTTCACCAATTGTCTGAGCGAGATCAACCAGAGAACAGGCCTTTGATCGCCGTTGTCCACCAGCCCATCGTTTGGGATAATGCACGATCAAGGGCATACGCGCAGCGTGCTCATACATATTGTTCTTCCACCACAAGCCGTGATCGCCCTTATTCTCACCATGATCCGAGCAATAAATCACAATAGTATTGTCCGCCACTTCAGAATCGCCCAACGCGCCAATCAGCTTGCCCACTTCATCATCTAACCATTGCACAAATCCCCAATAAAGTTCACGTCCAAGTTTGGTCTCTTCTGGTGTCGCTTTGTCCGCACCAAAGCCTGCACGCAGATGCTTGTAATTCGTCGGTAACGTATCCAGAAAACCTTCAGGAATCTCAGGCATCGGCACTTTGTCTTTATACGGTGTGTAATATTCTTCAGGAATGGTCAGTGGAAAGTGCGGTGCAAGATAACCTGCCAATAAGAAGAAAGGCTTGTCATCTGCCTTTCGATTCTGCAAAAAAGTACTACACTCAGCCGTCACTTTGCGATCATGTCGCAAAATACCGGTCTCATTCCCCGTCTTAAACTTAGCCACTCGCCCTGCCCAAGTGCGTTGTCCAGACTCACTGATATCATCATACCCTCGCCGTATCTCTTTACCACCATTGTTGCCGCCTCCATTTTTGGTGCCTCCTTTTTTCTTATTGGAAGGATACACCTCCTTAAATCCATACAGACGATCAGGACCAAAATGCATTTTCCCACCCAACCAGCTTTCATACCCTGCGGCATTCAAAGAATGGCTAAGCGAGGGATAATCATCTGACTCCAATTTCCAACCATTTGCCCAAACTCCGCATCGGCTCACGTATTGCACAGCGGTAAAACTCGCTCGCGAAGGCGCACACAAGGGCGAGCTTGTATAAGCAGCATCAAATGTAATGCCTTCATTGGCCAAGCGATCAAAATTAGGCGTCGATACAATTTCATCCCCATAACACCCCATGACCCCTGGATCGTGTTCGTCGGACATAATCAACAATATGTTTGGACGGTCGGACATAAGACTCCTCACTAAATTTGAAAATTGAACTTTGGTTCAAGTGCATCTCCAAAACCGAGATCATCTACCAAAACAAAAACAATATTGGGTCTATTCGTTTTTATATCATCACCTACTTTCATGTTGATCAGAAATTGTACAGCTCATCGCAGTCACTATCATTAACAACTGGAACGAGAAGCGTTTGCATGATAGGCCAATGGCACTCTCTCGTTTCATTTTCTTCTCGGGACTAATGCATCAACTTTAGCGATATATTGATCCATTTCTGAAAGTAATTTTTGTGCTAATTCTGGTTTCTCATTAACAATATTCTTCAGTTCAAATGGATCCTTTTCTAAGTCGAAAAGTTCAAGGGTCTCGTCTTCCCAAAAACGCAGAAATTTATAATTTTCAAAAATAACGGCAGAATGAGGATTGGCTTGACGATTGAAATGAGGATAGTGCCAAACAAGATAATCGCTTGGACGTTTCACCTTTCCCTGGATGTCGTTATGCAAAGTATGCCGCAGACTTCCGCCATCTACTTCCTCAGGCCAATGTCCACCAGCCAAATCACAGACAGTCGGAAACAGATCATACTGTGTCACCGTAACATGAGATATTTCTCCTGGCTTAATATTAGGACCAGAAATAATAAAGGGAACACGAATGCCTCCTTCATAAACAAAGAATTTACCTTCCTTTAAAGGTAACGCACTGCTTATCTCCCCCTCTCTACGATTGACATAAGGGCCATTATCCGAAGTGAATACAATGTATGTGTTCTCTGTGATTCCCAATTCTCTTACGGCACTTAGAACCATTCCGACGCCAGTATCAAGATCTTCTGTCATGGCAGCATACAGTGGATGGTCGTGTTTAGTACCCTTGGGCAAGGCCTTGTATTTTTCATGGGTTTTTTGCAGTGCTATCATTTGCAGATGGACGGCATAGTATGAAAGTTGCAAGTAAAAGGGCCGGTTTTCGCTAACCGACTGTTTCATAAATTCAATTCCTCTTCTGGAGATACTGAAGGTTTGCTTGGGGTCATCCCCTCCATCTTCAGTATTACCCTCTCTATTGCCAGTGGGACCATCACTTTTATCAAAACCGTTAGAACCGGGCCCTCCAGACTGAAGGTGCCATTTACCAAAGTGAGCAGTCACATAACTTGAATCAATCTTTTTAAGCTGCTCAGGTAGTGTCGTATAAGACTGAATATCGTTTGTTTTATTAGGTGTTCCCATCAGTACACTGTCATCACGGTTCTGCCCCTTCCAACCAACCAATGCAGTCAGCCCATGCTTTGCGGTAGTCATTCCGGTTAGCAAACTTGCGCGTGAGGCAGAACAAACCGGAGAACCCGCATAACCATTGCTGAAAACCACGCCCTGTTTTGCCAGTTGTTCGAGGTTTGGTGTCTGATAGTAGTCACTTTTAGAATCAGGCACGCGTTCATCCATTAATACTGATAATCCTGGCCAACCGAGATCGTCAGCGTAAAGAATAATAAAATTTGGCTGATCACTGGCTTCGACTTGATTCGATCCTGATCCAAAACCACCGGCCATAACGATTACCCCCCTTTTTTTAAGGGTTGATGTTCAAGAGCTTTCCATTCTGTTATTCATGATATCCAGCCAGACACCAATACACAATGTCTCAAAAGGTCTTAATACTTTGCGAAAGGGACATGAAGCCACTTGGACATTGTGGGAAGACTTTTGATTGTGTATTTTGAGGCCGACTACATGGTCTTTTGAATCTTTATGAAAGGAGTTGGTGCATGGCAGGGCGTCCAAATATTCTGTTGATTCTTTCAGATGATCACAGCGCACCGCATCTGGGGTGTTATGGCGACCCACATGCCAACACGCCTAATATCGATGCGTTTGCAGCACAAGGGATACGCTTTGACCGCGCATATACAACATCGCCACAATGTATGCCCTCTCGAGCGTCGATGTTTACGGGCCGGTCACCGGTTGCCATTTCGATGACACGGTTTACAGCCCCCCTCCCACGTGAGGTGCCCACCATTCTGGATGCGTTGCGAGATGCTGGATATTTTACCGGTCTGGGTAGGCGGTGGCACCATCTGGACGGACGTGCAAACCCAAAAGGCGTGGATGGATATGTGCAAGAAAAATACAATCTGCGCACAGCAAAAGATCGTGTAGACTATCTCAATGTCTGTACCGATAAGGAATTAAAGGGAGAAACTCCGAGGGTTTTGAGTGAATTTTTGGACCAATGCCCCAAAGATACACCCTTTTTTATGTATCTCGGTTTTAACGATCCACACCGGGCTTGGACATTGCGACCCGATGAATACCGACCTGATCCGGCCTCGCTCGTATTGCCACCGCATTTTCCCGATACGCCAACATTGCGCGAAGATTTGGCAGATTATTACGGTGTTCTGCACCGCATGGATCAGGAATTTGCACAGGCGATGGATGTGCTGGACAAGCGTGGGGTGCGTGAAAACACGCTTGTGATGTTTATGGGAGATAATGGTGCAGCGCTGCTTCGGGGAAAAGGCACTTTGTATGAGCCGAGTTGTCATGTGCCGTTGATAGCACAATGGCCTGGAAAGATCGCGCCGGGAACTGTTTCAGACGAGTTGATCAGTGGTGAAGATATTGCCGCAACGGTGTTAGAGGCCGCAGACCTTGATGCGCTGGAGCAAATCACGGGCAACAGTTTTTGTGAGCTGATGACTGGCGGCGAGCACAAATCTCGAACCGAAGTATTCACCCAGCGTGGTGCACACGGTCAAAATCTTCCAGTATCCTCAGCGGCTTTTGATCTTTCACGTGCAATTCGAACAGAGCATTACCATTTGATTTACAATGCCTACTGGCAGGTGCCTTTTACGCCCGTAGATTTTTATAGCAAACCTGTATGGATAGACCTTATGGAACGTTGCAAACGCGGTGAATTGTCCGAACTGCATGAAAGACTGTATTTCACCCCCACCCGGCCAATGTTTGAATTGTTTGATCTACAGAACGATCCTTATGAACTGACCAACCTGATTGATGATCCAGGTTTGGCAGACGTCCAAGCTGATCTTATTGCCCGCCTAACCGAGTGGATGATTCTGGAACGCGACTTCTTACCCCTACCAACCGGTGGGAATTGATATAGATACCGTCAAGGGACTGGTGTTACCCCGTTTTGGTGGAGATCTACGGCTAGTTCAAAATTCCAACACCTTCTTCCGCTTACCCTTACTAATGGTGACGATACCACTATTGTAGTCGGCAATAAGAAAAGGGCTTTCAAAGACCTTCTTCGGGGCGTAGTTGACTGGCTTGCCATTGATGGTGGGTGTTTTCTCAAAGCTGGTGTCGAAGGTCAACAGGTCGCTGTAGATCGTGGTGTATCTAAGAATGGCGCCATCCATGCTCATCTCACAGCCTTTTACCTTCGCCTTGAACGTGTCGAAGCTATCGAGATCGCTCTTGGCCATAACCTCGAGAATGACGGGGGCGTATTCGCCCTTAAGCGCCATGATCCTTCCGGGAGGTGTCTTACGTGTACTGCCATCCTCAGCCTTGACGGTGTATGAGCCATCCTTCCACGTGAAGCCTCCATCGGACACGCGAATAGCTGCCCATGCTCCTTCTGCTTCCACAAATACCACACCATCTTCCTCAACTGGTGCGCTCAAGCCTTTTTCCGACATCCAGACGTTCATCTCGGCGCCACCCTTGTGGTACTTGAGCTTCTGTGTGATCAGGCTACCCTTGCTTTGGACGGACCACTGAGCATTGAGAACGACCTTGTTGTCCTCGGGACGCACAAGAGGAACGATGCGGGCATCGTCTTCGCCAGCAAAGATCACACCCTGCCAACGATTCTGTGCGCTGATCGCGACCCAATCGGACAGCGGTCGCGCCTCGGTCATTGGGGTACCCAGGATGAAGGCAGGGTCACAGAAACTGTAGCGCAGAATGCCACCACCGTCGGTTCGTAGTTGATTCGGCGTCTTGCTCGCAACTGCCACCATGGGAAACGAATGGCCTTGTCTCCCGAGACCCTGTGTACGCTGTCGTACTTCGTAGCGGCCGCGTCCCTTTACGTCACGCGCGATATCGGCCACTACGGTCGGGGGGCGGTAAGCGCTGAGTGCGGCGTTGACGTCAGGACCATTGACCGTTGGTTGCTTGCCGATGGCGAAGTAGAACCAGGCCAACGGAGCGTTTCCGTGATCCCGGTTCTGGTAGAACGCTTTCTCCCCCTTTCTGCGTGACCCGCCGCCACCCATATGCCCACCAATCTGCTCTTGCGCCCAGTAAGCAAAGTAGAGATCGAGGAACATCCCGGCCGAGCGCTGTACTGGTGGATCACCGAAGTCGTAAAAGTTGTAGAATCCCCTGATCAGCGTGGCGTTATATCCATCGCTCATCATTTCGATACACAGGCTCTTGCGGGCCCGTTCACGGCAGTAAGCGATAAAGTACTCGTTCCAGGCGCGGTAATGATCCTCGGCCGTGGCGCCGTCATCAAACTTGAGGTTCCTATATTCGGGCAGATTCCTGGCGAGCTTGGAGAAGTGCCAATTCACCGTGAAGTCCATGGCATGATGGTTCTCGGACCCGTAAATGTGCCAGGTCTGCGAGTCCACGACCTCCGCCTTGCTTAGCCACGAGCACATTTTGGCATAGAGCCAGACCGGTTTGAGCGCGAGGGCCTCGGTTTCTTTGGTGATGCGGCCAGGATACTCCGACCCCTTGGTGCCGTACATCTCGATCAGCCGCATGACGATTTCCGCATGCCAGTGGAAACTGTCGCGGTCGTTGATGTCCCGCGGATTGTCAAGGTAGTGCTGGGCATTCTCGATAAGCGCCGCATTTGCCTCATCCAGCATCTCGCATAGATACAGGCAGCGCGCGGCAAACGCCATGATGGAATAGGAGTAGGCTCGCACGTAGTTACCGCGTTCCGGGCCGAGAGGTTTCTGCTTCTTGGCGCGCACCAGGGGATTGCCCGATTCTGCGCGGAACATCGCGTCCACCCGTTTCTCAAATCCAGCCAGGATGGCTTCCGGGGTTTGCTTCTTCATCGACACAGCTCCTTAAAAACGATTATTAAATGAGAATTATAGTTATTTTTTGGCACATAGAAAGAAAAACAATTATAAAGCACATAAAAACAAGCACAAATAAGAAAACGCCGTGGAAAAAATCTCACGGCATTTTCTATTTTCGCTATCATTTGGCCAAAAAGTTATAGTAACGTTTGGTCGGCCAGACAATACCTCGAACATTACAACGTCGCGGTTGCACGCGCGCCACCGGCACTCAGCAGCTTCGCCCTGGTCTCGTCCGTCAGCCGGATGTGCGGCGGCGACATGCCCGGCAGCAACACACTCGGGTCGCTCTTCACACGCGCCAGCGGATGGAGCTCTGTGAGCGCCGGGTTCGCGGAGTAGTCTTTGTCCTCCCGGGGCTCGTTAAACCAGCACGGCGAGAACTCCAGGATCCGTTTCTGCCGCTCAGTGAGTTCGGGGTCGTTGGTGTCGTACGCGGCGTCGCCGTGGTGCATGCCGAAGGGAACATACTTGTAGAAGAGAGTGCGGCGCTCGCCGCTCCCTGCCCACGGAATCGTACCGTGTTTGAGCTTCTCACTGAACAAAATGCAATCCCCAGCCTTAGCCTCGACGCGATGCACCGGCACATCGTCATCCCAGTTCGGCAACTGCGACGTCCATTTCGTGTCGCACCAGTTCCGCCGCCAGTCGCCGGCGATGCCCGTCAGTTTCTGCTCATTGGCTGGCTTGTGTGTGCCAACAACACACCCGAAGCCCCCGTCATCTGGTCCGACTGTCTTGAGTTCATACACACATGTGATATGAAAGCTGCTCGGGCTGCCGTGGAGCGTCCCGCCTATGTCTGCGCCGTCTGTCGGTTTCCGGCCAGGCTTGTAGTGTATATTGTCATGATCTAACCGGAACGAGGGGCGAAGCTCTTCCGGCATGTGTGCTGGGGCATGGCCCCACGCCGGATCGCCGAGAAGCTCTTCAAGGATGGGTAGCATGGTCTCGTTGTCGATCAGGTCCCTGTATGCCTTGCTCCAGAGCCTTCTCCCCATGTAGGTGTTGCCGTGCCGATCCGTTGTCATGTGCTTGTCGCGCGCGCCGATGTAGAAGCGGTGCTGTTTGTCGGTGCGGGCCGTGGACAGCGTCTCCTCCCGTTCAAAGATATACTGATCATAGACTTGGTTGAGCTCGTCCAACTGCTGTTGATTGAGCACATTGGGCACGACGATATAGCCTTGTCGTGCGAGTGTGTCACGCATCGCATTGTCCATCTTCCAATCTCCTCTATGTGTAGGAACTACAAGGGACATTTCTTGCGCATGGATTGCTGGTAAGAAGGCGTTTCCGGCAGTCGTTGTCAAGTGTTTTTGCCGTTCACACATCGCTTACGGTGAGTTATAGACCATGTCGCCCTCTCACAAACGAGAGGATAAAGCTATTGCTTCTTCTTACAGACCATACGGAATCCGTTGGGCAGCGCATGAAAACAATTCTGACGCCATCGATCATGATTTTTGGTCGGCTCTTCCCAAACGTGAAGGATCTCAAATCCAGCATCAATCATCGCCATCAGGTAGTCAGAAACAGTCCACTGAAAAATGTACTGAACATTCTCGGCATCCCTATTCTCTTCGTCTTCAGGATCCACAAATTCTGTCGCCGCTCCTGTCTCCGGGTTATACAAGTATTGGTGAGGCCCACGATCGAAGTAAAAGAAGTCTGCTTCGGGAGTGTTGCCCCCCTCTTTGCCAACCATCGCATCTTCACCTATAAAGTATTCACAGTTGCTCCACATTTGCCGCACTGGATGAACCTCGCTTACCACAAACAATCCACCTGGGGTCAGCAACCGACTTGCCTCTGCGTAGTATTGCCAGAGATCCGAAATCCAGATGGCTACAACGCCTACGCTACACGCGAAGTGATATCCTCCGTCGGGCAACGTCGGGAGGTCCGAAATGTCGCCCTGATGGAAGGTGATTTCAAGGCCAAGGTCCTTTGCCCTTTCGGCGGCGATTTCCAATTGTCGCTCGGAAATATCGACTGACGTGACTGTTGCCCCCATTGATGCCAAGGCAAAGGCGGCGAAGTTGTCCCCACTGCCCAAGACAACCGCGTTTTTTCCCTCCAGGGATCCAAGATGTTGAGCGATGTGCGCAACGCCCTGCTCAGTCAATGCATTCTCCCTCCAATATTCGAGTGCTTTTTCAACCCGCTCTGGTACCAGATGACCGCGATGCCAGGGGCCTTTTGAGTCTCTGCGTGCCTTCCACCGTGGTGCAGCTGCATTCCATTTCTTATGATTTGACTCGTGCATCTTATTCATTTTACAGACTCCTTAAAACCAAAAAACCGCAGGCATTCACATTGAATACCCACGGTTGTTTTTTACTCAATTATAAAATACCTCGAACATTACAACGTTGGGCTTGCACTCGCTCCATTGGCACTCAGCATTGCCCTGGTCTCGTCCGTCAGCCGGATGTGCGGCGGCGACATGCCCGGCAACAACACACTCGGGTCGCTCTCCACACGCGCCAGCGGATGGAGCTTCGTGAGCGCTGGATTTGCAGAGTAGTCTTTGTCCTCTCGAGGCTCGTTAAACCAGCACGGTGAAAATTCCAGAATCCGTTTCTGCCGCTCAGTGAGTTCGGGGTCGTTGGTGTCGTAGGCAACGTCGCCGTGGTGCATACCGAAAGGAACGTACTTGTAGAAGAGGGTGCGGCGCTCGTCGCTCCCTGCCCACGGAATCGTACCGTGTTTGAGCTTCTCACTGAACAAAATGCAGTCCCCAGCCTTAGCCTCGACGCGGTGTACCGGCACATCGTCATCCCAGTTCGGCAACTGCGACGTCCATTTCGTGTCGCACCAGTTCCGCCGCCAGTCGCCGTCGATGTCCATCAGTTTCTGCTCATTGGCTGGCTTGTGTGTGCCAATAACACACCCGAAGCCCCCGTCATCTGGTCCGACTGTCTTGAGTTCATACACACATGTGATATGAAAGGCGCCCGGGCCGCCGTGGAGCGTCCCGCCTATGTCCGCGCCGTCTGTCGGTTTCCGGCCAGGTTTGTAATGTATATTGTCGTGATCTAACCGGAACGAGGGGCGAAGTTCTTCCGGCATGTGTGCTGGGGCATGGCCCCACGCCGGATCGCCGAGAAGCTCTTCAAGGATGGGCAGCATGGTCTCGTTGTCGATCAGGTCCCGGTATGCCTTGCTCCAGAGCCTTCTCCCTACGTAGGTATTGCCGTGCCGATCCGTTGTCTGGCGTGTGTCGCGCCCCCGGATGCTTTTGCGCTTCCGTGCGTCGGTGCCGTCTGTGGACTGCGTCTCCTCCCGCTCAAAGATATGCTGATCATAGACTTCATTGAGTTCGTCCAACTGCTGTTGATTGAGCACATTGGGCACGACGACATAGCCTTGTCGTGCGAATGTGTCACGCATCGCATTGTCCATCGTCTAATCTCCTCTACGTGTAGGAACTACAAGGGACATTTCTCGCGCTTAGATTGCTGGTAAGAAGGTGTTTCCAGCAGTGGTTGTCAAGTGTTTTTGCGGTTATCGTTTCATGATACGTCAAATATTTCATGATTTGGCATTTTTCGAGACTTTCTCAAATTTTCAAAATCAAAATTATCTACTTCGATTTTGAGTAGCGAGAGTTTTATCATATTCATTAATAGGAAAATGGTATGCCCCAAAGCCGTTATTAAGGCAATGCTTGAGAAGTATATCCAATGGTCAAACATCGCAGCAGAGTATAAAACGGCTACTATTGAAGCACTAAATACGATAGCCCAACACCAGATCAATGTGATTTGCAAGCCTGATAATTCGTGAAAAATATCCTCTGCCCGTCGGTTATCACTATAATCTTTGAGAACCGTGCGGGTTTGCGATATATTAGTCACGCTCCAGCCTAACAAACTGCCGGAGATAGCAAAAACACCGCCGAGAATTTGAAATATACCAGATATTTTTTCGGCTATTTCTATGCACTCTTGGGCTTGTGGTAAAACTAGAAAATGGGCACACGCCAATCCTATGACTCCGCAACCTGTTATTGAAATAGCAATTTTTTTCGTTGTGGTCATATTATATCAATACTTCGGACAGTTTTTGGCTGTAGAAGTTTCTTTGAAATCAACAAGTTAGATGAGGCCAAATGTTTGATTTTTAACTTAGGTCTGCACCCTGAGTTCGATAAAAAAACAGGTCATTCTATAAACCATTGTTTTATAGAAATTTAGAAGTTTTGGCTGATTAAAAATCTATCGAAAAGCGTCCGAACCATTGATTATATTATAGCACAATACTCGACGTGTGCAACACCTATATATCCCCATTTTTTAAAAGATAAAGATACCATTTAGCCATTTTATCGAAAATATCCCGGTTGACGGGCATATCATCAATGTGTTCAACGCTATGTGGCTTACGCAGGGTTAGCTTTTCCCTTGTCCATGTTCCAGAAGGAGTTACTATTGCGTAGTCTATTTCTTCTTCAGCATATCTAAGGGCATTTGCGATTGAATCAAATTCATCGGAATACGCCTCGTTTCTTTTTTTATTAAAAATAAGCGATATATCCATTCTTAGGTTTTTCTCTTTAATAAACCTCCCTGTATCAAATTTTGTCAAGTCTGTGTATTGTCCTACGTAAGTTTTTAGAGCATTCCAATACTTGTTCCCCTCTAAAGTTTGTGGTGCGCGGGTTTCCTCTACCTCTCCCCTTAAAGGGGCTGATAAATTGATTCGTTTTACGTTTTTAATATCGGCAAAAAGTTTCCGTGATGGTGGACGGATAAGCCTTATTTCATATTCTTCGGGGACATCGCAACGCTTGTGGATTATATCGTTTATGTATTTTTCTAAATGTCTATGTGATAGACGTCTATCGGTTGCGATAATCAAATCATTTTTGGTGCATATAAAATGCATTTTGCCGTCAATATATTGCCGTTTGGTTCCATCCTCGCCCTCTGGCGGGGGAACAGGAGTGAACAAAAGCTCCTCTGTGTCAAAGGTTTCGTTGACCACATGTTCTACTTTATCTTTATCTATGCTGAAAAAATTTGCACACCAAAATCCCTTATAAGGTTCTCTGTGTCCAATAAAGCCGTAATACTCTGATTCTTCTATATCTTTTTTCTTATCTAACGGAATCAGCCTATCTCTCGTTTTTGTGTCCAGCATTGACTCTATAAGCAACTCTTCCAATGTATAATCAGATGGTTCAAGATTAAATTGAACCGTGAAAAAGTTAAAACTTTTTGTTTTGTGATCTGCCATAGCAAACCCTCTTTTTTTAGAATGAGAGCTTAGGCCGGGAGCTGGTTACTCCCGGCCTTTCTTATATCTATGCGAAAAAAGGACTGGAATTACCCAGTTTTGATGGAAAATTTAGGGCTTGAGTTCCATGCCTGTGATTGGTGCAGTTTTTCGTAAGCTATCGGCGCAGGGTATGCGATAAACGAGTTAAGATGAAACTTTATACAGGTAAAGCATTACTTAAAGATTCAGGTTCAACGCATTCTTTTTTAGGAATTCCCAACTTCGGCAAGCCCTCAACAATCTCCATAGTCTCTAAACTCACCGTAATCACCTTCCCAATCAGCTTGACAATATATTGTGGATCATCTTTACGGTTCGGGTCGTTGATAATGCCACTTCGTTTGTCCTCTTTGACGCGGTATTGATCAATGATCCATTCCAACGCCGAGCGATTTCCAAGCCGATAGGCCAGTGCTTTAGGAGGGACCCCGGCGAGAGTCAAGAAATCGTTGTACACAATCTGCGTTTTGTCTTTGGAGAATCGCATCTTTTCCACGCGCCAGTTGAGAGGCATATCCGGTGTTTCGATGAACTCAAGCCGATATTCGGGCATGTCCTCATAGCCGACATGGATTTCCGATAACCTTTGCCCTGCTTTGGCAAACCTCCAAAAATCTGGTGTAAGTGGAAGGCGCGGTAATTCCCGCTTGAGGTTGGCTTGATATCGCTCCCGGTATTCCGGATGGTGGACCAGGCCGTAAACATAATAAAAGATGTCCCATTTGGTGATTGCGTCATCCTGGTAATACCCGCGGAATTGTTCCAACGCCCAATCGGTAATATTCTCACGGCGATTTGTGCCATCCTCGTCATAGGTATAGAAGGGGAAGCATTGAGTTGCATCAAGGGAGGTTAGGGATAGACCGGGAATTATGTCTGTGCAAAAACACCAATAATCAGTCCGTCCGCCAACGCTTGGAACAATAATAACCCGATTTTCCGTTTCTGTCTCCACTGTGGGAAAAATGGATGGAAAGACATATACGCGCTCGGTAATCATTCGATCAAAGTAAAGATTTGATTCCGTAAACGGACGATAGAGAGACCGTCGAATTTTTGCTTCTGAAAATTCTGCAATTTGCTTACCTCTGAGTTTCTGTTTTAAGCTGGAACTCCACTTGATTTTCTTGTCATCAGATACCACAAAATCATCTACATTCGCACCTCGTCCTTCTCGCTTTTCCCATTTGAATACCTGTGCATTGTAGAAATCAATCATCCGATCCATATTTTCGGTGAGTGCGTTTCGGTTGAAGTTGCAAGCCCAAGCATCACGATTGGTTTTAATCCCATTGCTGTAAATCTTAAAAATCACATCATCCACCTCACTCTTTGCCGATTTTGCTTCTCTGGTTCCCATGGGGATAAAGGTCTCAAATTCAGCGTGAAGCCCCTCTGTGAGCCAGGTGTTTCGCTGGTCAGGTGTTATCGGATCCCATTCAATATTGCGATAATGTTCTTTTGAATCGAGATAGCGATATTTGTCCTCTTTACGCCAGAACTCATCAACACGAGCGTAGAAGATTTTCGTGTGAGTCTCTGGATGATTGCTCTTTTTGACAAAAAAATTGATGCTCACACCGACCTGTATCCCAAAAACGTTGTGTGTTGTCCCTGAGAGCTTTGGGTTCTTGCGGACATTTCCACTCAGATCCAGAATGTAAATCGCGTCGAACTCGTCTGCGAGATGTTTTCGCATCCCATCACAGGCTATACCATCGAGAAATCCGTTGTTCGTCACAAAGGCAACAACGCCTCCATTTCCAATACGATCCGATGCCCATCGAATCGCCTTCACATAAGGGTCAGCGAGTGCGTTTTTATTGGTCGCCTTTGAATCTTGCGAATACGTTTCCCTTACCCGCATATCCATCGTCTTATATTTTCTATTCTTGTTGTTGTCGTTCTCATTGACCTGTCCAACGTTATAAGGTGGATTGCCGATAACCACAAACATCGGTGTTTCCTTCTGCCTTTCCACCCTTTCGGCATTCTGCTCCGTGAACAACGCCATCTGCTGTGGCTCTGCCAATTCAAAAGTATCGACCAGACATATTCCCTCAAATGGCAGATAATGTCCTGTTGCCTCGTAAAACTCGTGCTCAATATTCATTGATGCGACGTAGTACGGCAGGAGCATCACTTCATTGCAATGAAGGTTGGAGGTGTACTTGTGCTCAAGCGAAGTTTTCCGAATCTCCCTCATAATTCGCACGATGAAATTGCCAGTGCCAACAAACGGATCAATAATATGAACCCCGCCATCAGAAAGCGAACGGTCAAATTCAGTCTGTAAAATGTGTTCAACGCTTTTCACCATGAAATCGACGATGGGCTGCGGTGTATAGACGATACCGTGTGTATCGGCAACCTTGACTGAAAAGCCTTGAAAAAACTGCTCATAGACGGTATTGAGAAAATGCTGTTTTTGAGAGAAGTCTTTAATCGTCGTTGCGGTGCGTTCAATCACCACATAAAAACGATCAAGGTTTTTGAGAAAATCATCCCGGCTAAAGGACTGAGATGTGAGGGCATCAATCACAGTCTCAATCTCGCGGGCGATGACATTTCGGTTGGTAAAATCAGGATTGCTAAAGACGGTTCGGAAAATCCGCTCGGTCAAAAGATGTTGAATAAGCATCTCCTCAACCGCAGATTCAGAGAGATTAGGATTGATTGACAAGCGACATTTATCCAGAAAATCTGCAAAGGCGGAAGTAAACCGGCTGTTGGTCTGGCGTTCCTTTTGTATCAACTCAGCCAACCCGTTTCCAATATCGGGCACTATGTCTTTGAACTGCGCGACTGCCCCCTCCCATTCAGCGATCTCTTGCGGACGATGAGCAAAGAAAGTATGGAGCGTCTCAATGAGTTGCTTGGGATCGGTCAGATCTACGTCGAGTACTCGGCGATCATCCTGATAGAGGATCGCCCGTTGTGGCGTTTGGAACAGAATGTTATCTGTGGGATAACCTGCCTCAAATTTGCGCTGAACTTCGGTTGACAGATCATCGTGTATATCCTTCGCCTCCCAATATCCATGGGGCAATCGAAAGTCGTCAATCAACGCCCCATCAACCACAATCCGCTTATTTCGATTGAGGGACATTGGATGTTCGGGAACGAGCGTCCACCCAAACTGCTTCCCACAGGACTCGAGCAGCGATTGAAATGCTGATCGCACAGCCGTTTCATGCGTGACACCGAGCCGATCAAATTGATCGAGCGATTCATAATACGCTTTGACTGGCTTATGGGTGGATTTAAGATTGAGTGTTGGCATTTTTGTTTTTCCTGCGTCAATCTCCTATTCGTTTATGCCTAAAGAAAATACGATAAGATTGAAAAAATGGCAATTTGCATTAGGTGATGGGCGATTTATGCTATTATCCACCAAAACGGAGCAAGTCCACCTCTGCGACAGCCACCTGGTCAAGCGGTACAGACCTTTCACTATGCCGCCTATTCATGACTCAAAACATACACTTTTTCCGCCAACATTTGTCCTCCTGCACCTCCGCTTCAATAGATAATCCCACAAATTCAAGTTGTGAACAAAAGCGCAATACAGCATATTAAAGGCATAATGAGATGCCTGCGTTTCTGTCGAGCCTCCTTTTATCGCTCAATTTTGTGATATTGGCCTGATATTTGCTTGAGTTCTGACTGTTGCGTTTGTCCAAAATACGACCAACCTTCAGAACAGGGCATCTTACATGGCAGAATTTGATGCAATATCCAAACACCTCATTCAAACTTATCCCGACGACTTTGCCGGTTTCACCCTCGGACGCGAGGATGTTGAAGTTCTTGCAGTTATTGACACAGAGCAACTCACTATTGAAGCACACCAGACCGATAGCCTGATTCGCGTGCGTCTTGATAACGAGGAGGTATTGGTTCACAACGAGTTTCAAACCACCGACAGCACCAATCCACCCATGCCGCGCCGCATGGCAGGCTATATCGGACATGCTATTCGGCAACACGGTCTGCCGATCTATTCCAACGTGATCTACCTGCGTCCGGATGCAGGACGGCGCGATCCTGGGTATTATATCCAGAAGCATCTCGGCTACCCAATAGCGATTCATTACAGGGTGATCAGGTTGATTGAGATAGAAGGCGAGCACGTTCTCGAATCGGGGCAATCGGGTCTGATTCCCTTCACACCTTTGATGAAGCCACCAGAAAGGATGACCTCGGATGCGTGGTTGCAACAGTGTATTCACACGGCTCGGACGCGCCCTATCGATAGATCATATAGGGCGGATTATCTGGCTGGCATGGTGGCATTGAGTGAGTTGGTATATGAGTCTGCAACGATTTCTGATATTATTTTTAAGGAGGGCATTATGGATCTGATCCGCGAATCATCCCTTTTTCAATCCCTTACCCAACAAAGCAGAGAAGAAAGTTTTGAGCAGGGAGAGAGAAAAAGCACATTCGAAGATATCCTCGAAGTGTTAGAGATTCGATTTGATCTCCACGGGACTGACTCCCTATCTGCTCGCATTGACGCTATTGACGATTTGCAACGCCTCAAACAGTTGCATCGCGCGGCGGTCCAGGTACCCAGCCTGGAGGCATTTCGGGATCTGTTAGATGAGTAATGCGATTAAATTTAGCCGCGATCCAGAACCAAAAGGGGAGAACGCATCTAAGGAAGCGTCGTAGTCGGATGGATTCTTCAGCATGACCGCCGATATGGGAAACATAACGCTTTCGGGTGTAAAGCCCCGCCGAGCGAGAATATTCTGGCCCTGACGCGATTCAAGTCATGACACTTTCTTACCAAAGCTATTGACAAAAACCAGAAAATCTCCAATCCCAATCACACCATCTCCATCCAGATCAAATCGCGCCTCATAACCAGCGTCACTCTGGCTGAATCCAAACTGATCGACAAATAGCAAAAAGTCAGAAACATCAACAACCCCATCGCCATCAAAGTCGGGGGTAGGGGCTGATACAGAAAACGGCGACATATCCCACAGTGTAATTGTGCAATCAAAAAACGATCCGGAAACAAGTATGGTACCATCGGGCGAAAACGCCAATGAATTGGCATCAGATGGACCTGAGAAAGCGATGATCTTATCTCGGCTTGCCACGTCCCAAAGTATGATCGTACGATCAGTCGCCTGGGCAGCGAGTATGGTCCCATCGGGTGAGAATACTACCGGGGACGCTCCCTCAAGGGTGGCACTCTGTTTCCGATTCGTCACATCCCACAGTATGATGTCCACGTCAATCCACCCTCCGTAAGCGAGTATGTTACCATCGGGCGAAAACGCCAGAGACCAGACATTGGATAGCTCATCAATGGTGACAAATTCTTCTCGACTCGCCACGTTCCACAGCCTGACCGTTCGTTCTTTCCGGCCCTTATACCCAGGTCCACCCCCAGAGGCAAGCAAGGTTCCATCGGGCGAAAACGCCACCGCATTGATCTGACTCGTATTTCCTGGCAGCTCGGCGACCTCCCGCTGGGTTCTCACGTCCCACAGTTTGATCTCCGAAACCCTAAACCCGACGGCGAGCAAAGACCCGTCGGGGGAAAACATCAGTGGAGCTGTCCCTTCAAAGGTAGCGATCTGTTTCCGGTTCGCTACGTCCCACAGTATGATCTCGGGCTCGGCACTCGACTTCGATCCTGCGGCAAGCAGAGTTCCATCGGGCGAAAATACCACGGCTGGTCGGCCTGTTGGCTGCTCATCCAGAGTGTCGATCTCCTTGCGTGTCTCTACATCCCACAGTATGATCTTGGCATCAGATTGAGGGTCCTTTGATGTAGCTCCGGCAGCCAGCATGGTTCCATCGGGCGAAAACGCCACCGAGGTGATGTGATCTGTATGTCCCCTCAGGGTAGCGATCTCGTAAGGCGAAGTTTCCGAAAGAAAAAAATATGTCTCGCTCACATTCCCGTCCGTATC
>JAJDYX010000052.1 GCA_022824945.1 Candidatus Latescibacterota bacterium
ATTATCGACGTATTGATGATCTGGAACAAGATCCGCTTTTTCTCACTTATATGCAGCATCCTCTCATCCGCCAGATTACCCGGCGCTATATCGGCGAAAATGTTTCGGTTTTTCGCTCTATGTTTATGAATAAACCCGCTGAAAGCGGTACGATTTTGCCCTGGCATCAGGATATTGGCGTGGGTTGGGGGATTGATACCAATCCGATTGTCACGGTGTGGACGGGGCTGGACGATGCCACTGTTGCCAGCGGCTGTATGCAGATCGTGCCGGGGAGCAATAATCTGGGTATTCTAAACGAGCGGCACTATACCTCTGAAGAGGATCAGGCGAGGTACGCTGGGCCAGAGGATGTGATCGATCTGGAGACCGAGGCAGGGGAGGCTGTTTTGCTGCACAATTTTTTGCTTCACCGCTCGGGTCTCAATTCGACTCCGTCGCCCCGGAGGGCTTTTAGCGCGACCTATATGGATGCGAAAACGCGTTCTTTGAAGACTGGGCAGACGTTTCCTCGGCTTTTTGGAGAAGGTGCGCTCAACCCAGCGACTGTGTCGGGAAAAGCGTCTGATCAGGTGCAGGTTTTTCATGGATGAGGTCGCTGCTAATGACTCAAAAAAGCCGACGTTTGTGCGTCGGCTTTTTTTTGATGCTTAAGGGATGGGTTCTCCGTGTTCGGCGGTGTGTTGGGCGTAGTGTTCGCGCAGGTGATTAGTGATGGGACCGGGTTTGCCGTTGCCGATGGTGCGGCCATCTACTTCGAGGATGGGCGAGAGTTCGCCCATGGTGCCTGTGGTGAAGCCTTCATCTGCTGTATAGACTTCGGTAAGCGATAGGTTGCGTTCGGTAACTGCGATGCCCAGGTCGCGTGTGAGGTCGATTACGATACCTCTTGTAATGCCGGGTAAGCAGGAATCCGCATGGGGCGTGATAAGCGCTCCTTTTTTTATGATGAAGATATTGGTGGCATTGGTTTCGGAAACATAGCCGAAGATGTCGAGCATGATCGCATCATCAACACCTGCGACATTGGCCTCGATTTTGGCGAGGATGTTGTTGATCAAATTGTTGTGGTGGATTTTGGAGTCGATGCACATGGGGGGATTGCGGCGAACAGAGGCGGTGATCAGGGAGATGCCTTCAGAGGAATAAACCGGGGGTTTCCACTCTGGTAGCACGATGAGGCAGGAGCCGTATTGATTAAAGTGAGGACTCATACCCGATGAGGTTTTTTTTCCCCGCGTGAGCGTAAGCCGGATATGTACCTCATCGCGCATGTTGTTGGCTTTGAGGGTTTCAAAGATGGCGGTTTTGATTGCTTCACGAGTGGGGATATCTGCAAAGGCCATGGCTTTGGCAGAGTCGAAGAGGCGGTCGAGGTGTGCGTCGAGTTGGAATATTTTGCCGTTGTACACGCGCAGGCCCTCCCACACGGCGTCGCCGCCCTGTACCGCGCTGTCAAAGACGGATATTTTGGCGTCTTCGCGCGGGAGCAGTTCTCCGCCGACATGGATGAGGATGTTTTCGTTTCGCGGGTCGGGTAATTGGATAGACACGGGTTCTCCGTTTATTCAGCTTTGATAGCATGAGCATAAAGCTGGTCGTAATAGGGTTGACATTCTTCGAGGAGCGGTCGCAAGCGATCGGGAAAGGGTTCGGTTTTGGGGAGATAGGGCTGAAAGCCAGTGGATTTGTGGACGTTGTGATACCAGTGTTTCGCCCATATTCCGTCTTCGGGGCGAGGCTCGGCTTTCCAGGTGAGCATTGCGGGGTCAAAGGGTATGTTCAGGGCGTCGCAGAGTTTTGTGAGGACATGCCGTGGATTTTTGAGGAGTTCTCGGGAATCGAGTACGGGGAATTTTTGACCTATGGCGTGAAACTCGTCCAGAAGTTGGGCTTGCATTTTGTAGCCTGTGTCGCGCAAGGTGGGGATTTTGAGCTGGTTGACGAGCGAGGGCAGCATGTCAATGGGGTCGCGCGTGAGCAGGACATTGTGGGTGTGTGCAAAAAAGTCGCGGCTTATTTCGACGAGGTGGTGAGCCATCTGCTTCATAAAGAGTACAGGGCGATCACATGGACCGAGGATGATGTCGCGAATGACGTTTTCGCCATTGCATTCCATAGCGGCCATAACTTCACTTGCGCCCGGGTGTTTGGCATCAGACACGCGCAGATAATGGCCGTAGAGGGGTTCGTCGATTACGCGGGTGTCTGAACGCTGTGCGAATGAGTACATGAGGGCGGTTGAGACATTGCGGGGACCGCTCCACATGTTTAGACGCAGAATATCGGCAGGCATATCACATTCGGAAGACGGGTTTAAAATTGGGATCGGTGATGGCGTCGCGTTGCAGTGCGAAAGGTTCTATCGGATAATCCGTATGCCCATCAATGGCGAGTTCGCTGAGAATTTTGCCCAGGATGCCAGAGAATTTGTACGCGTGCCCGGCGCCTACGCAGACGATGATCTGGGGATGCTCGGGGAGTGTATCGATTACGAAATGGCGGTCCTTGGGCATTGTGTAGAGACAGGTCTTGGTGTAGAGCTTTGGGCCGAGGAATCCGGGGATGTTTTCTTTGAGCCAGGCTTCCTGGCGACGTTCGCGTTCGGCGTCGGGGTCATAGGTGCGCGTATCGGTTGTTACTGCGGGGCCAGATGCGTCAATGCCGACTTTGGTGGCGACTTCGCCATAGATGGGGAATCCGTAGATGGATTCGTCGGCATGGGAGATGAATATGGGGAATTTCCCAATGGCAAAGTCCGGCAGGTTTGGCGTGGCGTAGTATGTAACCTGTTCCTGGGTTACGGTGAGAGACAGATTCACGTTCACACTGGTGAGCAGGCGATCTGTCCAGGCACCGGCTGTGACGATGAGTTTGCGGCAGGAGAAGTTGCCCTGTTTGGTTTCGATTGTGACGCCGGTATCCGTTGGAATGATGCGTGTGGCTTCACAGTTGTCCAACATGGTGGCACCGCGATAACGCGCCATGGCTACGTGGGTGGCATTTCCCCGACTTGCATCTACCAATCCAGTATCGGCCTGGTATATGCCATCGACTTCGTATTTTAGACGGAATTGCGGAAAGCGTTTTGCGATTTCATCGGCGTCAACGCGGTCATAGGGAACGCCTGTTTCATCCATCGCGTTCGTATATTTGTCGATTTCATATCGGTATGGGTGATCGACGGGTGAAAATTGGATGCTGCCCGTTTTGAAGACCATCTGGATGCCGGATTCTTCTTCGAGCGTATGCCAGGCAGCGTACGAGGCAGGTGCCAGGCGGATATATTGGGGGTAGTAATAGGTCAGGCGGATGATGCGCGAGTGATCCTGAGAGCCGCCGTGATGATGACCGTGTTCAAATTGTTCTATGCCCAGAACGTCTTTGCTTTTTCGGCGCGAGAGCCAATACGCTGTTGCACTGCCGATGCCCCCGCAACCGAGGACGATGTATTCGTAATCTGTTTTCATGGTCTTGTATTAGAGATTTTTTGCGTTGTATATCCATAGATCAAAAGCAATTGCATGTTAGGAATTTGTAATTGACAAGTCAAGGCAGAGTTATCTCGTTTGACTTAGCGGGGATGGCGTTATATTCTAATGGTGTTGGTTGGAAGTGGGGATTTGATCAAATAGGAGGAGATATGAAGGCAGTTGTGGTGATGTTTGATTCACTAAATCGACATTTGTTGTCGCCCTATGGGTGTGACTGGACGCATACGCCAAAT
Organism: Candidatus Latescibacterota bacterium; assembly: GCA_022824945.1. Taxonomy (GTDB): domain Bacteria; phylum Latescibacterota; class UBA2968; order UBA2968; family UBA2968; genus VXRD01. The sequence goes on from JAJDYX010000052.1 coordinate 3,728, forward strand.
TTTAAACGGCTGTCAGAGCGCACGGTGACGTTTGACAGGTCTTATGTGTGCTCGATGCCGTGTATGCCAGCCAGGCGGGATTTTCATACGGGGCGGCCCAATTTTTTGCATCGTTCGTGGGGCCCGCTGGAGCCGTTTGACGATTCGGTTCCCCGGATGTTAAAGGATCATGGTGTTTCGAGTCATCTGGTGAGCGATCATCAGCATTATTGGGAAGATGGTGGGTGTACGTATCACACCCAGTATAGCACCTGGCAGTTTTTCAGGGGACAGGAAGGGGACTTGTGGAAGGGGCAGGTGGCAGATCCTTCTACGGAAAATACGTATGGGCGAAATTCGGGTGAGGATCATCTATCCCGGCAGGATTTGATCAATCGGCAGTTTATGCGGCGGGAAGAAGATCAGCCGCAGTCCAGGACGTTTGAGGCGGGGGTTGATTTTATTCGGCGGAACTACGCGGAGGACAATTGGTTTTTGCAGATTGAAACGTTTGATCCCCACGAGCCGTTTTTTTCTCAGCGCAAGTTTAAGGATCTCTACGCCGAACATTATCGTGATTACGACGGCCCGTTGCACGATTGGCCGGACTATGAAGCAGTGAAAGAGACGCGAGAGCAGATTGAGCATATGCGGTTTGAATATGCTTCGTTGCTGTCGATGTGCGATGCCAAGCTGGGCGATGTGCTGGATTTGATGGATGAATTGGAGATGTGGGAAGATACGATGCTGGCGGTGTGGACCGATCACGGGTTTTTGCTGAGTGAGCACGATTGCTGGGCCAAGATGTGGATGCCCTTTTATGAGGAGGTGGCTCATACGCCGTTTTTTGTATGGGATCCGAGGTGTGGTAAGAAAGGGGAACGGCGAGAGGCATTGGTACAGCCGTCAATTGATCTGGGACCGACGTTGCTGGACTTTTTTGGTCTGGAGCCGACAGTGGATATGCTTGGCAAACCACTTGGCGATGCGGTAGATAGCGATACGGCGGTGCGGGAGGCAGCGGTTTTTGGGATGCACGGACATCAGGGCAATGTGACAGATGGGCGGTATGTGTATATGCGGGCATCGGCAGATCGGGAAAATCAGCCTCTGTTTGAATATACGTTGATGCCAACCCATATCCGATCTCATTTTGCGCCAGAGGAATTGGTGGGCAAGATGGCGCTTTCCGAACCGCTTAGTTTTACCAAGGGGTGTGAGGTGCTGAAGATTCACACTGGTCGGGATAGCAAGGGATTTAGTCCCCGATTGTTGAGAATCCATGATTTTGGGACCTTGTTATACGATTTGGAACGGGACCCAAAACAGGAAAATCCACTGGAGGATCCAGAGGTTGAAAAACGAATGGTGGATCTGTTGATTCAGGGGATGGAAGCATGTGATGCGCCCCCAGAACAGTATGAACGGCTGGGTTTGAGGTGATCTACTGACCCTTAGATAAGGAGTTGATTTTTGAAACGCGTCGGTTTTTACGATCTCGATCTGAATAATTTTCACGCAAATGTGTATTTGAGTGCGTTCAGGAATGAGTTGAAGGACCGGGGATTTGAGGTGACGGGTTGTACGGGTATTCGCCAGAAATCGAGTCTTGCATGGGCAAGGGAAAATGGGGTGCCGTATTTTCCGGATGTTCAGGCTTTGAACGATGCTGTTGATTATTATCTCATTCTGGCGCCGAGGAACCCGGAGCGGCATCTGGCTATGTGTGAGGCGATTTTTCCATTTGGCAAAGCGACTTATGTGGATAAGACTTTTGCGCCCGATCTCGATACGGCGCAACAGATATTCGCGCTTGCAGATAAGTACCGTGTCCCGATACAGACTTCGTCTGCTCTGCGGTATAGCAATGTACAGGATTTTGTGCGGGAAGTCGGTTCCCGCAAGGTGAAACACATGGTTGTCTGGCAGAGTGGACGGTCTTTTGATGAGTATGGAATTCACCCGACAGAAATTGTGGTGAGTTGTATGGGGATGAGGGCCAAACGGTTGATGCGCCGAGGTAAGGGGAAGTACAATCAGATTTTGATCGATTTTACGGGCAACCGAACGGCGGTGATCAATCTGAATGAGAAGCACAGGACGCCGCAGGCTGCTGTTGTGACGACGACGGAGGAGACGCGGTATATGGAGGTGGATCGGGCGGTGATTTTTCCGCGTTCTGCCGGGGCGATTATGGATCTTTTTGAAAGTGGTAAGGCGAATATACCACGTCTGGAAAGTTTGCTGATTCGACGCATTCTGGATGTGGCAGAACAAGAACGAGCACAACGGGAGTTTGTTGACATTTAGGAGGGTGAGCTATGGTTAAAATGGCGCAATACGGTACAAAACACGGTCACGCAGCCGGGAAATTGCGGTCGATGCAAACCAATGCAGAGGTGGAGGTGGTTGGTGTGTTTGAACCCGATGAGAGTCGCCGCGAGGAGATGGCGCAATCGGGCAGTTACGAAGGCGTTTATTGGTTTGAATCGGAAGCAGAGATGCTGGACAGTGATGAGATTGTGGCTATTGCATCAGAGGGTGCAAATGTCGAGAGTCTGGATCAGACAGAGGCCATTGTTCGGGCGGGAAAGCACGCGTGGTACGACAAGCCCGCTGGTGAGAATTGGGATCAGTGGCAGCGGGTTATCGCACGGGCACGGGATGGGGATTTGCTGATTCAGATGGGATACATGTTTCGGTATCACGATGGGTATTGCAAAATTGCAGAGTGGGTGCATTCGGGTTTTTTGGGCGATGTGTTTGCGGTTCGGGCGCATATGTCCACGTTTTTGAGAAAAGCGCAAAAAAAAGTTGTCGCAGTGCATCAGGGCGGGGTGTTTTTCGATTTGTGTGGGCATCAGCTCGATCAGATTGTTCATCTATTGGGAAGGCCCGAGCGCGTGACGCCGTTTTTGCGCGAAGATATGCTCGATGTCGAGGGTTTTACGGATAATGGTGTGGGCATTTTTGAATTTGAGCGGGCGATTGCCATTGTCGATATTGCGGCACTGGAGCCGCGGCCCAATGCACGTCGGTTTGAGGTGTATGGCACAAAGGGGAGCGCGATTATGGAGCCGATGGAGCCTGCGGAGAAAATCCGCCTGTGTTTAGACGAGGCGCGCGATGGATATGAGGCGGGTGTTCAATTTGTCGATGTGGCACAACAATCGCGGCAGGATTTGTACGATTTGGAATTGGAGGCATTTTTACCGGCTATTCGGGGCGAGCGTGCGCCGGATCGATCATACGAACACGAGTTGTTGGTTCAAGAGGCTGTGTTGCGAGGCGTTGGGCGTCTTTAAGAATGAGGAGAAATATATGAACGTTATTTGTGTGATGCTGGATTCGTTGCGGGCAGATCACGTGGGTGCTTATGGCGACCGGGCAAGGACGCCGAATATGGATCGCATCGCGCGTGAATCTCTGGTGTTTTCAAAGGCTTATTCTGGGTCGTTTCCAACCCTGCCGTGCCGACGCGATTTGTTTACGGGACGTTGGGGACATCCGTTTAATACCTGGGATAAAATGGAACAGAATTTGCCCACGATGGCCGAGCGCTTTCGTCGCGCGGGGTACACAACGGGGCTGGTTTTTGATACGCCGATGTTTATGACCCAGGGCAATTTTCTGGATCGCGGATTTGGTTCTATTTCGTGGATTCGCGGGCAGGGGGGTGAGCCGTGGATTAGCGATGCGTTGGAGGAGATCAAATGGCCTGCCAGTGAGGATAAAGTAAAATCCGGGGTGATGCGCTATCTGGCGAATCAGCGCGGGCGTTTGTTTGAATCGGATTATCTGGGTCCTCGCGTGTTTACCGAGGCGATGCACTGGCTGGAGCGGAATTATGTGAAGGATGGTTTTTTTCTGTGGATTGATTCGTGGGATCCGCACGAGCCGTGGGATCCGCCGCAGTATTATGTGGATATGTACGATCCGGGTTATGAGGGCGATGAGCTTATTTATCCGTGTTATGGGTTCAGCAATTATATGACGGATGAGGAACTCAATCACGTGCGCGCGTTATACGCGGCTGAGGTGACGATGACGGATCGGTGGTTGGGGATGTTGTGGGATACGATAGGTGTGTTGGGCTTAAAGGAGAATACGGTTTTTCTGTTGATGGCAGATCACGGGCACTATTTTGGCGATCACGGATTGCAGGGCAAGCCCTGGGGGGATTGGGGGCAGCTTTACGATCCAATGATTCATATCCCGTTTACGGTGTATCATCCGGATGAGGCGATGGCGGGCAAGCAGGTGGATAGTCTGGTGCAGCCGGTAGATGTGTTTCCCACGCTTTGCGAATTGGCGGGATTGGATGTGCCCGATGGTGTGCAGGGGCAGTCATTTGCCGATGTTTTGTCGGGCGAGACGGTGAAGCATCGGGATTTTGCAATTAGTGGGCGCAATTTGAATGATAGCTGGGGCACTGTTCCCGCTACAATCACCGATGGCACCTGGACGCTGGTGTATTGGCCAAATAAAGATCTCAAATACAAAGGTCCCAAACCGATTCGCACCGAGCGATACGATTGTCGCAATATGCCAGAGCGCCGCGTGGATGAGTTGTTTTATATGGCGGAAGATCCCGGTCAGGAGAACAATGTGATTGCCGAGCATCCCGAAGAGGCAAGGCGTTTGCATAGGGCGCTTTTGGAACTGATTGAGGATACAGAGACCGATCCGGAGATTGCGAAGACGTACTTGCCCACGCCGGGCGATCAGTATCAGTGAGATTTTTATGATCGCACGTCTTGCCTGCCGTCGCCGCATCCGCCATCACCGGCAGATCGTACATGTGGTTGTCCCGTTATTTTGGTGCCTTTGTACGCGTATGGGTCTTCGCCAGCGATCAGGATGATTTCCCGCATGTCTGCGGTTGCCATGCGTTCGCCGGGTTTCAGGTTGCGCCAGGGCAGGAGGGATTCCGCGCTCATGTAGTGATTGACGAGTACGCGGCGAAAGCCGGATTTGGCGCGGTTGGGGAGCGAGCGGTGGAGTAAGTATCCGTGAAAGAAGACGAGTGCGCCTGTTTTGACTTCGACGGGGATGGCGTCGTCATCTGTATAGGGAAATCGAAAGGTTTCATGGGCGCAGTCAAAACGCTTGTCGTGCTGTACGAGTTGGGGCCACAATATGCCGCGTTTGTGCGAGCCGGGAATGACCCACAAGCAGCCGTTTTCAGTGGTGGCATCATCAAGGGCAAACCAGCCGCCCGTGAGTGACCGGTCGCGGGTGGGGATGTAGATTTCATCCTGGTGCCATGCTTGTCCGGGTTTTCCCGCGCTTTTGATGAAGAGCATGGATTGCATGCATTTGACATTGGGTCCGATGACGCTTGTGAGACCATCGACCATTACGGGATGGGATAGCGCGTCGTACATGATGGGCGAGGTTCTGTGTACGTGATGGATACACAAGATGCGTTCGATTACGTCGTCGTCGGTGTCATCGGGCGAGATGGCGGGTAAATTGCCTATATCGCCGCGTTTCCCGCGGCACAGAGCGGTGGTTTCGTCGCGCAGGGTTTCGACTTCTTCGAGGGTGAGTGCATCGGGGATTACGAGGTATCCATTTTCGCGGTAAAAGGCCACGTCGTCTTCGGTTACGCGAGAGGTGGCTTCTTCGGAGATGGTTGCCATTGAAAACTCCATAGAGATTGACTGATAAATCAGGTTCGTTCTATAATAATCGGGCAGTAGGGCGTTGTCGTCAAGAACAATGCATGCTGCAAAACAGCTTTTAAGGAGGATTTTATCTTGAATCGAAGACCAAATTTTGTGGTGATTTTTTTGGATGATTCCGGGTGGGCAGATTTTCGACCATTTGGAGAGACGGCGTATCCGACGCCCAATGTGGAAAAATTGGCATCAGGCGGGTGTTGTTATCACCAGTTTTACGTGCCTCAGGCGGTTTGTTCGGCGTCGCGGGCGTCGTTGTTGACGGGATGTTATCCGGGTAGGCATAAGGTTTATGGCGCGATTCCGCCCCGGGCGCGGGGATTGGATCCGAGTTTTGCCACGATTGCAGAGGTGCTCAAGCCCGCGGGATATGTAACGGGAGTTTTTGGCAAGTGGCATATTGGCGATCATGAGGATACGCGCCCGCCCGCTCGAGGTTTTGATGAGTCGTCGGGTTTGATGTATTCCAATGATATGTGGAAATACCATCCTCAGACCAGGCATTTTGATACAATGGAATTGCAGTTCTGGAAAAATGGAGAGATCGTTATTGACGATGTGTCGCCAGAGCAGCAGAAGATGCTGACGACGTGGTACACAGAGCATGCGGTCGATTTTATCGGGCGTCATGCCGATGAGCCGTTTTTCCTGTATGTGCCCCACAATATGCCGCATGTGCCGCTGTTTTGTAGCGATAAGTTCGACGGAAAATCAGGGGAAGGTTTGTATGCCGATGTGATGATGGAGATCGATTGGTCGGTGGGTGAGATTATGAATGCGCTTGAAGAAGCGGGCGTGGCGGATGATACGGTTGTGGTTTTTACGTCGGATAATGGTCCGTGGATTTCTTATGGCAATCACGCGGGGAAGACGCCGTATCGCGAGGCGAAGGGAACGGGTTTTGATGGGGGTACGCGTTCGGCATGTGTGATGCATTATCCCAATGGCATTCCAGCGGGCGAGATATCGCATCAAGCATTTTGTTCGGTGGATTTTTTGCCGACGTTTGCAAAGTTGGCGGGGGCGGATTTGCCGGATTATACGATTGATGGCGTCAATGTTTGGGATATTGTGACGTGTCAGCCAGATGCGACCAATTCACATGTGTATTATCCGGTGTCAACCGGACGAAATTTTGATGGGGTGGTCAGTGGGGATGGCAAGTGGAAGTTGCATTTGCCACACGATTATCGCACGCTTGTGGAAGCGGGCAATGACGGAGAGCCAGGGCAATACGAGATCGCGTATATCGAGTTGTCGCTTTTTGATATGGAAAACGATCCCTATGAGACGACGAATGTGATTGATGAGTATCCCGAGGTGGCGCAAGAACTCAAGGTGTTGGCAGAAGCGCATCGGGATATGTGGTGGGTCGAGAAGAATTAAAGCAGGAGGTTTTGATATGGGTATTTCGGCAAAAGAATGGACACCTACTTTGACGGAGAAAGAAACCGTGATGTTTGACCTGAAAGGGTATATTCTTTTTCCGGCTGTTTTGAGCGAGGATGAGATTGCGCCGATTAAGGAACAGTGTGAGAAATTGCGTACCGATAGAGATTCTCTGCCGTCCGAAGCGCGTTGTTTGCCAGGTGGTCCTGCATCGGTATTAATTGATCATCCAGCGATTATGCGGGTGCTGCATACGGTTATCGATGATGAGACTGAGAAGATCCGCCTGGAAGGCGCGTTTGTGTCTTATCGCTTTAAGGGAGATAATCACAGGGGATGGACGCCGCATGCCGGGGGTAAGTCCGTGAATCCCAATTACAGCTATCAATACCACGATGGGCGGATTTACTCCGGGATGACGCGCGTGGTTTGGGAATTAAATGGCGTGGAGAAGGGAAAAGGAGGGACGGCTTTTATTCCGGGTAGCCACAAGTCCAATTTCAGGAAGAAGCTGCCTTTGTTCGACGATCCAGATTCGGGGGTGTGGGATACGTATGGGTGCCCGCCGGGGTCTCTGCTGGTTTTTTCTGAGGCGGTGCGCCATACGTCTTGTGTTTGGACGCAGGATGTGCCGAGGATGGCTCTGTTTTATGCTTATAATCACATCAATGTGCGCCATCACAAACCCGGGTTTACTGAAGATATGCTCGATTCGCTTTCGCCAGAACACCGTCGATTTTTCAGCGAGGTGTATCACCCGCAATTTGATGGCGATGAATGGAAAAGGCGACTGAATCGTTAGATACGGGTTGCTGAATGACTGGCGGGTTTAGATGCTATGTCGTAAATTATTTGAAAGTGTTGTCTTTCATGTTTTTATAAGGAGCAGGCAATGTCAAATAAGGTGACGATTTTTGGTGCGGGTAGCGTGGTGTTTTCACTCGGGCTGGTGAAGGATTTGTGTCTGACAAAGGAATTGAATGGCAGCCACGTTTGTTTTATGGATATCAATGAGGAAGTACTCGATGTAATTTACGAACTCGGGCGGCGGTATGCCGAGGATTTGAGCGCGGATATGACGTTTGAGAAGACGTCGAGCAGGGAGGCCGCATTGCAGGATGCCGATTTTGTGATCAATACGGCGACGGTGACGCACAATGAGTATTTTATGCAGCGGCGGCGCAAGATGACGGCGAAACTCGGTTATTTTTACGACAAAACCGGGATGCCCGAGTATCACAATTTGCAACTGATGCTGGATGTGGCGCAGGATATGGAGAAGCTGTGTCCCGATGCGTGGATTTTGCTGGCGGGTAATCCTGTTTTTGCCGGAACGACATTGATGACGCGGGAGACGGGGATTAAGGTGTGCGGGTTGTGTCACGGGCATTATGGGTATGCGGAGGTGGCGCGTACGTTGGGATTGGATCCGGATGAGGTGACGTGGCAGGCTCCGGGATTGAATCACAATATTTGGATGACGGATTTTATCTATGAAAATGAAGATATGTATCCGAAGCTGGATCGGTGGATTGCGGAGGAGAGCGAGGCGTATTGGGAGCGGTTGGCCCGAGAGGGCAAGTCTATTCCCACGCAGATGTCGCGTGCTTCGATTCATCAATACAGGATGTATGGCTTGATGCCCATTGGCGATACGCCCCGGCGGGGCGGTTGGTGGTATCATACGGGTTTGGATGCGCGGAAATACTGGTACGATCCCAATGGCGGTAAAGATACGCCGGCAGGACGAGATGCGGTGCTGGCGGGCAAGGCAAAAAAGTACGAGCAGATGAAGGCGGCGGCTTATGATGAGAAAGTTCGGCCGGTTGATTTGTTTGGCGATCAGATGACGCACGAGCAGCATATTCCGATTATGAATGGGCTGGTGAACAATGTGGAAGGTCAGTTTCAGGTGAATGTGCCCAATCACGGCGTTTTGCCGGGTATTCCCGATGATGTGGCGGTGGAAGTGCCCGCGATTGTGAATAAGAAGGGCATTCAGCCTGTGCGCGTGCCGCCATTGTCGAAGAAGATTATGCTGGAGTGCATTTATCCCGATTGGCTCAGTATGGAGCGCACACTCGAAGCGGTTTTGTCGGGCGATAAGTCGATGATGCTATTTGGCGTGCTCGAAAGTAAGGAGACAAAGTCTTATGAGCACGGGTTGGAGGTGCTGGATGCGCTGTTTGATATTGAACCCAATGAGCCGATGAAATACGTGGAAGATATCAACGCGCATTTTGACTGGCCGAAGAATTGGGCGTAGTGTGGTCTTAACCCATGTTGCCGTTTACGCACATCGTCCGCGCTCTACCAGCGACCGTTCCCTTTGTGCCGCCTGAGGCATTGGAGCGGGAGCAAGGGCAGCCGCTCGCCCTGCGAGTTGGGGCTAACGAGAGCAATTTTGGTATCTCGCCACGGGCGCGGCAGGCCATGGTAGAGGCGGTGGAGCAAGTGCATTGGTACAACGATCCAGAGGGATACGAGCTGCGATCGGCGTTGGCGGTGCGGCACGGGGTGGCGCGGGAAGAGGTCGTCTTGGGTGCGGGGATTGACGAACTGTTGGGGCTTTTGGTGCGCCTTTTTGCCGAGCCGGGCGACGCGGTGGTGACGTCGCTGGGGGCCTATCCCACGTTTAACTACCACGTTGAGGGGCACGGGGCGGTGTTGCACAAGGTGCCCTATCGCGCGGATCGGGAGGACTTGTCGGCCCTGTTGGACAAGGCGCGGCAAGTGCGCCCCAAGCTGATCTACGTGGCCAATCCCGACAACCCCATGGGCACCTTTCAGCGAGCCGACGAGTTGCGGGATTTTATCGCGGTGTTGCCGCCGGATTGTGTGTTGCTGCTCGACGAGGCATATATCGACTTCGCGCCGGAGGATGCCCTGTTGCCGCTGGAAGTGGAACGGGCACAGGTGGTGCGGTTGCGGACGTTTTCCAAGGCGCACGGCATGGCTGGGGCCAGGGTCGGCTACGCGCTGGCACACCGCGATGTGGTGGCCGCGCTCGACAAGGTGCGCAATCACTTTGGCGTCAATCGCATCGCCCAAGCCGGGGCACTTGCTTCGCTGGACGACGATGCGTTCGTGCGCTCGGTGGTGCGGCAAGTAGAGGAAGGCCGACGGGAATACGCGGTGCTGGCGGCGGAATTGGGGCTGCAAACGGTGCCTTCGGCGACTAATTTTGTGGCCCTCGACGTGGGTAGTGGCGAGCGAGCGCGGCGGCTGATGCAGATGCTTTTGCAGCACGGGGTCTTCGTGCGGATGCCGGGCGTGGCTCCGCTCGATCGCTGCATTCGCGTGACCGTGGGGCCATCCGCCGAGCGGCAAGCCTTTGCGAAGGTGTTGTGTGCGGTGTTGCCGCAATTAGATATTGGAGACGAAATCTCCTGTTGACAGCGTTTCAAGGGTTCTTCCGCACATTTACACGATAAAGGAGATCTGTTGTGAAATACGGTATTCGAGATAATATGTTAAAAGCACCACTGGAAGCGGTGTTTTCGGTGGCGAAGGATATTGGGTTTGATGGGGTGGAGTTTTGTGTTGGGCGAGACTATGGGGAGAATATTTTGTGGGAGGATGGTGGGGCAGAGAAGCTGAAGGGATTGGCAGATGCAGCGGGTGTTGAGATTTCTTCACTGTCGCCGGGGGTGTTTTCGCAATTTCATCCCGCGCTGCCAGAAGCGGAAAAGCGCGCCGAGGGTGTTGAGATTTTGACGCATGTGATTGGGTCGTGTGCGGCGGTTGATACGCGACATATTCTGGTGCCGATGTTTCCGAGAGATATGGATGAGTGGCCGGATTCGACGTGGGATCAACTGGTGGATGGGTTCAAAGCACTGGGCGATGTTGCGGAAGAAAACGGCGTGATTTTGGATCTGGAGACGACCTTTAGTGCGGATCAACTGGTGATGATTTTGGACCGCGTGGGGTCCCGTGCGGTGAAGGTCTATCACGATACGGGCAATACGATGACGCGCGGACAGGATCCGGCTGAGGAAATTTTGAAGTTGGGGGCTGAGGGGGTTGGGATGATTCACGCCAAGGATACGGACCGACAGGCGTTGGGAGACGGGCGCGTGGATTTTGATTCGGTAGATGCGGCCATGCGCGAAATCGGTTACGATGGATACATCGTTTTGGAGACGCCTTCGGGTGACGATCCAAACGCCGATCACGCAAAGAATTTGGCGTTTATCAAAAAGCTGGGGGTTTGAGCGGGGTTTGGAACATTTAGAATATTGGTTTGGTCAAAATTAAAAAGGCCGTTAGCCTTCGAACTTTGGCGAGATCGGGCTAACGACCAGGTAGCCGTATGATGGATTTGGAAACCCGTTATACGACAAAAAAGATAGACTTTAACAATTTCACCTGTTTTTGTCAATATTGGGAAAGGAGGAGATATCGACAATTGAACTTCTACGAAGTTGTACATCGCTTCAATAGAGATAACTCGTTGCTCCCTGGAAAGGAGACAATATGACATGAGCCATCGAGATATTGGATGCAGGAAACATTTGGTCTGTTAAAAGGAGACATATCTATGAATAGATATTTGATGTTGAAGGTGTGGCTGCTGGCATTGTTGGTCGCAGTGCCGGTCTCTGCCCAGGATGCCCGATACGGCGCTGGTGTGTTTTTTAACCGCAGTGTGCCCGTGCTGGGATTTCACGATCGGTATTCGGCTTCTCAAGTATATGGTGCGGTGCTGGATTATCAGGTCAGTTCGCGCGCTACGATGGAGTTTGAATACCATCACATGACAATGGTTGACGGAAAGATCGAAGGTCTGGCTTTTACATGGCCTATTGATAAGCAAAAATATTTGAGTCCAGATGCGGATTCTCGGTTTAATCTCAACAGCTTTTTGATCAATGCCCTGGCGTATCTCAATACTCGAAAGTCCGGCAGTGATTTGCAGCTTTTGCCCTATATCGCTGTGGGTGCGGGGTTTTACGATTATCAAGACCGGATCACTGGTCTGATTTATCCGGGGCAAAAAGAGGAGCCATTGAATGCGGATCTGATGCTGGATGACCGAGAGGATGAACATACGGCTCTGGGTGCGAATTTGGGATTGGGCATGACGGTGGTGCAGGGGCGATTCGGGCTGGATATCCGCGGGCGTTATCACATGATTTTAGGTGATTTGCGTCCGATGGAGGCTTGGGATCTGCCCGGGGTATTTCCCATTGCAATGTTCGATTTCAGGACGGCGTTCAAATTATACTGGTAGATCTCAAAGAGGAGAGGATTATGAAGCGGTTAATATTGGGATTTATTTTGTTGTTACTGATGGGTACATCGGCCATGGCGACAACAGCGGGTAAAATTACGGGTGTGATCACAGATGCCGCCACGGGTGAGTCTTTGCCGGGCGCGAATGTGGCACTCGAAGGAACCCGTAAAGGAGCTACTACCGATGCCGAGGGCCGCTATTTAATTCTGGCTGTAGATCCCGGAATGTACACACTTACGGCGACGATGGTGGGCTATGGCACAGAAAAGAAAGAAGCCGTGCAGGTGATTGTGGATTATACATCCACAGTGAATTTTGCACTGAAAGAAGCCAGTCTGGAATTGGCCGAGTTAGTGGTCGTGGCGGAGCGCCCGCCTGTGGAGCCGGATAAAACCACGAGCAAATACGTGGTTTCTTCGGCAGATATTCAGGCTGTGCCGCAGGTGAGATCGACATCGCAATTGATCGCGTTGCAACCGGGTATGGCGCTGGATGGCACCAATCGCATTCGCGGAAGTACGACACGGTCGCAGACGGGTACGCAGGTGGGCTATTATATCGATGGGATTGAGGTTGATCGGAGCTTGCTCACAGGCGTGAATACCTCGGCTATTCAGGAATTGAGTGTGCTAACCGGCGGTATGAATGCAGAATTTGGCAATGCGGGTGCCGGTATTGTGAGTGTGGTGACAAAAGAAGGCCGGGGTGATTTCTCTGGTCGGGTGGAGTATAAGTTCACACCTGCGGGCAAAAAACACTGGGGCAGAGACGTTTATGAAAGCCCTGGGTTTGAAGACAATGTGCAATGGGACAATCCCGATTGGGTGAACGAAACATATATCGATCCAGGACCGGACCGCGTCATGGGGACATCTGATGATGTCGAGCGTATGGCGCACGAACGCATCGATTATACGGACAATATCGGGCACCGCTTAGAAGGCACGCTGGGCGGACCTCTCACACCCGATGTTTCGTATTTTGCCAGTGTGAGTTATGCGCGCAGCCCGGCCAGGTTCCCGGCGGCTGAACAGGTGTCGGACGATCCGCCGCGCGTGCAGGCTACGTTGACGTATCGACCCGGTGCAAATATCAAGGTTAAAGCACTGGGGATGTATCAACGGTCGGATCAGTTTCAGGGATCGACGCGCAATAATACACAAAATATTTTCTTTTCAGAGGATTTTTCAGCTTCGGGCACTTATACATTGTCCCGGCAACTCCAGGTGTTGACGTTGACACATACATTGGGTAAAAACACGTATTACGATCTGAAGTTTTTCTACAACAAATACGATCGCGATACGCTCAATGTACCGGCTGCTACCGAAGCCGTGCGGAAAGATAAGGCGGGGTTTTTCAATTTGCCCACGCTGTTGCGCGAATACACCGAAGAGGAAGATATAAAATACGGTATCAAATACGATTTTGTGAGTCAGGTCAATCGGTCGCACTTGATACAGACGGGATTGGTGCTCACGCAGCGGTCGTATCACCGCACGCGAGAAGATTTTGACAATACCAAGAGCCGCTTTCTCGAGTTTGTGGCCGATGGTTTTGAGTTGGGTAAAAATGTGAAGCCGTGGACGCTGAACCTGTATGTGCAGGATAAAATCGAGTACGGTGGTCTGGTAGCCAATCTGGGTTTGCGCTGGGATTATTACAATTTTGGACGCAATGGCTCAATGGGAGAGGCACTGGGCAAATCACCGATGTACAGCACGTTTACGCGGGCGCGATATGAAATGGATCATCTCGATAGTTCGACGCCAACGATGACGGCATTGAGTCCGCGCGTGGGTCTGTCGCATCCGATTACAGACCGTCTGGCAGCGCACTATTTTATAGGTCGGTCACATGTCTTTCCCGTGCTTCTCGAAACACATCGCAGGCAGTTTTCAAGCGAGGCACCGGATAACGACCTCAATGGCAATGGCAGGATCGACGAGACTGAAAAGTGGAATGCTATGGAAGTGCATACCACGGCGCGGCAGCCATCCGATGGCATGAAGCCCCAGCGCACGACGAGTATGGAAATGGGGGTGGATTGGAATTTTGTGGCCGATTATACGGCCAGCATTACGGCACATTATCGGCGCGATGAGGGATTGTACGCCAGCAACAATATTTCCTATTGGGTAGATCCGCTCAAAGGTCAGTCCGCTCAGGTCAACGCCATACGCAATACCTACTGGCAAACGGCGCGCGGCCTCGAATTGTCGCTGAAAAAGACGTTTAGCAATAATTTCCAGTTCAATTTGTCCTATAATGCCGAATGGGTGCGCGACCCGGGCGGCATTCACTACGGCAAGCACTCTGCGAACTGGTATATACTTCCCGATGCCGATTTTATTGGTGCCGGGCACTACTGGACCGATTGGGAAGTGCAACCCGATGGTTCGGAAAGGCCCGTGCCGCTCACATCCGAGCAAGTGGCTGACATCAGTGCCAGAGCCGAGGCAAATATCGTATCGTGGACCGAACAGGCCGGGGCACAGGGACCGGGTGCGGGTCCGTGGCAGCCGCCTATTAAAACCAATGAGAACGGAATATGGACAGCATCAAACGGACAGGTTTTTTCTGCTGAGCCTACCAGTGGACAGCGCAGGAATCAGTTGTCGCTTCAGTTGTATTATGCCACGCCGATGGCTTATGGACCCAAAATGGGGGCGATCAATCCATTTGGGGGGCTGCGCGTGAGCATGATCTACCGCATTTTCAGTGGCGAGCCGTTTGAGTACGTTCCCCCGGTTGGCCCGCGCGAATTTCGTACCGGGACACCGGTGATGAAGACGGATCTGTACGCGGCCAAAGATTTTCGAAATATTGGCAATTTGCGCCCCACGCTATTTGTGGAAGTGAGCAATTTGTTCAATGAAAAGAGCACCGAGAGCCGAAATTCGGATTTCACGTATGTGCAGTACGGACAACGGCTGCCCCCGCCGGATGATACCGAGTATTTGCTTTATGGCGATCCAAATGAAGCCACGCGCTACGAGTACAATCCACGCGAAGTGGAAATCGGTCTGGAAATTCAATTTTGAGGATTGGAGGATAGTGATATGAACAGGAAATTTCTCGCTACTGTCCTGATGATAGTGGTTGTGGGGTGGGCGTTTGAGGTCTATTCCCTGGACACGCAGAATATGCGACAACTCACGCGCGGGCAACTCTGGACCGGATTTCGCAATGAGGGGACTCAGGGCGGTGTCTGGGACGACCGGAGTTCTCGCGGCGCGCCCCGCTTGACGTATCCGGGCATGGGCAATGGCCTTATGCTCAATATGGCGGGTGCTGACTATATTGAGTATTTCGGGAAAAAGGACGGTTTTAGCTGGGCAGAGCAAAAGCAGGAAGCGCAAAATTTATCGGGTGGTGAGGGGATATGGGTGTTGACCAATGTCGGCGGCGAATACGGGGTGTCGTATTCGGGACCGTGGACGCCTTCGGCAGATATCGCACCGATGTATTACGATATTGCCAATAGCCCCGAAGCGAACTGGGGGTATCAAGTCGAAGTGCCGCCCCATGGCGTGGGGGCAGGAGCAATTATGCCCAACTGGTATCCCGGCGCAGCATTGCAAACCGATGCGCCGAGAACGGGCGTGCCCTATGAGGTTCTCAACCATCGGTGGGGGCAGTACATGGACGCCGATAAGGACGATCGCGCAGAAGATATCGTTTTTAGCAAATGGACGACCAAACACGGTGTTACGATTACGCGCAAGGCCATGGCCTGGAGTTATCAGGGCTTTGATGACTTCTTTATTCTCGAAGTGGAATTTGAGAACACGGGTGATTCCGATGGCGATGGCGTTTCAGATTTGAACGGCGGTGCGGGATACGCTTTGCAGGATGCGTATTTTGCATTTGTTCAAGGTTTTACCGTGAGCATGTCGGGCGATGGTAATAACCACAGCATGAGCGCGGGGATGCCCGGGCAATATACGCCGCAAGACGACCACTTCCGCTATACGGGTGCGCCGAATTACGACGGACCTGCTGAATACGTCGATTTGAAGATGAACTATCAGTGGGATGGGGATGATCCCACCAAATCGCAGGAAGATACGGGCCAACCCATTGATATTGAAAGTGTACATGGCAATGCCAAGCGGTTGCCCGGTGGTATATCTGATGGACAATTGCGAGCCCCACAATACGTGGGTGTCGCACCATTGGCCTATCGCGATAGCGGGCCATCTCATCTGTTCAATGCCAATGATCAGGGCAAATACGTGAATCCCATTGGCGAACAGCCTCGTACAGTCAAGTGGTATGAGACCGACCGCTTCTGGGGCTTGCGCACCAAATTGCCCAATTTGTCGAGCGATTCCGAACAGGGCATATACGAGGCATTTTCCGGTGCGACAGATAACAATCCCACAACGGTAACGGGTTTTGCCAATGTGCAGACTTACGGGCCGTACAATCTGGCTGTAGGCGAAAAGGCCAAGGTGGTGGTGGCTTATGTCGCCGCATCGGGCGCGCAAGCAATCTCGCGGCCCGGTCAACCTGCTTATGCTATTGATATTCAATCGTTTTGTCTGGATGGCATACCTCTGGAAGAATCGGTTCGCCTCGACCGCCTGAAACAGGGCGAGAGCGCTCTGGTCGCACATCTGGAGGCCGCGCAATTTGCGTACGATAATATGTACGACTTGCCCGATTATCCACCCGATGTCATGTTCACGCCCGGAGTCAATCAAGATGCGGAAATTACATTGACGTGGAGCGATGGCGTCGAATCATCGGCACATCCCGATTTTGGCGATCCCGATGTGGTGGGGTATCGCGTGTTCCGATCTGCTTATCAGGAATTTGGCCCCTGGGAACACGTCGGTACGGTTACGGCAGGCACAAGTGGAACTACCTGGGACTATTCGGGTGGTCAATACGTGTGGCGCGATAATACGGCAGTTGCCGGGTTCCGGTATTTTTACAATGTGCGGGCTTTTGCCAAACCGCGCGATTCGTGGAGCAATGGCATGTCGAGTATGGCTGATTTGCCCGCAGAAGTGCAGGGACATTTACTGGCTGGACTCGAAGGTGGATATTCTGCGCCTGAACACCGCGTGAATCTGGATCTCAGTCCGTTTCAGCCGGGACTGGCTCCATCGTGGCCAGAAAAGCGCGTGCGCGTGGTGCCCAATCCGTTCAGTTTGTCGGAATCGGCTTATAATTACCAGAGTTCAAAAAAGATCCGCTTTCTGGGATTGCCCCCCAAAAGCCGCGTGCTGATTTACAATGTGGCGGGAGATATTGTGGGTGAAATCCTGCACGACGATGCCAGTTCAGGTGAAGCTTCGTGGTTCCAGATTGAACGCAATGTGACTGCGCCGGATGTGGCCAGCGGAATTTATTTTTACGTCGTTGAATCGCTGACGCCCGAAAGTATGGGGCAAACAGTGACGGGGACGTTTTACATTTTGAGATAGGGAGCCTGACATGAACAAACGAATATTACTGGTGCTGCTGGTCGGGCTGATGACAGGACCGGCCTTTGCACAGTCGGATTTTGGCGAATACGGTACGATTTTGCCGGTGAAGGGGCAGTCGTCGCTGGCATTTCTCAAAATCGGTGCGTCACCCCGTGCCGTGGCTATGGGCGAAGCCTTTGTCGCGATGAACGGCGGTATTGATGCGTCTTTTTACAATCCCGGTGCATTGGGATTTGTCTCGGGCGGCGAATACGCGCTGTCCTACACGCGCTGGCTGGTCAATTCCGGATTGTATTCGGGGGCGTTGGCTTATAAATGGGGCGGCAATACGTTTGGCGTTTCAATTGTGAGCTTTGTGCCCGAAGAGGTGGAGGAGACGACAATTTTTCAGGCTACGGGTACCGGGCGCATGATCCAGGGCGGCGATACGGCCATTGGGTTTATGTTTGCGCGTCAGATGACCGATAAAGTGTCCTGGGGGGTGCAGGCGCGATGGGTTCAGGAAGATCTGGTGCTCAAAACGACGAGTACATTTCAGTTTGATCTGGGCATTTCGGCATATACGGGGTATCGCAGTCTGCGTATTGCCGCTGCAGCGCGCAATGTGGGTACTGAAATTACTGTGGAGACCGAGCAGTTTTCACCGCCGATCAATTTCAATTTTGGGCTGGCAGGTGAAGTCTATGGCGAACAGGGCGATCCGACGTATTTGACACTTGCGGGCGAGACCATTATGGCTACTGATTACGGTCAGCGGTGGAATTTTGGCGGTGAGTTGTGGATTGCCAATATGCTCGCATTGCGCGGTGGATATAAGGTCAACTACGACGTGGAGGATTACAGTTTGGGCGCTGGCCTGAAGTACGCTTTGGGCGGGCGAGAGATTCGTGTGGATTTGTCGTATAGCGATGGCGGCGCGTATTTCGATCCACCGCTGCGCATTGCTGTTAGTGGGTCGTTTTGAATTTGTAGGGGTGGGTTTCAAACCCACCCCTACATTGCCTGTGCGTTATCCAGGTGTGTGCAGGGGATGGATTTCTTGCACACACTTTCTTTTTGAGGTACATTGCGCGGGACATTCCTCCTGCATTTTTGAGAGATTGCGATGGCCGAATTGAAAGCGATGGATCGGGATTTGCACCCGGAGAGCAAACATCTGAGCGTGACCACACGCGCCTTTTGCGTGGGGATTGCGGTGACGTTTCTGGTGAATTTGTTGCCCGCTTATTCGGCCTATATCGTGCATTCGTCGCGTATGGTTTTTGCCCATTTGCCCATGGCGACTATGGTGGTTTTCACGGTGCTGGCGTGGCCGTTGAATGTTCTGATGGCGCGGGTAAAGCCGCAATGGGCACTGTCCCGGGGCGAGATGGTGGTGGTTTTTTCAATGGGGTGGATTGCAGGGGCTGTACCTGCGGCGAATTTTATGGGTTTGTTTATCGGGGGGATTGCCGCGCCTTATTATTACGCTTCGCCCGAGAATCAGTGGGGCGATTATTTGTTGGATGGGTTGCCAAAGTGGGCCGCGCCGACCAATCACGCCAAGCAGATGACGTATTTTTTTGAGGGCAAGCCCCCAGGGGTTGATATTCCCTGGGATGCGTGGATGACGCCGCTTGTGTGGTGGGGTGTTTTTCTCATTGCGCTGGCGCTGGTGAGCGTGGCGCTGATGGCTGTGTTGCGGCGGCAGTGGGTGGATCGAGAACGCCTGCCTTTTCCCTTAGCCGAAGCACCGCTGACGATGTTGGAGGAGGTTGAGGCAGGAAAATACAGGCTTCTGCATTCTCGCTTGTTCTGGGTTGGGCTGACCATTCCCGTGGTTGTGGTGGTGTGGAATATCGTGGGTTATTTTTGGCACACCTTTCCACCTATTTCGTTGATGGATAGATGGGCACTGCCACTTGGGCGCGGGTTTCCGAGTGTTACGATCAAATTGAATTTTTTTGTGCTGGGGTTCGCGTTTTTTACCAATCTCGATGTGTTGTTCAGTTTGTGGTTTTTTTACGCGCTGGGCATTGTGCAAACCGGTGTTTTTGACCGTCTGGGATATACTATTGGCGCGTCTGATATTTGGGGGTCCCGCGGCGGTGCGGCATTGGGCTGGCAGGCGATGGGCGCTTTTTTTGCGTTTACGGCGTTGAGTATGTGGATGGCGCGCGCGCATTTGCGGGATGTTTGGCGCAAGGCGATGCGCGGCGATGATGCTGTGGATGATTCGGATGAGTTGTTGTCTTATCGGGCGGCGGTGTGGGGCATTATTGTGGGGGCGGCGTTTCTGTTTTTCTGGTTGTGGCATTCGGGTATGTCCGCGCTGGTATCTGGTGTTTTTCTTTTTGCGCTGATTTTGATGACGGTGGGTGTGACGCGGTTTGTGGCCGAGTCGGGTTTGGCTTATGCGCGGATGCCTATTACGCCGCAGAGTTTTACGTTTTATACGATTGGTATTCGGCAGATGGATACCAATAGTGCTGCGTCTCTGGCGCTGTCTTATTCGACATTTGGCCTGGGCAATACTTTTGGTGCTTCTACGCTGGCTCATATCGCGCAGATGGGCGCGAGGCTCAGGCTCAAGACGCGCTCGCTATTCTGGACAACGATGTGCGCTCTGGTGGTGTCGATGGTTATTTCGGCGGTGTTCACGCTGTACCTGGGTTACATGTATGGCGCATATAATTTCAATGTTTATACGTTCAATTCCGGAAATGTGGTGATTTTTAGCAATGTGGTGATGAAATTGCAAAATCCCTTTGGCATCAGTCTGGATAGGCTGATGTTTTTTGGTATTGGCGCGGCTCTCACTGCTGTGTGTAGTTTTTTGCGCTATCGGTTTTTGAGGTGGCCGTTAAGTCCGATTGGGTTGACGGTGTTTACTACAGGCATTTTGCAGCGGCAGGTGTTTACGGTTTTTGTGGCGTGGGCGGTTAAGTCCGTTTTGTTAAAAATTGGCGGTATTGGACTTTATCGCCAATCTCTGCCTTTGTTTATGGGGCTGATGCTCGGTTATGTTCTGGGCATTGGATTGATTTTTATTGTGGATGTGTTGTTTTTCTTTGGGCAGGGACATCTCGTGCATCACTGGTGATGGCGTGTTCAGCTATTAGTCCTTTCCTATCCGTCATTACTGGCGTTGTGCCTACGGCGTGCTGGCAGGCTTAAAGCCGGAATCCACAATCGCTGATAGCTAATCGGAGAATTTTTATATGAGTGAAGCATCGGTTGAGTACGTTGTGATTGGATGTTATCTGGCCGTGCTGGTTGGGGTGGGGATGGTGTTTCGCCGTTTTAATGAAAATGTGAGTGATTATTTTCGAAACGGTTGTAAGGGTACCTGGTGGTTGGTGGGGTCGAGTGCGTTTATGACGGCGTTTAGTGCGTGGACTTTTTCGGGCGCGGCGGGTGCGGCGTATGAAGCTGGTTGGAGTGTGCTGGTGATTTATCTGGCAAATTCAGTGGGGTTTGCGATTAACGGTTTGTTTCTCGCCAAATGGTTTCGACAGATCCGGGCGATTACGGGGCCAGAGGTCATTCGCCTGCGCTTTGGCATTTCGACGCAACAATTTTACGCGTGGATGTCGTTTGTGATGCAAACTCTGTATTCGTCGCTGCATCTTCTGGGATTGGCGATTTTCTGTTCGGCGGTGTTTGGATATAAAATTGAGCAGGTGATCGTGGTGGTGGGCGCGGTGGTGTTGCTCTATTCGCTGATCGGCGGTAGCTGGGCGGTGACGGCTACGGATTTTTTGCAGACGCTTATCCTCATTCCGATTACTATTCTGGTGGGTGTGTTGTGTCTGGTGAAGCTCGGCGGTGTGGGTGCTCTGTTTCAGGGGATTCAGGATATGGGGCTGTCGTCGGCTTACGGCGTGTTTAACGCACCTGACCAGTTTCCGCTGCGGGCTTATACGTATGCGTGGGCTATCGCAATGCTGCTGAAGAATGTGATTGGCTACAATACGCTTACGTCGGCACAGCGGTATTTTCTGGTTAAGGACGGACGCGAGGCGCAGAAGGCGGCGTGGTTGGGTTTTGTTCTGATGACCGCGGGTGCGTTCCTGTGGTTTATTCCGCCGATGACTGCGCGGCTTTTGTTTCACGCCGAGGTGATGGCGGTCGATATTCCCAAGGCTGCGGAAGCGGCGTATGCGATTGCGAGTTTGAATGTGTTGCCGCTGGGTATGACGGGGTTGATGGTGGTGGCGATGTTTGCGGCGACGATGAGTTCGATGGATTCGGGGTTGAATCGCAATGCGGCGATTTTTACGAATGATATTTATCCGACGCTGTGCCGTTTGTTTGGGAGAACGGCTATGCAGGGCAAAAGTTTGATGCGGTTGGGGCAGGTGTTCTCTGCGGTGTTTGGGGTGTGTATTGTGAGT
Source organism: Candidatus Latescibacterota bacterium (assembly GCA_022824945.1). Classification (GTDB taxonomy): domain Bacteria; phylum Latescibacterota; class UBA2968; order UBA2968; family UBA2968; genus VXRD01. The sequence goes on from JAJDYX010000052.1 coordinate 25,836, forward strand.
ATTGCCACGTATTTTGCAAATACAGAGGGCCGAGGGGTGTTTGAACACATGTTGAATATCGGCGCATTGCTGGCGCTGCCGATGGCCGTCCCTGCGTTGATGGGGCTGTTTATTCGCACGTCGCCGAGTTGGGCGGCGATTGTGACGGTGTGTGTGACGTTGATTCCTTCTGCAATCGGGTTTTTCAGCGCGGAACTCTTTGGCGAGACCTGGTCATTTCAGCAGAAGGTGTTTGTCAATCTCGCCGTGGGGATCGTGGTTTATTTGTTGACGATGCCGTTCTGGAATCGCGCACCGGAAGTTTATAAGACGCAGGCGCAGGAATTTTTTGATCGGATGTTGACACCGGTTGATTTTGAGAAAGAGATCGGCATACCAAATGATTTGCGCCAGCTCAAAATTATCGGTAGTTTTGCTGCGGTTATTGGTGGGGTGATTTGTATGCTCGTCTTGTTGCCCAATCCACTGATCGGACGTCTGGGGATTTTGTTTGTGGGCGGTTTTGTGCTGGGCGTTGGCGGTGTGTTTGTATGGTTGGGACGGCGCAGCGAGTTGGAGACCTCGCGGATTGAGGCGGCGGATTGATGAGATTAGTGTAATAGTTTCTAAAGGAGGATTTGGTGAAAGCAGCACACGTTGTCGCTCATCGGCAGATTGAGATGTTTGAGGCTGATGAGCCGAATATTGAGGATTTTCCAGGCGGATCGATAAAGGTTAAGGCGCATATGACCGCGATTTGCGGGTCGGATTCGCCAAAGTTTGTATTGAAACAACCGGACGCGGTGTATCCGATGAATATCGGGACTTCCATTCACGAGTGTATTGGAACGGTGGTTGCATCGTCGTCGGATCGGTTTCAACCCGGGGATTTTGTGCAGGCGCGACCCACGGCGGGTATTGGTGGGTTGGCTGAGTATTATATTTCGAGCGAAAAAGTGGGGGTGCATCTCACGGATTATGAACCGCTCGATGAATTGTTGATGTCTCAACCTTTGGGGACGGTGATTTGGGCGTGTCGCAAATTGGGCAATATTCTCAATTGGGATGCCGTGGTGGTGGGGCAGGGCCCCATGGGTTTGTTGATGACGCATTTGCTGAGCAATTTGGGGGCGAAGACCGTGGTTGCTGTGGATACGGTCGATTTTCGTCTCGAAGCGGCAAAAAAGATGCGGGCAACCCATGTGGTGAATCCCGATAGGGAAGATGTGGTGGCTGTTGTTAGAGATATTACGGATGGGCGCATGGCCGATCTGACGGTGGAAATTGTGGGGCACAATCAGGATACGGTCAATTTGTGTCTGAATTTAACCAAACGTCTGGGTACTGTCCTGGCGTTTGGCGTGCCCGATGACGATGTGTACGCGTTTAATTATCGCGCTTTTTTCAGTAAAAATGTGACGCTGGTCGGCTCTGTGGGGCCAGATTCGCTGAATGATTATCCCCTGGCTATGGATATGATCGCGCAGGGACGCATTGATGTCTCGCCGATTATTACACACCATTTGCCGTTTACAGAGGTGCAAAGGGGGTTTGAATTGTTTATCGATCATCGGGATGAGGCGATTAAGGTTGTGTTGGATTATGAGTAGGGGACTGGTGGTTGGGAACGACAACTGCTAACTGAAAGGAGATTCCCATGCAGATGACCAAAGCTCAAAAGCAGCAGTTTTTCGAAGAAGGATATGTGCTTGTGCGAGGTGCTGTGCCAAAGTTGATGGCCGATCAAGCGCGGAAGGCTATTAATCGGCATATGCGTTTTCGCGTGATGCAACAGGGGCGAAATCCGGGGTTGAGCAATGAGCCGGTGATTACGGATTTGTTTAATAAATCGCCGCTTTGGGGTCTGTGCGAGTCGGTTGTGGGAGAGGGGAAGTTGATCCCACAACAGGGAGGCAACGTGAAGCTCAATTTTCCCGATGCAGAGGAGCGTCCGCTGACGCGAGGACATCTGGATTTGGGTGGGAAGTTGAAGGATGGGCTGCTGAGTCGCGGTATGACGCTGCTGGTGGTGGTTCTGGTCCACGATGTTCCGCGACCATATATGGGCAATTTCTGTTTTTGGCCCGGATCGCATCGCGCTTATGAGGCGGCGTTTCAAAAGGATCCCAATTACGTGGAGACGGCAAAGGCCAATCGCCGGATTCCCAATATCGATTTGCCGCATGGGCCGATTCAGTTTATGGGCGAAGCGGGCGATGCGGTGATCTGCCATCACCAGATGTATCACAATGGAGGACCAAATCATTCGCCCGATATCCGCTATGCCGTGATTTTTAGACCCCGACACGTCAATGCCAGAGAAAATAGCACGGATGCGATGGCCGATATCTGGCGGGAGTTTGAAGGGTTGAATGATCTGAAGGAAGAGGCGATGGCGGTTTAGGTATTTGTTTCGCTATGGTTCATCCAGACCGATGGATAAAAGGTTCCCCCCCGATGACAAGTGCCCAAGGGGCTCTCTCCTTTACGGAGTAGTCGGGGGGGTCATTTTTTTATAGCAGTGCCCTATTTTGTGATATTGTACTTCTTCCATTCAGGCACATGAACGGTCATCAATGCCTTAAATAATCTTCCGTGGTTGGGAACGCGGAGGTGCAACAACTCGTGTGCGATGACGAAGTCCTGAAATCCCACTTCTCGATCAGCCAGATCAATGGCGAGTGTGATGATTCCGGATGTTGAGCAAGACCCCCATTTTCGGGTCATGTGTTGAACGCGAACAAGCCGGGGACGGACGTTCAATCGCCGCGCCCAGTATTCGACGCGGTTACGGATGACCTTGCGCCGTTCATTAAGCATCAGTGTCTGTGTCCAGAAGAATTGAAAGGATGCGATCCACGGCTCGGCTGCGTTCGTCCTTATCCAATCGCAGAAGCGGGAGATAGAGAGCCGCACGTAGTCGCCGTTGTTCGTCGGCGTTGACACCCGCGTTGGGAAAGCGGTTGAGAAGTGTTTCCACTTCCTGTGCCACATTCAATGTCGATATGCCGACAGCCTCCATATTCGGATCGTTCTTTAGTGCCAAATGAATACCAAATGCACGCGGTGAAAGTCCGCTGTTCTGCGCGGCCTCGACAGCTTCCTCTTTTTCTTTTGCAAGGGCATCTAACTGATCCATCGCCTCGAGTGCGGTTATTTTGCGATTCTCCAAATCCTCCAAAATGCGTTCAGCGCGTTCCTTCAAGGGTAACAGCACAGACGCCATTTCCGATTCCTGTTCGACTTCCTGCCGCAAGCCGCGCACGAGGTTGAACACTTTGGCTTCTTGTGAGCCAGATTCGTTTTGGAGTGTTTTGAGCGTGTTTACGTCGAATGTCGCTGTCTTTGTCAGGTAGCCGAGACCTTCCTGGGTAGCGCTCTCCTGGACCAGGGCGCGCGTCTTGTTGGCTAAGTCTGTCACAGGGGTGGTGCTGGTCGCATAGGCATTCCGAACAGCGGAATAAAGATGGGCGAGTCGCCTGTAGGTCTCGATGTGGTCGCGCAGGTCTGGCGAGGGTGACAAAATTTCCCACAATGCCTCAATATCTTTGTAGGCTTCGAAGAACGCTTTGCGCGATTCCGCATCGAAGAAGCGTCCATAAACAATACTTTCGAGACTCTCGTCAGCACCTCTGCTTCCCCAAATAGCGAGGTAGTCCCTTTTTGCTTTTTCGATCTTGTTCAGAAAGTCATCCAACAGCAGGTCGATATCCTCAATCACACCGCTTACATCAGACGAGTCGAATCGCAATGCTTTTCTCAGTTCACGGAGTACGCCGACGAAATCGACAATGAGGCCGCTGGGTTTGCGGGTGCCGTTTGCATCCACATGAGGGCGGTTCACGCGCGCAATAGCCTGTAAGAGGACATGATCGCGCATTGGCTTGTCGAGATACATGCAATAGAGAAGGGGTGCGTCGTAGCCTGTCAGTAACTTGTCGGTCACAATGAGAATTTTTGGGTTCTCATCCGCCTTTTTGAACAGGCGGCGCGTATCCGCCTCTTGATCCTCAGTGAGTTGGAGTTCCGCAACGAGCGGGCGGTCGATGATGTCGGAAGTATTCTCTGTATAGACAGGCGCCGTCCAGTCGGATGGCAGGAGTTTGTCGAGTGCGCGTTTGTACTTGGCGCAGGCTTCGCGGTTTACACCCACGAGAAATGCCTTGTAACCGAGAGGGTTCACGTTCTCCACAAAGTGCTCAGCTACGTATTTGGCGATCTTCTCGATGCGGTCATCGGCGGTCAGGAAGGTGCGTAAGCCCACGGCTTGGTCGAGAACCTTATTGAGTTCATCGACATCGGTAACGCCTTCGGCTTGAGCGAGTTCAAAGAATTCTTTATCGAGTTGCTCAGTTGGCACAGTCATTTCGCTCGGTGCCATGGTATGGCGGATAGGCAGCGTCGTTTCGTCCTCAATTGACTCACGGATCGAATACTTATCGAGATAGCCTTGCTCGTCATCGGCACCGAAGATCATGAAGGTGCCTGCCCCATGCTCTGTCTTGGCTATCGGTGTGCCGGTAAAACCGATGATCGTGGCATTTGGTACTGCCGCCATCAGGTACGTGCCCAGGTCTTTGGCGACTGAGCGGTGCGCCTCGTCTATAAACACATAGATGTTGTCGCGGGTGTTGGCGTTTTGCTCAATGTTCTCGAACTTGTGGATCATAGACAAGATCAGCCCGCGTTTGTCGGTTTTGAGCAGGTTCTGGAGATCGGCTTTGGAGTTTGCACGCCATACCGCGATGTCCTGTTGCTGCATTTCACCGAGCAGGCGTTCTACCCATTCTTTGAGCTGTCCTTCGAGTTCTCTGCGATCTACAACTACCACCACGGTTGGCGTGTGGAACCGTTCCTTGTGTTCCAGAATCAGGCGTGCGGCGGTGAGTAGGGTAAAGGTTTTGCCAGATCCCTGGGTGTGCCATATCAGTCCTCGACGCCTGGATGGTTCCGCACAGCGTTCGACGATGCGTTCGACGGCACGGCGTTGATGCTGGCGCAGTACAGATTTCCGCGTCTCGCCATCTTCGACATAGAAAAGTATCCAGTCTCGTAGCGTGCGTAGGAAATCTGTTGGCTCAAAGAAGGACTGCACAGCGAACCGATAGGTCTCGTCCTTGCGTTCTTTCCAGCGTGCCATGAATCGGCGCGAGGTGTTCCAGGTGACACCGTACCAGTATTCGAGGAGATGCGTGACGTTGAAGAGTTGCGCCATTCCCATCAACTCGGGCGTCTCCATTTCATAGCGTCGCAATTGGGTGATACCCCGTTCAATGGCATTGGCGGTCTTCGGGTTCTTGTGCTCGACAATGGCGACTGGTATGCCGTTGATGACAAACATTACGTCTGCCCGATTGCCCTTGCGGGATGGAGGTTTGATCTTCCATTCCCATGTGACGTGAAAAATATTGTTGGCTGGATGCTCGAAATCGATAAACTGGACATGCCGTTGTCGGTTTTCGGACTCATCATACCATTGTCGCTCACCGCGTAGCCAATTGAGCATCTCACGATTGCCCTCAATCGTCGGTGAGATCGCCTCTATCCGCTCAATGATCTGACGGATGGTATCAGCAGACATCCACGGATTGAACTCGGCGAGCTTTGCTTCGAGTTCGTCACGAAACAGCATCTCCGCTTCATCGCCGCGTTTCTTCTTGGCAATATTAGGCGAGACCGCGGTCCAACCGATCTCGGCTGCGTGGCGAACCATGGGAAATTGGACAGTACCAGCCTCTGTGATTTTGAGATCAGTCATGTTGTGGTTTCCAGAGTTTGAGCGTATCTTTTATTCAATTGCGCCCCTATTGCGCTCCTATTACGCCCCATTACGCCCCCCGAACATGTATTAGCCCATTCTTTCACGATTCTGTGATGGTTTGTCATAGCTCCAGGTCACAGCTTGTCATAGCTTCGGAGTCAGGTTATCCATTATTAAACACAGGTCGTTTGTCCGGGTCCGTACGACTAGTAGAGAAACAGATACGACCCCAATACGACCCCAATACGACCCCCGGAAAGTTCGCAAGGATTTTATTTGCGCCCCTATTGGCTTCGTAAACGTATCCACCGGGCTGCTGGTCCACGACCAGTGGACTCGGCTAATCTGCGATCTCTCAATGTCGCTAAGGTCCTTATCACTTGACGTTCACTGGCGTGAGGAGCCAACTGGGCACAGATTTCACGCAGTGTCAGACCGTTCTCCGCACGAGCCAACAACGCGAGAATAGTCTCTTGCCGTTCGACTGGTCCCATTCCGGTGGGCTGTTGAGGCACGAATTGGCCGTGTCGAAAGCGTACTGTGACACACCCTCCGTCATCCTCTATCTCAGGGGGTGGAAGACCGGCGGCGCTCACTTGCTCCGCGATCTTGAGGGTCCCACTTCCCCATCTTTCAATGATACCACGACGATAGAAAGTGCCAGCGATTAGTGGATTCCATGGCCGCGATTCGTGTGGTGCGAACAGTTTCTCGGGGGTCAACCCGAAGTGCAGTGAGCCAGAGGATGTCACCTCCAGACGGTCGTCATAGATCGCCACCCCTATTGAGCCACCGCCAATCGAATAGTCGCGATGGCATAGCGCGTTTGCCAGTGCTTCGCGTGTGGCTAAAGGCGGATAGAGCGGTTCGTCTATACGCTCAAAGCGGCCCGGCTCGAACCGACCAGCGATTGGCAAGGTGTCGCGCAGGAAACGTTCTGCGCTGGCGAGCAGTGCGAAAGCATTGCCATTGAACTGACGATTGTCCAGGAACTCCATCTTGTCGAGACCACGGAAACGGGCTACGCGAAGCAGGCAATGCGGCATATCGAACTCGATGCGCTCGGCTTTGCCAAATAACACCGCCGCCGCTCGGAACAACACACCGTCACGCAAAAGTCCAAGTCCGCGCAGGAGATCCTCCGGGTCCCGACTCAGAGTTTCCTCCAGTCGGCCTCGTTGGACTGCCTCTGCCACCGTGCGTCGAATTTCTCCCACATCCAGATCATCTACCGTCCATCCGGTAGCGGGCTGGTTTTCCCAACGCTGTTCGCTGTGCATACGCTCAAAGAGCATTTGTTTGTACTCGTCAGCCGACATCGCCACAGTGGTATTTCCAACCCGACGATAGGTGGTACCGCGGTACGCATAAGGTCTCGCTGTCCCCTGACTTACGCGAACCACGAGCACCTCACGACCTTCCGCTATGGGCACTCGCTCAACCGTTGGAAACGCCGGGGGATCTATCCGTTGAAGTTCGTTGCTCAACCCCTCGATGGTGCGTTCACTCACCTGTTGCCCAACCACATTTCCTTCCGGCGTCACACCGAACAATACCTGCCCGCCGTCCTGGTTGAGCATGGCACAAATGGTTCTGACCGCTTCCCGCCGAGTTCCCGTCGTGCTCTTGAACTCCAGCGTTTCGGATTCACCGGTTTGGACCAACGCTGAAATTACATCAAGGGTCATGGCCATATCCTCATCTGGGTCATACTACAGGTTCATCGATTATACATCAGCCCACGATTCTCCCACGATTCTGTGATGCCTTGTCACAGCTTGTCACAGTTCCGTGTCACAGCTTGTCATAGCTCTCGATTCAGGCTATCCGTCATTGAGCACATATCGTTTGCCGGGATCCGTTGGACCCGTTGCTTTTTCTTTTACGATCCCTTGTTTGATCATAGCTCGAATGTCTCGCTGGAGTGATCGGCGGTTGATGTCGGGACATAGGTGCTCAAAGTCCTGAATGGTCAAACTGCCGTGTTCGACAATGTGGATCAGTGCCTTGGCCTGACGATCAGACAGACCTCGATTCTTGATGAGAATATCTCGTCGGATGGCTTGTTCTCCGAGCCTTCTGACTTCGGCAAGCTGAGTGGATAGACCTTCTACAAAGTATTCCAGCCAAGCAGTCAGGTCCATATCGTTTTCCCGGACGCTTTGAATCGCCTGGTAGAAGGCGGGTCGGTCCCGGTCATAGTATTCGCTGATCGTGAACAGGCGTTTGAAGTCATATCCGGCTCGATACAGGCATAGCGTGGAGAGCAGGCGTGAGGTGCGACCATTACCGTCCAAGAACGGATGGATATGCACAAGCTGGAACTGCGCAATTCCGCTCACCAGCACGGGATGGATTTCTTGCTCCCGCTGGTTCCAGTCCACCAATTCCGCCATCATGATTGGCACATCGTAAGCCGGTGGTGGCTCATAGATTATCTCCCCAGTGAGGGAGTTTACTACATAATTCTGGATTTTTCGATACTCGCCGGGACCCGCTATACCGCCGCGAACACCTTCAACTAAACGCCTGTGGATTTCTCGAATCAATCCCTCTGTGATCGGGCCGCCGCCCGAAATATATTCTGATACGAAGTCGAAAGCTTTCTGGTAGTTGAGTAACTCTTTCACATCTTCTGGATTGGCATCCGGTACAGAGTTTCCCGCCAGTAGCATCCGGGATTGGTCCAGCGTGAGGTGCGTTCCCTCAATATGAGTGGTGTGGTGTGCTTCCAGAAGCAAGGCACGCTGGCTCATTTCCTGTACCCACTGCTCCGATAGCATAGCTGCTTCCAGGAAGCCTCGGGCGCGTTCGATGTGTGTTAATCCGTTGGTGATCGTATGGGTCGTTGTAAAGATCGGTCTAAAGCCGTTACTCATGGACTTACCCTTCTCGACTTGGCAGGCAGCGCGGTGATCTTGAGGTCGGTCATGTTGTGGTTTCCAAAATTGAATGAAGAGGAAACAGATTGGTCCGACACTGTCGGCCCAATTGCAGGAATTTCGTCAACAAATGCTAAGTACTCCAATTTTGCAGACAGTGTCTGCGAATTCAGTAGATTTAACAGACACTGTCTGTCGCATCTTTCCTATTGACGGATTAAATAAAATCCGCAACGCTGTCTCGGAAATCTTCTCACCATCGAAAATCTACGACATTGTTATAGCCACTTCCTACTGAGTTTTTGTTGTGTTCTTGCACTCCAATATCTCATATTCACTGGTTACGATGCAGGCTCTTCAAGAATTCCAGGATTTTATACGAGCAACAATTTTCTTCATGTGTTCTTCCCAATCAAATCGGTTCGCCATTATGTCGTTTGTCATGTGCGGAACGCTTAATCTGGCTAAATCTATCTTATGGATATTGCGCCGATTCAGGTTCGCTTCTATATATGACTCGGAACATGCTTTTTTGCGGGGAAAAAAGTTCTCATACTGTTCAGGATCACGAAGTCCTGAAAGGTCTAATGCTTTATCAAGAACAGAACCAAGGGTATAATTTTCAATTTCCTTAGCATCGGTTATCCAAATATAAGCATCAGGTATTTTTTGTACCTCCGCATTAATCCTCTTCACCCTACCTTT
>JAJDYX010000045.1 GCA_022824945.1 Candidatus Latescibacterota bacterium
AGGGGACATTCCTCGAATTGCCAGCGCGCATACCGTCAATAGACGAAATATTAATAACAGAACCGCCACCGGATGCCGCCATCTCGGGAATCGCGTACTTGCACAAAAAAACCATACTCTTAAGCCCCACATCCATCACGCGGTCCCAGAGTTCCTCATCGATCTCCGTCACCATGCCAGCCCCGTAACTCCCCACATTATTAAACAGAATATCCAATTTCCCATAGTGTTCAACAGCCGCATCCACAATCTTCCGACACTCATCCGTCTTTGAAACATCGGCCAAAACGATCTCTGCCTCTCCACCTTCTGCCCGAATCTCCGCCCGGGTCCTCTCCGCATTTTCCCCGTCAATATCCGCCAGAATTACCCTCGCACCTTCGCGGGCAAAAAGCACTGCCGTCGCACTCCCCACACCTCTCAATTTCCTCTCATCCATCTCGCGCGTACCCGCACCCGTAACAATAGCGACCTTATCTTTCAAACGATCCATAAAAACTCCCTCATCTTCTCAAATTTACCCAGCGCTGATATTTATCGTGATCAAAGCGATCGCGCAGTGGACCAATATGCGTCTCTATCAAATCCTGCCGAACGGACTCGAGCTGCTCATCTTCCACCAGATTATTCAGCTCATCCGGATCGGCCTCAACATCATACAATTCAACTGGCCTCTCCGAAACCGATTCTACCCCGAGCTTATACCGCCCGTCAAACACCATCGTATGGCCCAAAACCTCGCTAATCACAGCATCCTTTCCCTTCTGCGCGTCCTCTGCATCCGCACCAGCCTGAACCTGTGAAACAAGAGACCGCCCATCCGTCTGCAAAGGTTCGGCATTGGCAATATCAACAACAGAAGCGACCACATCAATCACATCGGTCAAAGCCCCGGTCTGCCAATCCCGCGAACCTCCCGGCGGACGCACAATCAGGGGAACGCGAACAGACGCATCGTAAAAAACAATCTTATTATACAACATATGATCGCCCAGCATCTCGCCGTGATCCGAATTGTAAATCACCCATGTATTATCCGCGAGACCCGTTTCCTCAAGCGCGTCGAGCATCTTGCCAATATAGTGATCAATAAGCGTAATCTTCGCAAAATAATTCACCATCATAACCTGCTTTTGCTCAACCGTCATACCCGACAGATTCTTGCTCCTCTGCATACGTCGAACATTCAGCGGCACAGGCTCCTCCGGCGCATCCATAATACCAGCCGGCATATCCCCGGGATCGTACATATCCCGGTACTCCTGTGGAGAATCAAATGGATCGTGGGGACCGGGACAAAGAACCTGCAAATAAAAAGGCTTATCGCCCTTGTAATCGCGAATCCAATTCGCCGCAGTGCACCCCGTATAACTATCTAAATGCGCCTCCGTAGGCAGTGGACAGGGAGGTTCCTCCCAGGGCTTGAGCGTCCCTCTTTGCCACGGAATGCGATAATCATTGATAAATTTTCGATGCCTCTCCAACAGCCCCATATCCTCGAGATAATCAGTATAAGGCGAACTGTGTCTCCCCGAAGCAATCGGACCGTGAAGTTCGTGCGGATCGTCAAAGCCCCACGCATTGAGCACATGAACGCGATCTCTGCTATGCGAAGCCGGCACCCCGCCGTGGAGATAGAGATGTGACTTCCCGATCAAAGCCGTGTGATAACCCGCATCGCGCACCTGACGCACATGGCTGGGACCCTCACAATCGGCATCCTGATCATTTGCCCACAACCCGTGTTCGCGGGGATACAGACCGCTCATCATAGATGCGCGAGACGGCATGCACAGCGGACAATTGGTATAGCACTGCGTATAAGTAACGCTCTCAGACGCGAGACGATCCAGATTCGGCGTCTTAACCACTGGATGCCCAACGCACCCCATCGCATCACCCCGATGCTGGTCGGAAAAGATATAGAGAATATTGGGTTGATCAGCCATAAACTCTCCTTATTTAGGAATTACAACCCTGCGCCCTCTCGACATCAGCGCCGCCTCATAAACCTTCATAACAGACAGCGCGAACTCCAGGGACCCGACCGCTGCCGTCCTATCTTCCAGAACACAATCGCAGAAATAGCGCATCTCATCGTAAAAGCCCTGCGTAAAAAGAGCCTTATTCTCAAGCGTCCCCAGCGTATCTTGAGGCTCCCATGAGATCGCACCAGAATCGAAACCCGTGGGAATATAATTTGTCGTACGTGAATAATTAAAAGGAATACCGCGTTCCAGAGTCACGCGGAGATCTTTGTCAATCGCCACATGCTGATTCCCCCAAAAAGCATACCGCTCGCATCCACGACGTGCGGAAACCAGATTAAAAGACCCCACGACACCGCTCGCAAATTCGAGAATACACACACCAGTACCGTGATCGCTTCTGTGCATAGTCACAGCCGAAACATCGCCTCCAACAGCGAGAAGCAGCGAAAGCGGATGGCAGCCATTCTTCAGCCAGTTGGGCGCCTCGCGCGATCTGAGCACCGTCTCCCCATCTTCGGGAATCGTCATCGGATACTCTGCGGAAAGCCCTCTGAGCGGACCGCAATCCTCTGTCCCCATCAACTCAATCACCTTCCGCGTCGCCGGCATAAATGCCTTCTTAAAACCAACCACCACCACGCGATCCCCACGATGCTGCATCATCTTTTCAACTTCAGAAGCGAGCGTAGCGGGCGGCTTCTCCATCCACACATGCAACCCGGCATCCAGCGCCTCGCACGCCAGCTCTGGATGTGCTTCTGGAGACACACAGATAAACACGCAATCCAGATCCTCACCCGCGTACATATCCGCAGTACTGGCATAGCAAGCACCCACGCCGTATTCCTCCGCCGTCGCCTTCGCGAGATCCAATCTCAAATCGCAAAAAGCCTTAAGCCTCACCGGAAGATAATGCATCGCAGGCAGAACATTCCTGTAGCAATGTGACCCCACGCCAACAACGCCGACATTCAGCCGACTCTCGAACTCGCGCTGGTAACTCATAATTGCACCCCTTCCGCTATCTGGCAAAACTGGAGCGCATTTTAATACCCCATCTGCCACCTTCATACGTCAAAACATAAAGTGAATCGTGAGCGGCAATCACCGAACCGTCCTCGCGGTACCGGGTAAATTGCGTATCAACGTGAATCTTCTCATCCGAACAATGGACGATCTCGCGCCGGGTCCAAACACTATAGTGCCAGCCGATATTGCCCAACCCGGTCCTCACGCGCGCGATAAACGCATCGTCCATATCCGCATCTTCCCATCGGTGCATAATTCCCGAAGCCAGGCGAAAATGCGGAAAATGCATCGTCGCCTTCCACGCCTGCAAATCCAGCGCATTAAAACCAGCCATCCACGCATCCAGCACGGGAATCGCCCGTTCTCTCGCCTGTGCAACCGCTTCTTCTGATGGCATATAAGCCCTCCTCCTAACCGTGTGGCAAATAATATTCGTGCAGCTGCTCTTTCGCCACGCCCTTTGCGATCAAATCGTCAACACAATCGTCATCATAACCCAATTCCCCGAGAACCTCCCTCGTATGCGCACCCTGTTTGGGACAAGCGTAGAGCAATTGAACAGGCGCATTCTTCAAACGCACATACGCGGGCGGTGCGAGATCGACAGCACTGCCAACCGGGTGATCTGTAAAACGAACAATAGAAATAGACCGCCCATCGTCCCAGGCGTCCAAATTATCGTCACCCACCTCGTGCAAAAACATCTCGCGAATATCTTCCAATGAATCAATGCGATGCCCGGCCAGCCCCACCTCGTTAAAAACCTTGACCCAATGAGCCACATCGCGTTTTTTGACCTCACCCTCTAAAAATTCGCCAGCATCTTTATCAGGTGTATCCTCCAACCCCGCAACACACCTCAACTTACCCATCTCCTGCGCCAACCCACCCAGAAAAACCCAGCCATCGCGCGCGCGATACATGCGGTGAAGCGCGTGCTCACCAACAGCATCCTGTCCCGACGGCTCATCGCCCGAGCGCCCGGCTTCGCAAGCAAACATAAAAGGCGCCTGCACGAGTTGCCCCCCCTGCGCGAGCGAAGTCGCCACAAAATCGCCGCCATCGGGAACGCCACTGCGCCTGCGCTTGAGCAGCGCCAGCACCGCGCCATAAGTTGCCGAATATCCCGTAATATAATCGATACACGACGCCCAACCGTGCAACACCGGTCTATTGCCCTCACCACCATAGCGCATCTGTATCCCCGTCGATCCCTGAAGCAGTGGATCAAAACCCGGTCGATTCATCCACGGACCTGGACGCGGACCATTAAACGCCGTCAAATTGAGATACACAATATCGGGTTTGCACTTCTTAACAGCATCGTAATCAATACCCAAACTCTGCGCAACCCCGGGCCGGAAATTGTGAACAATAACATCGGCTGTCTCAACCAACTTCATAAAAGCTGCCCTGCCAGCCTCGTCTTTCAAATTCAAAATCACGCTGCGCTTGCCAGGGCTGACCTCCAGGGGAAACCAACTGGAAATGCGCGGACCAAAATAGGGTTCCGGCGGATCGATCTTAATAACCTCCGCACCGTATTCTGCCAACGTGCGCGCACTGGCTGGACCGGCGAGCACATTGGACAAATCCAGAACGCGAATACCCTCCAGGATAGGTATTCCAGCCGATGCCGCGATATCCCCGTTCAGTTTGGGTTCAACATCTCCCACAAACGGCCTCGACGGCCTGGGAATCGCGCATTCATCGGGCGTCTTGGAAAGCCACGTCTGCACACCGAGTTGCCGCATCGGTCCATACTCGGGATCATCAACCACAACCGTCAAAGCCGCTTCCTCAGTCTCGGATTTGTGCAACCACTCCTGTGCCGTACGCTGAATCGTACACGGCACGCCAGCAGCCGTCAAAACATCAACCCAGTGTTGTGCGGGTTCACTCGCCAGCACACTTTCAATTTTCTCTCGTGCTTTGAGATTCCATTCACTGGACAAATGGGACGAATCGGGAATATTATTCGTCAGATGGAGATTCTCATACACGGGCACATCAACCATACCCTCGGCAATCAAATCATCGTACACTTCCAGTGCTTTAACCAGTGACCGACTATTTCGGGAATGTCCAGCCGCAATAATATAAAGCCATTGCCCATCTCCCGCGCGAAACGTACCACTAAAAGGCGACCCCGCGCTACTGCGTTGTTTCTGACGATTAGCATTAGCCGGCGTGCCATATCGCGCGGGTTTATCCGCCACATCCAGCATAATAACCGCCATAGCAGACATCGCCGCGCCAACCAGAGAAACCTCAATCACATCGCCACGCCCGCTCTCTTCACGCGCATACAGCGCAAGCACAACAGCGATAGCACCGTGAATCGCACCATAAGTCGAACCCAAGGGCATCGGCGTATAAACAGGTGGCAAATCAGCCCTTCTACTTTGAAGATCTGTATATTGACCGATTGCCGCGCTGATAATACCTTCAAATGCGCGAATCGGCGCTCTCTCATCCGTCGAAGCAAACCCCGGCAAAGAGAGATAAATCAACCCCGGATTCAGCGCAGTCATATCTTCTGCCCCCAACCCCAATCGCTGCATAACGCCGGGCCGAAAATTCTCAATAACCACATCCGCAGAACGGATTAACTTCACCGCCGTTGCCAGATCGTCAGCATCTTTCAGATCGAGCGTAACGCGTTGTTTACCCCGATTAAAAACGCCATTTGCTGGCGTATCGTAATCCGGTTTGCCCGGTCGATCCACCTTAATCACCTCGGCCCCCTGATCTGCGAACAACATCCCAGTCAAAGGCCCGGCAATATAATGGCCGAAATCGACAACGCGGATCCCGGTCAAAGGCGCTTGTTTATCGCGTTCTGGATTCATCAACTATCTCCTCACATAAGGTTGTTTACTCTACAACCCGAAAATAGACGTATTTCCTATCCGTCTGCTCTGTTTGCTTGTCCCTCGCCAGCACTGTCAATTGATAAATCCCTTCAGGCACCTGATCCATATCAATCTGCAAATACGTAAAATCATCTGCTCGATTGCCTTCGTAATTCGCAGTCACGGTTCGCGTCAAGTCACCATCTTTTGACCGCTTGATCTTCAAGTCCTCAGCAGGGATATGATGGACTTGTCCACCACTCGTATAAACCGTCGTCTCTCCCAACAGAAGGCTGTCGGCAAAGCCCCCCTCGCTGTCTTCTGACCGCCCGGCCTGCAACCCCTGAGCCTCTATATCGTCTGTTTGTTCACTCCGCAAATCAATCTCTGTCTTACCCATCGTCTCAATCAGGCTTTGAGATGCAAACAGTGTGGGCGACAGCACATCTACCTCTGGCTTGCCGATGGTGTAGGAGATCTCATACTGCGTGCTGCCAAAAGCGTCGCGCTGGAGATCATATAGTTCCAGATAGATAAAGACCGGTTCAGATGGTGAAAATGTGCGAACTGGATTGGGTGTGATATGCAGATCGTCACGGCTTTCTGGCAATGCTTTCTTCGCTTGAATATCGCTGCCGACGAGCAGATCACTCAGATGAAAGGTCTCCTGGCCATACAAGAACGGTTTCTCATCGCGTGCCACACCAATTAGGCCAGATGTTTGATCCAACAATTCTACCGAAAAATGATAGCTATCCCGGCGTATATATACCCTGTGGGAGATCAACAGATGATCGTTGCGATGTCGTGCAGCGGCGTTTTGTGCCAGCTTCTGAGGGGACAGAGTGAGGGTTTTGGATTTGCGGTCGTTATACATATCATTCCACTGCTGATCAAAGAAGAACACACCGTCCCAAAGGCTCACCTTGCCCGTTTCGGGATTTTCCTTTAGTCGATCTTTGGGAATCATATAGCTGAGTTCGACGCGCATCCTGTTTTGTTCTTCAAAGGTGGCGATCTGATAGGGCAAGGTGTATTTTCGATTGAGATACGGATCGACAAATCGCTGTGCTGTTTTTTTAAATATGTGATGCGAGGCTTCTGCCAATGTACGCGGCACAAAGGAAGAAGGTGATCTTCCTGATCCCGGAGAACCGAGAGGAATATCAAAGGCACTGGCTCCTACTGCCGGAACCCAACTTGGGCGTTCGACCACAGCACCGCCGCAAAAATGCCAGATGTCATCCGTAGTGCCACAAAATCTGAACTGAAAGTTTTCGTAATACCAGAACTCCATCATTGCAGCATTCAAGACCTCTTTAGAATCCCAGGTCGCTTTATAGATTGTCAGGCGCTGTCTATACCTTCCAAATTTGATATAGGTCTTCCCCATATCCGTCTGCCATCCTTCAACATCATCAGAAAATCGCCTGAATCGCAAATTTGCATAAGCCATACGACCAAAGTGCGCCATCTTTCTTTCATTAAAATCAGACAAATACAGTGGATCCTGGCGCTTCCAAAACATCTCGCGTTCTAAGAGCGTATCAATCGTCTGCGTCGTATCGCGGGATGCATGATCTTCTGCGGGCACAAGCAGGTCAATAGAGTCCAGCAACTCGCGCTCTTCCACACTCATCAAGCCAAGAGCGCGTTGATAATAGTTATGCGAGTCATTAAATTCGCCACGCTGATAGGCAGCAAGCCCACAGAATAACAGCGCATTTTTGTCATCTGGATATTGCGCGCGCAGGGCTTGCATCAGGGCATGGAAGGTATTCCAGTATTTATCTTCAAAGTAGAGTATGCCCAACAAATAAAAGGGTTGCTGATTGGTCCCATCCAATTCGATGCTTTTTCGCAGGACCTGGAGTGCTTCTTGTTTGGCTTCCTGGGCAAATATCTTGAAATCTAAGGTTTTTTTCGCTCCTGTGAGTCTTGAATAATGTATAGTTTTTCTATCTTTCTGTGCGAGGAAATCATACACCCAGAACATACCCAGACTATTGAGGACATCCGTATTTTCCGGATGTTTTTTCATCACGTTCTTGAATTGGTTCAATGCGCGTGACCGAAAGCCTTGATGCCACAAAATCTTTCCGCGTGTCAGCCGATACTCAATATTGTCGGGGTCAATTGCGATTGCCTTCTGGATCATCCGTGTTGCGCGCTGTCGGCCATTTACACTGTGGTCCAGCAGATGCAGTTGGGCCAATTCGTTGTATGCAGGTGCATAATTTTTGTCTTTGGAAACAATCTCTTCGAAAGCTTTGATGCTTTCTTTCTGACTCACCTGACCAACTTGCTCTACTACCTCTTGAAACAGCGCGTCTGTTGTGGTTTCCCCTCTGACCAGGCCAGCACCAAAGATGCAGGCCAACGCAATCAATCCGATATGGGTTGTGATTCGCTTCTTCATAGCGCATCCCTTTCTTCTCAGTCTCGGATAAGTGGTTTTTTTATTCAGAATCTGGTGACACCTCTAAATTGAACACGGCCTGCCGACTCACACGTTGTCCTGAATTTAAATCATCAATGGCTACTTCCACCATTTTGAGACCAGACTTTAGAGACTCTGTCTCCAATGCGAAGAAAACGGGTTCTTCTGTCGCATTCACAATCCGTTCATAGCTAATAGTAAATTCCGGTTTTTTCGCGCCAGCAAACAACTGTCTCAATCCACCGATTACCACACTTGCTACCGCCTTGCTGCTTCCTGCCACATTTGGGTGAATTGTATATGTCACCCGATATTTTGCCTGACCAAACTCATCCAGTTTCAGGTTGTACACTTCGTAATACAAGTTTGCATCTCGATGCAGATCAAAACTCCTTGTGGGAGACGGTATCACCACAAGCTCACCTTTTGTAAACTTTGATGTCTTTGGTGTCTCAGATGTCTCAGATGTCTCAGATATATTCCAGGCCATTTCGATTTCACTAACTGCTAATGAATCTTCAAATGCTGGGATTTCCACCTCCTGTCGATACATACCCCACCGGCCAGATACTCGATCTGCTAACTTTACACCTAAAATATAATGACCAGGCGGAACGTCCAGAGATGCTAATTCTACAAACAATCCCCTGTCTTGATTCTTTGCCACCTCACCCTCAAAGACAAGCTCATCCTTTTTGCGATAGATTGAGTCGCCTTTAGCATCAGCCAGAACAATGGTTCTTTCTACCGTCATACGAACAACCCGATCATCTACATTTTCTAAACTAATTTGCTCCGGCGGAATACCAAAATAAACTTCCAGTGAAGATCGTTCATTTTCTCCACGAAAGCTCACCACATCATAATAAAATTCTAATAACTTAACACCTGGAGGAACATCAAAATATTCAGGCAACTCCGAAACTGTTTGCATGAGTTGGTATGCAGGAGAATGCAAAGAGGCATGCATCGCCAAAGACGCATGCCAAATCGTATTTGGTTGAAGTGGAAAATCCCAACTGCCACTCATATATCGATCAGTAAATACAAACTCCAATCCATCACCGATATTCAGATATACCCATGATTCCCAGGGCTCCTTGGTTGCCCCATCAAAAAAACGATCAATCGGAACAACAGGCTCAATACCTCGATATAGTCCTGGGGGAATATTAAGGTGAACTGTTCCATAGGTCCCTTTAACTTCCCATAACCACTCGCTATGAGGTATTTGATCTAAGCCAACTTCAATTTCAATGCCAGCATCCTCATTAGCAATCCGTGTCTGTGCGTCTAAATCAAGTGGATCTCTTATTTCGTTTGATTCTCCGCCTGATTCGTACATTGATGGCGTTCCAGGTGTCCACGATTCACCAGGCATCACCCGGGGTAATAAATATCGCCTGTGTTCTTCTGCTTTATATTTGAAAGTGCGACCAAACAATTCATATATTTTACGCATTTTAAAATTCTGAACTGCCACACTCGGTATCGGATTTTCACCTCCAGACCTGGACCTGTAATCAGGTTCTCCATACCGAATATATACCTCGCCACGCCGATCCCACGGCTGATCCTTACGACCAAAGAATGTACGAGCATACCACACACGTCGATAATGTTCCATCTGTCGGGCATCTCCGCCCAACATCAAAGCACCCTCCCGACTTTCCCAAAAGCGGGTTAAAAAAGCACTGCGCTCATCCTCAGAGATGGATTCCAGTGCCTCCAGTTCAGCATCCGTCGCGATAAGCGATAGATCATTGTAATAGGCACGTTCATCCTTAGAAACACCTTGCAAATATGCTTCAAATAGGATCAAGCTGCGCTCTGCATCACCTCGCGAAGCGTACCCTTGGGCTATCAATGGCAGCCATCTCAAGTCATCCGAAAAACGCGCTTTTGCTTCAGCACTTGTCTTCAGGACCTCATCGTAGCGATGATTTTCAAGATGCGATAAACTCAGGTGATAATATCCCATCGGATCGTTTGGAAAGCGGGCGATGTATCGTTTGCAGACGTCTATTAGCTCCTGCTCATAATTTAGCTGAGCTTGCTCGTACCATAAAATTAATTCGCGATATCCCGGGGCATAATTTGGATCCATTTCGATAACTCGGCGCAATTCTTTCTCTGCATCCTGGTTATCCAATCTTATGTGCAACAGCGCAATCTGCATTTGGGCTTCAAGATATGCAGGATCTACACCTAAAGCTTGACGAAAAGCTACAAATGCCCTTTGATCCATTTTTCCCATAAGTACATAAACTTTTCCTAACCCGGTGTATGCCTCAGCGGACTTTGTATATCGCACACCTTTTTCAAAAGCCTTCCTGGCATCAGTTAATCGTTCTTCACTCAGATATAGGTAACCGAGCTTTATCCATGCGTCGCCATTATTGGACTCTTGTTTTACCACACGCTCCATAACCTGCAAAGAATCGACTTCACTTGCCTGCGTTCTTATCCCAAAAATCAATATCCAGGACAAACACAGCACAAAGCGAACATAGCTACGATTAGACATGACATATCACCTCAGATAGTGTCGGCACTTTTTATGCTTGACTTTCTTATACCTGTACAACTGGCCGACTCAGATAATCTATCCCCCACCTAAAACTATGTAGCGACGCGTTTTTGCACCAACATCAGGACGAGAAAAATCGCCGCCCCAACAGCGTGGCATATCAGTAAGGGCCACAGCATCAGTACCGCTGCCGCGAGAAATAAAACGCGGTATAGCACACCCAGCGACACCATGTGAAAACCCTCAGAAGCCGCTGCAAAAGACAGCAACCCCATAAGCGTAGCTATCGCAGTCTCAATAACGCGCCAGGTCTCCCCTTCAAAAAGGATGGGCGTATAGCAAAAGAGCAGGGGAATAAAATAAATGCCCTTGGCAATGCGCCACGACTCAAAACCCGTACGCAGCGGATTTGCCCCCGCAATACCCGCAGCGGAATACGCAGCCAGACAAACCGGCGGCGTGACATTGGCATCCTGGGAATACCAGAAAATCAGCAAATGCGCCGCAATCAGACTCACCCCCAGATTGGTCAGCGCAGGCGCAGCCAACACCGCGAGTACGATATAAGAAGCCGTCACCGGCAAGCCCATACCCAGAATCAGAGACGCAACGGCGATGAGCACAACAGTAATAAGCACACTGCTTCCGGCAATCGCCGAAATGAGCAAAGAAAATTTGATCCCAACGCCAACCATCAGCACCACGCCCACAATAATACCAGCGCACAAAAGAATAATACCAGTGGTAATCATATTGTGAGCACCCAGCGCAAGTGCATCGACAATATCGCGGATATTCATGCGCGTATTCTTATTCAACCAGCTCGCAACGACAATACTCGCTGTTCCCGTTGCCGCGGCAAATGTAGGTGTAAAACCGTAAATCAGTGTGCCCACCAGTACAGCAATAGGAATCGCAAAATGCCAGCCGTCTCGGATCGTATCACGGATATTTGGGAGTTCCGAAGCAGGTAAGGGCGCAATCCCCCTTTTTCGCGCGCGAAAATGTATAAAAAAAATAACACTTAAAAAATAGATAAGCGCGGGAATAAAGGACACAGCGACAATAGTGAGGTAGGGGATTTGCGTCCACTGACTCATAATAAACGCGCCCGCACCCATAATCGGTGGCATGAGTTGACCGCCCGTGGATGCCGCCGCTTCAACCGCACCTGAAAACGTAGGCGAAAAACCCGTGCGCTTCATCATCGGAATCGTGAGCGATCCCGACCCCACCGTATTCGCCACCGCACTGCCCGAAATTGAACCCAGCATGCCACTGGCAAAAACCGCCATCTTTGCCGGTCCGCCCACCGTGCGCCCCAGCAGCGCGAGCGCCAGACGAATCATAAAATCTCCCGCACCCGAACGCAGGAGAAACGCGCCAAAAAGCACAAAAAGCGCGACAAAAGTAGATGAAATAGTC
Source organism: Candidatus Latescibacterota bacterium (assembly GCA_022824945.1). GTDB lineage: Bacteria > Latescibacterota > UBA2968 > UBA2968 > UBA2968 > VXRD01. The sequence continues at coordinate 12,271 of JAJDYX010000045.1, forward strand.
GCAATCGTTCCAAAAATACCATCGGGCGCGAAGTACATGCGGTATAGCAAACGCGGAAATGAAACACCAGGAAACGCCCATATACCCGAAATATATTGCCCCCAAAAAAGCGCGTACGTGAGAAATACAAGCGCGAGTAGCGGAATAAAAAAACCCGTTGTGCGGCGGGTAATCTCGAGCAAAAGGAGAATCGCGATACCCGCAAAAATGAGATCAGCCGTATTCGGCACTTCGTTGCGAGCGTGCAGAGCATCTTCAAAAAACACGAGATAAAGAGCGACAACGAGAGCGAGAATAGCGAGAATATAATCGAGAATCAGCGTGCGCGAGGCATAGCGTGCAGAGATGGGATAAAGCAAATACCCTAAAAAAAGAATGAAGGCATAATGGGCGGCATTGCGCTGCAATTCGGGCAAAACACCCAGCGTATTGCTCCACAGGTGAAACAGAGACAGGCAAACACCCACAACAACGACAAGCACCTGATGCTTGCCTGTAAGCACGCGATGAGGCGTGCTCACTTCGCCGCTCTGTTCAAATTCGGAATTCAAACCTATTCCCCTATCAGAGACGGCGAAATATCGATACCCTTCTCGCTATAATAGCGCACGGCACCCGCATGCAAGGGAACAGCCAGGCCCATCGTGGCTTTCTCGAGAGACATTGCGAGCGTGGCCTTGTGGATATTTTGAATCTCCGTCAAATTTTCATAAATAGTTCTGGTAATCTCATAGACCACATCCTCGGGCACATCTGCTCTACACGCCAAAAAATTGGGTTGTGCAATCGTCTCAATCGCTTCGGACTGCCCGGGATACGTATTGGCCGGAACAATATACCGCGTCCACACGGGAAACGCATTCTGTATCGCCGCGAGATGATCATCGCTAAAAGTAAGCACGGAAACCCCGTCCGCACCGAGTTGGGCAAAAGCCTGCGTCACAGCAGCCACGGGCGGACCAGCCGAAAGAGTCCCCCCTGCAATACGACCATCAATCATAGCTTGAGCAGACGGACTATAACCCAAATACTCAGACGTAAAATCCTCGTCCGGAGAAATGTTGAGAGCAGCGAGAATGGCTCGAGTCGCCCCCTCTGTTCCACTACCGCGTTTGCCAATAACGTATTTGCGGCCGAGTTTTCTCAAGTCCTCAATCGTACCTGTTTTGGCATCAGATGCGCGAAGTAGAAAATGCTCGACATTCTCCCATAGCAAAGTAATAGATCGAAGTTCTCTAACCGCTTGCCCTTGATAGGTACCCTCTCCGCGATAAGCCATAGCACCGTACAAACCCTGCAAAATCGCCAGATGAGCCTCTCGGTTGACCAGCATCTGAATATTCTCGCCCGACCCGGCAGAATTGATGGCCGCTGCCACAATTCTGGGTTGCAGCTTCTGCGTAAGCGTCGTACTCAGTGCAACACCCACCGGATAATACGTACCGCCGGGCGTGGCTGTTGCAATAATCAAACTTTGCGTCTGCATACCCTCCTGCGGTGTCCCACAAGAGATACAAAACAAAAAAACAAAAACGAAATAGATACGCGACATAAAAACCTCACAGCAGAAAAAGTGAACAGATATTTGCTTGCTTAATTTACCCGCCCACCTATATGCGTCAAGAGAAAACACCTTTGCACCTTGACAACCCTTGTTGCGATTTCTATACTTCCTCTGAGGAGTAGGTCTATGAATAACACGTGCACAATTCTCTTTTGCACACTCGCATCCGTCTTGCTCTTGTCTGGCTGTGCCGAGTATCGGGCGTATCGCCATTTAGATCGCGCAGTTGCTCTCGAAGCCAATCGGGATTACGAAACCGCGCTCGCGATATTTCAGGCTGCTGTGGATATATGCCCTGAAGACGCGGTTTTGCGGCGGTGGTTGGGCAGAGCATATTTGAGGCGCAACCAATACGATGCAGCGCGAGCCGAGTTCGAAACAGCGCTTGGATTGGCACCCGATTATATGCGCTTGTACCGCGACCTCGCAATCGTCAATGAAGCACTCGAGAGACCAGACGCCGCTATTGCGTGGTTGGAAAAAGCCGTGTCACAGGTACCCGAGCATCGGGAATCTTATCGCGATCTCGTCAGTCTCTATCTGTCCCACGACAGGTTGAGCGAAGCGCAATCCCTTTTGGAAACAGTTATCGAACAGTGGCCAAAAACGATATGGGCACATTTTCAACTGGGCGGTCTCTATATGGTATTAAAATGGCCCGAGCGCGCCGAAGAAGCCTATGTACAGGTACTGGACATCGAGCCAAAAAACGACAATGAATCGGAAATACGAGCACGCACTCACGGCGAATTGGGCAATGTTTATTACGAGCGCAAAAACTATGAGCGCGCCGAGGAATTTTACAAAAGAGCACTGGAACTCAATCCCCTTGACGACAGCAGCCTGAACAATCTCGCCTGGATATACGCCATTCAGGGAATTCATCTGCGCGAAGGCATTCGCCTGTCGCGGCGGTCTTTGCGCCTGCGCCCACACACCCCTTCCTACCTGGACACACTGGCTGAACTGCATTACCAGATGGGCAATACCGAACGCGCCATTTTCATCATCCGCCAGGCCATTGCATTGGATCCGGATAATCCAGAAATGCGCGCCCATCTACATCGGCAACTTGCCAAATTTATTTCCGGCGGACGGGGAAAGGTCTAATTGAATTAAAAATTAAAAATTGGGAGTAAGACCTGCGAAAAATCTACACGCAGACAACCGTCACTAACCACCAACCACTGACAACTGACTTATGACATTTCAAGACCCCGAATGGGGTAACATGACACTGCGCGACAATAAGCAAGAAAATTTGCCAGATATTCTCGCTCGGCTCTCACTATTCGATACATTGACCCGGCAGGAATTGCACACCATTGAACGCATTATGCATCGCAGGCGATTTGTCACGGGCGAAATGATCCCAACACCGCGATCGGGCTTGTTTATCATTGTATCCGGTACCGTCCATGTCGTACGCCGCCTCTCCGATGGCGAACAAATCGTACTCGACACCTTGAGAGAAGGCGAATTGGTGGGCGAAATCGTGCCATTGGATGATACACAGCAGGCGACCTCTATTCTATCAGCCGAACAAAGTGTTCTGGTCGGATTCTTCCGCTCTGATCTGGTCGATTTGATACACACGCATCCCAGGATGGGATTCAAAATTCTCTGCCGTTTGTCACAAATTATGTCCCACCGCATGCAATATGCGATGGGCGAATTGCGAAAAATACGCATGACATTGATAAAAATGGAAAACACATCACAACCCCCAACATCAGAGGAGGAAGTCGAGATATGACGAAGATTGAGGCGGTTCACGCCCGTGAAATACTGGACTCGAGGGGAAATCCAACTGTCGAAGCTGATGTGCGCCTGAGTTCAGGTATTATCGGCCGCGCAGCCGTACCTTCGGGGGCTTCAACAGGCGTACACGAAGCCGTGGAAATGCGCGATGGACAAACGCGCTATTTGGGCAAGGGCGTGAAAAAAGCTGTTCAAAATGTCAATGACAAAATTGCCAAAGCCGTTGTTGGCCTTGACCCATCGGACCAGATAAAAATCGATCAGATCATGCGCGATGTCGATGGCACGCCCAACAAGGGCGCAATCGGCGCAAATGGCATCCTCGGCGTTTCTCTCGCGGCAGCCAAAGCCGCTGCTGCAGCTTATGGCATGCCCCTCTATCGCTATATCGGCGGAGCCTCGGCGTGTCAATTGCCCGTGCCAATGATGAATATTTTGAACGGTGGGGCGCATGCCGATAGCAGTGTTGATCTCCAGGAATTTATGGTCATGCCAGCAGGCGCTGAAAATTTTGCAGAAGGCTTGCGCGCAGGTGCCGAAATTTTTCACGCATTGCGCGACGTCTTAAAAAAAGCGGGTTATAGCACAGGCGTAGGAGATGAAGGGGGATTTGCGCCGAGTTTGGGTTCCAATGACGAAGCACTCGACGTAATTGCCGAGGCAATCAAAAATGCCGGCTATGTACTGGGCGACGATATCCTGCTGGCATTGGATCCCGCATCGAGTGAATTTTACGACGGCGAGCACTACGTATTCAAAAAGTCGGATGGGTCCAAACGGTCTTCGGCAGAAATGACCGCATTTTGGAAAGACTGGACGAGCCGGTATCCCATTGTATCCATCGAAGACGGTTTGGACGAAGACGATTGGGCTGGATGGGCCGCGCTAACAGCCGAATTGGGCGATCGCGTTCAACTGGTTGGCGATGATCTATTTGTCACCAATACAACGCGCTTAAAACGCGGGATTTCAGAAAAGGTGGGCAACTCCATACTCATCAAAGTCAATCAAATTGGAACTCTGACCGAAACATTGGAAGCCATTGAAACGGCCAAACGCGCGGGATATACAGCCGTCATCTCGCATCGCTCGGGCGAAACCGAAGACACGACCATAGCCGATATAGCCGTGGGAACCAATGCCGGACAGATCAAAACGGGATCGGCATCGCGTTCAGACCGAATTGCAAAGTACAATCAACTGCTGCGTATCGAAGAAGAACTGGGCGATGCCGCTGTCTATCCCGGACGAAACGCATTTTACAATATCGACATATCTTAAAAAGGCTCAAAAAGTGAGTGACTCTTTATTGCAAATCGCACTGCCAATTTTACCCGAAGACATGCGAACGCGCTTAAATGCAGTGTACGCACAGATCCCCGCTGTATCGTGTGCAGGTTGCGATACACCGGGAAGCTGTTGCGAACTAACAGATGCCGAATACAATGATGACTTTGCAACCATGTATCCGCTTTACGCCGTCGAATACATCAATATCACAGATTATGTACGCGCACACTTTGACCCGAAAAAACAACGAGAACTGCTGAACACAGTCGAAGAACGCCCGCGCCGCTGTCCGTTCTTGACACCCGAAGGCGGCTGCTCAATCCACCCCGCGCGCCCCCTGACATGTCGCACCTACGGCATTTTGAACCAGGTCTCGCAGGTCAACGCCACGGCTGAATCTGCACGCGACAAAGTACCCTGGCAATGGATATCTTCTTTCTTATCTACAGAGCGATACACCGTATGTCCAAAAACAAAATTAAAAGAAGCCGACAAAGTCGATGCACACATGCAGGCGATGGTATCCCTGGAGTACGAGCGCGAATTGATATACATGTCTGACACACTCAACTGGTTGGATGCAGACCGTCGAGAACTATTCCAACAAATAACAAAAAAAACCCACCCCACGCGGTGGACCTGGGGTGGGTTTAACGCACTCGCCCAAAAACCATTGAAATGGGTAAAACACCACTTTGCAAATCTCTGGAAAACATCTTTTTTAGGAGAGTAAATATATGAGGTGAACCTAAGACGTGAGCCATAAGTACACCACCCAGTTCACCAGCCCCCAGTCTCCAGCCTCCAGCCCCCTAATACCCCTTCTCCTTATCCACCACATTCTGCAGCGCCTCACCCTTCACGTACCTGTGCAAATTATCCACAAACCGCACCATAGCGCGCCTCCGAATATGTTGCGAAGACCCCGCACTATGCGATGTCAAAATAACATTGGGTTCGGTCCACAGCGGACTATCTTCAGGACAGGGTTCCGTATAAGTCACATCCAGCCCAATACCCGCCAGTTTCCCCGACCTCAGCGCCGCGACCATCGCCTCCTCATCCACCACCTTTCCCCGACTCACATTCACGAGCAAACTGCCCTCTGCCAATCGGTCAAACATTTCACCCGATAGCATCTTATGCGTTTCAGCCGTACTGGGACAACACACCATAACCACATTGGCCTGCGACATAAGCTCGGGTAAATAATCCATCTTTTCCAACAAATCCACAGAATCGGGACAATCCATATCTTCGGGATCCACGGCAATAACCCGAAATTCAAACGCTTTTGCGCGGTCTGCAATCGCCCGTCCAATACCGCCCAATCCAATAATACCCATCGTCATCCCCGCCAGTTCCAAACACGGCACCCGCTCCCAGTGCTTGCGCTTCATAAACTCCAACTGCGTGTGAATTTGCCGCGTCAACGCCAGCAAAAGCGCAAACGCATGTTCTGCAATTTGCGGACCGAACAATCCCCCCGCATTCGTCAAAACCATATCGCTATTCTTAAATTTTTCATACAAATGTCCTTCGGCCCCCGCATGGGGCTGCTGAACCCACTTCAACGCATCTGCGTGATCAAAATCGGATTCGGCAAGCCGGCCAAAAAGCACTTCGACACCCGATAGATAATCAGCCTGCTTTTCCCCCTCTGGCAAAAAAATCACCTCAACTTCAGAAGGCGCACCTTTCAACAGCGCCTCAACATCCTCTGAATACCGACTGCAAATCAACGTGCGAACCATGCTATATCTCCTTTTGGTCTCATGGATGGCTAAATTTAACCCTCTGACCAGCATGGTACAAAAAGAAAACGCCATCGCAAAGCATTTCCGATGGCGTTCTGGATAATATCCATTTTTATAGATATCGTTTAATGAGATCGGCAATATCTCCATACCCCTTTTTCTCTGCCCAGGCGAGCGGCGTTGCCCAATCTGCACCCGCCAGTGTGGGATCGGCACCGCGCTCGAGATAGAGACGCGCGAGATCGTATTTGCCCCAGCGCACAGCCCAGCCAAGCGGTGAAGATTGCAAAAGCTCATCGAGTACATCGAGATCGGCCCCATAGTCGAGCAAAATTGTCGCAAAAGCGACGCGCTCAGGCTCAGTCATAATCACCTCTCCCCACACAACACCGCATGCCGCCATGTGATGGGCAAGACGGTACCCGAAACGACCAACCAGATTTGGACTAACGCCATGATCGAGAATCATGCGAAAAATCTCGGGATAGACCGTGCGATCAAAATCTCGGAATTTGCGATGCGGGTGCGTGCGCCACAGGCGAATGGGTTGCTCGAGCAAGCCAAACCAGCGACCGTCATCGGGATCCCACTCGAGTTGGCGCAAACACATCCCCACAATATTTGGATCACCCCCGCAGCCCGCAGCCCACAAAAGCCTTTCCGCAAGCGAAGAATCATTGTGAAGCGCAACAGCAGCGGCAGACGTCTCGCCTTCAAGACCAGCAGTAATATGATCCAAAACCCCACCATATCTAAACAGCAAACCCTTCATTTTATCGTCGCGATTATTGTACGCAGCCGCTATGGGATTGCCACTCGCGTAAATGCTCGCATTGGGATCGGCACCGTGCTCGAGCAAAAGCTCGGCAATCTCATACTGCGAGTGACCCGCCGCATGAGCCAGCGGTTGGCCCCATGAATAGGGTTTGGTCTCATAGTGGTGGAGTTGATATCTGTCGTCGGGATCGAGACCCAGGTCCAGCAACAAACGCACCATATCGAGATTGTCATTTTGCACAGCGATCTGTAAAAGACCATCTCGCTCGCTATCATCGGATTGAAAGCGTTCGGGATGTTGTCTCTCATACTCGCGAACAAAACCCAAATCCCCAAGCGCGACAGCAGACTCGAGCGATTGCTCGCAGCCAGCCTGAAGCAGAACACCCGCGCTAATCAAACACCCCTCGTTCAGCGGCCTGTTGCGACCGCGAATATTGTGAACAGCACCATCCAGAGGCGACTGACCTTCGGGAGTGAGATGCGTGATATCCGCACCGCGCTTGAGCAGATATTGAACAAGCTCATAATTTCCAAGAGATGCACCAGTGTGAATCACACTACCGCCATTGCGATGGCAGGCGTTGATCAAATCGGGATTCTTATAGAGAATTTCCACTGTCTCCATCATCCGCCCCTCTCGAATAGCCTCAAAAAGCGCGTCATTCTCCTCCGTAATGGTAATATTCTCGCAAGCCGCGAGTTTGCGTTTCTCATCTTCTTCTCGCAAAATCTCAACAATATCATCCATGCCGCGTTCATCCGCTATGGTAAGCGCGTCCGTAGCATCGCGATGCGGATAAATACCCGACGTGTGATCTGCACCCGCCTCCATAAGAACGCGCACCGCATCCGCATGCTGATTCATAACCGCGTAGTGAATGGCGAGATGTTCATTGTTTTCAGCCATATGAACATTGACCAGATCGGGTTGCACATCGAGAATCTGACGAATTTTGGCGACATCGCCCTCACTTGCCGCCTCACACAAGTCGGCGACTTGATACGTTCCATTTGTATCCATGTAAATTCCTTTCCCGAATATCAGTACACAACATCTCCACATCTTCTAACAAATTATAGTGAACATTTGTATATCTATCAAGGAAAATTTCTGAATCACTGATCATAACGCTCCTGGTACATTTGTCGCAGACGCTTCACCAGAATTTCATTGCCCTCCAAATCATGCGTGAAATCCATTAACTTTATTCGCATTACCCAATCGACAAATCAAAACGCGGGTGCTACAGCATCTTACAGGTCTGCAAAATTGACCAATTTGTCCTTGAGGCGCCGGGAATAGGTGACAAAATTGGAGAGCGTACCCGCATCGCGTCTATCCGGCTGCACCAACAGCGGCAGCAAGTCGCGGTTGATCTCATCCAGCACCTCCTGAAGCTCTTCGGCTCTTTTTTCAATCTTGCCCCTGGACTCCTCCTCAAGCGACTTGCGGATATCTTCGAACAAAGCCAATGTATGCCCGGAAAGTGTTCTGACCATCAATAAAATGTCGCTCTCCAACTCCACATAGTACATATTCAATACTTTCTTGGTATTGAAAATATCGTCTATTGAATCGTATATCGAAAAAAGATAATCGAACTGGGTATGCAACTTGAGCAAATCCCGGGATTCGCGTTTTTGGGTAACAGATACGACAGCTTGGGAAAAATAGCTCACGTACTCCTTCTCCAAAAAGTTCACGTATTCCAGGCGCTTGGCAGACGCATCAAAGATACCGCGGTAATTAGACTCGATACTCAGCGTAACGAGATTGTAGCTTTCCTGCAAAAAGGAGAGGAGATCAACGAGGTTTTGGCGCAGTTCGGATTTTACTTTCTTAAAAGCGATTTGCTCGTCAAACGCGGGAATGGCCAATCGCTCGAAATCCATCTCGTCCTCCCCCAAAAGCATATCGATCAGTCGCGTAAAAGGCGTGATCAAAAGAACAAAAATCAGACTGGTCACCACATTAAATACGAGGTGAATATTGGCCAATGCGATTGCGGGGTCGGTGGAAAATTCATTTAGTCTATCGCCAAAAAGCAAAAGGATAGGTAAAAAAAGCAGCACACCGCCCACATTAAAGAAAAAATGAGAAAGCGCGGTCTTCCTGGCGGCAAAGTCCATATGTACCATCGCGAGCAATGCCGTTGCCGTAGTGCCGATATTCGCCCCAATAATAATGGGCACCGCGTTTTCAAGGCCCAATAACCCCTGTTGTGTAAACACAATTGCCAGACCTGTCGTCACCGAACTCGATTGCACGGCAGCCGTAAACAGACAGCCCACCAGAATCGCGAGCAGTGGATTTTGAGGATTTATGAGATATTGGGTCAGCGTGGGATCATTCTGGAGAGGACCGAGTGAAGAAGAGATCAGATTGAGGGCAAAAAAGACAAAACCAAAATAAAAAATAGACTTGCCGAAAATAGCAACTCTCGACCGAACAAAAGAAAGGGCAAATCCCAGAATGATAAATACGGGCGCAAACGCCGTGAGCTTAAAAGCGACCAGTTGAGCCGTAATCGTGGTGCCGATATTCGCCCCAAAGATAATACCAACGCTACTTTTGAACGAGAGCACGCCCGCATTGACCAGACCCACAGCAATCACCGAGGTCGCAGAACTCGACTGAATCACAGCGGTTACGAGCGCACCTATGAGCACACCTATAATTGGAATTTTGGTCGCCCTGGCGAGAAATCTTCGGAATTTTTCGCCAGAAACCTGTTCGATCTCCGTAGAAAAATTCTCCAATCCAAAGATAAAGAGAATAATCGCCGTCAGCCCGGCCATAATAACAGGGAGATATTCCATTGCTCTCCACCTTTCCCATTGACCCAAAATTTGAATCAGTTAGCAGGCTAAAAGGATCTGATATCAAACCCCTATACGTGTTCTACTATCATCTCGTCCGGCTCGTGCAAACGCGGTTCTGGTGCAAACTCGCCAGGTCTGTGTGTCTGGTGTACATACATGCGCCAATACACACCTTTTTGCACAGCCAACTCATCGTGTGAGCCTTGTTCTACAACATGCCCTTCGCGCATGACGAGAATCTGGTGTGCATTTTCCGCTGTACGCACCCGGTTCGTAACAATGATTATTGTTTGTTTTTCAAATGCCTTCTCAATATTTTCAAAAAGCAGTTCCTCAGCTTCTTCAGAAAGTGCGGAAACCGAGTCATCAAAGACAAAAATAGCCGGATCGCCCAAAAGTGTGCGTGCTATGGAAATGCGTTGCACAACATCTTGAGACAGCGATTCTCCACCTTTTCCAATCTGTGTATCATATCCCTTTGGCAGTTCGAGAATCGCATCGTGAATACCTGTAACCTGTGCAGCGTGTTCAATAGCAGACCGTTCGATGTCTGGATCTCCAAAAGCGATATTTTGCGCCACAGTTCCCGAAAATATGCGTGCTTCCTGACTCGCCATGCCAATCTGTTCGCGCAGGTCTTGAAGATTGAGCGTGCGTATATCCAATCCATCTATTAACACCCGGCCTTCGGTGGGATCGTAAAAGCGCGATAACAGATTCACCACAGCGGTCTTACCACATCCGCTCGGCCCCAATACAGCAAGTGTCTGGCCCGCAGGTAAATGAAAATTTACATCTCGCAATGCAACAGGCCCACCCTCTATGTAGCGCAGCGATACATTCTCAAATGCAATATCCCCCTTTAAAGTATCTACAACCACGCCTCCGCCATCGTCTGATAGATCACTCTCTGCGTCAAGTACTTCATAGATTCGCTCCAAAATGATGCGGGTTGTCTGAAGCTGAACATTGGTATTTGTCAAAGCAGTAATGGGTCCAAACAGCAGGGCGGTCATCTGATAGACAGCGAGGACTTCGCCGAGTTTCATAGCCCCGTCCTGCAATTGCAAGAAGCCATACATCAGTATGCCAGTCGCACCCAATCCACTTATAATCATCAGGGTAACGCTCAGGCCAGTGTTCAAAGCATTTTGTCGAAAACCGATCCGTAAATTCTGCTGTAGCCGCTTGAAGAAGCGCGTTGATTCTGCTGATTCTTGAGCATAGTGTTTGATTGTCGCAACATAAGTCAACTTTTCTTCAATCAGCGATTGCAGTTCTGCATTGGCATTTCTCATCGCTTCTGTATTTTTCCGCAGGGGTCTCATAAATAGTATTGCGCCAGTCGCGTAAAAAGGCAACACGCCCAGCGCCATAAGGGTCATCGTCGGACTGATTTTCCAGAGCAAAACAAACCCCACAATAAGGGTTATAAACTGAGTCGCCACATTGACCGGTAGATTCACGGTATTGGTCTGTGCACTATTGGCATCATCCATCACGCGCACCATCAACTGCCCGGTTGAATATTTGTCAAAATACGAGAGCGGGAGATTGCTGAGTTTTGTCTGTACTTGTGACCGCAATCGGAACAGAACACGCTGTCCTGCAGACGATGTTAAATATCCAGAAATGCCACCAAATCCAGCCGTTCCAAATCGCAGTGATAGGCTAATGGCCAGAAAGATCCAAAGCCCTTCAAATTTGTCCTCAGTACTCACAGGCGGCGCGCTCTGCTCTGATTGCACAACTGCGACATTGCCTTTTCTTGCGACCTGGAGAACATCATCAACCAGCCACTTGCCCAACAAACTGAATCCATAAGGCGCTTGATTAGCCGTAACAGTCAGCAAGAATGCCAGCAGCAGTTTACCCCAATGTCTCAGTACGTATTCTTTATAGAACCGTCTAATCAGTTTCACGTCCCCTCCTCCACCCCGTACTGTAGCTCAAAAAGATTGCGATAATGTCCACCTTCAATCGCCATTAATTCGTCATGTGTCCCAGACTCTACTATTTTTCCATTTTCAATCACGGCAATGACGTCGGTTTCACGAGCTACGCCCAGGCGCCGCGCAACCGTCAGAATTGTCGTGTCTGGCAAATGCTCAAAGACGGCATTTAACACTTCGGTTGCACTTTCCGGATCTAAAGCAGCTATAGCCTCATCGAGAATCAGTATTTTGGGTTTTACAACCAGTGCGCGAGCAATACCCAGACGCTGTCTCTGTCCCGCAGACAGTCGAATCCCACCTGGTCCCACAGGTGTTTCTATCCCCTCACTGAGTTGTTCTACAAGGCTATCCAACCCAACAACCTTCAACGCTTCCTGTAATGACGCCTCGCTTGCATCCGCTTTTCCATAAGTCAGGTTGTCTCGAATCGTGCCTCTAAAAATCCCTGTGGAATCGCGCACCATAGGCACCTGTTGTTGATAATGCACCACATCGTATTCACGCACATCGCGGCCATTGACCAAAAGGTGTCCATCTTCAGGGTCAATCATTCTGCGGATTGCACCGAGCAAAGATGTTTTGCCCGAAGCAGGCGGTCCAACAAGCGTCAGATTATTTTTAGGAGCAATATCCAGATTCACACCGTCAAGCACGACCTGTCCATCTTCGGGATCGCTGTATTTATATCCTTCCATTTTTATGTTTACGTCAGCCTCATCTTTTAATTTTTCGCCCGATGTGTGTTCGATCTCCGGTGATTGTCTAAATAATTCATTCACGCGCCCAATATTTACAAGAGATTGTGCCGCAGCTTGAAGCATTTGCACAAAACGAACCACAGGACCCATCAACTGGTTTGAATAGGCCGCAAATGCAATTACATCACCATATTGGATCTCACCCTTTAAAAACAAATACACCGATGCTACATAGATACATGTTGCACCGGTGCCGTTAATAAATGTCGTTGCCTGTGTAAATCCCATATTATAGACAATACCGCGGAGTGCTGTATCGCGACTTGCCCGCAATCGATCTCGAAAGTGCAATGTGGATTCGTCTTCCTGGGCGTAACTCACTACGAGGTCATGGCTTGCCAGTCTTTCCTGGAGCATACTGCTGACGTGATCCATGTGTCCACGCAGTTGCACATTGTTGGATTGTATTCGCCCGGTGAACAGTTTGTAATTGAGATAAAAGATGGGCACAAGTGCCAATGAGATCAGTGTCAATTTGCCACTGATCTCAATCATCACAGCAATTGCAAATATTGCCGTGATCGTATCAATCACCAGATTGACCAAATGCCCTGTCACCAGATTTTGAACCGCGCCGACATCCCCCATCAGCCTTTGCATCAGGGAACCCGTGGGTGTTTTATCGTGAAAACGCAGAGGCAGATGCAACAAGTGCTGATAGAGATCATTGCGGATACTGGCAACGATAATCCTGCCAACAATCGCAATAGCACGCGCGTTCATATACGTCATTCCTGCTCGCAGCAGTGTGATACCGAATAACGCACCGATCAATAATGGCAGCAATCCATACTGCCCATCTGAAGCCACATCATTGACCAGCCGCCGCATCACCAGCGGCGGCAACAACCCTATCACGGTCAGTACGCCAGCGAGAAGCAGTGCCCAAGTAAATTTCCACTTAAACGGTTTGATGTATGGCCATAATCCTCTGATGCTTTTGATCAAACCCTCTTGTTTATTCTTTTTTGCCATATCACTCTTTGAGAGCCTTCTGCTGAATTTCTGCTCTACCCTACGATCTTCTTTTGACGCGCTTGCATCAATTCATCACGCCTTTGTTTCGCCAACTCCCTCATATTTTCAACTTCATCAAATTCATCGACGATTTCCTGACCCAGCATTGCTTCCAGCACATCTTCCAGGGTTACCACGCCAGCTACACCACCAAATTCACCCAATACCACAAACATATGCTGCTTGCGTTCGAGAAACTGTCGAAGCAATTGATCCAAGGGCAGATCATCTGCTACAAAATGTACTGGATGTATCAGATCAATTAATTTCTTATCAAATTCGTCCTGTCCAATGGCATTCAAAATCTCTCGCCGGTGTGCAATGCCTACAATGTCCTCGGCATCTTTATCGTAAATCGGCACGCGACCATGTACCCAATTTCCCGCTTCGTCTCGAATATCTCCCACGGTAAGCTGGCCGCTCTTTGAGAATATAACAATACGGGGTGTCATTACTTCCGCAACTTTTTTCGATTTTAATGAGATGATATTTGTAATGGCATCCACTTCGTCTTTACCGAGCACACCAGTTTGCCCACTCAACCGTATCATAACCTGGAGTTCGTCTTCTGAAATCTGCTGTTCCTGATCACGCTTCGCAATCAGTCTTGTAAGCTTGCGTGTAAACCAGACCAACGGCGACATCAATGTCACCAGCAATTGTAATGGTCTTGCAATAAATTTCGACAAGGGGCGGCTATAGACAACGCCCGCTGTCTTGGGAAACACTTCGGAAAACATTAAAATCAGCAGTGTAAATACAGCCGAAAAATAGACGACATTCGATGGACCAAATACATTTAGTGCTACAGCACCGGCTACTGCAGCACCGGCTGTATTGGCAATCGTATTGAGAGAAAGAATCGCTGCAATAGGTCGGTCAACCTCTTTGCGCAATCGCTGTAAGATCTTGCCCGATGCACGTCCTTCCTGAGCCAGAGATTCGATATGGCTAATAGGTACAGAGTATAAAATTGCCTCAAACAGTGAACACATCGCCGATGTGCCTACAACAACCATTACAATGATGATCAATTCAATCATAGGATCCTCGTTATCTAATTTAATACCGTATTCCAACCCTGGTCGCAAACCAATCACTACATCTGAACCTGGCGCAAGTTATCATTAGCGCATAATGATTTCAACCTTTTTTTATTCACATCGCAAGATATCAACGGGATTGGCACGCGTTGTTTTCCATGCAAGGCATCCTGCTGTTAAAACAGCTATAAAAAGCAGAATCGCTATACTCAAAAGAAACGGCCAAACTGAGAGATCAATCTGATAGGCAAAATTCTGCAACCAGTCTCGCATCAAAAAATACCCAACCGGACACGCAATTGTGCTGGCGAATAGGGCGAGCCTAACAAAGTCCTGGCTAATCAAAACGACGAGATGGGATGTCGAAGCACCCAGCACCTTGCGAATACCAATTTCTCGGGTGCGCTGTTCAGCGGCAAAAGCCGCCAGACCTGCCAGACCCAGACAGGCCAGCACAACGGCGACAACTGCGGACCGCGTGAAAATGCGTCCCTGGCGTTGTTCCCGTCGGTATTTGGAGTCGATATAATCATCGATAAAAAAGTATTCAAAAGGCCGCGTCGGGATAAAATGCGCCCAGGTCTCTTCAACAAAAGCCATCGTCTCCCGAATATCGTCGGGTCTAATCTTGAGATGCAAATACTTCAAACCCGCACCCGCTGCAGACAGAACCACAGGTCCCAAAGGCTCTCTGAGATAACGCACGTGAAAATCTCCCATCACGCCAATAACCTGCGCGGGCCTCTCTCCAATCATCAGCGTATGCCCCAAAGGATTCGCCCAACCGAACCGCTTTACAGCAGTCTCATTTATCACCACCTGCATCGCGCCCGCGTTCTCTGTCGCCTGCTCGGCATAAGTCTGCGAAAAACTTCGACCCGCGAGCATCGGAATATTATAACATGCGAGAAAATTCTCATTTGCCCGAAAAACGCGCACTTCCACCTCTCGATCCGGCCTTTCAATATCCGACGCAAAACGCCGACTCGGCCAACTGTGTCCGGGCAGATCCAGACTCGTACCCGCAGCGACAATATTGGGATGCTGAAGAAATCGCTGTTTGACCGCGTTATACTGACCATTTAAGTGGATTTGCTCCGCATCCGGACCAAAAATTTTGACCACAACAATCTGATCGCGATCAAATCCCAAATATTTGCCATGAACCAGATCCATTTGCTGATAGACCACAAGCGTAGATGCAATGAGAATAGCAGACACAGCAAATTGCACCACCACAAGTCCCTTGCGTAGCCAGAGATCCCTTGGAAGCCTGTTGCGCAACCCCTTCAGAACATCGACGGGCTGCTGCGCTGAAAGATAAAAAGCGGGATAGCTTCCGGATACCAGAGCGGTAACCAGCGCAATACACACAATCCACAAAACATGATCAGAAATATTAAAAACAAGCGGCTGCCCCATCAGACCTGAAAACTGGGGCAAAAGCAACACCGTCAAACCAAAAGACACGGGCAGAGCAACCCCGGTAAACAACACAGACTCGCACAAAAACTGCCCTACAATATGCTGCCGCCGTGCCCCCACAACCTTGCGCAGACCAATTTCGCGGGCGCGAATAGCCGACCGCGCAGTAGCCAGATTCATAAAATTGATACAGGCAATGAGCAAAATACCCAGACCCAGAACAGACAGGGGATAAAGATCTCGGACATCCCGATACGGCATCCCCGAATCCCCTGTAAAACCCTCCAGATCAATTCTGGAATACAGATGGATGCGCGGCAAAGCCTGGAGATGGTAAGTCGCCTCCGACTCAGAGGGAAAGCGAGTTGCAAGCGCGCGCTCGAGAGCCGCAACATCTGCATCGGGACGCAAACGGACGTAAATCGGCGCAGCGCGTATAGCCCAGTTATCGGACGCAAAAAAAGTCACACTATCAAACTCCAATCGCGTATTGGTCGGGCGATCTTTCATCACGGCAACAACCGTAAACACCTGCTGATAGGTCTCGCGCTGCACCTCAACGGTGCGACCAATGGGATCTTTATGACCATAGAGCTTATTGGCAACACCCTGCGTTAAAACAACAGACGCATCTCGGCGTTTGAGCGCAGCAGCATCTCCCCGAATAATATCGAGACCAAAGAAATCCACAACATCTCCATCAACCGGGCAAAGGCGCTGTTGAAACAAGCGGTCCTCCACGCGAAACCAGGACGTAATGCGGCGGAACTGAACAACGGCCTCGACCTCGGGATATTCATCGCGCAAATGCACGGCAATCTCCGAAGATAGTGCGCCGCGCCATTCGACTTGCCCACGCGCGTCTATATCCCTCTTCATAATCCGATAGACGCGATCAGCATGGGGGCGAAAGGCGTCGTAGCTCATCTCGTAGCGGATAGAAAGCATAATAAGCACTGCACACGTCAATCCGATGGCCAGACTGCTCAGACTGATAAACGCATAGAACTTGTAACGCATCGCGTTGCGAATCGCAACTGTCAGAAAATTGTAGAACATGGAGATTCAAGGGAACCGACCAGCGTGTTGATAGACGCGGTCTCCGTGTGCCATAAGCATCTCATTCTCTTCGGGCGCAGGTGCCCGCCAATCGTCCAACAAAGAAAAATCGTGCTCGAGTTCGGCGCGATCATTCGGCGCTGCAATAGCAATAGCGACAGAAGAGTGAGCCAGAGCAAAGCGGTACCACTCTCTTGCGGGTGGCGGAATAAAATTGGGCGGATCATCCGGCGTAGGCTTCATCAAAGCACCCCAGCGCAGGCAGGTATAGACAACCACCGGAATACTGCGCGGATCGGTCAAAGGGAACACATCCTCCTCTGCACCACGGTGGGCGGCATTATAGCGAAGCATAAGCATATCCAGAGGCCGCGACTCAACCTGTTCAGGTGCACGGAGATCTCCCACAGCAATACGAGCCGCCATATTACGCTGGTGGCTGGTAAGACCCAGAAAGCGCACCTTACCCTGCTCGCGGGCGCGAGCCATAGCTTCATAAGCACCCCCATCGGACGCAATATCGCACCATTCACCTTCGCTCTCCACATAGTAAAAAGTCACGACATCTATATAATCGGTATTCAACTCACGCAACGCATCGTCAAGCTCCCGCTCCGCACCTGAAGCAGTACGAGATTTAAGCTGCCATGCCAGCACAAGTTCCTCCCGTTCCGCGCCCATGCCTGCAACAGCGCTGCTCAAACCATCGGGACGCCCGCACCAATTGAGATAATTGACACCGCGCTCAACAGCATAACGGACATCGGCAGGGGACAAATGCGTATTGCCCCTCGTAGCCAGCCCCAAGCGACAAAGAGGCGGGGTATTCTGGTCAAATTGAAAAGTACGTCGCATGGATTCTCCTTGAGATTGTTTAACGCGATTTCTGAAAAATACTGAACACATGTATAGTTTTCATTTGGGGAAATGTCAAGCACAAACACATCGCTTTTAGCGATGTTTTGACATCGGGCGTAAGTTGGCTATACTTGAGAAGAAATTATTTTTCTTAGAAGATCCACATTTAAAACGGAATCATATTGACAAAACACAATCCCTATGAAGCATTTCGCATCAGGGAATTTCGGTTATACGCGCTGGGCTGGTTTGCCGCATTAGTCGGCACGCAAATTCAGAGCGCAGCCATAGGATGGGAAATGTACGCGCGCACCGGGCAAGCACTCGCACTCGGCCTGGTGGGCCTCGCAATTGCACTACCGACAATGATCCTCGCACTCCCCGCAGGATATCTCGCCGACCGCTTTAACCGACGCACGGTCATGATGTTGAGCCTGACGGGCACGACATTGACCTCTCTGGGCCTTGCAGCAGTATCGTGGAAACAGGGACCAATTGCCCTGATGTATGCCATACTCGTAGCAGATGCCGCAATAACCGTACTCGGCGCACCAGCGCGGCGGGCAATCGTACCGCAACTGGTACCGCGCGGAATATTTCCCAATGCCGTAGCATGGAGTATGAGCTTGATGCAAATGGCGTGGGTAGTAGGACCTATGATTGGAGGCCTGATTGCCGCAGTTTATGTACCTGCGGCGTACCTGGCAAGTGCTGGATGTACGGGATGGTTTCTATTGGTCTTATCCCGATTGCGCGTACCGCCCGTAGAACGCGATAAAAATGCAGCGCGGGTTTCACCACTGCAAAATCTGATGGGTGGACTGGTATTTTTGAAGAACAACCAATTGCTATTGTCACTCATGGCACTGGACATGTTTGCCGTGCTCCTGGGCGGAGCCGTGTATTTATTGCCGATATACGCGCAAGATATCTTAAATGTGGGATCCGAGGGATTTGGAATACTGCGCTCGGCACCTGCGGTGGGAGCCCTGATCATGGCACTGACACTGGCACACCTGCCGCCAATGAAAAAAGCCGGCAGAAATCTGCTCCTCACCGTAGCCGGATTTGGCATCGCAACCATAGTATTCGGAATATCGGAAAACTTCTGGTTGTCATTTGCGATGCTCGTCTTGACCGGGGCATTTGACAACGTCAGCATGGTCATTCGTCACACACTCGTACAGTTAATCACACCCGATGCAATGCGCGGCAGGGTATCGGCTGTAAACGGCGTATTTGTGAGCGCGTCAAATGAACTGGGCGGCCTTGAATCTGGAGGCGTAGCTGAATTGTACGGACCTGTATTCTCAGTGGTAAGCGGCGGCATCGGAACGCTATTGGTCACAGGGATAACAGCAATAGCTTCCCCGCGGCTGAGAAAAGTAGGCGCACTGGATGAAGTGGAAGAGGGATAGTGTGAAAGGAGGGATGTTAATCAGTTCCGCTTGATAATAACGTAGCTGATATCGTCATCGGGTGTATTGAACGCGACGAGGTCCTCTTTAATCGAGTGGAAAATTTCTTTGGCGGTCAGATCTCTGATCTCGTGAAGTTTTTGCTCGAGATAATGCGGCGCGTAAAACTCACCATTTCGGTGATGTTCAACCAGACCATCCGTAAAAAGAATGAGAATATCGCCCGCGCCCATTAAATCCCATTCATTGAGTTCGTACTCTTCCTTAAAACCGAGCACACTCTCATTGATATTGCGATCGATATCGCGTCCAGAGGGAAGCGTACCAATGGGCGGAGAGGCGATCATCCTATCTTCGGGCACATCCACAATACCTTTGTACCTACGCGAATACACCAGCGGCATGGGATGCCCCGCCGACAGAAACTGAAAATGCCCATCCTGCGATATTTCCCCATAAACCATCGTTATAAATTTGCTGAGACTCGACGAATTGTAAAACCGCGTATTGAGATTCTCAAACAACTTGGCCGTAATATTCCCGTAATAATCCATCTCGTAAAGTGCACCCAGCAAAAAAGCTTGATGCAGCATCGCGGCGAGAAGCGCGTCCGTAATCTGGTGCCCCGAAACATCGGCCACTGCAACACCCGCCTTAAAGCGACACTCCTCCAGCTTTTTGACAACATCATCTTGCCCGCGGTCGCGGGCTTTTTTTATGCGTGCATCGAGATCATACCGCTTCTTAAAATCGACATAGACAATATGATCGCCCCCCACAATGCCATTGAGCGGAATGATCTCGCCGTAAATATCAACACCGTCGAGCGCGGGTATTTCCCCCGGCAATGGTGTGACATAGCGAGCAATATCCTGGAAATTATCCAGCTCCCCCATGAGAATCTTCATGGAGTCATTCACCTGCTGGAGACCCGTTTCGTCTAATTCATCAAAAGCCATTCATCCTCCCGAAAAATCTCAAGCCAAACGCAACGTTTCAAAAGTAACCATTTGTCGGTCTCAAATCAAGTCAGGCAATTCTCATCCGATAGAATTTTATACGAAGACATAAACGGCACGTAAAAAGAAGCAAACGACTTGGGACCTGAACCATCGAAAAGCACGGTATCACCAACGAGATCTTTGACAATTCGCTTGCCGCTTCGACTACCACCCGGACGCATGGATTTCATCATACGCTCGGCCTGTTCCAAAAAGCGCTTATCGCCCGAGTGCTCATAAGCATGACACAGCGCTTCCATCTCTCGAGGACCGCCCGCGCGCCGCTGGAGACTGGGCAATTCCTTATAAAAAAAGCGACCATCGGGCATCACACAGTGATCGAGCAAATCGCCCATCTCCGCCACAATAAGTGGCGGAATACGACCATCTCCCGTCGCGGCATAATAGCGATGCAACGCATTGATCGCTATGGAAATCATAAAAGGGACGCGCACCAGCGTATGCGCAGTATAAGGCGCGAGAAAAGCACCCCATTTTTCTTTCCACGCGATAAATTGCTCGGCAATACTGCGACACGCATCGAGATATTTCTCTTCCTTTGTCTCAATGTACACAGCAATCAGACCGCGCATTGCCCAGCCAGTCTCCCGGGCTTGCTGCCCCCCGGCGCGCGCAAATTTGGGCGACTCGAGATGACGGATCATATTATCCGCAATAGAAATAGCCTTTTCGCGAGCCTCCCGTTTACCGGTCATGTGATAATAATCCAGCAACCCCTCGGTCCACTCGTGCGAAGGCGTTACACTGCCCGTCACATGCCCCGCCGTGTGAATAGGCTGCCCCCCCATCTTCAGCGGATCATCGCTATAATGACAAAAATCCACATCAATCCAGTGTTGGGCAGCCACACACGCAACATCTCTAAACCGGCGCTCGCCCGTCTTTGCATAGAGCAAAAACATCGCGTGTGGAAAATCGTATTCATTATTGGTCCACACCAATTCCCCTTTGCCGCGCCCCTGCTGCGTGTACCCGTGATCGGGACCATCGCCCCAGTGCATCATCCCAAGCCCCTGATTGCGCCCATCGGCCATATTGATAATACTGGCCTCAATATCCCAATTTTTATTTTCGGGAAAAAGATTCTCCCACACATTGGCTTCGCGATACCAGGACTCGGACAAAATACCAATATCCGGATATTGAAATTGGAGCGATTGCACAACAACATCATCCAGAGACATAGCAGAAGTGTGAAAATAAAATTGCATGCGATGGGTCTTGGCAACGCCCTGCAAAACCTTGACGGGATCCTGACTCGCGGGATAAATATCCAGATCAACACCATCTTCGCCAACTGCAATCCCCTTGGGAAAATTTTGATGGGCCTGAAAAGGCGTAATACAGACGCCCTTTTCAGCATCGCACCAATCCGCCCAGAAATCGCCATAAAACGTCTCAAGCACATGTTCAACAGACTGAAAAACAATCGTCTCAGCATCCAAAAGACGCGCATTTGCACCCTCTTTAATATCAGTGCGATAATAACCCTCTCCAGTAGCACAGCGCACAGCGCCCGCACCCGATGCGGCGAACTTCAGCGCAATCTCTGCCACATCAACACTCGCTGCCTTCTCTCGATTGATAAACTGATAATCCAGACGAACAAAAGGTTTTCCCGCCCATGCTTCGACAAGAACGCGCACATCGAACAATGCGCCCGCATCACCAACATGTTTCCCCGCACATTCAACAAGACTCCTCACGGGACCTGACTCCAGAATAGTAATCCCGTCGATATGAGCGAGATACGATCCACCTTCTGCATCGGTTATACCAAAAGAAGTATTTGCACCAAACCATTCAGTATCATTTACGCGAATCGCCTTGAACAGATCTGTCCCTATCCCAACATCAACGGCGAGAACACCCGTATCAATCGTATAGATATCCCCCCTTTGTCTCACCGTAGTCCTCTGATCGGGCACAGGCGCAGAAATACTGCCATCAGTGGCGAAAGTGAGATCATGTGCGCGATTGCCCGGAAGATCAGCCAGAAAATGCGTCATAAGCCACTTGATCGACCCATCGTCCCAGCGCGCTGTAACATCCGTTTGAACCGCTATATCTGTCCCATCATTACAAATACCAAATTGCCCAGGATCAGTGAGTCGGCCCTCAGCAAATGGAATACCGAGCGAAACGGGTTCGCCAATACGCTCGTACATCGAAAGTTTATCAAAATGAATCGTGGACACAAATTCCTCCCTTGAGTTCATCAAACCAACCGACTTTCCACCGAATATATTTCAAAGCGCCACCTCATGCAACAACCCGATAACCTTGACAACTTGACGCTATGTGGTTTTGTCTTATATTATCGCCACGGATTTTCGTTTTATCTCCTCCACAATCCAATAGAAAGGATTATACTATGTCATTGCAATTAGGCGATGTTGCCCCTGATTTTACAGCAGAAACCACGGAAGGCACCATCAATTTTCACGAATGGTTGGGCGATGGCTGGGGCATTCTATTCTCCCATCCCGCCGACTTTACGCCGGTATGCACCACCGAATTGGGCGCCATGGCGAATATCAAAGACGAATTTGACAAGCGCGGCGTCAAAGTTTTAGCCATCAGCGTCGATCCCCTCGAATCGCATGAAGGCTGGATTAGCGACATCAACGAAACGCAAAATGCAACTGTAAATTATCCGATGATCGCCGACCCCAACCGCCAGGTAGCCGACCTCTACGAAATGATCCATCCCAACGCAGATAACACGCTAACTGTTCGATCAGTATTTGTAATTGGTCCCGACAAAACCATCAAACTGATGCTCACCTACCCGGCATCCACGGGCCGCAACTTCGACGAAATCCTGCGCGTGGTCGATTCCCTGCAACTGACAGCCAAACACAGTTTGGCCACGCCCGTGAACTGGCAACCCGGCGAAGACGTAATCATTTCGCCCACGGTTACAGACGAAGAAGCCGACGAACGCTTCCCCGGATACACCGCTGTAAAACCCTATTTGCGCGTCATACAGCAACCCGCTGAGTAAACGACCATCCATAAAAAGCAAAAGGTCTGTGACACTTACTCACAGACCTTTTTTATTTTTTTTATCCCACCCTATTCATGCCGCAGAGCTTCCACCGGATTGGACACAGCCGCGCGAAGCGCGTGGAAACTCACAGTAAACAACGCAATCGCCAATGCAACCGCACCACTCAACACAAATATCCACCACGAAAGATCTGTGCGATATTCAAAGCCGTCCAGCCAACTTCGCATCGCAAAATACGCAACTGGCCAGGCAAACAAATTCGCAATCAAAACCATAATGGCAAATGTCCTGGAAACCAAAATCACAATACTTGACACACTCGCACCCAAAACCTTTCGCACCCCGATCTCCTTCACCCGCTGCTCAACCGTAAATGCCGCAAGGCCAAACAGCCCCATACACGCGAGCAAAATCGCCATTCCCGAAGAGAGCAATGTCAGTGCTTGCGCCCGTTGTTCTGCATAGTACATGAATTCAAACTGCTGATCCCACATCATATAGTCAAAAGGCTGATCTGCAGGCGCGAAACGCTTCCAGGTCTCTTCAAAAAAAGCGAGCGTCTCTTCCATGCCTTCGGCTTTGACGCGCGCGCCCAAATTGTAAAATTGCTGATGCCGAACCGTCAGCGCAATGGGACCAATTTTGTCTCGTAGCGGACTGAAGTGAAAGTCTTTCACAACGCCAATCACCGTCCCCTTCCGATTTCTCACCCTGTCAACCCACTCAAAAGACTTGCCAATAGGATCATCCCAACCGAGCCGCGCAACCGCCGTTTCATTGATGATAAACGCTTTCGATGTATCCGTGGGAAATGCAATCGGATCAAATTTTCGTCCTTCTACCAGTTCGATTTGAAACACATCGAGATAATCTTCATCGACCTCCAGCAGAGGCATGCGCCAGTCCGTGTCCTCGTGACCCTCTGCCCGAATGGTTCGAGTAATACCCCCACCCCATCCAATCCACCAGCGATAAGCCGTTACTTCAAGCACATTCGGATGGGCGCGAAATGCCTCTTTAACCGTCGTATAACGGGCAGCGAGCTTTTGCCCCGGATCTAATTTTGTTTCCTGATCGAGAACAAATATGGGCATGAGAACCATCTGATCCATATTAAAACCCAGATTCTTATTCCTAATATAATCGAGTTGCTGATAGATCACCCCCGTACTCGCGAGCAGAATAATAGAAATTGCAAACTGCACCACCACCAGCCCCTTGCGAATCCACTGCCCCCGAGAACCTGCGCGAAACGCCCCCTTTAGCGTCTCTGTGGGTTCATACGCCGAAAGAAAAAATGCGGGATAAACGCCAGCCAACAATCCGACGAATACAGCAATACCAATCAAAGCAATAGCGAGCAAAGGATCGCTCGACAAATTCAACTCGATCTGTTTAAAGAAAAAAGCATTAA
Source organism: Candidatus Latescibacterota bacterium (assembly GCA_022824945.1). GTDB lineage: Bacteria > Latescibacterota > UBA2968 > UBA2968 > UBA2968 > VXRD01. Next base: position 37,228 of record JAJDYX010000045.1, read on the forward strand.
ACTCGGGAAGCACGAACTTGACGGCAACAAGCGCGAGAACAAGCGCGACCAATGAAGTGAGAACAGACTCGCCCAAAAACTGACCCATCAGTTGTGAGCGATATGCCCCCGACACCTTTCGCAAACCCACCTCGTGTGCTCGACGAGCCGATTGTGCCGTGGTCAAATTTGTAAAATTGATACATCCAATCGCAAGCACCAGAACCGCAATAGCACCAAACTGATAAACGCGATCAATATCACCGAACCAATCCAGATTGTAGTCCTGCCTCGAATAGAGATAAATGCGTTTGAGAGGCTGGAGATGATACGCATTTGTACGCGCGATCTCCGCACCCATATAGCGATCAATTAATTCCGGGAACTTTGCGGACAGCACCTTTGGGTCCGCCCCTTCTCGCAGCAAAAAATACGTATTGACTGGACGCCAACCATCGGTTGGTATCCAATCTTCCCAGGCGTATTTCGCACCTGGGGACGTAAATCCACCTGTTGAAACATAATCGAACTGCAGCGTAGAATTTTGAGGCACATCTTTTAATACCGCTGTGATCGTGCGCTCGCCCCCATGGTGGTTGCTGTCAGCAGTAATTGCCTTACCAATCGGATCTTCGTCTCCAAACAACCGCTTTGCCGCCGACTCTGTTATAGCAATAGCATTTGGATTGGGAAATGCAGTTTCGAGATTGCCCCGCACAAATGGAAAATCGAAAATTTCAAACATCTCGGGATCGGCAACACAGACACCCATCTCAAACATTTTTTCATCCAAACGCACATCTACGGACGACCACGTTATCACGCGCACGACTTTTTCCACCTCGGGAAAGTCCCGCTCAAGTGCCCGCGCCAGCGCGCCCGACGTATATGGCAAATAATCCGATTGTCCCCCAGATCTGGTCTCCCGCATCACCCGATAAATCCGATCTCCTTTTGCATGCCAACTGTCAAAACTCAACTCGTCCTGAATATAGAGCACGATCAAAAAGCACGTCCCCAGACCAATGGCAAGTCCCAGAATATTAATCGCACTAAAAGTCTTTTGCCGATTGAGATTTCTCAGCGCAATAACCAGATAATTTTTAAACACAACAACCCGCCTCCGTTACAAATAGAACATTTCAACAACCATCATCCGTTAGACACACCTAAACCTCATATAGTTTCTCTTTCAGCGCGTCATACAGCAACCACTGAATAAACCACTACCCATAAAAAACAAAAGGTCTGTGACATTGGTCACAGACCTTTTTATTCAGAACAGATCAATCTGGCAACGGCTCAAGTTGTGCAATTTTCTCCGCTTTTTCGGTTCGCATCGCATGCCACAAATCCCAATCTGATTGCAGATCAAGCCAAAAATCCGCTGACATGCCAAGCACTTGTGCCAGGCGCAATGCGATATCTGGCGTGACACATCGCTTGCCATTTATAACTTTATTCAAAAGCGGGAATGAGACACCCAATTTCACAGCAAAGGCCGATTGACTGATTCCCATAGGCTTGAGAAATTCTTCCAATAACATTTCGCCCGGGTGCGTTGGAGGTCGGTTGGTTGGAAGCCGTCGCTTTGTCAATTTAGTGATAGTCTGTAATTTCGATTTCATAAGCGTCACCTTCTTCCCGCAAACGAATTAAAAACCATCATCCATTGGACACACCTGGATTGCATATAGTTTCTCTTTTAACATAGATACATTATATTGATTTTTCGTTTCCCCACACATTCTCTACCTGATCCACTATGAAAACCTTCACCCGCATATCCTTCATCATCCTCTCTATCTCCTTACCCGGATGCAAAGACAAACCCACTGCACCGCCGGAAGAACCAGAGCCGCCACCGCACATTGTATCCCAGACACAAACAGGCATCCAGATCACAACCCATGTGGGCACGATCCACACCCTCATCTTAATACCCGAAGGCCCGTTCGAAATGGGCGCCAACAACGGCATACGCAACGAAGGCCCGGAACACACCATCTACCTCAAAGCCTATTACATAGACCGCACAGAAGTCACCAATGCCCAATGGAACCCTTATGCCATTGCAGAACGCCAACTACCCAACTTCGACTCGCCCGAACATCCCGTTGTCAACATCGACTGGTTTCAAGCTGGCGAATACTGCGAATGGCTCGGCGGACGCTTGCCCACCGAAGCCGAATGGGAAAAAGCAGCGCGCGGAACAGACGGGCGCATCTATCCCTGGGGCGCTACCCCAGATCCCAACCGCGCCAACTACCTCAACAGCGGTGATCCCTTTGACAACGGCACAGCACCTGTTGCATATTATCGGGAAGGCAATAGCGACGGACGCAGCCCTTATGGCGTATTGGACATGGCTGGCAATGTTTGGGAGTGGACACAGGACGAATACGACAGCGCGTACTATCAACGCAGCCCACGCGATAACCCCGTCAACTATGAACTCAGAACCCACTTCTTACACATCGAACGCGTTGTACGCGGCGGATCCTGGTTCAGCACGGCCTTCCTCATTCGCACAACAGCGCGCGACGCTCGAACATCCAATCTCCAAACGGATACCCTTGGATTTCGGTGTGTGGTGGATAAGCAATAAGCTCAGGCATCACTGGCATATCATCAGGAGAACACATCATGGCATCAGACATAAATTACGCAAGCTGGCCCCGGCATGTGGGGCGTCACATCGATGTGGGCGACCAGAAGCAGCTCTTTTTGGACGACGGGTTTCTGATAGAACGCGCCGAAGGGATTCGGTATGTCATGCACCAGCCGGTAAAACATTCGCACAACCCGTTGCTCGTGCCCGATATGCCCTGGGAATTGCAAGTACAACTCTACGGTTCGGTCTTATGGGATGAAGAAGACCAAACCTACAAAATGTGGTACACAAACCGAACCCACAAATACGGCAAAGACAGTGCAGTACTCATGGCCTATGCCACCTCTGAAGACGGGCTCAAATGGACAAAACCCACCCTCGACATCCTGCCCCATGAAGGATCCGCAGAAAACAACCTGCTACTGGACCCCGGACCTGGCGGAAGCGGCGGCGTATGCGTCTTAAAAACCTCCGATGAAAAGAATAAAAAATACAAAATGCTCTACAAAACCATCGAAGAAGGCGGCGGACTAAAAGTCGCATTCTCCCCAGATGGCATCCACTGGACAAAACACCCCAAAACCGTCTTACCCGGCGTCTTTGACACATTCAACGTCGCAGTACAGGACAACGACAAATACGTCGCGTACGTACGCATAAACCAGAGACCGCGAAAACGACACCGCTCATTGGGACGCATCGAATCCCAGGACTTCATCCACTGGACCACGCCGATCAGTGTCCTCAGACCAGATGAGCACGACCCCGAAGACACAGACATCTACACATCCGCTGCATTTAAGTACCCGCAAGCGGATTATGCCTATATTATGATGCCCAGCCTTTTTGATTGGCGAACCGGAAAACTTCAGGTACAATTGGCTACGAGCCGGGACAATGCAAACTGGCGTCGCGCGGGAAATCGCGACATATTCATACCACTGGGAGAACCAAACAGTTATGAATCGGCAGAAATCATGGTCGGCGCGCCATCAGTCGTAAAAGATCAAATCCACATCTACTACCACGGCAGCAACCGGCCACACTGGAACGGAATGGGACGTCCATTTGAAGAAAAAAGCGGAATAGGTCTGGCAACACTGCGCCTGGATGGATTCATCTCGATTGACGCAGGTGAAAAACCGAGCGGAGGCACAATCACAACCATACAATTCTCGGGCAATCACCTGGAAATAAACGCAGATGCAACCTGGGGAGAGATACGCGTCGAAATATTAAACGACGAAAATGAAGTAATCAAAGGATTTGATCGCCAATCGTGCGAACCCGTAATCGGCGACTCCGTGCGCCATCGCGTCTCCTGGTCGGGCGGCGATGTACGCACCCTGATCGGGACAACCGTAAAACTGCGATTTTATATTCTCTGCGCCCGGCTTTACGCCTTTCAATTCAGCACAGATATTACGCAACAACCCTGAATAGACTGGATTGCGGCTAAAACCCTGCCGCAATGACACCCAAAACCTTCGGGTTGAAGTTAATAAACAAACTTATATGACCCCTGACCTAAGGAGACCCCATGCCCTCACACTTTGTCTTTGTCACAGACAGCCATCACCACGCCGCTGCCGCAGAAGACTTCGGCGCGCCCAAAATGCTGACACGCAGCCATGAAATACACCGCGCAATGACACCCGCCATCAACGCCTGCAACGCGGACTTCATCGTACACGGCGGCGACGTGGTCTGCGGCGGTGGCGCATTTGAAATGCCTTATGATATTTACTTGCAAACCATAGACGAAGCCAAAAAGGCATTCGACGGCCTTCACGCACCCACATACTATGTCCCGGGCAATCACGACTGCGATGCCCAGGAAGGGAGCTTTGAGGCTTTTGCCAGACAATTTCCCATCCCCGAAACCCTGGACATTGTCGAAGCCGCGCCGCGCCTGCGTCTGGCGCTCGCCAACGTATATCCCGTCAGCCCATTGGAAGACAGTTTGGGCACATGGACAGAAGCGCACGACCGCATCTTGCGCGAAGCCGCCGCAAGAGCTTATAGCGACCGTTGCGCGCTCATCCTCTTCATTCACCCCTGGGTCTTCCCCCAATACGAAGCACAGGCCGACTTCGTACCGGGAGGCATTGTAGCCAACGCCGAGCAACTCCTGGAAGCCGTAAAAGACCTGCCCGCGGTCATCGCCATCTTCACCGGACACAGACACATCAATCGCATCCGCATGTACCGCGACTTCCTCATCGTTGACACCGCCTGCCTGATAGGCTTCCCATTGGGATTCCGAGAAGTCTGGCTCACAGAAGACGGCTATTTCAAAACCCGCTTCCGCACCCTGGACCTGCCCGACCTGATGCAAGCCTCCTTTGACCGCTCGCCCGTAAAAACAAATCAGATATGGCAAGGAGAAGTCCACGACCGCGACACAGAAATTTTAATCCCGCGCCTAAAGGAACTCTGGGGATAAGACTATCTCCCCTGAAAATCCGGCTTGCGCTTCTCCATAAATGCCGCGCGGCCCTCTTTGTAATCCTCACTCGCAAAACAGGCATCAATAACCCGCTGGCACAAATCGAGATCGCGCTGATCGGCATCTTTGCCAATCTCTGCAATAATCTGCTTACTCGCGCTAATCGTAAGCGGCGCATTACCCGCAATAGTCTCCGCGTAATCATCCACATAAGCGTCTAACTCATCCCGCAATAAAACCCGGTTAATCAGACCCATGTGATACGCCTCAGAAGCATTAAACCGCCGCGCCGTAAACAAAATCTCGCACGCATTGGCCGGACCCACCAGACCCACAAGCGGTTTGAGCGCCCCGTACCCATACCCCAGACCCAGCTTCGCGGCGGGAATGGCAAAAGACGAATCATCGGACGCAATCCGCAAATCGCAACACAGCGCAGTAGCAAGCCCTCCGCCAATACAATACCCCGCAATTTTTGCAATCGTAGGCTTGAGCACATGCGAGAGCTTCTCATAAGCACGCCCCATAGTCGCGTTATACACCTCCACCGCATCTGCCGTCCCGCGTTGCTCTTCAAACTGCGAAATATCCGCCCCCGCAGAAAACGCCCTGCCACCCTCCCCCGAAAGCACAATAACGCGAACCGCATCATCCGACTCAAAATCGTCAATCGCCCGCGCCATACCCTGCCACATATCATAAGAAATGGCATTGAGTTTCTCGGGCTGATTCAGGCGAATATGTCCAACACCGCCATCTTTCTGCACAATAATTTTATCTGTCATTGAATCCCTCACAGAGAACATCAAACGACATTCTCCTTTTTCATCGTCGCAATTTCATCTTTTGAAAACCCGAACTCGCTCAAAATCTCATCCGTATGCTCACCCCGTTCCGGCGACGCCCTGTAAGGCAGATCTGGCGCATTACTCAAATTAGTCGCATTCCTCACCACCTCGCAATCTCCCATAACACTGTGATTCACCGAACGCGACATCTTCAAGTGTTCGACCTGTGGATCAGACCACATCTCATCCATCTTATAAATCGGCCCACATGGCACACCCGCGGCATTCAGCGCATCAATCCAATGGGCACTGTCTCGCGTTGCAAAATACGCTTGCAAACACTCATTCAGCGCATCCCGATTTCTCAACCGCACTCCGCCATTGGAAAACCTCTCATCCCTGTACAAATCTCCAGCACCCAGCACATCGCACAGACGCTGCCACATCTGCTCCCCGCTACATGCAATATTGATATACCCATCGCGGGTTTGAAACACACCCGTCGGAATACTCGTGGGATGATTATTGCCCGCCTGCTCCGGCACCTCATTTGCAATCAACCACCGCGCCGCCTGAAAATCCAACATCGCAATTTGCGCTTCCAGCAACGACGTATGCACCCACTGCCCCTCCCCGGTCTCCTCGCGCTGAAGCAAAGCCGTGAGAATACCAATAGCGGTGTACAAACCAGAAGCGAGATCTGCAATCGGCACTCCCACGCGCACCGGACCCTGCCCCGGCAAACCCGTAATCCACATCAACCCCCCCATACCCTGTGCGATCTGATCAAACCCCGGCCGCAACCTGTACGGACCATCCTGCCCAAACCCCGAAATACTCGCGTACACAATACCCGGATTCTCCCTCTTACACCTCTCATACCCAATATCGAGACGATCTTTAACATCCGGCCGAAAATTCTCCACAACCACATCCGCGCGCTTAACCATGCGGAAAAACACCTCGCGTCCCGCATCGGCTTTGAGATTCAAGGTCATCCCGCGCTTGTTCCGGTGCAAATTCTGAAAATCCGGCCCGTGACGCGGTCCCCCCATGGTCTTTGCCGCATCGATATTTTCGGGCGGCTCAATCTTAATAATATTCGCGCCCCAATCCGCGAGCTGACGCACAGCAGTAGGGCCCGCACGCACGCGGGTCAAATCGAGCACATTAAAACGGGCGAGAGGGGCATGTCCATTTTCCATCATGTGGGTAACTCCTCAATAACTTACGCGCTGCACGCCCGGTGGCATCTTAGGCGGCAAGGGCTGAACAATCTTACGTCGTTCGGGTGTCAAACGCGCAATCAACTCGGGCGAAGGCTGATAGCCATATCGGTCATTGCCCCAGTGCGGACCATAGCGAATAATAGCAACGCGTCGCTCACCAGGGCGCGTGCGCTCTGACGAACCGTGCGCCATACAATCCACAAAAAAAATCGCATCACCTGCATCGAGCTGAATTTGAACAGCCGCTTCAACGCGATCGAGCGAATGCCCACTACCCGTACCTCTGGGATCATTAAACGCGGGATGAAGCAAATTGGACTTATGCGAACCGGGAATCGCCATCGTCGCCCCATCGCCATCCCCAATATCGTTAAGCGCCAGCAAAATATTGATCTGTCCACACCGAAACTGATTATTGTGAAAGCGAAACTGCGTGCGAATACGCCGCTTATGCGCGCCCGAATGAATGCGCGTCGCACCGCCCTGAGACCGAATATCGATAAATGACTCATCGATAAAAAGACCATCATCCCCACCCACAAAACGCCTCATGTGATGAATCCACGACGGATGGTCAATCAAGCGTTCAAAAGATTCACCCATCTCAAAAATATTGTGCAAATGTCGTGCGCCCCCGCTCCGATGAACCCATCCCCGCCATCCATCGGGTTCGAGATCGTCATACGTATCGATAATTGCATTGATCTCGACGAGATGCCCAGCATCCACAGCATTCTTGAGCACAATATACCCGCGCAAATCAAAAAGATATTCTTCCATTTCAGTCGGTTGCATCATTTCTCCTCAAGAATATTGCACAACGCCGACAAACTACTAATCTCATAGTCTGGCTCAGGAATACCATCCCGCCGCACAGCCCCATCCCGGTTGAGCCACGCAATGGAAATACCAGCCCGCCTTGCACCCACAATATCGTCTTCCTGAGAATCCCCAACATACAGCGTCTGATCGGGATCGGCTCCAAGAGCCTCAAAAGCAGAAAAGAAAATATCGGGATTCGGCTTGTAACACCGCGCAGACTCCGAACTAATCACAACCGGAAAACTCAGATCATTATTGCCCAGAGCCAAAGTAAGATGCCCGTGATCCGCATTGGAAATAACGCCGATTTTCACATCGGACAAAGCATCAATAGCCGGTTTCACATCGCAAAAAACGGGCGCACTGCCAAAAGCGTCAAAAAGGTGTAACGTATAAGGCTCGGGATCCGCCCGCACATTCAAATCGGCAAAAGTCTTCTCCAGACCAATAATATGCGCGTCCCAAAACGAAATAAAATCCCCCTCTCTCAACAGCGGAAAGAAATAGCGGTCCCAGTGATCGAGAAACGCCTCCTTGCTCATATCGATCTGCAAATCATCGACAATAACCTGACACGTATCATACAGCGCGTCAAACGCCTTGTCAAAAAGCGTCCCATACCCATCAAAAAAAATCGTGGTATAATTCACCGATAATCCTCCGCATTCCCCTCGGGATCAAAACCCAGCACATCGCGTGCATGCGTCATATCCCGATAACTGTACTTATTATCCGAAACAACATAAAAAATATCAAACTTGAGATCATCGGACACCTCAATACACGACTCAACCATGCTGGCAATCGTACTTTGACTGCACCACACAGAATAACCGCGCGTCCCATTGGGCCGGTCCTCGGCATTCACCGCACCAATACGCAGACAAATAACAGACAGATCCGTACTATCGGCATAATGCCGCGCCAAAGCCTCGCCCCAGACCTTTGTACACCCGTAAATCCCGCGCGGGCGCGTGGGTGTCTTGTGAGAAAACTTATCCCATGACTCGGGCACCTCATCGTATCGCCCCGCCACAATCGCATCATAAGGCGAATCATTCTCCCAACCCGCTGTCACCGAACCGCTACTGGCAAAAATAACGCGCTTGACCCCGGCGCGAAGCGCCGCTTCAAAAACATTATAAGTCCCCACAATATTGTGCGCGACAAAACCCTCAAAATCGCTTCTAATCGCAGCAGCCAGATGCACAACCGTATCAATCCCCTCAAACGCCGGACAAATCGCGTCAAAATCCGAAATATCAGCCCGCCGACAATCCACGCCAGCCACATCGCGGCGATTGAGCGCACGCAACTCATACTTACCCTCAAGCTGCTCGCGAGCAGCCCCGCCAATCAGTCCGCTCATACCTGTAATGAGAATTTTTTTCATATAGTATCCTTTTGTTATATGTCCCTGAGTCAGCGGGCGACCACAGGGGGTCGCCCCTACAAACACTGGATTAACCAATGACCATCGTAGGGGACAGCCCCTGTGCTGTCCCGGCAGTCAGCCTTTATCGCATTCCCAATCAGAATACATTGAGAATCGAAATTTATCAAGACCGATTTTGCTTGTGGTTCTCTATTCTCATGCTCGGAGACAAATCTACTGAAACCATCAGTGAAGCCCCAAAAGAAAAAGCCCAACGGTTTGGAAGAGTCCGTTGGGCTTCAAAAAAATAAGGTTCGATCACACCTTCGCGACACCTCAATTACAGACGCTTGAGTAACTGATCATAGTCCGCGTGCGATCCTATCCAAAACCAAAAAATATGATCTCCTTCTCGCAAACCCAACGCCCGATAGCCCATTCCAATGCGAACAGCAAAGATCGGCTGACGCGGACTGACACGCTTGAATTGGAGACTGGAGTGATAGGGATCTGAGCGCCAAAGTTCGTAAGCCTGGGCAGCTTGCCTTTGAGCCTGTTGAGAAAGTCGGTTGAGTCGTCTTCGAAATTCTCTCGTAATACTGGATGTCATTGCTGAGACTGATTAACAGGAAAAACATCATCAAGTGGCACCGTATCACCCGCAGCAACTTCCCTTCTTACTCCTTCAGCCAAACGATCCCACTCCTCATCAGTTGTGGCTTCAAAACGCTCTGTCCAGGCCTGCTCATATTTCAGGTCAGCTATAATACGTGCGGCAATGGCATCCCGCTGGTCTTGCGGCAGTTTTTGAATCTCTGCGACTACCTGTTCAAGTAAATCAGCCATTTCTGTGACTCCCTGTATGAATGCTCTGCTGACTTAAAATATAACTCCAAATAACAATATTAACCAGATAGATTTCTTGTCAGCAACTATAAAGTGCAGACAGTTATGGGGATTAGGATTATGTATTTTTGAGACTTATATCCCCTAACTTTACACCTAAAATGAGTTCGCCCATTGTCCTGGCTTCTTTTTTTAGTATATTGCAAACCTTTATCTGGAAAACGGTATTTTTTTAAGGATTTCAATTATGATGTTTGACTATCTCAGTGCTGCACGCCGAACCGGCATTAAAAATGAGCATCTGGATCAAATATGCCATCAAATCAGATCTGAATTTCCCGACGATGAAATGATGTTTGAACTGCACGTTCTAAGAGCCATTCTGGCCATTGAATCGGGTCGGGTTTCACTTGACCAGGTGTTGAAAGAACCAGAAATGCAACCTCCAGCGACTTGAGCTATATTTAAACCGACTGTTCCATTTCAGGTTATCAGACTCGCTGGATAGCTCAAATTACTCGCTGTCTTCTGTCGCATTCCCAATCAGAATACATTGAGAATCGGAATTTATCAAGACCGATTTTGCTTGTGGTTCTCTGTTCTCAGGCTCGGAGACAAATCCACCGAAGCCACAAGTGAGACCCCAATAGAAAAAGCCCAACGGTTTAGAAAATGCCGTTGGGCTTCATGAAAAATAAGGTCCGATTGAACGGTTTGAAGGCTGTCAAACCGGGCTGTGGTGTTCTTTTTGAGAGACTACAGGAGCAATCTCTCGAATGGCATCCCAATCAATCACAGCAACCCACAAATTTTCTTTTTGCGAGTATCTAACCACACCATCAACTTCTAAATCTTCGCTATAAAGGATTAGTGATTGCCCTTCTTCCAGAAAAATTTTCTGACATGTGAGGTCTTCCACAGTCCCAACGCAGTTCAAACGCACCCTGCCTTTTACATCCGCGTTGTGAAAGTCTGCAAACACTCTTGGTTTTTTCATTTTTCCTTCTCCCGTGCAGGATTTGGAAAAGAAATATAGCTCCTATCAGGCATCTGTCAACACCTGACGCTCTAAAACGCGCACCTCAGCCTCCAATCGCTCACCGAGGCGGTCTTTCTCCAACTCCAAATTGTAGCGTGTCTGAAGATTGAGCCAGAACCGATCTGTGGTTCTAAAGTAGCGCGCCAGCCGAAGCGCAGTGTCTGCCGAAATAGCGCGCTTGCCGTGAACAATCTCGTTAATCCGGCGAGGAGGAACTGAGATGTCTTTTGCCAGACGATATTGGCTAATACTCAGAGGCTGGAGAAACTCCTCAAGCAAAATCTCTCCCGGATGAATCGGGGGCATTGTAGGCATAGATACCTCCTAACGGTAATCGACGATCTCCACGTTGGTCGCACATCCTGCCTGCCATTCAAAGCTTGGAGAATGTCAGAAGGATCAATCTTCGGGTCCGGCGGAGCTGTCTTTGGGGATCAAGATAAACGGATTGGCAATTGTGGTTTTGCCAAAACGCTTGAGCAACTGGGCCTCATTGTGTGGGTCGAGGTTCTCCTCGCGGATCACGCGCTGAATGGCCGGCTGCCCCAGGCCAGGGATACGAATCACGAAAAACGGCCACAATACATCAGATTCGTAGTGTTTGTCGAGATACGGGAAGTCTATGATAGGGCGGATGTCTTTCTTTCCCCGGAAACTTTCCGTGTACTCGAAATGCCACTTTCCGCCTCGAAGAGTGAGATGCCCCACATCCAGATTGCGGTGTCGCACCAAAAATTCAGCCGTCTCATCCTGGGGGGTGCGAAGGTGCTTCAGTCCGCCCTGGTGGAACAGAACTTTCTTCAGGGTCGATATCATAGCATACTTCATTGAAGGATTTTCTCAGAAATTACGGACCTGTCGGCTTGCCCAGTCGCCGTTGTTCCGCTTCCCATTGTAGTGCGGCTTCTTGGGTGGTGCGAAAACCGACCTGAAAAATGTGACCTCTGCTCCAGCCGGGTTTTCGCTGATGCTCGGCCTCGCGGCGATCAATGTCTCTGGTGATACCTGTGTGGACAATACGATTGCCCAACTTAAAGTGATATTTGTAAAAGGTTCTGCTGGTTGCCATGTTTTAGACCTACTCAACAATTTCTTTGAAAATTTGCGTTCATTTTTGATTTTTTAGTTGTTCCAATATTTCCTCTACAACCAACTTAAGGTCATCAAAATGCCGAAAATGATCTTCGATGCCATTGGTAAAGATATGTTCTGCAAATTCGGTCTTTTTCCTATTGTTGAACGAAAGGCTGATTTCCCTGTCTGTTGAGTATTCTGTAGTACGAACTGCGAATGGTTTGAGTAGCTCCTCATCATATTTATTTTCTATACCTTCCGAAGCAATTTCGTTCTCTCGTTTTTCGAACCAAAAGGCATTTACACTCGCTTTCTCGGGTAGTTCATCAGCCAGTTTCCTAGCGGTACTTTGCGCATCACAGTCCCACACAATTAGAAAATGAGAGTTTGTCTTCATATACGCGAGAAGCTGACCATAGCTTTTGAGCTGATCTTTACCAGTTCTGTCTGGTAGAGCATCAAATACGTCAACTTTCTTAGGATAAAATAGACTCGCCCATTTTTTGAGATGAAGTGAGTTTTTACCTTCTGTCAAGATTGTGATCGGCGCAACAGACGACACAATTCTCAATCCAGTCTCTATTGTAGCAATACCCTCGGACAGTTCGGAAACTGCCTCAGACTTAGTCACGGACGAGACGTCAATTTTGTTGTGCTTTCGAGAAACACGAAAAATCTCTCCTTCCTCCAACATAGACACCGTCGTTACTGAATGCGTAGCCATTATGACTCGCGTCCCGTTCTCAACAAATAGATTCTTGAGACCGGTAATTAGTGCAGAAATCATAGACGGATGGAGTACAACATCCACTTCATCCAGGAGTAAAAGCTTAGGCTGGCGACGACCAATGCGCTGGTTAAATGCAGCCAAGAACAGCGACATCAGAATTTTTTCTCCAGATGAGAGACTTGCAGCCGAGTAGCTATCACCCGTAGCTCGATTCGTCATTTTTGTTTCAAATGAATATTGGGAATGATCAGTAATACTAATTCTGCCTTCTTCCGGATCGGAAAAATCAAAATTGAACAGTTCAGGGTTCCCAGAAGTCTCGCGCATCTGGTCCAAGTTTGCTCGCAATATCTCCCAAGGAGGTGTGTTTTCATTTCTGTATTGCGATATTAAATTTTGAAAGCACAGCGATCCCTTCTCTACCTCAGTATGAGCCCATAAGAATTGGTCATATTTGTATCTCGTAAATATTTCATTTAGAGTGTTTTCGATAAAGCCTCCTTCGGAGTTCACTGCGCTAAGAATATCGTCTCGACAGATTTCATGCGGTAATTTTCCGTTCAATTTCATAGCTAAAGTGACGAGAGATGCCGGATTGTCTCTCGTATTTCCACTATGTCTTTCTTCCAGAGGATTGATGACTCTGCTATGTATTTGTTCACAGTAGGTTGAAAGTGCATCAATACTCGGTACCATAGAGAATGCACTGGATTCTCGCATTCCGACTATTACATTTCTCGATTCTTCCTCAAATTGGCGGCGATCATCAGACCCGTCTATCAGTTCAAAAGTGTTTATAATTTGCTCAAAAATTTCTTTCGCTACGTTTACGGGAGCCTCATCAGACCCTTGTGCGAAATATTTTTCTACCGTTCGTGCAACTAATGAAGAACTTCCCTGTTTTGCAGGTTGTGAATCTTGTAACCTGAATGATTCGAGATCGTACATTTCAATTTCCGAACTTGCAATACCCGCAACAGATATATAATCCTGCTTTATCGCCTCCAGTATTTGTGTCTTACCAACGCCATTTCGTCCGATTAACATTGTGAAATCTGGTAAATCAATCTCATTAAGATTTTTTATTGAAAGGTACGGTTGTTTGAATTTTATCCGCATCATAGAACTCCAGTAATGTCCTCAAATCAATCGACTGTTGCGCCGCAGATTGCCTCGCCTACTAGCGCGAAATCTACGTCTTCTCGACGGCATCAGTCCGTTCCTCTATTTCCTCCGTGGGATGAGGATTTGTTAGTGACCATCCCGGCACGATATGAGGGATTCCCCCCATCCGTCCTTGCAAATAGCTTTTCCGAATATCCTTGTCGTAACGGACATCTTTGTACTCGCTAAAAGAAAACAAACTCGACACGCCAGCTTCATCCCTTTCTGTCGCCCACATTTCGTCCCGACGCAACAACTGCTGATCCATCAGCATAACATTATGGGTCGTCAGCAACAGTTGTGTTCGGGTTTCCGTGGAGCAATTGGACAGGTATTCCTCAAGCAATTGGCGAATCAGCAAGGGATGCAGACTGCGGTCTATCTCATCAATGACATAAACTTTCTGAGACGCTTGTGCTGAAAGCTCGAGAAAGGCAGGCAGGAGATCGATAACTCGTTGCGAACCATCCGATTCCTGATAAATCTCAAACCTGACCTCTGTGCCATCCGATTTCGGATGGAAAGTGACCGGCCTTTTTGCGATTAACTCCCCGTCCTTGCGGGTAACCACGATGCGATTGGTCTGCGGTTCCATCAGCAACCGAACAGCCATGCCTTCTTTGACCTCTTCCTGAAGCTCGGTCTTTAATGGCTCGGGAATCGATATATTTTCTAATGGAATTTCTTCACTGCCAAGATGTGCAATTCCGGTATCGAGCCGTGGCAACATCTCGTTCATTGCCGTGTAAAGTGGATGTCCCTCATCAAGAAATATCTCGAAAGGATCAAACCGCGAGTCGGGCGCCACCAGTACAAGCGTATTCTCAAACCAGTCATAGACCGGCCTGAAATCGTCGATATTTTGGGATACGGAGTTGGTCAGGAAAAGCTGATTATCCCGGGTCCCTCTGAAAGTGAACTGCAAGAACATGTCTTTGGCGAGCGATGCGTCAAAGTTGAGATTGCCGTCACGACGATCATAGAGCACTTTTTCACTTGTACTCGTGATCTTCACCAGTCTTTCTTCCAGCACCACCTTTTGGGTCACTGCAAAGCTAAAATCGTAGATGGTCTCATCAATCAGCAACTCAAAAGCAAAGCGCGAAGGCCGACTTCTCCCTTCGGCATCCAACCGAAATGTCTCAATTGGGATCAGGCTATCGGGTCTGGTACCTTTAATAACCAGCGTCCTGGCAAAATTCAGAGCCTTAAAAAAATTAGTCTTGCCCGATGCATTGCCGCCATAAATCGCCGCAATCGGAAGAACTCGCGTTTGGTACTTGCCGAGCTTTGGAACACGTTCTCCATGCTGGCGCTCTCGACTGGCAATCATCGAAAAGGTAGTTGGGTCGCGGAAAGACATCCAGTTTTCTACTGAGAAACTGATTATCATCTGACCATCTCCTAATGTGGTATTTTCGGTTTATATCATCTTAAATTTAGAGAATTTTAGCCAAATGTCAATTTTAAAAGAGAAAAAATCTCTTTTAATACATTTTCTTAACAATGATCATCGGACTACAATGTCAGAAACAGGTACAAAAAAAGGGCGATCACAAAGGATCGCCCTTACAACAAACACTGGATCGCGGCTCAACATCATAGCCTGCCCCTGCATGGTTTAAGCAGGGGCCGCGATGACAATCAAAACCTTCTGGATTGCGGCTAAAACCCTGCCGCAATGACGGAGACACAACGCCAGTAATGACGGGTGCCTTTAACCTCTCGCGTCTCACTTGTTTCACACTTCACACTTCCTACTTCACACTTCCAACCCCACACCAAACGCCCTCTCAAATTCCCCCCACAGATCGAGATCGACATCGGCGGTGGCATCGGAGAGGACCTCATCGAGTTCGCGGGGAGAAGCCGGTCCCACCAGAAGCATGCCATTGCCATTTAAGGGCGCCGCAAGGCAAAACTGCAGAGCAAAGCGGCGAATACTAATCCCGCGCGCATTGCACCACTCCCACATCGCAACAGCGCGATCACCCTGTCCCGGATACCGGCGACCAGACAACTCGACATCGGGCCTGGGACCTGCCAGAACGCCCATACCCTGCACACTCGCCAGAATAACACCCACATCGTGCTCAAGCGCGAGAGGAATCGTCGTCTGTGCAGCCGTCTGACTCAGCAGCGTATAATCGAGAAACGTAATAACAATATCGCAAACCCCCGTCTCAATCGCATAGCGGTGAAAATCGTGCGAACGACAGCCAACACCCGTATAACCGATCAGCCCCTCGTCTCGCATCTTCAAAAGCTCATCCGAAGCATACCCCGGCGAATACACCTTCTCTATATCCCTCGGATCGTGGATAAGCACCGCATCGATATAATCCGTCTTGAGCTGTCTCAGACTATTCTCAACCGTCCACCGAATCGACTTCGCCGAAAAATCGTGCCGCCTATCCCGATGAGTACCCGCCTTAGTCTGCAAATAAACCTTCTCCCGGTACCCTCCTTGAAGCGCCAGACCCACGCGCCGCTCGCTCTCGCCCCCGCCATAAGCAGCAGACGTATCGATAAAATTAATCCCCTGATCAATCGCCTCCCGCACAGTCGCAATCCCCTCATCATCAGAGACCCGCTGTGGACTGCCGAGAAAAGCACAGCCAAGACCAATCGCTTTGGGTTTAAGTTCAGTGCGACCAAGACGTCGCGTTTCGAGTTCGGGCATAGCATCTCCTTATTTGTATTGCGTTCACTTCACACTTCTCACATATCGTGCCAGCAAGCTCAGATTCCGAATAAACGTACGACATGAAAGAATCTCGGCATCAATACGCTCGCGTCTGTTCTCAGGATTTCTCAAAGACCCCTGCTCAACCCAGCGCCCCTGGTCATCGAGTGCATCGATAACCTCCTTCACGCGATCAGCACCTGGGCTTGTAACGCGCCCGCGCTCAGACAAAATCTTCTCGCGCCCCTCTGTTCTGACGCGATTGTACAACGCCTCAACCCGCTCAATCCGACTCCCACTCACCTTAAACGCATAATGCGTGGGTAGATCTGAATCGTCATAAGTAAGCACATAATCGCGGGTAAAAAACAGTGGCCGATTGGTCTGAAGCTCATAAAACCGCGCCAGGCGACCATCGGGCAAAAGCGAGCGTTTTGCCCAATTGAGCGCGCTGGAAATCGGATCCAAAAAGCGTTCCTCCCCAGTCGCCAAATACAAATCCAAAAGCATCTGCAAAACCCCAAAACTCTCGCCACCCGTAACAGAAGGTGGCTCAAAACGACGCGCCCAGGTCGGCTCCATATCCAGATTGTACTGCTGCGCCCACGCGGGTTGTGGCTCGGGCATCTGCGCCAGAATAATAAAATCACCACCACGCTTAGCCGCATCGAGAAAGCGGTCATCGCCATAAACATCGTACGCCTCAACCATCGTCTCGATCACATCGGCAATCGCATTATCGTTAAACGTATAATAATCCAAATACCGCGTATTGGGATAGGTCCGCGACCACGTATTGGGATAGCGCGCCTTCTTCACCGGAAATTTTTCATAATCGGGAAAAACCTCAAACCGCTGGGGCCACGCCCCATTTGGATACTGCGCCTTGAGAAGCGCATCGAGACCAAATTGCACCGCCGCGTGAATCTCCTCATCCTCAAAATCTCGCACCTTATCGACGCGCATCAACAACTGCAACGCACTCTGCGTATTATTATCGTCAAGCGTCGTGCGATTGCGGCGATCACCCCTATGCACATCGCCCTGTTCGACATCGCGCCGAAAATGCCAGCGCTTACTCTGTTCCGCATCAAAATCAATGCGATAATCCCAACCGCCAGAAGCGAGTTGCCCCCAAACAAGCGCGCGCGCCGCCTCAACAGCACCATTGAGAAACAGCGTATCGCCCGTAGCCTCATAAGCCTCCAGAAACGCCATACCCACAGCAGGCGTACCCGGCGGCTGCACCCAGATCGTCGAGGGCGACGCCGTACCCTCGCCCTCGCGCATAGAAAAATCTGTCTTATACCGCCACAAATAACCGCCATGAGACGCGACATCGGTGCGAAAATAGCGCGTCGCCATAACCATCGCATCAATCGCAGCCCGATGAAGACTTTCATCTGCACTGAGAGGCGCAGTAATCATCATAAGCAGAACACAAAATCTTTTCATAAAAACCTTTCTGGATTGCGGCTAAAACCCTGCCGCAATGACGTACGCACAACTCAGTAATGACAGTTGCTTTTAACCCTTATCGCGCTGCAAGCTATTCCATTCACATCCTGCGGTCAACCGCAAAATGCCCACATCAGTTGCGCTTTTAAGCATTAGCATGTAAATTTCAGTCACAATGGACATCCTCTACCTCGACAATCACCTGCTGGTCGTACGCAAACCCGCGGGCCTGCTCGTACAGGGCAACCACACCGGCGACAAAAACTTGCTGGACATAGGCAAAGCCTATCTCAAAGTCAAATTCAACAAACCCGGCAACGTATTTCTCGGACTCGTACACCGACTGGACCGTCCCGTATCGGGCGTCGTCGTCTTTGCACGCACATCGACATCGGCACGCCGCTTATCGCAACAATTTCGAGAGCGAACCGTAAAAAAACGCTATATCGCTCTCGTACACGGCAAAACCCCTGAAAACGGCCATCTCGTAAACCACATCGCGCGGCGGCAAACAAAAAGCCGCATCGTAAACGCCCCTCATGGACAACGCGCAGAACTCGCTTACGAGCGAATGGCATACCACAACGGCGTCTCCTCCGTACGCGTGGACCTCGCCACTGGACGCCATCATCAAATACGCGTACAATTCGCGGACATAGGCCACCCCGTATTGGGCGACTTTAAGTACGGATCGCGCAAACCATTTCCCAACCGCGCCATCGCCCTCCACGCACAGAGCCTGACCATAATACACCCGACAAAAAAGGAACACATGACCTTTGAAACCCGGCCAGAAAAATTTTGGCCCAAATCTTTCACATAGCTTTAAGGCACACCCAATCATGACCGAGCAAGTCATCTATCGCAACCGCAAAACAGACGAAATGATCTCCGAACCGCTTATACTGCCCCGCATTCAATATGCAGTTGTGCGATCTCGCGTGGCGATATTTATTTACAACATCCTCCTGAACACATACCCATTTTGCTGGCTACTCGGCAAATGGATGGACCTATCGGGATCGCAAAAAAAAATCCAACCATTCATAAAAAAATACGACATCGACCTGGACGAAATCGAATTGCCCCTGAACCAATACGAGAACTTAAATGCATTCTTCTCTCGCAAACTCAAACCCGACGCACGCCCCTTTATCGCCGACCCTCGCATCTTCTGTTCACCCGCCGATGGAAAAATACTCGCATATCCCAAACTGGATGAACAAACCCGTTTACCCGTCAAAGGATCCCATGTCGATATTGCACACCTCCTATCATCAAGAGAATCCGCAATCCCTTACAGGAATGGTGCTGCACTCGTCATTCGATTGGCCCCGTCTGACTACCACCGCTACCATTTTCCCGTATCCGGCATCGCAACCGCGTCTGCTAAAATCTCTGGCCGCTATTATCTCGTCAACCCCATTGCCCTCGACGTAAAACCCGACTTATTTGCCCATAACAAACGCGAAGTGACATACCTCGAAACCGAACACTTTGGGCGCATCATGATCATGGAAGTAGCGGGCTGGGGCGTGGGGCGCATCGTCCAAACATACCAGCCGGGCACTGTCGAACGAGGGCAGGAAAAGGGCTACTTCCAATTTGGAGGATCTACTCTGGTACTCTTATTTGCACCCGGGCGCATTATCTTTGACAACGACCTCACCCGCGACACACAAGCAGGCATCGAAGTTCAGGTCCTCACAGGATCACAACTGGGCGTACAGGCCGTATAAAACCTTTAACCTGAAAACATCACCTATGCCAACAATCAACCTCATCACTCTGGGCTGCCCCAAAAACACCGTCGATTCCGAGCGCATGCACCACCTTCTCAAGCGCAATGGATACGACCTCTCGGACCGCGCGGAAGACGCCGACATCATCGTCGTCAACACCTGCGGATTCATTGAACCAGCCAAAGAAGAATCAATCGCAACCGTGATGGACGCCGCAGAATACAAAAAAAACGGACAATGTCGCGGCGTCATCGTCACGGGCTGCCTGGCCGAGCGATACCGAACAGAATTGGAAACCGAACTCGTCGAAGCGGACATGATCGTGGGCCTTGCCGGCGAACGCGACATCGTCGCACACTGCGATCATTTATTAGGCACATCGCGCATACACACCATCCGAGATGCGGAAGCGCGCCATCTACTCACCCCAAAACACTGGGCGTACTTGCGAATCTCGGACGGATGCGACAGAACATGTGCATTTTGCGCCATCCCGAGCTTTCGCGGAAAAAACAAAAGCGAAAACCTGGACCGCCTCATCGCTGAAGCCTATCGCATGGTCGGCAACGGCGTGCGCGAAATCGCCCTCATCGCCCAGGACACCATGCGATATGGCGCAGACCTGTACGGCAAACCCCGGCTGATAGACCTCCTGAAAGAACTCATCCAAATCGAGAAACTCGACTGGGTGCGGATGTTATACGCCTATCCAACCGGTTGGCGCAATGAACTAATCGACCTTCTGGCAACCGAAGAAAAATTGTGCGCCTACATCGACCTGCCCATCCAGCACGCCTCGGACCCCATACTAAAAACCATGAACCGCGGCACCACAAAAGCGGGTATACGAAAACTCATCCACACCTTGCGCGAACGCATACCAAACTTAACCATCCGATCATCAATCATCACCGGATTTCCCGGCGAACGCGATGAGCACTTTGCAGAACTCATGGACTTTGTCGATGAAATGCAATTCAACCGCCTCGTCGGATTCACCTATTCACACGAAGAAGGTACGCAGGCAGGCGTACTGCAAGACGACGTACCCGAAGACATCAAGCGCGAACGATTGAACGACCTGATGGCATTGCAGGCACAAATATCGGGCGAATTGAACGCCGCACATGTGGGAAGCACCTTCAAAGTACTCGTAGATGAAGCCTCAGACGACCCGGCATATCACTACATCGGCCGCACGCGAATGGACGCCCCAGAAATCGACGGTGCTGTATTCTTCACAGGTCCTGCAAATGTCGGCGACTTTGTCGAAGTCGAAATCACCGACGCAACCGAACACGACCTCATCGGACATGTCGTCAAAACCAACGCCCTGTTGGAAATTGCGCCTGTTAAAGCAACCCCTATCTGAATCAGGATTTGCAGGATTTTAAGATTTGCAGGATTACAGGCGGAGCACTGGATTATGGCGGTACAAGATAAGCTCTACAATGTAGCGGTGATGTACAACTGACCGTTCCACAGGCCAGTTCGCCGAGTATGAATCACAGATGGACATAGGTGAACGCCTGTGCTCACATCTCACCTTCGGGAGATAGAGCGATGTTCGACAGTAGAGAGCAGATAATAGACCAACTTCGCGCTGGAGAAGATGGGTACGCCGAGTTCAAAGAGGTGCGCTTTGGGGCACGCGGCGTAATCTCACCCAATACCGAAGACATGGCCGCAGAGTTGGTTGCGCTGGCAAATGCGGCTGGTGGCGTGGTATTCCTTGGCATCGACGATTCGGGCACCGTACACGGGATACCAACGGCGCGTGTCAATGCAGTCGAACAGTGGGTTATCAATATCGCAACGCACAACTGCGACCCGCCGATTCGGCCGATCCTGCGCAAGGTATTGCTTCCGGATATGACCGGAGACGATCAATGCGTACTTATAACCGAAGTTCCGCGCGGACTTTACGTCCACCGAACATCAAGCGGGCGTTATTACCTGCGGATCGGTTCCACGAAACGCGACCTCACACCATCAGAACTCGCACGGCTATTCCAGCAGCGAGGTCGAGAGTACATATTCGACGAGCAACCTGTACTCACCGCTACAGTTGACGACCTCAGCCGCAATCGGCTCGAAGCGTTTTTTGGACGCTCGCCAACCATCCCCTATCTCGACTTGCTGCGCAATACCCGGGTGACCTTCCAGGACGAAAACGGCGTAGATCGTCCGACCATAGCTGGCCTGCTTGTCTTTGCCAATGAGCCGACAGCATTCCTCCCCTCCGGGTCCATTGAGGCCGCGTGCTATGATGGAACCCGGCTGTCATCCGATGAATTGGTGCATGCCGAACGCCTCGCCGGTCCCGTATCCGATCAAATCGACGCCGGAATCGCTTTCGTCGCTGGCTATCGACCACACGCTGACATGCCGTACGATCTCGACGTCGTTGACGAAGCCATTGTCAATGCCGTCGCCCACCGCGATTATGCCATTGCTGGCTCGAAAATCCGCCTGTTCCTGTTCGCCGACCGGCTGGAACTATACAGCCCCGGCAAATTGCCCAACACCATCACGCTCGACGACATGCCTTACCGTACATTCACGCGCAACCAATTGTTGGTCAATTTCCTATCGCGGATCCGCAGCAAGCGCACCGGACAGGTATTCCTCGAATCCCGCGGCGAAGGCGTGCGGAAAATTCTGGAAGATGGCGAAGCACATTCGGGCCGACGCCCAGAGTACGAACTATTCGGCGACGAACTCCGACTGACACTGTGGGCGAAGGAAGGATTGACCACAGATCGCTAACAGGAGAAAACATGACCATTATCGCTGCAATGGACAAAAACCGCGTCATAGGCCGGGACAACAAAATGCCCTGGCACATCTCTGAAGAATCAAAGCACTTTCGGCGCACCACCACTGGGCACACCCTATTGGTAGGGCGCAAAACCTATGAATCCTGGGGCGGCAAACCCCTGCCGGACCGCCTGCATGTAATCGTGAGCCGCACCATGCCCGACACAAAAGGCGTAGATGTATGCAGATCGCTCGAAGCAGCCATAGAAAAAGCCGGGTCCTATGGCCGCAAAGTATTCATCTGTGGAGGCGGCGAAATTTATCGCGCCACGCTATCAAAAGCCGACCAGATGATCCTATCATACATTGACAGAGAATACGCAGGCGATGAATACTTCCCCGAATTTGACGAAAATGAATGGGACATAATAAAAAAAGAGACACACGACCTATTCACAGTCGTATATTATGAGCGTAGGAAGTAAGGTCTTCTTGGTGTAGGCGTTTGAGCATGTGACAAGCGTATTCATCTGGAGAAATGATATGCTCAGAGGATTTGAAGGACAGTTCGTACCGAACACGAATAAAGACACACTAAGACAAGACCTCTATCAGCGATTTCTCCCCAAAGGAGTTCCCGATAATGAGATCGAAGACCTGCTGCTTAAAAGGCGTTTGCTCGTGAAAGAAGGGGGAGAATACCGCGCATCGGTCGCCGGTGTGTTAATGTGCCATGACAATCCCGATGAATACCTCTACAACAGTTTCATTCAAGCTGTTTTTTATCGGAGTAAGGAAAGGGACGCAAACTACCAGATCGATGCCAAAGATTTTAAGGGACCCCTGGACCAACAGATCATTGATGCCTTCAAATTTGTCGAAAAATTCAATGAGGTATCAGCGCGCAAAGACATTGGCAGAATTGAGCGACCACAATACAGCATGCGAGCCGTTTTTGAAGCCCTGGTGAACGCTGTTGTACACAGAGATTACTCAAAAATCGGCTCGAAAATTCGGTTGTTCATGTTTTCAGACAGACTCGAACTCTATTCGCCTGGCGCATTGGCAAACACCGTGACAGTGGAAAATTTGCGTTATGCACAAGCCACCCGCAATGAGTTGCTCGCCCGCTTACTCTCAGAAATCACCTTGCATGACACAATGAGCAGACAAGTAATCCGGCGACATTTTTTGGAGCGACGAGGAGAAGGCGTAGGCATCATCTTAAACGAAAGCGAGGCCCTCAGCGAGCAAACGCCTGTTTATGAACTGTTCGACGAAGAATTGCGCTTGACGATTTTTGCCGCTAAATCTCTACAAGAAGTGTAGGCATCGTCATTTCGAGCAAATATGGCCTATATCACTACTTTTTTCGCAAAGGACCAATATCAATGGAAAGATGCTTGAAGTGTAAAAAATACGGTCTCTTTTTTTAACGACAATATTCTCCTCAAGAATTCGTTGTTGGTGCGAGCGAAGCACCTGTTTGGATAATAGGTCTCAACCCCCAAGGCGATGAAGGGCATAATGACGAGAACGATATCATCCAATTGAGAGAATATTTTCAAAGCAAGAGCGTTCACAAATATTTTAACAACTTCAAGGGAGTATCACCAAGCCTCCATAAACTTTTGGGCCATCCCAATGGCGTCGCACATACAGATTTGGTAAAGTGTTACTCCAAAAAGTTTCCGCCTAAAACAATACAAAAAGGTGGTGATGAGGAAATCATCACTAACTGTAGCGAGTATTTGAAACAACAGATTGAAACACACAAGCCGAAGATTATTATCTGTAACGGCGTACCTGTAAGTCTTAAACTATGTGAGTTATATCCTCCACCTGAATCAAAACGGAACCACACTTCATATAGAGTGAAAAATGACAAGCACGATTTTGCAGTCGTTCTTGCAGGATTCATTCGAAGAGAAATGGATAGATATGCCAAGCGCCGTTTAGGACAAGAGATAGAGGGATATTTCGAACTGTATGGAATCCCAAGCCCGGAGGGTTTAAGATGTTGAGAAACTGCGTTCTACTTATAACGGCATAGCATTTGGACAGGCAGACGCGGGTGTTCTACCGGAAACCCCCAGGCCTCAAGGTGGCGATATCGTCGGCTCCTGGGTAGCTGAGAAGATCGCGCTAAATGCTTATGTTCCAGCCTCGCTCGTGCAGGCTGTATCGCCTCTTACAGTTGAAGGCGAGACCAACGGCACAATAACTTTTGGTTCAGATGGCAGTGTTCAAACGGATTACAGGACCGTAACCGATGTCTCTGCGGTATTATTGGTTCCACTTTCGGTCACTGTATGGACTTGACCCGTTTCGGTGGGTACCTTATCAGTAATCAGAAAGGAGACCCACTATGCCACCAACCCGTCCACCTTATCCGTCCGAGTTGAAGCGCCAGATCGTCGAGCTTGTACGCGCTGGCCGCAGTCCAGCCGAGTTGGCCAGAGAGTTTGAGCCAACCGCTCAGACGATCCAAAACTGGGTACGCCAAGCTGATCGAGACCAAGGACTTCGAGAAGACGGTCTAACCAGCGATGAGCGAGAAGAACTGCGTCGTCTTCGACGCGAGAATAAGCAGTTGCGCATTGAGCGCGAGATACTCTCAAAAGCAGCGGCCTGGTTCGCAGCGGAGACCGACGCGATCCCAAAAAAATCTTCGCGTTCGTGAAAGCGCACCAGGCACTTTGGCCAATCGCCACGCAATGCCGAGTTCTGGGTGTTTCCCTCAGTGGGTATTATGCCTGGCGAGCACGTCCACCCTCTAAAAGAGCACAGGTTGATGCAGACCTTAAAGCGCATATCAAAGCCTTTCATACCCGATCAGATAGCACCTATGGTGCCCCTCGCATCTGGAAAGACCTGATGGATATGGGTATCCGAGTAAGTAAGAAGCGTGTGGCGCGTCTGATGCGTGAGATGACCATTTATGGTGTTTCTCGCCGCAAGCGCACGCAAACGACTGTTAAGGCGCAAAAGGCTAATAAGGCCCCCGATCTGGTAAAGAGAGACTTTTCTGTGGCAACAGTCAATAAACTCTGGGTGGCCGATATCACCTACGTACCTACTTGGTCTGGCTTCTTGTATCTGAGTGTTGTCGTAGATGCCTTCTCCCGCCGCGTCGTGGGGTGGGCAATGGCGACACATCTGCAAAGTGAGTTGGTCATCTCAGCTTTAAATATGGCGCTTTACCAGCGACGTCCACAAGACGTGATCCACCATTCTGACCAGGGGGTGCAATATACCTCCATCGCATTTGGAAAGCGTTGTCGTGAAGCTGGCGTACGTCCCTCAATGGGGTCTGCTGGCGACTGCTATGACAACGCACTGTGCGAGAGCTTCTTCGCCACGCTTGAATGCGAGTTGATCAACCGCCGTTGCTTCCGTACGCATAAGGAAGCTCGCTTGGCCATTTTCTCTTACATTGAAGGATGGTATAATCCGCATCGCAGGCATTCTTCCATCGCCTATCATGCGCCGATAGCTTATGAAAAACTGCATCAATCACACGCTGG
>JAJDYX010000041.1 GCA_022824945.1 Candidatus Latescibacterota bacterium
AGTGGAAAAGAGATACCCTGATCGATGCCACAGACCCATTGCTCCCGCGAAAAATCAGGCGCGTCACCTTCTCGGGAACGATCCCTCTCAAAACACACGGCAGCAAAACCGTTCGGATATTCACATCCTCGCGCCCGGGCATCCATCAAATTGATGAGATACCGGCGATAGACCTCTCACGGGTTCAAACATATCAAATGGAATATCCGGTCAGTTCACCCATTCAAGACTGCCGCGCCTACATTCGCTACAAACAGGATGTAGTTTTGCCAGATAAATGGCACATGATAGATACGCGGATGGAATGTGAGTGGCGATAAAGGGCTGGGACAGAGCGGTTTGAGTCGATCACGACCACTTTACTCAGCAGAATAAATATGAAATACCGTCTTATGACACTATTGATCTTATCCTCTTGGCCCTCTGTGAATGATTGCCAGGAACTCTATATTGGATTTGGGTTTGGGGCTGGTCCTTCATTTCCCGTGATAAATCAAACCCCATGGCAGGATTGGAATAGTGGTCTTTTGCATGGAAACACTGCCTTCAATCTCCTCAGAGCGCAGATGGGACCCGTAGTAAACAGTGAGTTTTTTGTTGGATACGAACCACTTGAGTTGTCTTTGCAAGGATCTTTTTTTCGCATGCCTCAACGAATCTTACAAAATATCCGAGAATCCCATCCGTTTGATTTTGGTGGATGGCTCAATTCACTTCTCATTGAATTGAGATGCAAAATTTCAGAAGGACTGATTCAAACCTATGGGAGTGGCGGATTAGGGGCCTTCATCTTTCGTTCCCCAGATCATCAAAACGAGATTCCAACGTTACATTTTGGCGGTATAGTTGGGATAGGCAGTGAATTTGCCTTCAAAAAGAGAACCTGTTTTTTCAGTGAAATCCGTTTGCAAGGCGTAAAATTTAGAAGACAACGAGAAGATGTTGCCGAAAAGATAACAGGCACATTGAATATTATTGCGGGATGTCGATTTTGGATCGCCGTCGAATAACCACTTGAGAGTAACTTTTCGCCCTCTCTCACCTCTCAACAAGGAGCCTAACCATGAAACTCATCACCTATGCAGCAATCGCCCTGATCGGCCTCACAACCGGATGCGCCGGTCCCAGAGCCTTTACAAAAGGGACGTATGAAGATCCCAAAACCATCGCCTTGCTCGACGACCGCTTTAACGAAAACGACATGCAACTCATCGCCAAAAAAGTCGTCAACTCAATCCTCGAAGCACCGTTGAACAGGCCCGAACCCGCCATCATGCTCGGCAAAATGCGCAATCGCACCACCGAACACATCGACATGGTGGCTCTCTCTGACAAAATCAAAACCGCATTGATCCAGAGCGGCAAAGTGCGCTTTGTCGATGTCACCAACCGCAAAGACATCGCCACAGAATACGAATATCAACAATCGGGCTATGTCGATCCCGCACAGGCCAAAGCACCGGGCAAACAGACCGGATCAGACATGATCCTCACGGGCACACTCAGCGCGAATGTACAGGAAGTGGGCAAAGACAAACTCATCTACTACAAAGCCACATTCCAACTGACTGACCTGACCACATCTGAAATTATATGGACAGACGAAAAAGAAATCCGCAAAGCCTACAAAAAGCGCAGCATAGGATTGTAATTGCGCTGAAGGCCTGAGATTATTAGGTTGGGGATTACGGATAACCTTGATTGAGAAAGGAGCAAAACCATGAAACACCTGCTATTCACACTCGCAATCGCTCTGCTTTTGGGAAGCAGTGCCAGCGCGCAAACGGGCCGAACTGATGGATCGGAAGAAAGCGAATTCGGCAAAGGGGGATACCCTTTTGGTGGCCCGAACCATCGCGTCTATCTCAACACTGCCTTTGGCTCCGGCTTTTTTGACCTGACGGACGTCAACAAAACGCGTACGGGTTTTCTCTACGGGATTGAACTCGGCGTCGAAATGGACCAGTGGCTCGGCATTCAGGCAGGCTATAATTATCTTTCCGACCGCGACATGTCCATCTTCAGCCTCGGCTCGCGTTTCGCCTACGCCTTTGACCCCTTTGTGTACCACGTCTCACTCAACGCCGGACTCTACGCGCCCAATGAAGGCAGCCGCAACTTTGGTCTGGCACCCGGCGCTGGCATAGACATCGTCCTCCACAAAAGGGTGCGTATCGGACTCGACTACAAACACGACTTCATCTTTACTGACAACAGCATCACCGACATGGACCGGATCTATGCGGGCCTCAAATTCTTCTTTTGAGCGATCAGCTTTTAGTATTGAAGCATGCAGGGGAAAAGCCTCGTTGGTTCTGCCAACGAGGCTTTTTAAGGACTACCTGCGTCAGGCAGGCTCACTGTAGAGACTGACAAAGATCAGAAAATCGGAGAAACCAACTGTTCCGTCTTCATCAAAATCAAACCGAAGATCAGTCGTTCCATAAGCCTCGGCAAATGCACGGAAATCTGACATACCAATAACCCCATCGCCATCGACATCCGCACGCTCGACCAGTGGCACTCGATACACATACGCGGAGCCTATGCGGTTGTCGCCTCCGGGTGCCCCAACCACGACGACGCCTCTATCCACGGACACAGCCTCTCCGAAGAAGTCATTGGCAATCCCATCGGCGGCGGTTAGCTTGGTCGTTTCTGTCCACATCTCACCATCATACGTAAACACATACGCAGAGCCAGAAAACCCGCCATTGTCGGAGTCCCCAAAAGCACCTATGACAATGGTGCGGCCAGACACATCCACAGAATGCCCGAAAAGGTCATGGTCTTCGCCATCAGATGCGATCAACTTGGTCGTTTCTGTCCACATCTCACCATCATACGTGAACACATACGCAGAGCCAGAGAATCTGACAACGCCAGCGTCCCTATCAGTACCCACGACAACAGTGCGTCCATCCACAGATACAGAATGCCCAAAATAATCATAGATTTCGCCATCAGATGCGATCAGCTTGGCCGTTTCTTTCCA
Organism: Candidatus Latescibacterota bacterium; assembly: GCA_022824945.1. Classification (GTDB taxonomy): domain Bacteria; phylum Latescibacterota; class UBA2968; order UBA2968; family UBA2968; genus VXRD01. Next base: position 2,996 of record JAJDYX010000041.1, read on the forward strand.
CATCCCTCCATCATACGTGAACACATACACCGAGCCTCGCCGCCTATCATCCCCTTGAGCACCTGCGACAATAGTACTCCCTGAAATAGATACAGACCGCCCGAAGCTGTCACGGGCTTCGCCGTCGGAAGCGGTCAGCTTGATCGTTTCTGTCCACATCTCACCATCATACGTAAACACATACACCGAGCCTCGCCGCCTATCATCCCCTTGAGCACCCGCGATAATAGTACTCCCTGAAATAGATACAGACCGCCCGAAATGGTCATTGGCTTCGCCATCGGAAGCGACCAACTTGGCCGTTTCTGCCCACATCTCGCCATCATACGTAAACACATACACCGAGCCTCTATCATCGTCATCCCCTGGAGCACTCACTATCATAGTGCGACCATCCACAGATATAGAATGTCCGAAATTGTCACGGGCTTCCCCATCGGAAGAGGTCAGCGCGGCCGTTTCTGCCCACATCTCACCATCATACGTGAACACATACGCAGAGCCTCTCCCTTCGTTATCTTTATCGGCACCCACGACAATAGTGCGACCATCTACAAATAAAGAATGTCCGAAGTCATTACTAAAATAACCATTACCATCAGCGGCGGTCAGCTTGGTCGTTTCTGTCCACATCCCACCATCATGCGTGAACACATACGCAGAGCCTCTATCATTCTCATCCCCAAAAGCACCCACGATAATGGTACCATCTGAAACAGATATAGAATGCCCCAAAAAGTCATAAGCTTCGCCATCGGAAGCGGTCAGCTTAGTCGTTTCAGCCCACATCCCGCCATCATACGTGAACACATACGCAGAGCCAGAAAGTCGGCCACTGTCGCCATCTCTATCAGTACCCACAGCAATAGTGCGACCATCCACATCCACAGAATGTCCGAAATAATCATAGGCTTCACCATCAGTAGGGGTCAGCTTGACCGTTTCTGTCCACATCTCACCATCATACGTGAACACATATACCGAACCAGAAAGTCGGCCATTTTCGCCATCTCTTGGAGCACCTACGACAATGGTGCTATCTGAAATAGACACAGACTGCCCGAAGAGATCATAGGCTTCGCCATCGGCAGCGACCAGCTTGACCGTTTCTGCCCACTTCTCACCATCATACGTGAACACATACACTGAGCCTCTCCGCCTATCATCTCCTTGAGCACCCACGACAATGGTACGACCATCTACAGATATAGAATAACCAAAGAAGTCATAAGCTTCGCCATCGAAAGCGACCAGCTCGACCATTTCTGTCCACATCTCACCATCATACGTGAACACATACACCGAGCCTCTATCATCGTCATCCCCAAACGCACTCACGACAATGGTGCTATCTGAAACAGACACAGATGCCAAACCAGTCCAAATATTGGTATCTGGTTTGATATCAAGGGATAGTCTGGCTGTTTCTGTCCAGGTCCCTCCATCATGCGTGAACACATACGCCTGATAGGTGCTAATCACGACAATGGTGTTTCCATCCACATCCACAGAATGTCCGAAGAATTCATTGGCTTTGCCATCGGTGGGGGCCAATTTGGCCGTTTCTGTCCACACACCCTCATCATACGTAAACACATACACCGAGCCTCTGTTATTCTCATCCCCACCAGCACCCACGACAGCAGTGTTTCCATCTACAGAGACTGAATACCCCAGAGTATCGGACAATCTGGTCACTACGCCGTCCAAATCCGTCAGTTTGGCTTGTTGCACAAACGGATCAATAGAGCCATCAGTGGCAGAAAGGTGAACGCCTTTTGAGCGAAAGCGGGCGGTCAGGTTGTAGGAATCTGAAACATAGTTCTGAAGACTGTTGACCATAGGGTGGAACTGCCTGTTGTGAAGTTGTTCATAGAGCGTTTGTTCATCGCTTCCCAACTCTTGCTCAGCATTTTTAGCGGCTTGCGCGTCACCTTTCCCCATTGCCAAACCGACAGCGATAGCCAGCAAGTGGTAAATCAACATATATTTATTATACCTAAAACGTCTGAAAGACATATAATGCCCTTTCTAATGTGGTGTACAACTATCTTCTTTACACCTACCCAAACACATCACTCGCGACAAAAGCCATACCCAGTGCAGCGGCAGAATCGCCACCGCGCGCCCATTCAAACTGCGTTGAGACAGCCTGAGCATCAAAGGGATTTTCGAGATAGATCGGCCACGACCCATCCTCAAATCCTTCAATCACCCATGCCATATACTGATCGCGAAAAGATGCTTCTGAAAGCCCCCCACCGATCACCACAAGCCCCGGATCGAATAACCGCACCCAATTCGCTATCGCATAACCCAGAATAAATGCCTGCTCCTTAAAAAGCGACACAGCGAGTGGATCGCCATTCTCCGCATAATCGCGGAGTTGATACGCCTTTTCTTCAATCGACGCATCAGAAGCATTCAGCGCGTGATCCTTCCATTTCTCCCCCGCCAATTTAAGCCCAAGCCTGCGTCGCAATGCCATAAGCGATACCCAGGCCTCCGCACAACCCGTCAGCCCACACGAGCAGTCTGGCAACTCCCCATCCACCTCCCGAAACGGAACCGAAGCATGCCCCACTTCCAGCGCGAGACCATTTGACCCCTCGTAAATCTGACCACCTGGCAAGACCAATCCGCCGCCCAGACCCGTTCCAGGTGCGATAAGCAGAAGACCCGCATCGGAATCTGCCCGCGCCGCGTATTCTCCCGCTGCTGCTGCATTCCCATCATTTGTCATATACACGGGCACACCCACACGCGTAGAAAACTCGCCGCGAATATTCGTCCCCACCCAATCCGCACCCAGATTGGCCTGCACCCGAATGACCCCACTGCTACTCGGCGCGGGAACATCCAGCCCAATACCCGCGATATCCGATTGACGCCTCCCTGCGCAATCCGTCAATAACTTCAGTGCTTCCTCAAGCTGTACAAACGTAGCCTCATACCCATCTTTAACGCGACTGGGCACCTCCACCATATCGCCCAATAAATTGCCAGCAGCATCGACGAGAATGGACTTCACACTCGTCCCACCAATATCCAAACCCGCAAAACAGCGCGTATCGCCTTCTCTCATAACCCCATTCCTATCTTCGGGTAATCACAAACAACTGGCGCGTTCCATTTCGGGAAATTGATGGAAAAAGCACCTGATCACTCGTGCGATTCCAGCAGGGCGCGGGATCGCTCCTCAAATCCCCCGATATCCACTCCCCTTGATCGTATCGTCGAGTTCGCGCCCATGCCCCGTCAGCCATGCGATACATCACATAAACTGTTCCGCGCTTTGGTCCCGAACCATTGATAATCCACTTTCCGTCTGGAGAAAATGCATTGTCTCCGCCAGGTTCTGGAAAAACAGACTGATCTCCCAGAGTCCGTACAATTTTCTGCGCATCGGTATCGTACACCACCAGATCATCGGCATTGTGACCGAGAATCTCATGCCCTTCCAACCATTCGGGATGCCCGCCAATAAAAACCTTTTGTATGGTCAGATCACTGCCATCGGGATTCACGGTAAAAGGCACATTGAGCCGCGCTTCGCGCTTATTGAACTTGCCCCGCGCATAAAAATAAATCCGGTCATCATCCCGGTTCCACAGCGTATGATTGATAAACATCTCTTTGCTCTCAACTCCCGGATGGTAATCCCGCAACGCATCTCCCAATTGGGCAAAAGATACAATCAGCTCTTTTTGACCCGTATTCACATCAACCTTAAAAATCCCATCATCTTCAGGATGTACAACCCCTTCGGTCCAGTCCGCCGCGCCGAGATACCCCGTCACCAACCGCAGACGCGCCATGCGCGCGTAATTTAATCCCAAAAAATAACCGCCGTTCTGCGCCACGCCGCTATTGCCAAACGACGTATCTTCATAGCGATATTCGCGGATCCTTTTCCCTCTGGAAATATCGAACAAAACCGTGAAAACTTTCTGAGTCTCCAGATCGCGATCATTAAAGAAAAACTGAGTCTCCGGAGATTCGGGATTCCAATAAAACATCGTACCCTGCTGCGGATTCCACCCCTGTGACTGGTCAACCACCTGGATTGCATGATCATTCTCAGTATCGATCAAAATCACATCTGCCGCCTCGCCAGGTCCGGGCATGTGATCCTGAAAATCATTCCGCAATGCGACGATATAACGACCGCCCTGATTCCAGGGAATGGTTTGCGATTGACCGATATACCCAAAAAAGTGATGTTTGGGACCATACGTAATCTGCTCTACCTCAAGCTCAAATGAATCCGACAATTTATTCTCCTTGTGTATGTTACGGCCTAAACCCCTATCGCATATCCATCGCGCCTCGGATCTGCGCCGCCCATCAGCGCGCCGGATTCTGCATCCACCACAATACCCTGCGCGCCCCCGCAAACGGGGGAATAATCGGGCAACACCTTCACATCGTGCCCACGTGCTTTCAGTGCGCGCCGAACAGACTTCGACATCCGCCTTTCAATAGACACCTGTGTACCCGCAGTCTCAATGCGGAACCGAGGCGCTTCAATCGCCGCCTGTATATTCATGCCGTAATCCAGCACATTGGTCAAAAATTGCACCGACGTTTGTTGAATCCCCCAACTTCCCGGCGTACCCAGCGCAGAAAAAAGTGCGCCATCTCGAAATACCAGCATAGGCGACAGACACATATCCACTTTTTTGTGGGGCGCAATACAATTGGGGCTATCGGGCACCAGATCGCCCCACCGAATAAAATTGTTCAAAAACATACCCGTATCGCCCATCATCACCCCCGACCCAAATCCCGACCCCAAACTCTGAGTTATAGCCACAGCATTGCCATCGCCATCGACCACATCAAAATGCGTCGTGCATTCATTGCGCCATGCCGCTGGATCGCCCGGTTCAATCTCACCCGGCAATTTTGTCGCCGGATACCACTCGCCCCGATGCACGCCCGCACGCTTTCCAATCAGCTTTCGGCGTTCTTCCGCATACCCCTTGGAAATCAATCCTTCAATCGGTGCCTGCGGAGCAGCCGCGTATTCTATCCGATCTGCATTGCCCAACTTCACAGCTTCAATGAACAGGTGTAATGCCTGTTCCGAATGGTGTTCCATCTCCTCCAGATCGTATCCTTCCAGCATATTGAGCGTCTCGAGAATCTGAAATCCCGCACTCGGCGGCGGCGGGCAAAATACCTCATAGCCGCGATAGGTCGTCGCTATCGGATCGACCCATTCCGGTTCAAAATCCGCCAGATCGCGCTCGGACAACCAGCCCCCTTCCCCCTGAATATATCCCGCCATTTCACGCGCGAGATCGCCGCGATAAAAAACCTCTGCTCCCCCTTCAGCGACCCGTCGAAACGTCTGCGCCAGATCCTTTTGAATTAAAATCTCCCCTGGTAGAGGTCCGCGCCCACGCGACAGAATAACGCTTACAGCCCTGTCGTTCATCTTCCCACCACTATTCATCGATTGACTATTCCTCACCGTCACAGCATACCCATTCTCCGCCAGATCAATCGCAGGCGCAAATACATCTGCTGGCGTCATCGTGCCATAGCGTTCCAACAATTCCAACCAGCCGCCACAAGCACCCGGCGTCAAACACGAACGCGGCCCAGCATCTTTATCCGCCGGTCCATCAAACAACTCCCCACGCGCCTGATGCGGTGTTCGCCCACAATAATCCAGGACGCGCCTGTGATCGTTTTTCGCATCATACACAATCGCATAACCCACCCCCGCAATACCAGACATATAGGGTTCCACAACATTGAGCGCGGCAGCAACAGCAACCGCTGCATCAAACGCATTGCCCCCTTCAAGCAACATCCGCGCGCCAGATAGCGCAGCTTGAGGATGCGCACACGCAACCATACCGCGCGTGCCCGTAACCGTTGGTCTATGTGTCACACCATGTGCTGAAAAAGCCATAACACTGCTCCTGAGAATTTTGATTTCCGCACTGCAATAGGCCGAATTAAAATCGGTATAATCTACGTCCAGCAGGATAAATTGGCAACCGTAGAGTCACAGCTAATGGAGAATCTATTGCTCCATTTGCCACACCAACGTATATTGCCCCATCCGCTATCACATTCATCCATAATCTGGAAAGAAACCTTATGGACCCCGTACAACTCACGCGCGAATTTGTATCCTTCAACTCGACCAGCTACTTGCCCAACGTCGATTGCTCAAATGCCATGGCAGAAAGAATGCGCGAAGCCGGCCTCACAGTTGAACGTATTCCCTACACAGACCCCAACGGCGTTCCCAAACTGAATCTCGTCGGCCAAAAAGGAAATGGCACCGGGGGACTCGCCCTGATGGGCCACAACGACGTCGTACCCGCTGAAGGGTGGGCGTGGGACCCCTATGAAGTCATCGAAAAAGGATCCCGCATTTACGGACGCGGCGTAGCCGACATGAAAGGTTCGGTCGCCTGCATGATCGCCACGGCAAGCCGTTTCTCCACCGACGAACTCAAGCATCCCATCTACGTGGTCGTCACCGGAGATGAAGAAATTAACTGTGGAGGCGCCGATGTCGTCGCCAAAAAATCCGAGGTATTAAAAGAATCCAACGTGCGCTACGGCATTGTTGGCGAACCGACCCTGCTCGACGTGGTACACGCCCATAAAGGCTCGGTCAAAATCAGCGTCACAGCCACGGGAAAAGCCACGCACAGCAGCACAGGGACAGGCATCAATGCCAACCACAAACTCATTCCCTTCCTCAACGACATGCTCGCCATAGATCGCGAACTTAAAACCGACGAAAAATACCTCAACCACGCCTTCACACCTCCACATGCCACCCTCAACACCGTCATACACGGGGGCGAACAAGCATCGAACATCACCACGCCAGAAAGCGGCGCAACCCTCAACATGCGCCCCATGCCGGGACAGGACTTCGCGCCCTTGCTCGATAAAATCAGAACACTGGCCAAAGAACGTGAGGTACACGTCGATATATACGACGGCCTCGCCCCACTTCACACCCCGGTGGAATCTCGCATCGTGCAAGAAGCCCTCTCCGTCACAAACAAGAGCGAACCCAAAACCGTAGCTTACGGTACCGATGGCATGATCTTTGGTAAAACCATGGAACTCGTCGTACTCGGCCCCGGCAATATTCAACAAGCACACACCATTGACGAATGGATCGAAATCGAACAACTCCACCAAGCTGTAGATACCTTCTCGGAAATGGTGCGGAGATTTTGTAGTTAAGCGGTTATAATTTCGCAACTATGAACATGCCAACATTCGAAAGCCGTGTTGCAACCTTGGAAGCTATCCAAGCGCAAATCAATGAACGCTTGAATAGTATTGACAATCGCTTGAACGGCATTGAAAATCGCCAGGACAATCGTTTCAACAGCATGGACAATCGCTTGACAGGAATTGAAACCCGCATCAATAGTAATTTCAAATGGATTATGGGCTTGTTGATCACAGTCTTGCTTGCCAACATCGGCACGGCTATCACCATCGTCTTGACACTTGCCAAACCTTGATCCATTTCCGCATAACAAAAAATCCCCGCGATTTCTTAATCGCGGGGATTTTTCAGGTGTAATCGGACTGGCGCGAATCTCTACCCACCTGCAATCGAAGTCACGAAATGAACCTCGCTATCGGGGGGTATCTGTGTCCGCAACCCTTCTTCGGTGACAACGCCATCAATCGCAACAGCCAGTCCCGGTGCAATCCGATAATCCTCGTACACCACCCGATCCTTGATACCGGGAAATTGTGCATCCAGATTTTCGATCACCTCGCGCAAGGTATTGCCCCCAACAACCACTTTTTCCTGGCCATCGGTCAATTTACGCATCAGCGAAGGAATCCACACTTCAGGCATAGTCAAACTCCTATTTCTCTGGTCCTCTCAGGCCGAGCCATTTCCACCATTTTTATCCCACCATGCTTCCAACACGCGCGGAGGCGACATGGGCAACTCGGTCAGACGCAGGCCAATAGCGTCGTAAATCGCATTGGCAACCGCTGCTGTGGGCGGCACAATCGGCACCTCTCCCACCCCGCGCACGCCATAGGGGTGACCTGGATTGGGAACCTCGACAATATGCGCATCAATCATCGGCAAATCCAAACACGTTGGCATGCGATAATCCAGCAAGCTGCTATTCCGCAAAATGCCATCTTCATCGTACACATACTCTTCGTTGAGCGCCCAGCCAATCGCCTGTGCCACGCCGCCCTGCATCTGCCCCTCCACATAAGGCGGATAAATCGCTTTCCCCGCATCCTGGAAAATCGACGCGCGCAAAATATCGACCTTACCCGTATCAGGATCGACCTCCACATCCACAATCGCCACCGCATAAGCACCTCCAACACCTGTGGGTTTTGCCGTGGCGCGTCCCATCACAGGCCCGCCCGTTGAATCGAGCTTGGCCGCCAAATCCTTAAACGTAATCGACTTCGATGGATCGGACTTCGATTGGAAAACCCCCTGATCGAACTCGACATCATCCTCGGAGATCTCCCACAGGATCGCCGCACGCGCCATCATCTGCTCTTTGATATCCTGCGCGCACTTATAGGCCGCCCAACCCGTCGCAAATGTCGTACGCGAACCACCCGTCACGCCCGTATAGCCAATCGAATCCGTATCGCCCACCTGCGGACGAATCTCCTGCTCTGAAATACCCAGCACCTCGGCCATCTGCATCGCAACCGATGTGCGCGTGCCTCCAATATCTGTCGAACCTTCCACCAGATTGATCGTGCCATCGTCATTCACACTCGCAGCAGCACTCGAAACACCACCTCCATTACCCCAAAAACCAGACGCCACACCGCGACCGTGATATTTTCCATTTAGCGCTGTCTGATAGTGGTCAGAAGAGACCGCAGCGCGAACGCATTCTTCGTGTCCAATGCGCTTATTCACGGGACCATCCGCGCGGCGCGTACCTTCTTTTGCAGAATTATTCAACCGAAATTCCAGTGGATCAACCCCCAATTTCTCGGCGAGTTCATCCACCACGGTTTCAACGGCAAAAGCCGCATTTGTCGTGCCCGGTGCGCGGTAAGCCGAAGAGGAAGGCTTGTTGTTCACCACATCATAACCATCGACCAGAACATGCGGGATCACATAAGGCGCCAGCATATTGCGCGCACCCGCGCCCACGGGACTACCGGAAAAAGCCCCCGCCTCATAGACCAATTCGCTCTCAGCAGCGACGAGCTTGCCGTCATTGGTCGCGCCCATCTTCACCCGAATCCAGGACCCCGACGTCGGACCAGTCGCCTGCAAGACCTCGGTGCGGCTCATAATCATTTTCACCGGATGCCCGGTCTTCCTCGACAACAGCGCGGCAATCGGTTCCAAATACGCTTTGATCTTCCCGCCGAATCCCCCGCCAATTTCCAGGGGCACAACCTTAATTTGCGACACGGGAATACCCAAAATCCTCGCGGTCTGATCCCGCACGCCAAACGCACCCTGATTGCTGCACCAGATCGTCACCACATCATCGGCATTCCACAACACCGTGGCATTTTGCGGTTCGATATAGCCCTGATGCACCATATCCGTGAGAAACTCGCGCTCGACAATCACATCCGCCTCGGAAAATCCCTGTTCGATATCGCCCAATTCCGTGCGAAAATGCGACGCCACATTGCTGAAATTCTCGCTCCTCTCGCCCATCGAATTGGTTCTCTGATCTTCGTGCACCAGAGGCGCATCGTCCTTCATCGCCTCCCGCACATCCAGCACATGGGGCAGCACCTCGTATTCCACCTCAATCAAATCCAGTGCTTCTTCGGCAATATGGACATTGGTCGCCGCCACCGCCGCCACGGGATACCCCTGATAGAGCACCTTTTCGCGTGCCAATACCGCCGCACACATATCCTTAACCCGCACCACCTCTTCGCCTAAATCGGCCAACTGCTCCTCGGCATTGAGCGCCAGATCCTGCCCCGTAACAACCGCACGCACGCCTTCAAGTGCTTCTGCCTTACTCGTATCAATCGACTTAATCCGAGCATGCGCGTGCGGGCTTCGCAAAACTCTGGCATGTAACATATCGGGCAAATTGAGGTCCGTACCGTAAATCGCCCTGCCCGTCACCTTATCTGCCCCATCGTGCCGCACGGGCCGCGTCCCCACGACCTTATAATCCGTAATACCCAAATAATCTTCCTGTGGAATCGCCATTTATTCCTCCTGTGAGTTTTTTGTATCAGAAATACATTTTTGAAAATTTGTCATCAAAACAACTAAGCGACATGTCTTGCCTTCGCGGCTTTGTCCAGATCATAAGTCGCTTGCATGTTCATCCAAAGCCTGGCCGAAGTTCCCAAAGTATCGGCAAGATCGAGTGCTACATCAGCAGTTACGCCTCGCTCGCCTCGAATAAGCGCGCTGAGTCGCGCTCTGGACCAACCAATTTTCTCAGCAAATACCGCCTGACTCATACCCATAGGTTCGAGAAATTCTTCGAGAAGCATTTCACCCGGATGGAACGGATTCTTTGGTTGTCGCTCCATGGTCCTTCCTCTGCCACCAGTTCCCAAGCCGCTTTAGTGGCGAGTCCTGTGACGAGTCTGCTGATGATGTTTGACTGTGATACTGCTTTGCCATATTGCGGAATATATCACCTACTCCATCCAGATCAAGCGTCATTCCACTTTTGTAATATTCTTTGCACGCATGGCCAAACCCATAGGTAACCGATGCCGCAACGGCGGCGGCCACGGCCATAACAGGAACTTCACTGAAAGGCCCGCCAAGCAATCCCGCCGCCTTCAAACCTTGAATACCCCAACGATAGATTTGTCGTCCAATCGTTCCCGTTACTGTAGCGGCAACCAATTGCATCACATCCTTTTTAGTCACTTCACATTCATATACATACGCTATTTTCATTGCAAGAGCAACTTGTAGGGCGGTTAATGGGATCATATCCGCACCAGGTATGGGAATTGCACCAAGCCCAGCAGCACTAATTGTCGCACCTATTATCCATTTATCCACTTGTTCGTCTTTATATTTTGATACTTTTAAATAAAACAATTCCTTTCCCACAGACTCTAAAATCTCCAGTATATGTCGGTGCAAAACATCAATACCGATATTGTCACGCGCGGAGATAGGAACAACCTTAACACCCATCTTGTCTTTTATATCCTGCTCCATTTCTGCTTGTTCATCAAGGGTGAGAATGTCGATTTTGTTGAGCACAGTAATGATTGGTTTACCTAATGCTTGTAATTCATTATAAGCATCAACTGTGGGTTTTGAAGCACCGACGCCAGCATTTAAAAAGAAAAGTATTATGTCAGTATCTTGTTCAACAAATTCTTTTGCTCGGGCACTATTTTCTTCGTTGATATCCTCCAGTCCTGGCGTATCGGTGATATAGACATTTTCGCTAAATCTATATAGCTGAATTTCCTTCGTGTAACCTGCTATAGCCTTTACATCGGCCAGTTTCCGTCCAGTAAGTGCATTGATAGTGGTAGATTTCCCGCTATTCACGCTACCGTACAGTGCCATGATTAATTTTTGATTCTTGATTTCCTCGAACTTTTTGCTTTCGCTCGTAAAAGATTCATCGAATGCTTTTTCGTAAGCTTCAAAATCAGGTTCAAATTGGGAATCATCCGAAAACTTATTCTCAGACATAATATTTCTCCTGTAAATAAAATGGTAAATTCAGACCTAACATAAAAAATGGCAAGACAGTTATAAACGAGATTAATCTCCTATTCTATTCGTCGTCCTTATATTTTCGCTTAAGACGGCGAGATGCAATGGAACTATAAAGAAAGCCAGCCAAGACCACTATCAAGGCTATACCGGTCATAATAAAAAATGATCTCATACTACTCCTCTAACGCATTAAAAGTCAACTTTGGTCAAATACCTACTTTCCTCCGTCTGTGTTTAGTAAGCAGGCATACGGTCAGATCACATTACTCCTGCCCGAAACTGCTCAGGCACTCGTTTGCGATAACTACCACGGAGAGTTCACTGCTATGGGAGAGACTTTAGGATGGAGTACACCGACTTTCGGTTTCCAAGTATCAGCCAAGTATGTCTCCACACCATTACGGTAATGCACATGTACTGTTGCCCAAGTTATATAAAGGTCTAGATAATCATACTCCTGTATCGCTGAGTCTTTCCGATGTTCGATTATACGATCTTTGATATTTCCTTGGCCAACGTACACTACAGCAGGATTTGTGCCCCCATGCCAAATTATATAGACACCATGCATATTGTTAAAATGCTCGTGTTCTAAATTTACGGAATTGAGCTTGCACCAGACATTGCCTTGACACTTTGTCCAATTCAGTTGCATTTGATGCCTCCAAAATACCGTGATAGTTCGTGTCTATGGAGAATCTGTGTGTTCATCGTCTCGTTCTGAAGGTTGTTGTGGTTCGTCAGTGCCTTGTAGAAGTTGGTTAGGTTGCGATTCTTCCGGAACGGCGAAGTAGCTTACTGGGACTTGATCGCAGGTCTCCCCTATGCGTTGGAACACAGCCTGTGTGTTGGAATCAGTCGCATGTCTATCAACTAAGTCACACACCTGTTTTTGTGAATTGATTGCCTCTGAAATTCCCTGCCTGTTGTGCCCATCAAGAATTTCAGTCCTCGCTTGCGTTGGCAAGCTCGTAATGTGTTGGCTGAGTATAAAGAACGCGTCATCAAGGGCTTCACCTACTCGTACCATTGCACTAGCTGGTGCAATCTGGAAATAGTTGCCTTGTGCCATTTCTTCCAAAAGGTAATCACGCAACTCAACACATTTTAATTGGAAATTACTGATAACGTTCCGAAAATGCGCGATCAACGATCCCCTATCCTCATCAATAGATGTCTCACCGGGGGTAATCTGATATGTATCCGCAAGTTTCGACATGATTTTTGCAATATCGTCTCGAGATGTATCGAATTTCGCTGCAATATCTTCAAGCCGTTTTTGGGCATCAAAGCCGAAAAGACGCTCAACATGGTATGACAGGCGTCGCGAAGTCACTTTAGCGATCATAATGCCTATCAATGCAAGTCCCAAAAGGACTTGTATACAGGCGAGTGCTTTTGAGTATCCCATCGGGTGCATGTCGCCATATCCCAAAGAGGAGACCGTGATGATACTGAAGTATATACCATTAGGAATACCATTAAGAAATGCAACAAAGGTATATACTTCGAAAAGAGGTGTGGAATTTTGTCCGATACCGTGACTAATTGGGGTGAGTAGTGTGTAAGCAATTCCAAAGATAATAACCGCTACAGCAAAGAACACAATATACCGGAGCATGCCAACTTCTTCTACAAGGAAGATGAACATTTCGTGGCTACGTTTCGAAACAGTTTGCTTGATCTTTCGCAAAACACCCTCTCTTCACGTTCATGCTCTACCAGAACCGAGATAGTCCGCGATACGAAGTTCATCGTTAATATCGCACTTGTCTGGATCCCATCAGAGTTCTGTTCGGCCTGGAGATATCTCGTACTTTTCGCGTTCATCGGGCGATGCATGATAAAGCGTCGGAATCCATTTCAGAGGCACCGAAAGAATACGCCCATCCGTTAATTCGATATGAATATACACATCATCAAAACGAACCTGATGAATAAAGGCTTCGTGAGGAAAGGTATAAGCAGAAACCGGATAAGGGATTTCATATCGTTTCATTTACCAAAGCTCATCTCTCTTATTCTCCAAAAAAAATAATGCAGACCGCGCCCCCTGTCCAGTCTTTAATCAAGCATCGCTTATCTTGATACCGGACAGGGTCTCAATAGTCTTTGTCACGGCTGAAAAATCGAGTGCGCCAGCCCCCAGGCTACTGGCGGCAGCATACATTTGATAGGCCACAGCCCCCAGGGGCACGGGCACATTCATTGCGCGCCCCATCTCCACGCCGATACCGATATCCTTCTTCATCAAATCGAGCATAAACCCCGGCGCGTACTCATCCTTAAACACAAAATCCGCAACGCGCGCCTGAAAAGCCGATGAATTGCCCGAACTCACACTAATCACCTGCCGCATCACCTCGGGATCAGCACCCGCTTTAACGCCGAGGGTAAGCCCCTCTGCAATCGCTGCCATCGTAATACCGCCGAGCAACTGATTGACAATTTTAACCGTTTGCCCAACGCCAACATCCCCCACATGAAAAACATTCTCGCTATTGCCCATCGCGTCAAAAATCCCCTGACAACGATCAAAATCGGCCTCTGCCCCGCCCGCAATAATGGTCAGGGTACCGTTAATCGCCCCAATATCGCCGCCACTCACCGGCGCATCCATCACGCGAACCCCTTTTTGCGATGCCCGTTCTGCCACATCTTGAATCGTCAACGGCGAAATCGTACTCATATCCACAATGAGATCGCCTTCGGATGCCCCGGCCAAAACGCCCTCATCGCCCAAAATGACCTCGCGCACCTCGGGATCAGCCGTCACAATCGTAACAATAATATCCGCTGCCTCGCCCACCGCCTGTGACGAAGGCGCAAAAGTCGCCCCCACACCCTCCATCTCGGTCACAATCTCATCTCGCCGCGCGTAAAATGTCACATCAAAACCCGCCTTCAATAGATTGTGGCACATAGGCTTGCCCATAATCCCCAAACCGACAAATCCAATTTTGTCCATCTCACCACTCCTCCTCTGGTAAACCATCTATTTGTCTTTGACAACTGAAATGCTACAGTATAATATAACGTCAACTCACCCTATCATCAGAAAAAAGAGCCAACCATGAACACAAAAACATCCTCCGACCCTTTACTCATCGGCATCGATGTTGGAACCACCAACATCAAAGCCCTGATCTTCGACCCTCGAGGTCGCGAAATCGCCCGCGCCCAGACAAAAACGCCCACACACCATCCACAGATAGAATGGGCGTATTACAAACCAGAAGAACTCTGGGAAACCGTGTGTAGCGTCTTAAAAAAGGCTGTCGCACAAATCGACAACCCCGCCAACATCACCGGCATAGCCACCGCGAGCATTGGCGAAACAGGCGTCCCCATCGACAAACGCGGAAACCCAACCGGTCATGCAATTGCCTGGTTTGACCAGCGCACCCGCCCGCAATGCGAACAACTGCGAAAAACCTTTGACCGCGACGAACTCTTCTCGCTTACCGGGCTTCCACTGCAACCCATTTCTGGCCTGTGCAAAATCCTCTGGATACGCGAACATCAGCCTGAAGCCTTTGCGCGAACCGCCACCTGGCTCAACACTGCCGATTATATTGCCTTCCGATTATCGGGCACACCCGCCACAGACTATTCACTCGCCTCTCGCACCCTTGCCTTTGACCTCCACAGGCGACAATGGGCAAACGATCTCCTCAGTGAACTCCATCTTTCTCCAAATCTCTTCGCGCCACTTTGCACTGCTGGAACAGACCTGGGTCCCATCCTTCCCAATATCGCACGCGAAATCGGCCTGCCCTTGCACACGCGAATATGCGCTGGAGGACACGACCATATTTGCGGCGCACTTGCCGTCGGCGTTACAGAACCGGGAACAATGCTCAATTCTCTGGGCACCGCAGAAGCCATGTGCCTGCCCATTTCCCAGCCGCTTACAGACCCGCAAATAGGCCGCCAGAACTTCACCATAGGCGCACATGTTGCGCCCGACCAATATTACTTCCTCGGCGGATTGTTCACAAGCGGTGCGAGCATTGAGTGGTTTCGCAGCTTATTTGGCGAAGGCGCAGACTATAAAACCCTAATTTCTGAAGCGAGCGAATCGCCCCCCGGTAGCCTGGGCGTTGGCTTTCTCCCACACCTGCGCTTTACCAACCCACCCCATGCAGAAGCCATAGCGCGCGGGACATTTATTGGCCTGACACCCGATGTCAATCGCGGCACGCTCTTTCGCGCAATCCTCGAAGGTCTATCTATGGAAATGCGCTGTATTATCGAGGCGTCCAAATCTCATCCCGGCGTGCCCGAAACAAAAAATATCGTCGCAATCGGCGGCGGCATACGCAACCAACTCCTCATGCAAATCAAAGCCACCGTTCTCGACCAGCCCATCACCCTGGCCGAAATGGATGAAGCAACGGCCCTGGGCGCAGCAGTACTTGCGGGATTGGGCACAGGCATTTACACAGATGTCGCCGATGCCCTGCACACGCTCGACATCCCCATGCAGACCATTCACCCCATGCCCGATCAGGTCGCCCATTACAACACGATTTACAACCGCGTACACAAGCAAATTTATCCGGCAGTACAAGATCTGCACCACCGGATTGACCAGATCCAGGTGACAACGATCAGATAACCTTGTCTTCTCCGATTTCCATATTCCGAAATTGCAAATCGCACAACTCGCGATAAAGTCCACCTCTGGCAAACAACGCCTCATGTGTCCCGCGCTGCGCGATCTCACCCTGGTCCAGCACCAGAATGCAATCCGCATGTTGCACTGTTGACAACCGATGCGCAATAATAAACGTCGTGCGCCCCGCCATCAATCGTTCCAATGCCTGTTGCACCTGTACCTCAGAAGCCGAATCCAGCGATGAAGTGGCCTCATCCAGCAACAAAATGCGCGCGTCTCTCAACAGAGCACGCGCAATCGCAACCCTCTGCCGCTGTCCCCCGCTCAATTTCACGCCCTTTTCCCCAACCAGCGCGCCGTATCCATCCGGCAATTCCACAATAAAATCATGGGCATTCGCATCTCGGGCTGCCTGTTCGACCTCATCATCCGTCGCATCCAATCGCCCGTATCTGATATTTTCACCAATAGAAGTGCCGAACAAATCCACATCCTGTGATACCAGCGCGATCTGTTCGCGCAGCGATACAATCTGCACATCGCGCACATCCACACCATCCACGCGCACAACGCCTGAGGTCGCATCGTAAAACCTCGGAATCAAATTCATCAGCGTCGTCTTGCCCGCGCCACTCGCCCCCACAAGTGCTATCGTCTGCCCGGGCAGGATTTCAAACGAAATCCCTTTGAGCACCGGGCGGTCGGGCTGGTATCCAAACCACACATTTTCAAACGCCACGGCACCGCGAACATCAGCAATCGGAAATGCGCCATCGCCGTCGGCAATCTCTGGTCGCGTCTCCAGCAACTCAAAAATGTGTTCTGACGCGCCCACAGCAGAATTTAAGGATGCATAAAGGCGCGAAATCCCCATCACAGATCGGGCAATATTCATCGCGTAAAAAATAAACGCCACGAGATCGCCCGCCGACAAGCGTCCGGCCAGCACCTCTGTGCCTCCGTACCAGAAAATCACCACCAGCGCCAGCATAAAAAGAAATGCAATACAAGCCGAAAAAACCGCTTCCATAATCACGCGATAGCGCGACGTACGAAACAAATCTTCGTTTGCCTCGCCAAACCTATTCACCTCAAAAACTTCGCGTGCAAACGCCTTGACAACCCGCACAGCCGACAGGGCTTCTTCGGCAATCGCAGTCGTATCGCCCAACCGATCCTGTACCTTACGAGACAACTCGCGGATGCGCTGTCCAAAATAGCGCGCGCCCACAGCGGCAACTGGCACAGCGGCAAACACCACCAGGCTCAATCGCCAATTGAGAACAACCATAGCCCCCACAGAGCCAATAGTCATAATCCCCGTCATCAAAACCTGCGAAATAGCACCCGTCGCAGCATTTCTAATAGCCCCCACATCATTGGTCAACCGCGACATGAGTTCGCCCAACCTGTGATCGGCATAAAAGCGAAGCCCCAAAAGGTGCAAATGCGCGTAAACCTTCTTCCTCAGATCCGTCACCACGCGCTCACCCACCCAGGAAATCCAGTAATGGCTACCCACATGCAAAAGCGCCTGAAGCGCAAAAAGCACCAGCATGCCAAGCGCCAGCAAATCCAACTGGTGTCTATCCCCCTGCTCAAACACAGAATCCAATAACGACCGCAAGCCCAGTGGAATCAGCAGCCACACACCTGTGGAAAACGCGGTAAATACCAGCCCCAGAACGAGCCGCAACAAGTATGGCCGGGCAAAAGCAAAAATGCGCTTCCACGCCAGCCACAATGCCACGGGAGAATATGTTTGGTTCTCTTTTTTATCCATTTATTTTCTGCCTCAAAACAGCGGTCTCCTCAACATCCACCTCGAGATCAGCCGTGATCGCCACACCATACGAATCTCGCGCAGCCTCTATCGATAGCCGCTCCTGTACGACATCCTCCAGCACCCTTTTGGGATCGCGTTCAAAAGGTGACCCATAGCCTCCACCGCCCGGAATACGCAATGTCACCGACTGCCCGGGTTGGAGATCATAGCGCCCCTTTGGCGGCAGAACAGTACCATCCGACAAAAAAAGTTCGCCACACCTGCCATCGCGCCCCCCCAAAAAACCGCGCGGCGCATAGCGCGTGCGATCGTACATACACGAATGCAGCGCGGGATAATCAGAGTCAATAGACAACACCATCTCCTGCCCCAGGCCACCTCGAAAAGTACCCGCACCGCCAGAGTCGGGAATCAACGCGCGCCTGTGCATAATCACTGGCGACACGGACTCAATCGCTTCGGCGGGCACGCCCTTAATCCCACTGGGAAAAGCCGTCGCCGAAATCCCATCATCGCCGGGACGTGCGCCCATACCCCCCGCAGAAAAAAAGATATACGCAAAGCGTTCACCCGTGCGACCTATCCCCTCCAGTTGCGTATTCCAAAGCCCAGCTGATCCATCGGCAATCACGCGATCGGGAATCGCCTGAGAAAGCGCCCCAAACAGCGGTTGCGAAAGAAAATGCCCGACCAGATGCCGCGCGCCCACAGCACATGGGAATTGCGCGTTTAAGATACATCCCTCGGGTGCCGTAACTGTAATGGGACGAAAACTCCCCTCATTATTGGGAATATGCGGGCTAATGGCGCATTTCAAGGGATAAGTCGTATAGGCATGCGTATAATTGTACACCACATTGATCCCGCGATCCACCTGTGGCGACGTGCCCGTATAATCGACAATCAAACTGCGATCTTCGACAATAACTTTCGCGCGAATAACCAGCGGCTTGTCGTATCCATCGAGTTTTACCTCATCCTCATAAACGCCATTTGCAATCTCCGAAATCGCCTCTCGAGTCGCCGCCTCTGACCGATCCAAAATCAGTTTCGACAGCCCTTCGATATCCGCGAGATCGTAATGTTCCAGCGCCTGAAGCAACTTGACAGCCCCCACATCATTCCCCGCCTGCTGCGCGTACAAATCGCCGACGACCTGATCAGGCTCGCGCACATTTGCCCGCACAATGGCGATCAAATCGCGATTGATCTCCCCTTCGCTAAACAATTTCATAATCGGGATATTCAGGCCCTCTTCATACACCTGACGCGCACCGGCTCCCAGCGTGCGACCGCCAATATCCATTGCATGGCAGGTATTGGCAAACCACCCCACCCCCCGGTCCCGATAAAAAACGGGCGTAACAACCGTAATATCGTGCAAATGTCCCGATCCCAGCCACGGATCGTTGGTGAGCAAACTATCGCCGGGTTTCAGCGTGTCAATCGGATACGCCTTCACAAAATGCCGCACGCAATTCGCCATCGTATTGATATGCCCCGGCGTCCCCGTCACTGCTTGCGCCAGCATATTGCCCGCGCGGTCAAACACCCCCGCGGACAAATCGCCAGCCTCGCGCACCACCGTTGTAAAAGAAGCGTGCATCAATGCCGCCGCTTGCTCATTCACAATAGAAATAAGGCGATTCCACAAAACTTCTAATTCCACAGCATCAATTGTGCGAGCCTTCATGCATCCTCCCTGATGAGAATCAGATTATCCGTATCATCGACATGCAACACCCATCCAGGCGGCAATACCGTCGTGGATTCAACTTCCTCGACAATAGCGGGGCCTTTCAAAACACCCCCTCTTCCGAGTTTATCTCGCCGGTAAACCTCAGTCCCGTATTTCCCTTCTTCAAAGAGAACATCGCGTTGTCCCTCAGCCCCCTGACCACCTGCGTCTCCAACAGATGCAACATCGCAAATCTCCGGCTCTGGTCCCGAAACCGTCACGCGCCAATGAATAGCCTCAACGGGAACCCCATCGCACAGACGTCCGTATAATTTTTTGTACGACGCATCAAAAGCCGCTTGAAGCGCGCCATCGGAACTTTCAGTAAATTCTCCCAAAGGCACTGGAACGCTTATCTCGTGCCCCTGCCCCACATATCGCATATCTGCCGTGCGCACCACGCGAATCTCAGAATCATCGATCCCTGCCTCGCGCACGAGTGCGCAGCCCTCGTCTTCCATCTCACCATAGAGCTTATTGACAACCTCGCGGTCCAGCGCGGCAATCCGCGACACAAAACTCCGCACATAATCAAAAGCAATGGGCGCGAGCATCAAACCAAAAGCCGACCCAACCCCCGCAGCCGGCGGCACAATCACCCGATCAATCCCCAATCGCATCGCAACCCCGCATGCGTGTACAGGCCCAGCGCCACCCGTTGCGACAAGTGCGTACCCATTCAAATCGATCCCGCGCTCCGCAGCGTGAACCCGCGCGGCATTGGCCATATTTTCATTCACCAAATCGTGAATCCCCTGTGCGGCACGCACGCGGTCCAACCCGGTAAATCGCGCAAATTCATCAACTGCATCCGCAGCGCAATCCACACTTAGCTCCATTTGCCCACCCAAAAAATACCCGGCATTCAAATAGCCCAGCAAGAGATCGGCATCCGTCACCGTGGGCAACTGCCCACCGCGCGTATAACAGGCCGGACCGGGATCTGCCCCCGCACTTTGCGGTCCAACCGTGGGCAAACCCAATTCACTCGCATGCGCGATACTGCCCCCACCTGCTCCAATCTCGATCATATCGAGCACGGGCACGAGCAAGGGCAACCCGCTACCGCGCTTGAAGCGATAAACCCGTGCGACCTCTGATTCAGTCGTAATTGGAAACGATCCATTTTCGCTCAAAATAGCCTTTGCCGTCGTGCCCCCCATATCAAACGCGAGAATCTGCCGATATCCCGACCGATTGCCATAATGCGCCGCTGCAAGCGCGCCGCCGCAAGGACCGGATTCCACGAGCCGTACGGGAAAACGCACTGCGGTCTGTACAGAACACGATCCACCGTTTGACAGCATAATATGCAGCGGTGCCAAAATCCCCAGCGCCTTCAATCCATCCTCCAAACGCGCGAGATATTTTTCCACCATAGGCTGCACATAAGCATTTGCCACAGTCGTGGAAGTGCGCTCAAATTCTCGAAGTTCGGCGGCAACCCTGTGCGAAACCGAAATGCCTACATCGGGCATAAGAGAACGCACAATTTCCTCAGCCCGGCGTTCGTGATCGGGATTGACATAAGCGTGCAAAAATGCAATGGCGACTGCATCCACCCCGGCTTCGCGCAACACCTCGCAGGCTTTAACCACATCATCCTCATTTAATGGCACCATCACCTCGCCACGCGCGTACAGCCGCTCCCGCACCTCAACGCGCAATCGCCTCTCAACGAGAGGATCGGGCAATTTCAAAAATAAATCGTAGATATCGTAACGCCCCTCCCGTCCAATTTCCAGCGCATCTCGAAAACCCGCTGTCGCAATCAGCCCGGTCTTAGCCCCCCTCCGCTCAATCAGGGCATTCGTCACCAGCGTCGTGCCGTGAACCGCTCGGGCAATCGCGCCGGGCGATACCCCATTGAGCACCTCTTCCACGCCTTCCAACACACTGACCGAAGGATCTGGAGACTGCGTCAACACCTTCGCCACAGATAAAACACCCGAATCGTGTTCTCTCAACACAACATCTGTAAACGTACCGCCGATATCTATTGCAAGCGTGTATGACTCCGCACTCACCACCATACTCCTTTGCATTTTTATTTGTTTCGCTTAAAAATAAAGAACAGCCCCTTTACCAACAAAGGCAAAATTGACCTTGACAAGCCATGATCCTTTTTGTAATTTTTGATTCCTCTTAATGAGCGGGAATAGCTCAGCTGGCTAGAGCATCTGCTTGCCATGCAGAAGGTCGCGGGTTCGAATCCCGTTTCCCGCTCCATTAATCCAACCCGTTAAATTAACGGGTTTTTTTTGTGGAGCAAACCGCTTGTCGTCAGTTCTTGCCCGAGAAATAGCCAACCTGCGCCTGCCCGCGCTTGCCCTCTGGGCACCAGGCCCGCACATGCTCACCCCGGCGGTCCGCAGGGTTTTGCAAACATATCAGGCGACCTATTCTCACCGATCCGCTGCATTCCAAACCTGCTATCAAAAAACCGTGGATTTGCTACGCGAGGTCTTTCAAATTCCGCGCGGATTTACCCCGCTCATCTTCGGCCACACCGGCAGCTACAACTGGGAAATGGTCGTCACCAATACGCCCTGCAATGGTGCGGCACTGGGCATGGACATCGGTGCTTTTTCAAAAAAATGGGCACAGGTCTTTAAAAGTCACGGGCGCAACATCGACATCTTAAAAGCCGACTGGGGCGACGGCATCTGCGCTCGGACATGGTCTAATGCCATTGCCAAAAACTACGACCTCGCCCTTTTGACCCACAACGAAACATCCACTGGCGTTATGCTGCCCGTACAGGAAATGTGTGACACCGTCCGCAACACATCTTCCAAAACCCTGATTGCCATCGACGCAGTCAGCATAGCAGGCGCATCAGACACACCGATAGAGACCCTGCGCCCCGACTACTATCTCTGGAGCCTGCAAAAAGACTTTGCGTGCCCCACCATCGGCTCTGTCATGATCGTATCAGACCGCGCATTTGACATTGCCGCAACCGTACCAAACCGCGGTTATGTCCTCGACTTGATCGAATGGCGAACGCGCGCAAAAACAGCCCAAACCCCGATGACCGTAGCCGACCTGACCTTACAATGCCTGAATGCGCGTCTCGAAGAAATGAAACGAGAAGGCGACCAGCGCTTCAAACGCCACCAGAGCCTCGCCCACATGCAATGCGAATGGGCGAGAAAACACAGTCTGAGCCTCATGGCCAAACCGGGATACGAGAGCCTGACCGTAAGTGCCATCCTCTTACCGGACCACATTTCGGGTTCCGATTTCGTCAATCGCGCAAAAAAATTGCTCAATGTACAACTCGCCCCAGGCTATGGCGATACCAGAGACAAAGCCTTCCGCATTGCGGCTATGGGCCACACGTCAGAACGCGATATGCAACGCGTACTCAAGGGCCTCTCACTCATCCTCAACAACTGGTCAAAACTCGAGTAATCCCATGCCACCTCCCACATCCATGATCTGTCCAGGCTGCGGCACCCTCATCAATACCGACGAAAAGCGGTGCCCCCATTGTGGTGCTTATAATCCCAATCTCTGGGGTATCGGTCCCGCGCTGAACCGACTTTTTGGCGGTCGCATCGATGTCCTCACCCTGATACCCACCGCGTGTATTGCCCTTTACGCAGTCAGCCTATTGCTCGACCTCGGTGCCGCACTGTCGATGGGCGGTGGGCTTTTTGGCATGCTAAGCCCCGGCAATATCCCGCTGATCGTCCTCGGCATGACCCACGGCGAAGCACCCTGGTGGACCGTGCTCACCGCGACATATCTCCACGGCAGCCTCCTCCACATCCTGTTCAACGTCCTGTGGATTCGGCAACTCGGTCCCGAGGTCGGTCAGTTCTTCGGTCCAGCGCGCTATTTTATCATCTACACGGTCGCAGGGGCTATCGGCTTTATCCTCTCCAACCTGATCTCAGGCTATCCAACCGTAGGCGCTTCAGGGGCTATTTTTGGACTTTTTGCCGCCATCATCGTGTACGGCCGCAACCACAAAACGCAGATGATGTCACTCATGACGCGGCAGATGTGGCAATGGGCCATCTTACTATTTGTCATGGGCTTTCTCATGAGCGGTGTCAACAACTGGGCGCACCTGGGCGGTTTTATCGGCGGCTGGATCACAGCACAAATCCTCGTCTCAAGTGCAGAATACCGCGAAGGACGCATCACCATTCTCATAGCCCTGCTCTGTCTTTTGCTCACCGTCCTCGGTTTTATCCTCTCAATTTTAGAATACTTCCCACTCCTCCTATCCTGACGCGGGCCTATCCCCCCAGTGTCACATCCACAGACTCAGGTATCCATGAAGCGGCAATATCCAGATCGCTGTGAATAACCTGCGCCGCATTATACCCCGGCAACCCCGTCACATTGCCGCCTGGATGACAGCAAGACCCACAAAGATACAGCCCCTCAAAACATCCCCGATAATGCCCCGCACCGGGAAAGGGACGGTTATAACCCGTCTGCCCATTTGTAAATGCACCAACGAGCAAATCCCCATCCCGCATATTGGGCAATGCGCGCTCGACATCCAGCGGACTGCGAACAAAAAAATCGATCACACAATCCCTCAAATTCGGCGCGTATTCAGACCACATATCCAGCATATCGCGACCAACCGCATCTCGCTCCCGATCCCAGTTTGTAGAATCGCCGTACAGGTGAAACGGCAACTTCTGCCACATAAACGCCGTGTGTTTTTCCAAAGGAGCCTGTGTCGTATCAAAATGTGTCGGACACGCGCCCCACATCACAGGCGGCGGGATCGTTCCCTTTTCGTGGTGGGCAACAATATCCCCATATTGATCCGCGTGCTCCAGCCCCAGAATAACCATCAGCGCATCCGCGACTTCCGGATGATTTTCCACAGCGCGATAACGCGGCGGTTCACTCAAATTCAAATGGAGCGCGAACAGCGGCGCCAGCACATTGTACTGAAATTTCTCAACCCGGTTTTGCCACGCCCCGGGCAACGCCTCGCGGTCAATCAAATCGAGAAACGTCTGATGGGGATTCAAGCTGGACACGACCACAGGCGCTTTGATATACTTGCCATCCACCGTCTCAACCCCCCTGACGCGATTATCCTCCACCACAATGCGTCCGGGTTCGGTTTGCAACCAGATCTCGCCACCCATATCAGAAATCGCAGCAACCAGCGCGCGCGCCAGCCCCGCTGAACCGCCCACACACATCTGCGCTTTCCCCTTGCTCGCCAGCAAAGCCGGTATATGGTGTCCAAATCCCGCGGCGCGCAAATCCACTTCGCGCAGCCCATTGAAAAACAACAACCCGGCTCGAATGACCGGGTGTTCAAATTCCCGATTCACAAACTCGAGCGGGGAAAGCGCGCTGACATCGAGCAACATCTTCCCCTCTCGGGTCTGCGACAAAATCTCGTGCCTCAGTTCTTGTGGCAAAGGCGGTGCCTGCGCCTCTACAGACAGAATATTTCGTACAACGGGATCAAACGCATCGCGCCATCGCCGAAGTGTCTGTGCATCCCGCTTGCTAAACCGCGCAAAACTATCTTCCGTGCGTTCAAAATCCGTGTACCATTTCAGCACATCGCCATTTCTCAGCACAAGAGCCACATTTAGTTCGGGTTCAATATAGCGCGCGCCATACCGTTCCAGATGCAAATCGTCAAACCACGGCATTTGCGTGATGGCGCGATGAAAAAAAGAATGCGTATTGTGCAAAAAACCCGGATAACGGGGGTCTTCAACAGTCGCCAGCCCGCCTCCGGGTTTATCCGATCGCTCCAGGCAAACCACATTGAGTCCTGCGCGACACAAATACGCCTGCAAAATGAGGCCATTGTGTCCGGCACCCAGCACAATCGCATCAAAGCTTTTATCCTCTCCCATAGCGATCACCAGTAGCGTTCTATATGTATCTGCCCGGGATCTCTCCGCTTGTGCTCCTTAAAACCCTCTGAAATCAAAATTTCTGTCACATCATCGCACATATAGGGATTACCACATACAAACACATGCGTATCTTCCGGCGTTGGATGTCCCCCCCAGACCTCATCGAGCGGGCCATCTGTCCACAAATTTTGCACATAGCCCGTATATCCGCTCCATTCCACATGCTCATTTGCCGGACGGCTAATCTGGGGGATATAAATAAAATTATCGCATAAATCTTGCATCACTTCCAATTCAGATCGATATCCCAAATCCCATGAATGTCGCGCTCCGTGCAGCACCACAAAACGCCGCTCAGTGTTTTCTTTCAAATAAGTCCGAAGCATACTCATATAAGGCGCCAATCCCGTGCCCGTCGCCACCATCACGACATTTTTATTTGGTGGCACATCTTGCAGCGTAAACATACCCGTAATTTTGGGGCCCAACCAGAGACGGTCACCGATTTCCAGCGCAAATAACCTGGGCGTCAACGCGCCCGATCTCACCAGGGTGATATAAAACTCGAGGTACTCTGTTGCCACCGAAGAAGATGCAATCGAATACGCCCGCCGGATCAAACCTCTCTGCGGCTTCTCGTAATCTTCGGTAGGATCTGAATACTCTGTGCGGGGTGCTTCGGGAGGCAATCCGATCACGCCAAATTGCCCAGCCTCAAAAGCTGGCAATTCCCAGCCGTCGGGCACAACGCGAAGAATAATCAAATCGGGAGTCACTTCGAGGCGCTGTGTCACAACGGCATTGAGTTCATCCTTCGGCAAACCACCCTCCTTGTGCTAAAGTTATACCAACTGCCTGTCCTGTTTCGCAAATCTGTCGCCAGGTCTCATCATCTATATCCACACCATGGGCTTCTTTCTCCCGCCGCATGCGCGCTTCCATCTCACCCGGCATCAAAATCTCATCGAACCCGGGCGCGAGCCGGGCACTCTTCAAAAATTGTACAAAGGATTGCATCTCATCGCTAAATTGATCGCGTCCGACAAAAGCCCCAATATCCAGCGCCATGATAAACACCCCATTGCCACCAGAAAGCGCTCCCTCGCGACTACAACCACCGCCACCGAGTGCGCCAGACAAAACATCGACCACCACAGAAAGCGCGTAGCCCTTATGCGCTGAAATCCCGCCAAAAGGCAAAATAGCCCCTCTGGGCGGACCGTAAAACTTTGCCGGATCCGTCGTCGAATCGCCCTCTGCATCAACAACCCAGCCTTCGGGCAGCGATTCCCCCAAATTGCGCTTCACCCGGATTTTTCCCTCCGCGACAACACTCGTAGTCAAATCCACGACAATCGGAAAATCGCCTCCCGTGGGAATACCCACGGCAATGGGATTGGGCGACATGCGCGCGTCAATGCCGCCAAACGGATGCTGAAGCAATCCCCCGCCGTGATTATTGCACATCACAATGCCAATCATCTCAGCCTCGGCAGCGACCTCCACATATTCACCCAAACGCCCAATATGCCCGCTATTGAAAAGCTCAACCACGGCAACCGACCGCTGTTTTGCCTTCTCCATTGCCAGGGCCATAGCCTGATGGCAAACAGTTTGTCCAAACCCCCAACCACCATCGACAACCGCCGAAGCATCTGCCTCGCGCACAACCGCGATCTCTTGCCCAGCATGCACGCGCCCTTCACTGAGAGCCTGAACGTATTGCACCAGGCGAATCACACCGTGGGAATCGTGCCCCATCAAATTGGACAACACCAGCGAATGCGCAATCTGGCGCGCCTCTTCCGCGCCCAGACCCGCACCTTCAAACACCTGTGTACAGGCCTCTTTGAGCCTTTCAACATCCAAAACAGGCATACTACACCCTCCTCACCAAATTGTGAACGGGCCATAATCTACACGCAACTGGTATGATGGTCAAGATTTTCAATAAATATACATCGTTACTCAAGCCTGCCATCTCAGCAGACCAACATCCCTTTATATCGTCACTTGATCAAGTGATGTCACTACATCGTAATCGACATTGAGCGACTCAAAGTGCTTTCGGCCACAATCAATTTTCCAATTCTCTCCCATCCTGCGATCTTCTGAATCAAGCGTACCCTTGGTCTCGCGCACAAAATAGAGCTTCTCGTCCCTCTCCGTGACAAAAGCCCAGTCCGGATTATATGGGCCAATAGGCGTGTCAATTTTGAACCAAGAAGGAAGTTTGAGAAACAGCCTGACATTTTCATGATTATCCAGATCGTGTGCAAATTGCTTCTCAACTTCAGACTCGTACTCGATGGTGTCAAAAAGCGCCTTATTCTCATTCTGAACTTCGTATAAGTTGTGTAGGTAACGCACAATGCCCTCTTCAGCCTCCTGTTCAATACGTCTCATTTCCCAGTACTGGCCTTCGACCTTTTCATACTGAATGCCTTCAAGCATCAGATCGCGCATAGCACGCGAAATCTCCTTTGCCACTGCCGCCATAAAAACTTGCGGATTGATTTTGAAGGCAGGTAAACGTCCCGACTGTTTCAGTATTTTGACAAGTGCGTGGCGGGTCAGTTCAGTCTCCTTCTGGAGAAAATTCAGGATATCGGGCAAGATAGTGGCCGGGCTTACATCGCGGCGTCGCGTCGCAATTTGCCTGTCGGCTGAAACACCCGCCTCCGAAATATCGACCTCAACAACTGTCGTTGCAATTTCAGGAGATTTAATGGGCGCGAGATTTTTGATGCGCTCAACTGCTTTGCCGATTAGTTCGTCGGTATCAAAGGCCACGCGATAGCGCGTACGATGCTTAATCCTATTCCAAAGTGCCTTAAAATCATCGCTCAGATAAACTTCCTTTCGCAATTCAAGCGTACGTCGCTCACGGGCATTTACCACGCGGTTTTTGAAGACCTTCTTGCTCACCTCGTCAATGATCTCAGGCACCAGGTCCTTAAACTCATCAGATATCTGAAGCTGAAAATGCGGTGCTCCTGGATTGAACTCATCCAAAATTTCACCGGACGCATTGAGATACCCATTGGCAACCAACTCATCCCAAATTCTGGTCGAAGCGTCCTGACCAATTTCTTGCTCTGTCCCATCCGGTGCTGCCCGAACCAATTTGGCGAAGGCGATCTTCTCGACTATACCAAACCGAATCCCGAAATCTTCTTCAAACTCCGATTGCAGCGTACGGGCAAATTCCTCATAAGATTCATTGGCAACTACAGTGAGTTGGTTAACGGTTTCATCATGAATCCGCTCACCATCCTGATTCACTGGTAGGCGCAGACCTCGCCCGATTTCCTGACGCTTCTTTTCAAATGAATGGGTCTCGTTGAGCGTACAAATTTGGAATACATTGGGATTATCCCATCCTTCCCGCAACGCAGAATGCGAAAAAATAAAACGAAGTGGCTCTTCAACATCAAGCAGACGTTCCTTCTCTCTCATGATCAAATTATAGGTATCTTCGTCTATTTGCGTGTTGCCCCGCGTATCTTTGGCACGGCCCTTGTCCATAGAGAAGTAGCCGTTGTGAATTTTGGAGATGTCTTCGGTGGCGAATGTACTATAAATCGGTTTATCTGTCAGTTCTCGGTACGCATCCTCAAACCACTGTCCGACCTTTCCAATCGTGGCACTACCATCCGTGTTGTACACCCGATAACTCGCCACTCGATTAATAAAAAACAGCGAAAGCACCTTGATGCCTTTTTGAGTCAGAGAACGCTCCTTTTGTAAATGTCTCTCTACAGTCTCATAAATCTGTGCCTGCATAATCTCGTCGCCGAGTCCTCCTATTTCCTGCCCGATTTCCAATAAGTGTCCCTGATTAAACTCGAGATATTCCACACCCGGAGTACAATCAATATTCTGAACAATATATCCATCTCGATAATTTTCTCGCCTGCCGGATTTCACGTATAAATCGTCACCCTGCTTGACCCAGATTCTGGATGCTCTCGGTCCTTGCGTACCCTCCTTGTGAATCTCTACCTGTGCCCTAATGCCCTTCGTGTTATCGGTCTTTAACAGTTTGACATAAGCCTCATTAAAACTGTCTTCAGAGCGCACTGATGCCACCTCAATGCGCTTTACCAGACGCATGTCATAAGCCTTTATGGGATCGAGTTTATACAGAAGATTATAGGGGTTTCGATGTGTAGCACTATAACGCAGTGTGGCGGCCGGATGCAGATTTTCTATCGCCCGCTTCGATTTGGGCGTATTATCCACGCTTTGCGGCTCGTCAATAATAACCATCGGTTGCGTCGCCTGAATAAACTCAATCGGTCGGTGACCAGACATACGATCATTTTCGCGGTTGATCACATTGAGTTTTTTCAACTCATCTTCGGTCATGTCCGCAAGTGCTTTGTCGGCAATATCCTTCTGAAAGGACTGGATATTGATGATCATAATTTGGATTTGATTGCTCGTGGCGAATTGTCGCACCTGACTGAGTTTTTTAGAATCATAGACAAAGTAATCAAATGGCACATTATCATAGAGCGTGCAAAAGTGCTCCTTCGTCATCTCTATGCTTTTCAGCACACCCTCACGGATAGCTACACTGGGCACAACAATAATAAACTTCTTAAAGCCATAAGCCTTGTTCAATTCGAAAATTGTGCGGAGATAAACATAAGTCTTGCCGGTCCCCGTCTCCATTTCAATAGAAAACGCCCGCCCCTGAAGCGCAGATACCTTCTCAATATCATAGGCTTCCTGTATCTTATGAACATTGGTGAGGATCGCTTCATCACTGAGTGAGAGTTTATTTCCCACACCGAGTTCAGATTGAAAAAGCCCTGCATTGGCTGCAAGGCTTAACTCAAACCCGGTCTGAGAAATAGGCTGCCCGTCGAAAACATCTACAATAGCATCGACCGCATCGCGCTGATATTCCAGTGATGGGTCAAATTTAAGTTTCATAGCAATAGGTCCTCTTAAACCGTCTTAAATACCATTTCGGTTCCTTTGGCTTCCGCCTGGAACTTAAAAGTCAGTGCCGCATTGACTTTTAACTGGTCGTTGCGTTGGAAAGCTGCGTCCAAACAGATAACCTGCGATGAGTTGGTGCTGGCAAGTGCGTCAATCAGTTCAGATGTCACTTCTTGTTCAAGACAAATCAGAACCTCGCCATCCGCGATGGAAAACACCTCTTTTCCAGCCATATTGCGCTTTTCAACTTTGGTCGTCAGCGGGAATCCGGCCTTCAAGAGAATCTCATATAGAATATCCTCCGCATTACTCTCCTCTGAAATGTGGTCAACATGAAGCTCAAGCTGCTCTGCGAGTGAGTCCTCATCCTCAACCGTGCCATCCCACACCCTGAAATTAGACTGGTCGAGTTTGAATGCCTTGAAGCCCAAGTCCATCATGCCATTGCCATTCAGGTCGAGTTGACCATTTTGCTCATCCTCAATTTGCTTTGCAGCGCGGCGGATGCGTTCTTTGCCAATATCTGCAATCGTTTCGTATCCCGCATTATAGGCTTCCGTTCTTTCTGTTGTTGGTTCTGGCAATTGAACCAAGATAAATTTTCGGTTGCCACCGTCTTCGGCATTGAGTTGCATGGCCGCCTGGGCGGTGGTTGCAGAACCGGCAAAGAAGTCGAGAATGATATCATTTTTATTTGTACCGAGAAAAATCAATTCCTTTATTAAGGATACCGGCTTTGAATATTCAAAAACCTTCTTACCAAATATTCTCGTTATATCTTTTCTTGAATTATCGTTTGAAAATCTGTTTTCAATAAAATCCAAGGTTGTTGCCGACTTTGTTCGCTCTTTTTCTTCTATAAAATATCCACTTGCCCCAGAATCTATGGTCACTTTTTCATAGGTCTTTGTATAGATACGATACTCGTCTTTTCCTTTTTTAAGAACGACAAATCCATTATTTAAGCCAAATTCATATAAATCTTTAGACCACCTCCAGCAAAAATCACTTTTAGGATTTCTCTTTTTTCTTTCTTCCATTTCGGCTGCTGATACATTACCAGGCCTTAATATCATTCCATCGATTTCAATCTCATAGTCTAAAGCCGGAGAATATTGTATAGAACTGTAATCAAGGGTTTGATTTAATTTATATTTTCCTCTTTCAGCATAGTATTCGTCAGAATATTTATAACCTGCATCCGTATGTAGATAAGAATTGATGCATAAATCCTCTGATTTTCTGTAACAAACAACAAAATCATTGTTTTTCGCTACTTGATCTGTCGATTTTCCAGCTTTCTTAGTCACGCGAGGAAATCCTGCTACAAAATTCTCCTCTCCAAATATCAAGTCACATAGTGCTCTAAGGTTTACAACTTCATTGTCATCAATAGAGATAAAAATCACTCCATCTTCGCGCAGCAGATTATAGGCGAGATAGAGACGGGGGTACATCATATTCAGCCAGCGCGAATGAAAACGACCATCGGTATCTGTATTCGTAGAAAACTTGCGCCCGTTATCGTCAACTTGTCCTGTGTATGCCAAATACGTTTTTAGTTCTTCACAATACTTATCGGGATAGATAAACTCCTTGCCCGTGTTATAGGGTGGATCAATATAGATCATCTTAACCTTCCCAAAATACGCCTTCTGCAAGAGCTTGAGCACCTCCAGATTTTCGCCCTCAATAAACACATTTTCCGTCTCGTCAAAATTGACGGATTCATCCCGAACAGGCTTTAACGTGGCTATGCTCGGCTTTTGAATGATTTTCATACACTCGGCCTTGCCCGGCCAATTCAGGCCAAAGCGTTCTACATCGGAATCAACCCACTCGCCCAAAACACGCTTGAGTTGGTCAAAATCAATGCGCTCCTCGGTGAAGACCTCCGGAAATATCCTTTTGAGTGCCTCGCGCTTTTCTTCCGTGATATCCATCGACGCCAGCGTCATCTTTTCCATTGTCACCTCTATTTTTAAAATAGTTACGACACTGCCTATTTTTAAGATAGTCAAACTAAATTTCTTTTAATCTGGAGGGGGCTTAAACCGACACAGTCAAATCATGTGACTGTGACTGTCTCCACATTTGAACGGTCTCCTGAATTTTTTTTCTTTCGAAAGGAATAAGAGCAAACCTGCTGTTAACAGCTTGAATAAATTTATTTAGAACAGCCTGTTGATTCCGTTCTTCTGTGATCGCATCTAAAACTGCAAAGATGAATGTACGACTATATGGGATAAAAGGGGTCTGGCATAATTGATAGACAAAATTCACAGCGACCCCAATTGCAGAATCTTCATCACAATATTTACCACTTAATGTTCTTAAAACTTGATCCAGAGGATAATCAAGTTGCCATTTACTTTGGCGAGCCGCTTCAATTACTGTATCACCATCAATTACAGTATGATGATAGTTGGCTGTCACCAGTTGTATCACTGCTTTTATATATTCGTCTTTTTTTATCTGTCCTCTCTGTGTGCATATTTCTAAGACAACCCGCGTCCAAACACCATTTGTGCCATATTCCATTTCGTGTTTATCCAGTTTGACAATTCTACGGAGATGCAGGTCATCGGAGAGTAGAACATGGTTGGAATCCAATGCAATGAGAGCGGAATCAAAAAACGATTTACCAAGTAACTTTTCTCTATCTTCTCTTTGGTGCCTATCCATACTCTCGAATGCTTTTATCGGGGTGACCTCACAATTCTCCCTAACCCACTTCAAGATTTCTTTTAGGTCTTCTACTTGACTTTGTATTACTTCTTTAGAAATTTTCGTATGTACATAATGACCGTGCTCATGTGTGAGACCAAAAAATCCCTGAGATTGCCTTCCCCTCCGTGCAATGATACAATTCTGAATTTCGTCAATTGTTGATTGTGCGATTAGAAACTTCCCGAAAGTAGCGACCACATGATCTTGTAAACCAATCATGTGGATTGTCATTAGTGAGGTCAGCTCAATAACCAATTTCACATCGGGATTTTCCAAGAGATCAAGTGCTATGTTTCGCTCATCTACTGTTCCTTGACAGCACTGAATACCAGGATCAGGCCGGCCCATAAGTGCGCCCCAAGCATCCAAAGGATGTAATCCGAGACTATCAGCAAATGCGCCGATTGGAAAGCGTCCTTTACCATACACCTCAACAGCCTTCTCCGCTGCTGCTCTACGTTTACGCACCATTTTCAGAAAAGGCTCAAATTGTTGCCATACATTTTCCTGGTCATCCGAGTCAAGCCCATGTATCGTAAGCTGATGCAGGTCAGATGCATCTGGAAAACGTGTCTCAAAGTTCTCCATAGAGTCGAGACACGCGTGGACATATTTGCTTTTGATCTCTACAATTTTTCCTTTCTTTTTTCCCAGAAAACTGTCCCGTAAAACGATCTCCTCGCCAACCGATTTTCCAAGAAGCTGTTGCGCTATCTGATGGCTCGGCTGTATCTCGTCGCGATCAATTTTCACATCTTCTCGGTCCTCTATAACATACCATATAGGTTTACCTGACTCATCTTCAACACAGATAGCAGTGTCAACATCGGCTCGTGTGGCATTTAACCATGCATCATCATTTTGATTGCGTATGTAGCATTCGAAAATATATTTTTCATGCGCTTGAGCATTGTTATAGTGCTTTCTTAGAGTCTCATAGAGCAGGTCAATGGTTTTTCTTCTATATCCTTGTATCCCATAGATTTCTGCAAGACCAAAAATACTTATTAAGTCCAGCTTGGATGTGTCAATATCGCTTTGGAGGTATCTATCTACTTCATCAAAGGCTTGTGTCCTGAAATCAAGGCGTGCCTTCCGCAACCGCATCAGTTCATCATCATGATGTACCGCAAGATATCGTTCACATAGGCGGCGACTTTCCGAAAGATTGCCCAATTCTTCTTGAATACCTGCGGCCAATTCTATTATCTCTGAAGATGGCTCTTTTTGCTGTAGGATGTTCTGACAAATCTCAAGAGCCTGTCCTAATTCCCCTGTTTGGAAGTAACAGCATAAAAGTTTTCGGGTAAGTGGAGTATATTGGGTACGATCAGCTATCTTCTCGTATAACGCCGTAGCATCACCATATTGCTCCAATTTCTGAAGTTCTTCTGCCACAGCATCCCGTTCACGAATTGATCCAGTATCGAGCGCATAGTTTCTTGCTTCCTGCAACAAGGAAAGCGCATCTGGGTTCTGCCCCTTTTCGACGAGAATCTTAGCAGCAACAACAAGAGATAAAATATTTGTTGGGTCCTCGGCCCGCATTTTGTTGACGAGGCCTTCTGCATTGTCCAAATCGCCTTTTTTAAGGTAGGTGTCAGCAAGCGACCACTTGACCTCTTCAAGAAGATTATGGTCAGGATGCTGTTCAATATAATCTTTCAATATTTTTATAGCATCATCATACTGTCCAATTCGGCTGTATATATCAGCTAATGGTATAACCACTCCGGGCTGTTTAGAGCTGAT
>JAJDYX010000004.1 GCA_022824945.1 Candidatus Latescibacterota bacterium
CAATGTGGCTTGATCTCTTGATACACCGCGAATGAAATCCATTTTATGCCGCCTTTTTGAAGAGAGACTACCGATGACTTCATAAGGGTAAGCACGAACATGGATATTAGCAATCTATACTTACTTTTGACACACTCTGAGATGCAAAAAGAGCATGGCTTCAAATTCACCCATCGGATCAGACGTTGCGCGTTGAATCAGGTGCTGATATGGAATTAGCAAATCGAATTGCAAGCTCGAATGGTCCGAAAGCGTTTCGACGATACCGCTGATAGTAAAATGTTCGCGCACATTGTTTCTCACCAGGGTCAACGAGGTCCCTACTATGTCGGCGATTGCTCTGTCGTGCGATAGTTTTTCAGCGAGTGTTCGAGAGATGAGTATGTTTTGCGGATGTGACAGGGTCTCGGGATTTCCGTAGAGCACGGGAAATGAAAAGAGCGACAAAAACGAGGGATCGACATAGGCTGCCTGATCTCTCCGGAAATGTGCGTCTCCGTAGAGATATGTAAGATGGCTTAACCGGTATCGACAAACTGTTGCCAGTTCGCGCAATTCATCCGCGAGCAATGGCCCAGCATGGGCGCGAAAAGATGCGTGTTGCCTCTCCCACTCGGTCTGAGCCATTTCACTGGCGCGGTAGATCCAGTAGATTCGGTCTGCGTTGTTGTGGAATTCATCTCGCGTACGATAGCGGTCTTCGACAATGACAAATACCATCAGCGCACACGTAATGCCCACTGCCAAGCTCAACACACTCATCACACTGGCAATCCGGTCGCGTTTGAGCCGCCGCCATGCGATTTTGAGGTTTTTCATTTTTTATCTCCATTTAGCCGGTCGTGAGCAGGTCCCAATCTTACTCATATCGCAGGGCATCAATCGGATTGGATCGCGCAGCGCGAATGGCATGCAGGCTCACGGTTCCAAAGGCGATGATCAGGGCCAGTATCGCGCTTGCGACAAAGGGCAAGACATTCAGGTTTGTCTGATAGGCAAATCCAGAGAGCCAGTCGCGCATGAGATAGTAGGCGATTGGCCAGGCGATGAGATTGGCGAGCAGGATGAGCAATATAAATTCGCGGGAGAGTAGCATGACCAGATGTGTTGTGGATGCGCCCAGTACTTTTCGCACGCCAATTTCTTTGGTGCGAGATTGAACCATGAACGCCGCGAGTCCGAACAATCCCAAACAGGCTACAAAAATTGCCAGTAGTGAAAATATCCCGAGCATTTTGCCGGTTAGTTGTTCGTTGAAATAGTACCACTGTATGATTTCATCCAGGAAGTGATATGCAAAGGGTACCTCTGGCAAAAAGTGTTTCCACTGTGTTTCGAGAAAAGACAGGGTTTGAGCGGTGCTTTCTGGTCGGACGCGCAGAGCCAGGGAAACAAACAGCCTCCATTTGCCTATAAATCCCATGGGTGCGATTTCTTCTCGTAGCGTCAAACCGTGGTAATCTTTTACGACCCCAATTACTGTCAGGGGAGGTAGGTTTCCATATGCTGGTAACAAAATCTGTTTGCCGATCGGGTCGTCCTCCCAGCCGAGCAGGCGCACGGCTGTTTCGTTTAAGATAATCGCTTGAGATGTATCGCTGGCAACATCGGCTGAAAAGGCGCGACCGCGAAGCACGGGGATTTCAAATGTTTCAAAGAACGAATCATCAACTTCGTTTATACGAATTGTCCGTTCTTTTGTTCGGTCTCCATCAGGCCAGATTAAGCGCGGTCGCCCTCCGTATCCCGAGATGTCGTATCGCAGAGCTGACGCGCTGAGGATATTGGGGTGTTCGAGAAAGACCTGTTTGACCATCTGGTGGCGTGCCGAAAGGCGTTTTTGTGGGTCGAATTCATGCTCACGGTCGTGAGCAAAGATCGGCAAACTCACAATGTGATCGCGTGCAAAACCCATATCTTTGGTGTCTATAAATCGCAGTTGTTGATAAACCACGAGGGTGCAGATCACCAGTAAGATGGACATGCCAAACTGAAATACTACGAGTCCTTTCTTCAGTCCTGTGGAACCCGATGAGGAAGACGCGCTGCTTTTTAACGCGTTCACCGGGCGAAAAGAGGAGAGGAAAAACGCCGGATACCATCCCGCCAGTAGTCCGACCAACAATGTGAGTGCCAGTGCTGCTGGCGCACCTATTATTACTGTATCCGCGTTGAGGTGTAAATCGCCGCGTACAAATTGGTTGAATAAGGGCAGGCATAACTCGACCAGTGCCAGGGCAATCAGCAGGGCGGCAGAGGTTAAAAGCAGGGATTCAGTTAAAAACTGAACCATCAATTGTCGGCGATGCGCGCCAACTACTTTTCGCACGCCCACTTCGCGCTTGCGGGTGACAGCCCGTGCAGTTGCCAGGTTTGTAAAGTTCACGCAGGCAATGACCACGAGGATCAGTCCAATAGCTGCCAGCATGTAAATTTGTTGAATCGGACTGTTGGCAGCCGGGTCAAAATCGGATTCGCCATACAGGTACACGCGGTGCAGGGGCTGTAGATGATAGGTGTTTTTTGCTGCAACTTCATCTCCCAGATATTGTTTGATCAAAGGCTGCATTTTTGCCTGGAGGGTCTCTGCGTTTTGTCCCGCTTTTAATAGCACAAAGGTTTTTACAGGCCGCCACGATTGCCTGGGTAGCCACACTGTCCACACCTCTTGCGTTTCTTCTACGGAGGGTATTGTGGTTGTGAGCAAATGAAATTGAAGGTCTGATAAAAGGTGTGGCGCCTTGACTATGCCAGTAACTGTGTACTCGCCCGGAAAATTGCGATTGTCGATTGAAACTGTTTTGCCCATGGGATCCATATCGCCAAATAAGTGTTGTGCCATGTCATCGGTAATGACCGCAGAGTAGGGTGTGCGAAATGCGGTCTCTGAGTCGCCTTTTATGAGGGGAAAATCAAATACATCCAAAAAGTTGTCATCTACCAGTGCCAGGGTATATAGATTCTTGTGGTCGCCATATTTTGCAGATACACCCCACCGCCAGATACGCACCGTTGTTTCTACTTCGGGGAATGTTTCTTCCAACACAGGACCGAGTGCGCCTGATGTACCTTCATCGTATGTTGTTTGCGTACTGCCGCGTTCTTCTCGAATTACTTTGTAAATGCGGTCGCCCAGGGTGTGGGAGCGATCTACTGAAAACTCCTGCTGGATATACAACAGGATCAAGATGCCACACGCCAGCCCAATGGCAAGTCCCAGTACATTGATGGAGGTGTACAATTTGTGCCGCATCAGATTGCGGATCGCTACTGTCAGGTAATTTTTGATCATGATCTTATCCCCTGTTCTGTATGTGAAAGGGTGAACGTATGAAAGTAGTAAGCAATTTTTGTGCCAGAATATTCTTCTCTATGTTTTACAAGGGGTTATGAAAATTTGTGTCATGAGGACAGTTCAATAAGTGTCCGATTTTGATACAGTGGTGTCCGAAAATGAACACTTAAAAACAAAAAACAGGCACATTGTTTTGATTTCAATGTGCCTGCTGTATTAGGCGTAGAACAGTTATTTATTACATCACTCGGCATCAACCTCTATCAGTAAATCCGCCGGAATGCCCAATGTTTGCTAAATTCCAGCTTTATCGATCCGGTTGCCATATCGCGCTCATGGGCTTCAGGGTGCGCGGCTGAATATATCCACAATAAAAACGATGGCTCTTGTAGGGAACTGTCAAGCTGTCTCGAATTCCAGGGTGGAGAGCTTCAGATTGGAGGAGCGTTTCGAGAGATAGAGCAGTTCTACGCCCACCACTTCGTTTGATGCATTGTAATCGAGCACCACGCCGGGCGAGACCTCTTCTGATTCGACAATAGTAGAGTCGTCAAGGCGCAGATAGAGCGCGTCGGCTTCCTTATCGACATGTAGTTTCATAATTCGTTATCTCCATCGTGTACAACTTCTCAGATGTTCATTCGGGATCACTGGATCCGTATTTACAAATATCCGCAATTTAAGCGAAAAAACAAGGGGTTATATGACTCACTCATCTCTCAAAGCATCCGCCGGGTTTGCGCGTGCGGCTTTGAGAGCCTGAGTGGTGACGGTTGTGAGTACGACGAGGAACATGGCTATGCTGCCGAGTAAGAAGGTGCCAATACCCAATTCGGTGCGGTAGGCGAAGGTTTGTAGCCATTGATTGGTTGCGTAATAGGCGATTGGGAATGCGATGAGGCTTGATAGGGCGATGTAGAGGACAAATTCTCGTGAGAGCAAGGATAGGATTTGTGTCTGGGATGCGCCCAGTACTTTGCGAATGCCGATTTCTTTGGTGCGTCTGGTTGTGGCGAGTGCCGCCAATCCGAAAGCACCGAGTGCAGCGATGAAGATGGCGAAACCTGTGGCGTATTGGATCATTTGATTCCAGCGTTCTTCTTTTACATACTGTTCATCTAAGTCTTCATTGATGAATGAGAATAAGAACGTCTGGTTGGGCGCAACTTTTTCCCACTGTTTTTTGATGAATGCGATGGTGCCGGGCACATTTTCGGGGTGAATGCGAACCCACAAGCGTCCAGTGTATGTACCGAGTGGCAGAACAGCGGGTTCAACTTCGTGATGCAAAGAGCGGAAATGGAAATTTTGAACAACACCGATGATGGTCCTGTTTCGTAAGCCAAGTTTGATTGTTTTGCCGATTGGGTTTTCTATGCCGAATTTTTGGACGAGTGCTTCGTTGACAATGACCGCTTCTGTTTGATCGGTTGGAAATTCTCTGTCGTATTCTCGACCTGCAACGAGTTTCATGTTGAGTGTTTTGAACAAATCATAATCTATCGAAATGTTCTCAACGTATTGCCCTGGGCTTCCTTTATAAGTTACATAGTGTCCACTACGCTCCCTGTTATTGAGACGGTGGTTAAACCAGGTCGTGCTGATCACTGCAGGATGAGACAGGAGGGCATCCCGAAAAACGTTTGGTAGGGTTTTGCTTTCTCCTCTCAGGCGATTGGTCGAAATGGCAATAACGTGTTCGGATTGATATCCCAGGGGTTTGGTACGCAAAAAAGCGAGTTGTTTGCCCATCATCAGGGTGGTGATGATTAAAAATATGGAGAGGACAAATTGAAAAATAATCAGTACGTTGCCAAAACGATTGCCCATTTTGATTTGCAATCTGCTCGCGATGATTTGGGTTGGTTGCAATCGGGATAGGATCAGGGCGGGGTAGCCTCCTGCTGTGAAGCCAACGAGGCTGACCAGCAGAATGAGAAAGGCAAGTGTTGTGAAATTGAGGCCATCGCTCATGGACAGAGATTTCCCAGCGAGATTGTTGAATATTGGCAATGCGAGTTCTGCGATGGCAATGCCAGCGATGAGTGCGATGAAGATGAGTAAGAGCGATTCGCCGATAAATTGGTTTGCAATCTG
>JAJDYX010000042.1 GCA_022824945.1 Candidatus Latescibacterota bacterium
AGATGAAGCAGATGGTGCAGATAGACGCGGATCGTAAACGCACAGTTATTGCTGATAGGCTTCTACGCCAGGTATCCCTCGGCTGAACAGTGCCTCGAGGCCCGGCTCCGGTGACAGGGCATCTACCGCGATTTTGCTGCGGGCCAGAGCCGCTTTCGGAAGGTCTCGCAGGAAACCCCGAATCTGCCCTGTCTTCGGATTGCGCAGGATGGTCATTGGGCTGTCGGTGTTGCTGTCCAGAGTGAAGGAGCCGCCAGGCCCGGTGAGCGTGATGCTGGCCAGTTTGTCCTTCCACTCGGGATCCACTGGAAGTACGAACGCGAAGTTGGATATGCCGTCGCCGTGGACCACATAGGGCATGTCGAAGGTCAGGGAGAACAACTCGGTTTGGGTAGCGTTTCGTCCGGTGAGCCGATACTGGCTGCCGAACTGCGGTAATGCAGGCGGCGCGTTTACCACGAAGGCGGGTTCCAGATAGGGGTTCTCCTCGGCGTCTTTGCCACCCCAAAGGAGGAGCGATGTAGTTGGTGTGGCCGTCGCCTTCGACGCGTCCTCATCGGATAGGCGGAAGCGCAGTGCCTTGTCGAAGTGGTAGTTGCCGATCCAGGTCGGATCGCAATAGCCCATCAGATCGTACGCGTGCGGTGGAATGATCCTGCCGCCGTCGCGGAAGTCGTAGCCCCAGGCACCGATGGTTCCGTCCGTGTTTGGATACGCCGGATCAATACCGGCAGCGGTGCCGCACGGCGCGTGCCGGAGGCTCAGGTTGTGTCCGAGTTCGTGTGCGATGGTCTCGGCGCGAAACCCGGCAAAACTTGCCCGGCCGCCAAGGTTCGCGAGGCCCCCGGAATGCCCGCCAGTGGCGCTTGACAGTATGGTCATGTAATGTCCGGTCCCACCCTCCATCACCCGGATGACTTCGGCAATGTGCAACCAGGCCACTATGGGGTAGAACCTTAAGAAGTCCGAAACGTGGCCATCCGAGGTAGCCACTGGCTCGTGGGCTGTTACCTTGAGATCCCCGATCGGCAGCAGCGTCCGCGTGTCCCATAGCATCTCATGGTTTTCGGGATCGGCGGCCATCTCCGCGACCGCGGTTATGACCGAGGAGTCGGGAGCCAGGGTCCAAATCAGCGGAATCATCGTCAGGTCGAGGACGGGCAGGGCCCGCACATCGATTCTCTGGCGGCCAGTTTCCGGGATCCTTCTGGTCACGCCCAACCCGGGATCAAGCGTCCCGTCCGGATCGATCTCGATGACCATCTCCAGTCCCGTCCGCACGACCTCTCCCGGGATTACGGCGTTGGCCGACTTCGCCAGGGATCCTTCGTCAAGAGTGGTCGGCACAGGCCCCGGCTTGCCCGGGATGTCGGCGATGTGCGTCAAGTTACCGTCCATGTAAAACGATGCCCGCACGTCGGGAATGTCTTCGTTGTTGGCGCGTGTCGCAGTGGCGAACACGCGGAGCAGTGCCTCCTTGCCTGCGACAAGAGGAACCGGGAACCTGTTCGACTGAACAGCTTGCGAAAGGTATGCTCCAGAGAATTGTGCGTCGCAACGCGCCACGATCTGACTGGAGACGCCCTCCAGCCATTCCAGAAGGGCCTGCGGTGCACAGAGATCCGTGCCCGCGGTCTGTAGCGTTTCAAGGGACTGGAGGGTGCTCAGACTGGTCGGAAGAGGTCCCGTCATGGCGGCATTGGCGTTCACATACAGGCTTCGCAAACTCGTGAGTTCGCCGAATTCGGCCGGAAGAGATCCCGACAGGTTATTAACGCCTACCCTCAATCCTTCCAGATTGCCGAGACGACCGATTTCGGGCGGGATCGGTCCCGACAGCTCATTCCGGGTGAAGTCAAGCTCCTTGAGATTCCGAAGGTTGCCGAGTTCTGGTGGGATGGAACCCGACAAAGCATTGTCCCACAGTTCCAGCATCCGCAGGTTAGTGAGTTCGCCGAGTTCTGGCGGGATGGAACCCGATAGCAAATTCTCCTGAAGCTCAAGCTCCTCGAGGTCCCGAAGGTTGCCGAGTTCTGGCGGGATGGAACCCGACAGGTTGCTCGCAGAGAGCTTAAGATACCTCAGGTTGACAAGATTGCCGAGTTCTGGTGGGATGGAACCCGACAGACGGCGTCCGAAGAGTGTGAGACTCCTCAGGTTCGTAAGATTGCCGAATTCAGGGGGGATCGATCCCGCCATCCCGCATCCCAACAAGCTGAGAGACTCCAGTGCTCTGAGGTTGCTGAGTTCTGGCGGGATTGAGCCCGCCAAACCATTGTTCCAGTTGAGGGAGAGGTCTTTCAAGCTCGCGAGGTTGCCGAGTTCTGGCGGGATTGAGCCAACCAGATAATTACTGTGTAGCCACAAACGCTCCAGATGAGTAAGGTAGCCGAGTGCGCTGGGAATGGAGCCGACAAGGCGGTTTTGGGCGAGCGAAAGTCGGCGCAAATGGGTGAGGTAGCCGATTGAGGAAGGAATCGTACCCACCAGATTGTTCGCAGTGAGATCGACTCCGATGACCCTGCCTTCTTCATCGACTTCGATTCCGTGCCACGTCCCCAACGAGGCGTCCGTCAGCCAGTTTGTGTTGTTCGTCCAATTCGGCCCTCCCGTCGCTTCATACAGCGCAACGAGGATCTCTTGGTCCGGCGTCACGGCACACTCTTTACCGGTGCCCTCGTGCGACGCGATCGTGTTCACCCACTCACGGAAGGATGGAGCGGCCGGCGCGCAGAGACTCGTGCTGGTATAGTGAAGTGCGTTGACGGGCAGCCTGCCCAGGGATAAGGACAGCGGAATCAGGCCAGAGAGGGAAGGATTCCCGCCCAGGCGCAATTCTGTCAACTGCCCAAGCTCGCCCAAGCTCGCTGGAAGCGTTCCGGAGAGCCCGTTTTCGTTCAGGTCGAGAGCGGTTACGAGACCGAGGGTATCGACTCTGACGCCGTACCAGTTTTCCAGAACGGGCCCGTCAAGCCAGCCCGTGGCGTTCGTCCAGTTCTGGCCGTTGGCGGACTTAAAAAGAGATTCGAGCACAGTGGCATCGGACTCACTGCAATACGGTCCCTTCAGGAAACTGCTCCCCAGGTCGATTTCAGCAAGCCAGGTAGCGAAAGCTGATATCCCTGGAGCGCATAAGCCGTCGTTTCGACCAAACCAAAATCTTTCCAAATGCGCCAGGTCCAGAAAACTACGGGGGATAGGCCCGGATAGATCGTTTTCGTAGAGCCTCAACCTCTCAAGTTCTCTCAGGTTGCCAAATTCAGGGGGTATCGGGCCGTGCAGATTATTTTGTGAGAGGTTAAGTCCTCGCAACCTTGCCAGATTCCCGATTTCGGACGGTATCGGGCCAGTCAAGTTGTTTTGGAAGAGGTATAGCGAGGTCAAGTTGGTGAGGTTGCCGATTTCCGGCGGTATCGGGCCGCCGAGCTTGCGGTTACCCTCCAATTGCAAGCTCTCCAAATTCGCGAGCTTTCCGAGTTCAGATGGAATCCCGCCAGTCAGGTCGTTGTAGCGCAGATCCAGCGTACGCAAGTTGGTCAGATTTCCCAGTTCACTGGGAATCGATCCCGTCAACTGGTTTAACGCCTCCGAGAGCTCGGAGGTGCCAAGATCCAAATGTCTTAGTTGCCTGAGATTGCCGATTTCCGGTGGAATCTCTCCCACCAGGTTGTTCTGTTGGAGGTTCAGATGCTCAAGGTTGACGAGGTTGCCAATTTCGGCTGGAATCGTACCGGTCAGCAGATTGGATCCAAGATGCAGGTAGGTCAGGCGCGAAAGCTTTCCGAGTTCCGCTGGAATCGGACCCCTCAAATTGTTGGTCGTCCACTCTCTCGCCTCGTTATTCCACCTACCACCGAGATCCAGGTGTACCACCCGGCCGGCATTGTCAACCTCGACCCCATACCAGTCCCCGAGCGGCGCGTCGGTCAGCCAGTTTGTGTTGTTCTTCCAGTTGGGACCGTCCGTCGCGTTGTACAGTGCCACCAGCGCGGCTCTGTCCGAAGTAGATGGCGGTGGTGTCTCACAGGTGGTGCCAAACACGCTGGCAAAGAGCAAGAAATCAACCAAGCCGATCTCACCATTACCGTCCATATCCATAAGTGCGTTGTAATTGGCATTACCTGAAGATGTGCCAAACACGCTGGCAAAAAGCCGAAAATCAGCGTTGTTGACCCTCCCATTGCCGTCAAAATCTCCAGGGCAGATGGACGCTTGTTGCGTAAAGGAGAGCACTGCATTGGACATATCCAGGTCTTGTACTCCACCCGTGCTCTCCAGGGCGGCTGATCGGGTAAGTTCGTCTTGATCAGGTGTGACCTCCCTGGGCGACATGCCCTGCACAGAAATCTGGCTCACATATACGAGTAATGCGAGGACCGTAATCAACAAGATGCGATCTTTTGACGACATTTGGATAAGATTCCTTTTAT
This sequence comes from Candidatus Latescibacterota bacterium, assembly GCA_022824945.1. Taxonomy (GTDB): domain Bacteria; phylum Latescibacterota; class UBA2968; order UBA2968; family UBA2968; genus VXRD01. Next base: position 4,431 of record JAJDYX010000042.1, read on the forward strand.
TGACTTCACACTTCACACTTCTCACTTCTGATACAGTTCTATTCTGCGATTTCTGATGGTGAGCATATACATCCATGCATTTTCACGGTGGCCTTTGTCAAAGGATATTTGGCCGGTTGCACCGGGTATGTCCGTGAGGGTTTCAAGGCGGTCTCGCAGACGGTCTCTGGTGGTGCCACCCTCGTTTATACCGTGCAGGATGGATAGCATGGCGTCGTATCCGAGGGCGGCAACGATATTCTGTTCTTTACCAAAGCGCGAGCGGTAGTCGTTGACGAAATTTTGAACGGATTCGAGGTGGCTCTGGTCGTAATATTTAGCGACAAAAATAGCACCATCTACATAATTGCCTCCGTCGCGAGCCACTTCATCGTGGTTCCAGCCATCGCTGCCGAGTACCTGGGAAGAGACGAGGGCGGAATGAAATTGGGGGGCAATGAGTAAGATGTCTTCAGCACCACCGGCAATGAGGATGCCGTCCAGGGCTTCGACAACTTCGAGTTGCACTGTGTCGGGGTCAACTACGACGGGTGGGGGAGGGGCAACGCGTATGTTGCCGAGGATTAAGGCGTCAATTGCCGAAGCGAGGTCGTCGGGTGCTTGAAGTGCCAGTCCCGCGCTGCGAATGCGTTCAAATTGGCGGCGATAATCCGTAGTGCCCGGTTCGTACCATTCCTGAATGAGCACTTCGGCACCGAGGTCTTCGGCTCTGGTCGCAAATTCGCGGGCGATGCTCCGACCATAATCATCTCGAGACGCAAGTGAGGCCAGCGTTCGCAAGCCCTGTTTATTCACGGCGTGTTCTGCAATGTGTCTGCCCTGTGCGCCCGGCGTTGCATTGACTTGAAAAACGTAGGAACTGAGGGATGCAATGCCGTCATCTGAGGCTGTTGGAGCCACCAGGGGCACTTTTTGGGCACTGAGCATGGTTGCGATAGGCGTGGTTACCGCGCTTGTGAGTGCGCCGATGATGGCGAGTACATCGCTCTCTTCAACAAGGCGCTGTGCCGCGCGTGCTGCGCGAATGGGATCGCCTTCGGAGTCTTCAAATATCAATTCGATCTGGTCGTGAGATGCGAGTGGGTTGCGGTCTCTCGCAAGTGTGATACCGTTGCGGAGGTCTTCGCCGCTTGGGGTGCCCAATGGAGCGATGACGCCAATTTTATAGCGCGCTTTTTGGCGTTCTGGAGTGGGTTGGGGCGATGTGCGTTCGGGTATGGGGATTTGGCGCGCGAGTGCTGTGAATTGCCCATCTGGATGGTGCTCGAGAAAGAAGGACAAGTATTTGTTGCCAGTTTCGAGGTTGCCGAGTTTGATGTGCCAGCGCACTTTGCCAAATGCAATGGCTTCGTCGATGATGGCGCGATTAAAGTCGGTTTTTAGATTGTCGATCTCGCTGTCGGTCAGTTTTTCGCTGCCGGATAATTGCCCCAGGCGGTCGGCTGCACGCGCTTTGGTGCGTATGTCGGCGCGGCTGGTGAGAACGCGCGCATATTGTGTGGCGGCGTTGTAAATCTGGCGCTGGTGAAAATAGCAGTCGCCGATGATCAGGTCGGTTTCGGAGATGTATCGGCTGCGCGGATAGTGGTGTTGAAGCGCGATAGCCTCGTTCAGAGCCAGATCGTACGCTTTCAATTTGTAGTGCGATTTTGCCAGCATGAACCGCGCGGCAGAGGTGCGCTGATTGGGGGGGTGTTGTTCGACGAGTTCGATAAACCCATCCCGGGCATCTGATAAATTGTCTTGATTATAATGGGCAAGTGCGCGTTGGAAGAGGGTTTCCGCTTTCTGGCTGAATATCTCACCCGATATCTGAGTAGAAAAGAGAAAAAATAAGAGTATGGATAATGTTTTCATTGAACAAAGTTGATAAAATCTTCTGGGTGTAGTTTTTGAAGTCTTTGTTGAAGGAGTTCGGGGGGATGGTTTTTCGACAGTTCAGTGCTTTTTTGCATTACTTTTTCGTCAATGTAGATTGGCGCGCCAAACTTGAGTGCCATCAAGATCGCGTCGCTGGGGCGTGCGTCGAGTTCCAGAGGGGTTGCGGGGGAAGTGAGATGCAATTGCGCGCGATAGACGTGGTCTATGATGTCTGTGATGAGTGCGTGTTGAACGCTGGCTTGCAGGTTTGTAATAACCGTTTTGATCAGGTCGTGTGCAAAAGGACGCGGTGGTTTGAAATTTTCGCCTGCAATCTGAAGGGCAAGCGAGAACATTTCACCCATTTGAATCCATATTGGCACGCGGTGGTCGCCGCCTTTTTGTTTGAGCACAACAACTGGCTCTTCGAGTTGGCGGTCGATAAATATGCCTTCAATTTGGGCTTCATAGACCATGGGCGCGACTTCCGTTAGTTTTTGAAAATATAAAGGAGGGCAATGGAGGGGTCAAGGGATCAGTTCTGAGATTTATTCCATGACGAGCGAGACGGCGAGCCAACCGCCTACGGGGATGATGTTGGATATGAGTTTGGGGTGGTTGGCAGCGCGGCGGTTGTAATCCTGTATGCCGCGGCGACCATCGCCTTTGGGTAGCGCGCGGTGTGCGTGCCCGTGCCCATTGGCATTGTCGGCGATGATGAGGCCACCCGAGCGCGTGTTTTCAAGGGCAAAGTCGAGGTATTTGGGATAGTTTTCTTTGTCTGCGTCGATGAAGATAAGGTCAAAAGGTCCGTCTTGCGCCGCGTCTTGCATGAGTTTTGTGCCGTCGCCTAATCGCACGTCTGTTCGGTCTGATAACCCGGCTTTTTCGTAGTTGCGCCGCGTTACCTCGGCGTGTTTGGGTTCAATTTCCAGGGTGATGAATTGTCCGTCTTCGGGCAGTGCGCGGGCGAGCCAGATCCCCGAATAGCCAGCGAGCGCACCAAATTCGAGGATTTTTTTTGCGCCGATTGTTTTGGCGAGCAAATACAGGGTTTGCCCGGCTTCGGGACTGACTGAGATTCGCGGGATACCCTGTTCGGCAGCGTCGGGCATGATGTTTTTGAGCAAGTCGTCTTCACGGGCAAATACTTCCCTTTTGTATGTATCGAGATCGGGATAGGTTTGTTGCATTGGGTTATCCTTTCATTGCACGCTTTTAGAATGTAATTCTTCTGCCTTCTTTTGCCGATTGATATGCGCCGAGGATCATTTCAACGGAGACGCGACCCTCTTCGGGGGAGACGCGCTCGTCGCTCAGGCCGCGAATGTAGTTGATAAATGGACGTGGTATGCCAGCGATGCGCTCGCCCTGTCCCTGGGGTATGTCCATTTTGAATTCGGTCCAGCGATTGTCACCGCGACGGATGTATTTGAGTGGAATGGCGTCTTCTGATCGCGGCGCAGAGGTAGATGGCGCGTCGCCGTAGTCCTGAATGATGGTTCCTTCGTCGCCGTAGATTTCAGTGGTGTTGACGCCTGCGGCGGTGGTGGAGCCGTTGAACAATATGCCCATTATGCCGGTTTCAAAGCGGAAGATGGAGACGCCGTTATCGTCAGGTGCAGTATCTGTCACGATGTTGTCGATTTCAGCCATTACTGAGACGGGGCGACCAAAGATCCAGTAGAACCAATCGGCGGCATGGGTGGCGTCGTCGAAGTACATTCCGATATTGGCAATGGGGTCGAGGTGCCATTTGGACGCGCCAGTGACAAAGTGGGGGTTGAGTAGAACTGGGATGCAATGTCTTCGGCGGACAACCGCGATATTTCCGACTATGCTTGTGTCAACGAGTTCTTTGATTTTGCGGTTGACGGGGTCCTGCCGCATTTGAAAGGCCATACTGAATTTGACGCCTGATTTATTTACGGCTTCGATGATGCGGTCGCAATCTTCAAGGGTGGTGGCCATGGGTTTTTGTAGCAGGATGTTTTTGCCCGCTTGAGCGGCCATCAGCGCGTATTCTGCGTGGCGATTGGTCTCTATGCCTATCATGACGGTGTCGATGTTTGGGTCGCTGAGTACGGCGTCTGCTGAGGTGCGATATTCCATGCCGAATTTTTCAGCGTTTTCGCGCCCGCGATCTTTGTTGTCGTCCCATGTGGCGATGAGTTCGACATCGTCAAAATGCTGCATTTGACCGCAGTATGTGTTGATGTGTCCGTGTGCGTGGCTGATGACGCCAATGTGAACTTTATCCATAAGTATCCCTATTTTATGTAAACAACGGTTTCGGTGTCGAGCGATTCAATGGCTGCTGCGATGACTTTTTGTGCGGCAAGGCCTTCTTCGCCCGAGCCGTCGATGTCTTCGGGTGCAACGCCGTCGCTGACCTGACGGAGAAATGTGCCTATGCGGTCGCGGAAGGTGTCGATAAAGTCTCCAAATCCCCCAAAGGCCGGGTCTGTGTACACGGTTTTTTCGAGGTTGCCCGCAGGGTAGAGGGTGAGTTCGTGCCACATGTCTTCGAGGACGAAGCGACCGCCTGTTCCTGCGACTTCACAGCGTTCCATGGGGTGCCCGCGCTCGATATCGTAACTGCCCGTGAGCGAGCCAACTACGCCATTTTTAAAACGCATGTTGAACTGCGCGGTGGACCATATTTGACGCCCTGGTGCTTTGGTGGCGAAACACTGAACCGCTTCGATATCGCCGCAGAAATAGCGCATGACGTCAATGGTGTGTGGGTGAAGTGCTTTGAGGTGATAATACGGCGAGCTTTCCGCCGGGTTCATGATCCACATCGCCATGTTGATAAAGAGCAGATGGCCCAGGCGCCCTTCATTGACCCATTTTTTCGCAAGGCGAGCAGCAGGGGTAAAGCGGTGGTTGAGGTCAATGCCGTAGCAGACGCCCATTTCTTTTGCTTTAGCGACCATTTCTTCGCCGTGTAAAATATTATTTGAGATGGGTTTTTCGCCAAGGACATGGCAGCCTGCTTCAAGGGCTTGCATCGTGGGCGCGTAGTGATCACTGCTGTATTCATAGCCGCCCGTGGCTACGCTTACCACATCGGGTTTGAGTTCTTCAAGCATTTTCGAAACGTTGTAAAAAGGGGCAATGCCCAGGCGTTGTGCGGTGGCATTGGCGCGCGTTTCGTCAATGTCGCATACGCCCACAAGTTGGGACAGCGGGTTTTCTACATAAATATCAGCGTGCCGGTTGCCAATTGGTCCCAGCCCGATGACACATACACGTAGCATAAGAGACTCCATATTTGGGATTGGTGCTCAATCGTCCAGTGTTTTGTCTTTTTATTTAAGCATAAATTATTTTTCGTCAAGATGTTTGCGAGGTGGGGTACAACTTTGATAGAAGTCCGGCTCCTGGTTTGCAATACGGTATTTTTCCTTGCCAAGTGAGAGTGAATCCGCTAAATTACGGCGTCCTGTCTTTCGAAATTTCACGAAGTTTATCATTTCTACAAAATGCTATGAAGCGCGAAAGAATACATTATAACACGGTGCGCGAGATTTGTTTTTCGCCAGAAGATATCGCTCGCCTTTCCGATAATTTACAGGAAAATGGCGCGCCATGTCATATCAGCCATTTAGTGCCCGGCGAGGCAGACCCCGTGCGTTTGGCACAGGTCAAAGACGTTATTGAGACGGTGCTGACGGGGCGGAAGTACGAGGTTTTGTTGCTGCGCTCACAGGGTAAGACTTTTACAGAAATCGCGCTGCTTTTAGAGATTTCAAAAAGTGCCGTGCAAAGCCACTACCGCATCGCTATAAGACGGGTGCAACGCGCTCTGGGTATAGAATCCGGGCAAAAGGTCAAACCCCCATCACCGTCGATGTATTCCATGGTTTAGTTTTTCTTTCTCTGTTTTGTCAATCAGGTTCCGCTTTGTGCGCGACCTGTTTTTTTTTGCTCCAAGCCGCCAGTCCCTCGCCTTTTTCTTGTCTTTGTCTCATTCATGTGTATCTTTTGTGGTCATTGAGGTTGTAAATCGCACTTTTTCATTTTTCAAAGGAGTTTACCATGGCTGTATTTCTTCATACGCGCATTCGCGTGAGCGATTTGGACGAGTCGATCCAGTATTATTGCGATCACTTTGGTTTTGTGCTGAAGAGTCGTTCGGATAAGTCGCCAGCGGGCAATCAGATCTGCCACCTGGAATTGCCGGGCAACGAGCATACACTGGAATTGACGTATTCCGATGATTACGAGTTGAATGTGCCCGAAGATTTGATGCACTTTGCGATCGGCGTGCCCGATTTGATTGCCTTTTGCGATGAGTTGGAGAAAAAGGGACTCGATATTTGGCCCGGCGATTGGCGAGAGACATTCCCCACGGGTCGCAAAATGGCGTTTGTCGATGATCCCGATGGGTATGAAATTGAGTTGTTGGAGAGGTAAGTCTTGAGGGATTGCTCGAACGAAATAGGGTAGTCCCTTAAGTTATTTTATGCTCGGTAGATGCTTTCAACGGAGTAATCCACATTAGTAGGTGAAAACTGTTTATGGACTCAAATCAAAAAAAGAAAATAAAGAAGCTTGCGAATGAGTTCTTCCAAGCTGTGCGGGAATATTATGATCAAGAGCTATTTACCGAGATATGCAAAATATTGAGCACACCTCCAGAAGGTTCTTTCCGAATTCAAGGTCCTTTTTTGGTTGACGACAGTGTCGAAAAAAAAGAAAACATACTTGTCAGGCAATGCGTTCGTTCATTAGGAGTTGAACTTGGTAGTGATGAGGAGATAGAGGAACTTGTTTGGGATCTTTTTTGGCAAAGCTTCTCGGATACGAACTCAATCTCGAATATATCTGAAAGTGCTAAGCAATTTGCTGAGCACTTTGTAGATGCTATTTCTAGATATGAACAGCGCAGCTATGGATATTTGGCTCCAAACTTTGTAATTGAATTCAGTGATCGGGCACAGAAAATTGTCATTGGTCCTGTAGTAGTAATTCAAAAGGAGTATTTTTTAGCAGAGCAAAATAAAATATCAAAAGATAAAACAATATGGCAAGGGGCCATTGTTGTACCCTCAGAAATTGGAGTTAGAATGAAAATCAATTTCTCAATTTCTGATGCCCATATCTTATTGGGACGCCCTCAATCATGTTGGCATATTTCGTCTATTAAAGCTGCACGCCGAAATGCTGAGGAAAAAGCTATCTGGTTGATCAACATTGCAATAAGTTTTCTTCGACTCTGCTATCCAAATACTAAAGAAAAAAAGTATCCTCAAGTCGGTGACATTGAAGAGATGCCTCTTATTGAGCCAAAACAATTTTGGTTTGGTATAGAAGAGAAAGGGATTGTGCTCGACAGAATTGACAAAGAAGATGAACCAACTAACCGACCAATCGGTTCTGGAGGATTCACTACTCCTGTTAGTTCGTCATTTAGTAGAATACCCTGTACATATCTTGTTGATGATACAGTAGTCAGAGTGACCGAAGACCAGAAATTCAAGGAGCGGGCACATGTGATTTTTAATCCTTCTAAAAAAAGTTTAGCAGAGCGTTTCGGTCAGGGACTTGGTTGGCTTTCCCGTGGACGCCAGACGGCAGATCGTGCAGAGCAATTTCTGTTCTTCTTTACAGCGATTGAAGCCTTGTTGTCCAGCAATGATAAGAGTGCGCCGGTTGTTCAAACGATATCTCGACATGCGGCAACGATTCTCCACACCGACCCGCTGGAACGTGCGAATTTTGCGGGTCAACTTCGCTCACTTTATGAAGTCCGTTCGGCACTGGTGCATGCAGGAAAACGTGACGTTTCGCAGAAGCAAACTATGGAAGCGCAAAGGATAGCAGAAGAACTTTACAAAGCCGTGATGGAAAATTATTCATTAGATAGTAAGTTTAATGACTTCCAAGAATCTCTTTCAAAAGCCAGCTACGGATCGCCGTGGCCTTGATCAATTGCAAGTAGAACGATTTGATCTTTACAGTGAATTTGGATATTATGCGTTGGACTATCCTTCTAAAACTATCCCAGTCTGATGGTGGCAAAATACATTTGTGGGACTTTCTATTCATCCAGATAAACAAATCAAATCGGCAATCCTTGGATAGCTTAGTCAATCAGGGAGAATGGTATGGTAACGGTTACTTTTAAACTGCCAGAAGATGTGCTTTCGTCGGTGCAGAAAGACCCCGATCATTTCACTCAAGAATTGCGTTTGGCTGCTGCTGTGAAATGGTACGAGATGGGAGAGGTTTCCCAAAGCAGGGCGGCTGAGATTGCGGGACTATCCCGCAGTGAGTTCATAGAGGCATTGGGCCGATTTGAGGTTCCAGTATTCCAATACAGCGTGGACGAAATCGCAGAGGAAGTAAACCGTGAGTGAAGGTTGGGTGCTCGATGCCTCGCCGATCATTACCCTTGCCAAAGTTGGTCATCTGGACTTGCTTTTGGAAGTGGCACCCGATATAGGTATTCCACTGGCAGTTTTTAGAGAAATCACGGCAGGTTCAGAGGATGATCCTGGGCGTCGTGCCCTGGAAAGTGGATGGGGCAAAAGGTTGGGTGGTGGATCTCGTATCCATCCCGAAGTCCTGGGCTGGAGTCTGGGGGCAGGAGAGACCGAGGTGCTTTCCGTTGCTCTGGAAAAAACTGGCTGGACAGCCGTTATAGATGACGCTACTGCTCGGGCATGTGCCCGTTCACTGAGTGTACCCGTTATTGGGACGCTCGGGGTTGTACTTCGTGCGAAAAGACGGGGACTGGTTACATCAGCATCTGAAATTATCCGAGAGTTGCGCTATGCAGGTCTATATCTCGACGATCAATTCGTCCGAGCCGTGCTTAAACAGGTCGTTGGAGAGGATTGGTAATAAGTAGCATTGGCAAATTAAGAGGGGTGTACAGTGCAGCACCGTCACTTGAATCATCAACGTTTTACACTCGCCGCGATAGACGATGTGATTCGTCGTGGTCGTTGGGACGATTGGGCGGAGTTGCGTCGTGCGGCTCTTGAAGACCGTACTTTATTCGACAAGATCGAACGTGTCTGCGCCCATTGCATTGCTGATCCATATGCTCAGCGTCATCATTTTTGGATGAACTATGTCAAAAAACACCGCGATACTTCCTGAATGGGACCGTGTACTCGGTAGCCTCGACGGAATTGAGACGGGTGTGCGCCAACTGATCCGTAGCGAGCCTCTGGAAACGATGACGCTCCAACATCAGGGTGAGCTGTTGACCATACCAACCCGAGCGGAAATACTTCGTATCAAAGGCGTGCTGATTCTCAAACGCAACGCGACCCGCGACTATCTCGACTTTGTCGCACTCGCACACCAGATGGACGACCAGGATGTAGCAGGGGCCATGCGACCTTTCGACAGGTTGTACCGCCAGGACAACGGGGAGTCCGCATTACAACAATTACAGGTGCAACTCTCAAATCCCTTGCCCTACGACTTAGAGGATACGGAACTTTCCGAATACAAGGACCTTGCTGTGCAGTGGCATGACTGGAACGCGGTGACAGCGGTTTGCACCCATGTCGCGGTTGTTGTTTTTGATTATATATGCGATCAGAATGATTCGGTTCAGATCTGATGTTACCCAATTTAACCGTGCGTCCGGCGCATGTTTCTGATAGAAATACACTTAACGAATTAGTGAAAACGATTGGGCCACAATGCGTTGTGGCGTTGTCCGGTGGGCGTGCAGCCATAGATACGGAACAGACGCTTTTGGCTATGCAGGGCGATTGTGTGATTGGGTTTGTGGCGTGGTTACAGGATGAGATGCAGGCTGTAGTTGTGGGGCTTGGGGTGCGTGACACGCATCGGCGCTTTGGTGTGGCAACGCAGTTGGTCAATGCGCTGACAGAGCATTTGCGGGAGTCGGGATTGCGGTTGTTGGAGGTGGTTGTGTCGTGCGATAGGGTGGGCGCGATGGTCGTTTTTGAATCAGTGGGGTTCAGGCGGCTGGGGCGCAGTGTCGCGGACTGCGTTACATTTGAATATCGCTTGTGGGGGCGCAGAAATCGGGCAGATGGATTTGCGTGATCTGTTGTAAGCTATAACAGGAGGTGAGAGATGCACTGTTGTCGGTTGCATCTTTTGCCTCCTGTTATTAGTTTGGTGGCTCAGATAGGCGATTGAGAAAGGTGGATTATGGCCGAATTACGAGCCTCATATACAACAGATGTGGCAACGCGCGAGGGTATCACGCTCAGGGCTGTTCTTTTTGGGTTGGTGATCGTGCTGTGGATTGCGTTTTGGAATACGCATGCCGAGTATATCGCCCATACATCGCGTATGAATATCAGCCATTTCCCAATGGTATTGTTGTGTACCTATGTGCTGGTGGTGTTGCTGAATCAGTTGGTGCGGTGGATAATGCCCCGCTATGCGCTGTGTCAAACCGAGTTGCTGGTGGTATTGGCGATGGGGCTTTTGGGCGCGGCCATTCCCGCTTATGGTTTGACGAGTTTTTTCTTAGGCATGATTTCGGTGCCGCATTATCTGGCGACGCCCGAAAATCAATGGTCGGAATTTGTCCATCCGCATTTGCCCGATTGGCTGGTGCCGAGCAATGAAGGCCACGCCATGCGATGGCTTTACGAGGGCCTGCCTGCGGGGCAGTCCATTCCCTGGGATGTGTGGGTTGTGCCGCTGTTCTGGTGGTTGAGCGTTGTTGCAGCCATTGTTCTAGCGTCTATCGCGCTTTCGAGTATGTTGCGAAAACAGTGGTCTGAGCACGAGCGCGTGGCTTATCCCGTGCTCGGTCCGCCCGTTGATCTGGCCTCAGCTGCCGACGCGCCAAAGCGAGAAGGCATTTTGTACAATCGGTTGTTCTGGATCGGATGCGGCCTGATTTTTTTTGTGAAGGCGTGGAATATTATGTCGTATTTCAACCCCGGTATTCCCATTATCTGGTTGGGACAGCAGTGGTTTTATTTTGCCAGGTTTTATCCGCCACAGCATACAGGGGTGAATTTTTTTACGATTGGCTTTGCGTATTTTGCCAATGTGGATGTGTTGTTTTCCATTCTGGTATTTCATCTTTTATATCTCAATGAGATTGCTTTTTTTCGCAGAATTGGGTTCACATTGTCGGCCAAAACAGGTCCCGGCGATGCAGTGGCTGGTTTGCAAAGTGCCGGGGCATTTATCGCTCTGGTCTTCTGGACATTTTGGACGGCGCGGCTGCATTTGAAGGATGTGTTTCGCAAGGCTTTGTGGGGCGATGATGAGGTGGATGATTCGGGTGAGTTGATGTCACATCGCATGGCGGTTATTTCGCTTGGGATCAGCGTGTTGTTCTTGCTGTTGTGGTTGCGCACTATGGGATTGGAATGGAAATTTGCGTGTCTATTAACTTTGGGCTTGTTCATTGCTTATGTTGGGCTTGCCCGGGTGATTGCCGAAACGGGTGTGGTGTATATGAGCATGCCGATCAACGAGGCCGGGTTCGCAGGTTTATTTTTTCATCCGGCTGATTATTCGGCGGGGGCGCGAACGTCTATCACGTTGTTTTCTGCCCTGCGTTGCCAGAGCAAGGCGATGTTTATGGTGCCTCTGGTTCACATTGCCAGGTTGGGTGAGTTGATTCAGCAGCAAAGGGGGCGTTTGTTGCTGGTCGTGCTTGTGACGCTTGTCGTCGGGATCGGTGGTACGATAATTCTGACGATTTTTTTGAGTTATACTTATGGTGCGTATAATTTTAATGATCTTCCATTTACGCGCTATCCGCCGCGCGTGTACGACGCTCTGGTCAAAGCGTTAAAAGAAGTGCCCGAATACAAACCCGAACGCTATTTGTTTCTCGGTGCGGGGATGCTCATTTTTAGTGTTATGAGTGTTTTGCGGTATCGCTTTACATGGTGGCCTCTGCATCCTATGGGGATGATTGTGCCAGTGGGGCACGCAATGCATTCGACGATGTCCATTTTGATAGCGTGGAGTGCCAAAGCAATTATTCTTCGCATTGGCGGGGCATCGCTTTATCAGCGTAGCAGGCCCTTTTTTGTCGGGATGCTGGTGGGGTATGGGCTTGCTGTGTTCACGTCCTATGTGGTGGATCAAATCTGGTTTCCCGGACGCGGGCATCACATGCATTCGTGGTAGGGGTTATGAGCGATCAGTCTTTGGCAACACGAGCGGTGCGCGGTGCGTTTTGGACAGGCGGTGGACTGGGCGTGCATCTCATCGTGACACTGATTTTTTTTCGGATTCTGAATCTGGAAGATATGGGGTATTTCATCTGGGCACAGCGCGTTTTGGTTTTGTTTCAGATGGTTGGTGTATTGGGTCTAAACGATGCGCTGATAAAATATCGTGATGCCTCTCGTATTCATTTTTCTTCTGCTTTTTGGGCCTGCCTTTTTGTGGGGGTTGCTCTTTTTGTCGGATTTATAGCAAGTGAGTGGCTTCTCATTATCTGGTGGGGAAGAACGCCCAATATTGCGGCGTTTTTTGATATTGCAAAACCCATGGCTTTGATTATTCCCCTTGCATCTGTTTCGGGCATTGTGAAAGCAATTCTGGCTCGGGAATTGCGTTTTCAGTCCATAGCAATAAGTGAAATGGCCGCTGCGTTGATTGCTGCAATTGTCGGCATTGGTCTTCTCGTTGGTGGTTGGGGTATAAAAAGTGCGGTTTGGAATGCAATAACGAGGGAGATCGCATTGCTGGGCGGTTTGTGGATTGCCGCTGCCTGGATGCCATCTCTGTCGTTTAGTTGGGCAAAACTGAAGGCACTTTTGCCATTTGGGTTCAATGTTTCTGGCGCGAATCTGCTCAACAATATCAACAATAATCTGGACAAGGTCTATTTTGTTCCCGTTTTGCTGGGACCAGTTGCCGCGGGGTTGTACGCTTTTGCCTATCAATACACAATGGTTCCATTGAATCGGGCGAGTGTTGTGCTAACGCGGGTGATTTTTCCGGCTTTTTCCGTGGTGCAGCGCAATAATCAGACTTTGCGACGGGGATATACGCGCACTATTACTGCGATTGCCCTTTTGTCCTGGCCCGCGCTAATAGGTGGTTTTATTTATGGGCGAGAGATTTTGTTGCTCGTAAAAGGTGAGGAGATGTTGCCTGCTCTTAATCCGCTCAGGCTGTTGATTTTAGCGGGTATGCTTAAAGCTGTGGGTACGGTTGTAGGATCGGTTTTTCTCGCTAAAGGAAAGGCAAACTGGTCGTTTCGATGGACGCTTGTAAATCTGATTGTTTTTGTGCCCGCGCTCTATTGGGGCGTGCGCTATGGTATTGATGGGATCGCCGCCGTGCTTTCTGCGGCTGCCGTGTTATTTCTCGTGGTTACGCAAATACTGGTCAACCGGTTGATTGATTTGCGAATGACTGATTATTTCAAGTCATTTGTCGGGCCATTGTTGACGACGCTATGGGTCGCGGTTTCACTGGTCGCAGTTCGGTCATTGACAGATCTGGAGCCTGTTGAATCACTGTTGTCAGGTGTGGTGGTAGGGGGCATTGCTTATGCGATTGCTGTTCGTTTGTTTGCCTGGGCATTTGTGATGCGGTTCTGGCGTGATTTCCGGGGGCAATAGGCAAAAATTGTGATTGTGTTGTCCTCTACTTCATGGCATACTGCAAGCATTCGGATGGAAAACAAGAGGAGGTGCGTTTTGAAAACCTACCGCGCAGGTATTATTGGATTGGGGCGAATGGGCAGCACGATTGACGATGAAGGGCATGCTGTCAAACCGTATTCTATTGCGGCCTGTTGTGAGGTGATAGATCAACTCGAACTCGTCGCCGGATCTGATTTGCAGGCAGATAAGCGGGCGGCTTTTACCGAGCGATGGGGTGTGAAGGCCGTTTACGAAGATTATCTGGAGATGGTGGCGCGAGAGTCGCTCGACCTCGTGGCGGTGTGTACAACGGCTTCGGGTTTGTTTAAGCCCGCCAATGAAGCGCCTGACGCCAATTTCAGGGGCGATTCGCATGCGGATTTAACCGTGAGCCTTGCCAATGCCGGGGTGCCGATGTTATATGTGGAGAAGGCGATGGCGAGTTCGGTGGCGCGGGCGGATGAGATTTTGGAAGCTGTGAAAGCCAATGGCACGGTGTTTAATACGGGTGTTTTGAGACGATTTAACGTGAGCTATCACGCCGTGCGCCGCGCAATTGCCGAGGGTGAAATTGGCGACCCCAAAGCGGCTGTTCATTACGCGGCTTCATCTTTGATGCACGGGCATATCCACTCTATAGATACGCTTTCTTTCTTGTTGGGCGACCCGAAAATCGAAGCGGTGCGCGGCGAATTGTTGCCGCGAGATTTTGCGATTGAGAACAATCACATTGCTTTTGATCCGAGCGCGACTTTTCAATTGCGATTTGAAAATGGCATAGAAGCCTGGTCGGTACCCGCTGGTGGATGGGAGTTTGAGGTGATGGGGACCAAAGGGTGTATCCGGTCGATTAACAATGGGGATGGTATAAGGCTCAGAAGAGCCGGGAGCCTGGTGGGCAAACGCCAGGGATGGGATGATGCGGAGATCGCGCCTGTTGCGCCAAAAAGCCATGTGGTGTCGTGTCTCGAGGATTTGATAGATGCTTATGAGCATGGGCGTCCAACGCTGGGACCTGTGGAGGTTGCCCATCACATCACTGAGGCTTGTATTGCCGTGGCGGAAAGCCATCGTCGGGGGAGTTCTTGGGTAAATCTGCCGTTGGACGACAGGGATTTGTACATCTTTCACGTTTAGGTCTTCATTGGGAGCAGGTCATGAAAACATATCGCGCAGCACTGATTGGATGCAGTCGGATGGGTGCATTTATCGATAACGAGGTGGATCACACGCGGGCGTATTCCCATGCGGCGGGGTACGAAGCGTGTGATCGCACAGATCTGGTCGCGTGTTCGGATCTGCGCGAAGATGTGATGGCGCGGACAGGCGAGCGATACGGAGTGCCTAAATCGCGGCAGTACACGGATTATCGGGAACTTATCAATACGGAAGAGCCAGATATTGTGAGCGTGGCAACGCAGCCAGAGCAGCGCGCAGAAATTGTGGTATATGCTGCCGAGCACGGGGCAAAGGCGATTTATGCGGAAAAAGCGATGGCGGCTTCTATGGCAGATGCCGATGCGATGGTCGATGCGTGTGAGCGCAATGGAGTGTTTTTCAATCTGGGTACCAATCGGAGATGGGATAGAGGGTATGACAGTATGAAAGAGGTGATTGACAGCGGGCGCATTGGGCGGTTGCGGTCGCTGATCATTCACCAGACGAGTTCTCTTTTCAATGGTGCGAGTCACAGTTTTGATCTTCTGATGCGCCTCAATAGCGACCATCCCGCGTCGTGGGTGCAGGCACATCTATCGCAGGGCGCAGACGAGATTGAGGGGGATATTTTGAAGGCGGATCCCGTGGGGCATGGGATTATTCAGTTTGAAAATGGGGTGACGGCTTATGCCCTCAATTCCGGGAGGGGTATGGAGGTTGAAGCTGTGGGCGATGCGGGCGTTGTGACGGCTTTGCAAAATGGCGCGGGGTGGCAGGTGCGCGAGGTGGTTGGGCACGATCACAGGGGACGAAATGTGCTGGGGTTTGGGGATTTTCCAGAGGTGGAGCCGACGAGTTCAACGGTGCATTTGATTGAAGACCTGGCACATGCGCTGGATACGGGTGAGCCTACGCGGTGCGGTGTGCGGTTGGCACATGCCAATCAAGAATTGATTTTTGCTTGTGTCGAGTCGCACCAGCGAGGGGGCGAGCGGGTGCATTTGCCGTTGAAAGATTGTCCCTATCGCATGGATCGCGGTTTTGCGCCCAGACAACCGAAGTTTGAACGTGAATGAAGGAGGTTATTGTGGAATATCGCGAGTTTGGACAGACGGGATTGAAGGTTTCGGCAATTGGTTTTGGATGCTGGGAATTGGGCGGGGGATATGGGTCTATTGATGACGCTGAGGTCGTTGCTGCGGTCAACCGGGCGATTGATCTGGGGATCAATTGTTTTGATACGGCGCAGGGATATGGCAAGGGCGCATCGGAACGGTTGCTTGCGCGCGCGCTGGGTCCCAGGCGCAAAGATGTGATTCTGGTTACGAAGTTCGGTATTGGATATGAGCAGGGCAGAGATAGCAGCAAGGAGATGGTTCACCGGGCAATTGAGCAGAGTTTGGAGATGCTGAATACGGATTACGTCGATGTGTATCTCGTGCATTGGCCCGACCGCGATACGCCTTTTGAAGAGACCCTGGGCGCGTTAGAGGAGATCGTCCAGGCCGGGAAGACGCGGTTTGTAGGGCTGTCGAATTTTACGCCGCCAGAAATTGCGCGGTGTATGGATGCGCGTCGCGTGGATGTGTTGCAATACGGGTGTAATTTGTTTGATCGCCGCCATGTGAAATGGACGTTTCCCTACGCCGAAGCAAATAATGTGGGGATAATGACGTACGGTTCTCTGGCTTATGGATTGCTCGCTGGCGCGTTTACAGAAGACACGGTTTTTGAAGATAATGATTGGCGCAGAAGAGGCGGTAGCAATACGACTTTGCGCCTGTTTGAGCCGGGTATTTTTCAGCGCAATGTCCGGGCGGTGAATGAGTTGAAGGAGATCGCCGCGGGACTGGGCAAAAATCTACCGCACATGGCGCTGAATTGGGTGTTGTCTCATCAGGCTGTGAGTACGGCACTGGTGGGTGCGCGAAGGCCGGAAGAGGTGGAAGATAATATGGGTGCTCTGGGGTGGACGTTGGACGAGAATACAAAGCGGGCAATTGATCGGGTTTTTGCCAAATACGAGATCGATACTGCGCCCAATAAGTGGGGTGAAATTGATTCTAAGTGGATGGATATCGATCCGTTAGAATGGGCAGAATGAGGAGGATATGATGGATAACGTGCGCGTTGGTGTGATTGGATGTGGTGGCAGGGGCAGGGGACACATTCGATCTTTGAAGGCGTTTGAAGATGTGCATCTCGCAGCGGTTTGCGATCCGGTTGTGGAGATTCGCGAGTCCGTGTGTGAAGAGTACGGAATTGAAGGGCAATACGGCGATGTTTCCGCAATGCTCGAAGGCGAGGCTCTGGATGCGGTTTTTGTCGCGCCTCCTGCCCACTTAAATGCCACGCTGGCATTGCCGTGTCTGGAGGCGGGGGTCAATACCTTTTTGGAGAAACCGCCAGGTTTGAGCCTGAGAGAGACCGAAGCGCTAAAAGCTGCATCGGATGAAACGGGCGCAAAAGCCATGGTGGGATGGAATCGGCGTTTTCATCCGATTATTGTCGAGGCCCGAAATCTGGTGCTGGATCGCGGTCCTGTGACGCAATTGGTGGGGGAGTTTCACAAGAGTATTACGGATTTGGGAAATTCGGGCAAGTTTGCCGAGGTGCTGATGGATTGTATGCTTTTTGAAACGCCGATTCACGCCATTGATACCGTCCGCTTTTTGGCAGGTGCTGATGTTTCCGAGGTTCACAGTGTGGTGCAGCGGTCCATGTCCGGTTATCGGGATGTACACGCGGCTCTCGTCGCGTTTGAGAATGGCGTTGTCGCACAACTCATTCACAATTATACGACCAATGCCCGGTTGGAGCGCTACGAGATTCACGGACACGAGATTTCGGCTTATATGGAGGGTGTGTCGCGCGGAGAGGTTTTTTGCGATGGGGAGAAAAGAGCGTTGAGCGGGGATGGGTCGGGTACAGACGAACAAAACCGATTTTTTATCGATTGTGTGAAAGAAGACCGCCCGGTCGCGCTTCCCGCAGCAAATTTGGATGAGGCGATTAAGACGATGGAACTGGCCGAGGCGATTATGGCAGGGACGCGATAGATATTGGTTTCTTTCTATTGACAATATTTGCCGAATCCCATACTTTTAAATTAGAAACGAGGTGTGGCTCAGTCCGGTAGAGCACCTGCTTTGGGAGCAGGGGGCCGGGGGTTCAAATCCCTCCACCTCGACCAATAAAAACAAGGGGTTGTGAGTTTTTCTCGCAACCCCTTGTCGTTGTGATACAAGTCCTTAGGAAATCGCATCACTCATCTAACAGATGCTGAAATGCCTCCAGACTGGGTACTTGAACCGCCGCGCGGAGCAACTGCTTGAGGCGTTGCAAATCATCAATGGCCGAAATGCGAGCAGATAGGGGATGCACCTCGCGGAGATCAAATCGAATCTCCAATACGTCAAGAATAGCTTCGAGCGTGCTTTTTCTTTCTCCTTGTTCAATGCCCTGCTCAAAGCTTTCCACTCTGCTTTGTTGGGTAAGGGATTGAAAAAGAGATGATTCGCGAATGAGGTCCATGATACCCTCCTTCAAAATAATACCAGAAATCGTTTCAGATTCATATACCAACTCGCTCAAGGCCACCATACCAGCCAGATAATCCGCCCGATATGACCGTGCAATGGGGTGCGTTCGAGCGGTGTGAATACACTGTTGCAACCACGCATCCGAGGCCATCCCTTCAGGTGGCTTCATCAACGGCGTGAAAGGGATCAGACCCGAATGCCCCGATTCGAGAACGTGCTCGCCTTCTATCTCAATCAGCCTGATCACCCTGTACTGAATCGCTATTAGGTAGCCAGAACGCTCCTGGATATAGTACCCGGGATCGCGCCGCCCAGCATTGGGACGCAGGTAGATCACGTTGGAATATATCGGCAGGCCGTGTTGCCGAATAGCATGTCCAATATAGCCAGCCATGCGGCGCGGCATGGGCGGAGTGGTGCTGTCAGTCGTTTGAAACTCGTTGTGCACCAATACCTCTTCGTCATCTATACGCACGCGCATCAGGCTATCGGTCTGGTGTGCTTCAATAGTGAGTTGCTCTGTGTCAATAACTGCAAGAACTTCAACGTCCTCGCGTCCGAGGGTGAAGCTGGCAAAGTCGTCCGGATATTTCTGAATGAGGTGTTTATAAATCGTATCAAATTCGGCCATGTGAGATGCCTCAGGTCTGAGAGTTGGTCGTATTTTGGACAAACGCAACAGTCAGAACTCAAGCAAATATCAGGCCAATGTCACAAAATTGAGTGATAAAAGGAGACTCGACAGAAACTCAGGCCCCTCATTATGCTTTCAATATGCAGTATTGCGCTTTTGTTCACAACTTGAATTTGTGGATTGTCTGTTGAAGCGGAGGTGGAGGAGCACAAATGTTGGCGGCAAAAGTGCATATTTTGAGCGATGAATGAATGGTATGGTGAAAGAATTGTCCTGTGATTCAGGGGGAAAAGAGCCAGTGCATGATTGGGATAACAGGTAAAGACCACTGGATTACTGGTGTTGTGCCTTCGATGTGGTGACTTTGTTGATGGAAAAAACAAAGACCGTAAGTGCTGTTATTTACAGCAAAAACTTACGGCCTTTTAAAAAATTGGTTGCCCGGCTGATGCACTCACTGAACTCTTTACAGTATGGGATCGCTTCCCCATCCATCACTTCCGCAGGAACAATAAGCCCATAATCGCAATCGGACATAAACCTAAAGAACAATTGGTTACCCGAAAATTGCAACATCCCAATTATATCAAAAAGGCCCTGTATTATCACGAGCTTCTTGAAAAGGGGCACGTTCAATCTCAGAGAACACTTGCTCAACAGGTGGGAATCTCACAAACCAAAGTCCACTTGATTCTACAGTTACTCAAGCTGGATGAGAAAATTAAAGATTTTATCCTGGGATTAGATGATGCAGACCCAAGGTTGGATTTCCTGACTGTATATCGGTTGCAGCCGTTACTCCAGGTTAAGAGCAAGGAGAGACAAAGGAGGAAATTTCAGGAAATGATTGGGGAGCAATATCCAGATCAAAATGCCTGCTATGAGAAGGTTGCGTTATGAGGTGTGCGCCCCTATAGTTGAACCGCTATAAAGGCTAATTGACATTGGGCATCAGCGTGGTATTTTCTTACACAGAGATATTGTCAGATATCCACCAAAATGGGGCAAGTCCAGTGAGTTGATCAACCGCCGTTGCTTCCGTACGCATAAGGAAGCTCGCTTGGCCATCTTCTCTTACATTGAAGGATGGTATAATCCGCATCGCAGGCATTCTTCCATCGCCTATCATGCGCCGATAGCTTATGAAAAACTGCATCAATCACAGGCTGGGAACACAAGCCCTAAATACTCCACCGAAGCGGGGTAACTCCAGTCAAGACAAAAAAGGATATAAAATCTCTGAGCGCCTGGATGTTTGAGGCCAATACACAACAATTTTGAGAACCGTAGATGTCTTTTCACATACTCTTTTATGTATAAAAGCATTTATACTCAAGCCGAGATTTTTCTTGCTATTGCCTGCGAGAGGGATAATAATGTGGTGGTTTTGAAGTCGGATCTGTAACCCAAAATTTGAATCAGTTTGAGGGCTAATTCACGCTAAGGATCAGTCGTGATATTTCTCAAATGAACAGCTTGCATATGGCTGGTTAGCAGATATTGTTCCGTTGAAAGGGTTGAAGTATCGCTACGAATTGCCCGACCCCCCGGCTACATCTGAACGACTGATGATCGGAAAGCGTGTCTTTAATCGAACAGCAAAATTTTATTGATCCACAATTTAAATTCGCTGATGATTTTCATTCAACCGAACCTTTAACAACGCTCAATTGACGGGCTTTATCCAGGACACACCCACCGCAGTTTTCGTACACAGGTGAAGGCGTACCTGTTCGGCCTGAAGAGACAAAGTGTCAAAAATAATTGACACTATTTTTATATTCCTATATATTTTGAGCATTGCCCCTTCAGACATTCAGTGCTGAAGCCCCTGGACTTGTTAGTGGGGCCGGGTTAAATTTGTAAATAATTAACCACCCCTGTTGCTTCGGGAGCAGGGCGCGAAGCCGTATAGAATTCTATACGGCTTCTGCATTTTTGGAGATTTAATGAAAACGAATGTCTATATTGACGGGCTTAATCTATATTACAGAGCCGTGCAAGGAACGCAGTATAAATGGCTGGATATAGATGCATTACTCAAAAAAATGTGTCCCCAAAATACCATTAGCAAAATCAAGTATTTCACTTCGATTGTAAGTTCGCGTCCTAATGATCCCGGACAATCAACGCGCCAACAAATCTATCTACGGGCTTTACGTACTTTTCCGAACATTGAGATTATTGCTGGTCACTTTTTGACCAGCAAAGTCAGAATGCCACTGGTGACGCCTTCCCCCGAAGGATCAAATACTGCGGAAGTTTGGAGAACGGAAGAAAAAGGATCAGATGTCAACCTTGCTGTTCACCTATTAAACGATGCTCATAACAAGGATTATGAGGTTGCTATTGTGGTATCAAACGATTCCGACTTAGGGGAGGCCATCCGCATTGTGACTCAAGATATAAACTTGAAAGTAGGTGTTGTATTCCCTGCGGGTGCGATTGATTCGCGTACTGGCACTCGATATAAACTCCGAAAATCACAAACGCTTCTAAAATATGCTTCGTTTATACGTCAAATTAGACCTGGTGTTCTCTCGCTTAGTCAACTGCCTAATACATTGACTGATGCGAATGGCACTTTTCACAGACCACCAGAATGGCAATAAAGAAGTCCAATACATTGGTTCTGGATCGTGGCTCAACGCTATAGCCTGCTCCTGCATGGTTTAAGCAGAGGCCACGATGCCGGCACTGTTAATGCAGAGCCAAAACAAAAGGCCGTAAGTGCTGTTCATTTACAGCAAAAACTTACGACCTAAAAAAAATTGGTTGCCCCTCAGGGATTCGAACCCCGATACCTGGAACCAAAATCCAGTGTCTTGCCATTAGACGAAGGGGCAATAACTTATGTTGAAGGGTAAATATAAATTTTTAGCCGATTACTGGCAACTTTCTTTTTACTTTTTCCCACTTCTCATCCTCGCCCATGTGTCGCGCAGGGTAATCGTTCGATTTAATACGAGTTTTTCATCTGATGAATCCGAATCGACACAGAAATAGCCCAGTCGTTCGAATTGGACCACACTGCCAACTTCTGCGCCTTTCAGGCTCGGCTCGACATAACATACGGGACGCACTTCAAGGGATTCGGGATTTAAGTTGTCTGTGAAGTCCTGTCCATCTTCAGTTCGAGTAGGATTTTCCGTCATGAATAGCCGATCAAATAAGCGCACTTCGGCTTTCAGTGCGTGTTTGGCAGATACCCAGTGCAGGGTTGATCGCACCCGGCGTTTATCGGGTGTTGTGCCGCCGCGGCTTTCTGGATCCCAGGTACAGCGGAGTTCGATTATGTTGCCGTCGTCATCTTTTATTGCTTCCTGGCAGGTGATATAACACGCTGCGCGCAATCGCACCTCTCGTCCAGGTGCAAGACGGTAAAATTTGCGCGGGGGATCTTCCATAAAATCTTCCCGCTCGATGTACAATTCCCGGGAAAAGGGCACGGGGCGCGTGCCGGCATCGGGGTCTTCGGGATTGATCATCGCTTCAAATGTCTCTTCTTCGCCTTCGGGATAGTTTTCAATGACCACTTTTAAGGGGTCGATTACGCCCATTACCCGAGGGGCTACTTTGTTCAGGTGTTCGCGGATATAGAATTCAAACAAATCTATTTCCGCAGTTGTATCCCGCCGGTTCATTCCCACGCGCCAGATAAAATTTTTAATGGCTTGCGGCGGTATCCCGCGCCGTCGCATGCCCGAAAGCGTGGGCATGCGCGGGTCGTCCCATCCGTTTACGAGATTGCGTTCGACCAGTTGGGTCAACATGCGCTTGCTGGTCAATGTGTAGGTGATGTTTAGCCGTGCAAATTCAATTTGCTGCGAGGGGAAGATCTCCAACTGCTGGATGTACCAGTCGTACAGGGGGCGGTGTTCTGCGAACTCGATGCTGCACAGCGAATGCGTGACTTGTTCAATGGCGTCGGATTGTCCGTGCGCCCAGTCGTACATTGGATAAATGCACCATTTGTCACCCGTGCGATGGTGCGATGTGTGTTTGATCCGATACATGACGGGGTCGCGCATATTCATATTGGGCGATGCCATGTCGGCTTTGGCGCGCAGTGTACACGCGCCATCGGGCAATTTTCCATTTTTCATCCGCGCAAACAGATCGAGATTTTCCTCTACGGTGCGATCCCGGTAGGGGCTGTTTTTTCCCGGCTCTGTCACTGTTCCGCGGTACTCGCGTATTTCCTGTGGACTCAAGTCGCAGACATAGGCTTTTCCCTGCATAATGAGTTCCACAGCATAATCGTAGAGTTGGTCAAAATAGTCAGAAGCGAAGTGCAATCCGTCGCCCCACTCAAAGCCCATCCATTTCAAATCTTCCTGGATAGACTCGACGTATTCGGTGTCTTCCCGGTCCGGGTTGGTATCGTCAAACCGGAGATTGCACTGCCCGTCAAATTCCTCGGCGAGACCAAAGTCCAGACAAAAAGCCTTGGCATGGCCGATGTGCAGATAGCCATTTGGCTCTGGGGGGAAGCGCGTTACGATTTTTTTGTGTTTGCCATTTTTTACGTCTTCGCGAACTATTTCTCGGATGAAATCCGTTGGTGCGTCTTCGGTTGTTGCCATTTTAAGACCTTTTGGGTTATTAGTTGTTAGTCTTCAGCTTTTTTATTTCACACCTCACATGTTCTACTACCTGATCCAGAGGCACGTCTGTGCGATCATTTTCATGTCGCAATTTCATTTCTATCTGTCCATTTTCCAGGCCGCGCGATCCCACGGTCAATCGTATTGGAATGCCGATTAAATCCGCATCGTTGAATTTTACGCCTGCGCGTTCATCGCGGTCGTCGAGCAAGACATCCAGTCCCGCGGCTTTTAGTTGTTCATACAATTTTTCGGCGGCTTGCAGTTCTCCTGCGGGTTTTCGGCCGGACAGGACTACGATTTGTACCTCAAAGGGCGCGACCGATATCGGCCAGATGATGCCGTGGTCGTCGTGATGGGCTTCGATAATACACGCGAGCAAACGGCCTACGCCAATGCCGTAACATCCCATGACGAGGGACTGCGTTTTGCCGTTTTCATCCAGGACTTTCGCGCCCATGCTGTCGCTGTACTTTGTGCCGAGCTTGAAGATATTGCCCACTTCAATGCCGCGCGTGCTGTCGAGTGGGGCTCCGCATTCTGGGCAGGGCATGCCTTTTTCTACGGCGATGAGGTCTGTGACGATGTTGGGATCAAAATCGCGTCCCACGTTGACATTTAAACAGTGATACCCTTCCTCATTCGCGCCCGATACAAAATTTGTCCCTTTTGCGATGGCTTCATCTACGACTACGATTGCATTTTTCACGGCCATTGGCGACGCATATCCCGGCACTGCGTCAACTGCTGTGATTTCCTCATCCGTTGCAGGACGCAATGCTTGCGCCTTTACCGCGTTGGCGAGTTTGGTTTCGTTCAATTCGTGATCGCCGCGCAATACCGCAAATATAAATTGTTCTTCGCCACTTATTGTGCCGATCAAAAATACGGCTTTGGCTGTTTCGCTCTGCGGTACGTTCAAAAATGACGCGACTTCTTCAATGGTTTTACAATTGGGAGTCGCTACTTTTTGCAGGGGTTTTTCGTTTTCCGCTTCAATGGCTTCCCGTTCATAAGTCGCTACTTGTCGATTGGCTTGATAACCGCATGAATCACATAAGAGCAGGGTGTCTTCGCCACCCGGGTTTAAGTACATAAATTCATGTGCTTCTGTCCCGCCCATCATTCCCGGGTCGCTTTCTACTGAGATGACGTGGTCGCCCAATCCCGCGCGCTTAAATATTCGCTGATATGCTTCGTGCATGCGCGGGTAATACGCATCTAAACCCGCCTGATCGATGTGAAAGCTATACCCGTCTTTCATCGTAAATTCGCGTACGCGAATCAATCCGCCGCGGCTGCGCGGTTCGTCGCGGAATTTGGTCTGTAGCTGAAACGCGCTCAGTGGCAGTT
The DNA here is from genome assembly GCA_022824945.1 of Candidatus Latescibacterota bacterium. Classification (GTDB taxonomy): domain Bacteria; phylum Latescibacterota; class UBA2968; order UBA2968; family UBA2968; genus VXRD01. The sequence continues at coordinate 29,164 of JAJDYX010000042.1, forward strand.
GTCGGTAACTCTGTACCATGTGACGCGCCAGGTCGGTTACGGCTTCTTCGTGTGTCATTGCCAAACACATGTCGCGGTCTGCGCGGTCTTTCATGCGCATCATTTCCGGTCCCACATCGTCCCAACGACCGCTCTCGTGCCAGATTTCTGCGGGTTGCACTACGGGCATTGATATTTCAAAGCAATCTGCGCGTTCCATTTCTTCGCGCAGTATCTGTTCGATCTTTCGCTTCACGCGCAATCCCAGCGGCAAGAAGCTAAAGATTCCCGATGCCAGAGAACGAATTAAACCCGCGCGCAAGGCCAACTGGTGACTGATTGCCTCTGCATCTGCGGGCACCTCGCGCAGGGTTTGTGTCAATAATTGAGAATAACGCATTTTTATCCCTTTAGAAAATCCCTGGAAAATATAAACAAAATATGGGGATCAGAGCCAAATATTGTGTTCAGTTTGAAATTGTGGACGATTTTGCGTTACATAAAGTTTCACGATGAGCATCATGCACGCCCAAGTGCGATTAACAGATCTGGACGATTCGATCCGACAGCGTCAACTCCCAGATCGATAACGCGCTGTATCTCCTCAACCGTGTCGGGGTTCCACGCGCGGATCAGGAGGCCGTGTGCATGTGCTTTTTGGACGAGCTGGGCGTCAATATTGGGATGCAAGATATGTATCCCTATCGCTCCCATATCGACAGCTTGTTCACATGCATCATCTGGTGGATTCGACCACAACGCACCCAGTGCCAGGCTCGGATTAAGCTCACGCGCTTCGCGCAGCCGCTCATGGACAAACGAGGTCAGAAGTATCTCGCTTTCTATATTATTTTGCTCAACCATCCGAACGACTGGCTCGGCTGTATCTGGCCCTTTCAGTTCAATCTGAAGAACCACTTTTCCGCGCACCAGATCTATCACTTCCTGTAGTGTCGGAATGCGCTCTCCTTTGCCAGCGTCCAACTGCTTAATTTCCGCTAACGTAAGGTCGGCGACTGCACCCTGGCCATCGGTCGTCCGATCTACGGTGGTATCGTGAATGACGACGAGGTGCTGATCGCGCGTGAGATGTACGTCAATTTCGATCTGATCGACGCCGAGATCTATCGCTTTTTGCATAGATAGTAGCGTATTTTCGGGTTCGAGTTCTGCTGCTCCCCGGTGTCCTGTAAGAATCATTTGCGTCCTCTCTTTCATAAATTTATCACTAACCCATCTTCGCCCACCATGACTTCGCCGTTATATTCTTTGCGAATCTGGTCGCCCATGCGATGCACAGCTTGTAGATCACCCGTGATGTCTTCGATTACCAGATGCTTGATTATCACGCGTTTTACATTGGCTTCAGTTGCGATTTCTGCGATTTCTGGCGGTGTAATATGCCAGGATCCCCAGGGTTGAGTCGCCAAAAATTCAGCGGTGCCCGAACACTCTATGGATAATAGATCGGCATTTTGACAGAATGCTGGGAATTCCGCATCGGGATTTCCATCACCCGTGATTACGACGCGATGATCTTTTGTATCGATGCGATAGACGAGTGTGGGGATGCCGCCGTGATCCGTGAATGTTGTGGATAGTTGAAAGTCGTCCGTGGATAGAAATTCGCCTTTTGCGTCGATCTCGATGACTTCTGGATCCAGTACACTGTCATCTTTTCCATGTCCTATCCGACTTTGAATATCCTGCTCGAAGGGCGGGCGAATTACATGTGATACAAAGTGTTTTGTCCCGACGGGACCATAAATTTTGAGGGGTTTTTTGCGTACTTTCACCCAGCCGACAAAGACGAGATAGGGGACATCGACGATGTGATCAAAGTGCAGGTGGGTCAAGAATAGCCGATCTACATCTTCGCAATTTACGCCTGCGCGCGCCAGGTTTGTACACGCCGACCGACCGCAATCAAACATCCAGTTCTCATTGCCGATTTGCAATAATTGCGAGGGGCCGCCGCGATTCGGATTGTCTCGCACCGCGCCGCTGCCGAGCATGATATATCGCATGATTATATCCTCTATAACGGTCCGTTGACGGGGAATTCGGGTTTTTGTCCGTTGAGAACGCGCACAATATCCGCAGCGACCATTGCCATTTTTTGTATTGATTCAGCCGAATGTCCGGAATAATGGGGCGAGAGGAGGACGTTGTCGAGTTCGCACAGGGGATTGTCAGGGGTTGCTGGCTCTTGTTCAAAGACGTCGATGATCGCGCCGCCAATTTGTTTGTTTTGGAGTGCGGTTACGAGTGCCTGTTCGTCGATGACTGGTCCGCGGCTGCAATTGGCGATGATGGCGTGGGGTTGCATGCGGGCGAGTGTGTCGGCGTTGATGAGGTGATGCGTGTTGTCGAGGAGGGGGACGTTGAGGCTGATATAGTCCGAGGTCGAGAGGAGGTCGTCCAATTCTACGCGGCGCACGTTCAGGTGGTTTTCTTCTTCTGGAGACGCGGGAAATTCATCGGTGTAGATGACGTTCATTCTGAAGCCGAGGGAGCAGATTTCCGCAAGGCGACGGCCAATGCGACCAAAGCCGATAATGCCCAGGGTTTTGCCGAGTAATTCGGGGGCGTGTACGCGGTCTCGAAGTGCCCAGTCGCCAGAGCGGGTTGCGGCATCAGCCTGACCAATTTTGCGCGGCAGGGCAATGAAGGACATGGCGAGATATTCGGCGACGGCTTCAACGGGGGCACCGGGTGTGTTGACGACGTAGATACCGCGCTGGGTGGCGGCGTCAACGTCGATGTTATCGACACCAATACCGTGGCGACCTATGACTTTGAGGCGCGGTGCCCGATCCATTACTGGACCGTCGATGAAGCCCCGGGCGCGTGCGAGAATGCCGTCTGCGTCTTGAACCGAGGCGATGATTTGGTCGGGTTCAAAGCCTTTTGCCCAGAGGATTTCGCAGTCGTTTTTGAGAAGGTGATCTTGTCCACAGGGATGTACGGGTTCAAAGAGCAGGATGTTGAATTTTGCCACAGTGTGTCCTTTCTATTGTTGTTTTGTAAAAAATATAGTGTATATCCAGAGTGTGATTTTGTCAAGATGTGAGGTTTTTATTTTTTTAGATTCTGTCTTGCTTCATTTTGAGGTTTTATATATATTTCATTGCTCTATGAGGCGACCCCGTCGTTCAGTGGTTAGGACACCGGGTTTTCATCCCGGCAACGGGGGTTCGATTCCCCTCGGGGTCGCCATTAAAATTAAGTGTATTATTCAAAGGGTCGTGAAGTCACGACCCTTATTTTATTGGCGGACAATGGTCCAATTGGTTTGTATTCGCAGTCTCTTCTTCTTACCTTTCATATAGGATCTAAGGTACACACCAAATCGAGTCAAACTTTAAGAGGCTATAATGCTGCGTAATTATCTGGTTGTAGCGGTTCGGAATCTGTTGAAAAATAAAATCTTGTCAATGATCAACGTTTTTGGACTAGGAGCAAGTCTGTCGATCTGCCTGCTGATCATCTTGTTTGTGTCATACCAAAAAACGTCTGATGCATGGCACAAGAAGGCAGATCGTATCTATCTCACCATCTGCGACTACGGTTCGCACCCCAACCCTGATCGTGTTCGCTCCTTCGCAACGACACCTGTGAGTCTTGCTTCGCTTCTTCAAGATGTCTGCCCAGATGTAGAAGTGACGACACGGGTACGCAGATTCCGTGGTTCCATGGGCTTTCTCGGCAGAGAAATTAAAGTGTCTGGCCTTTATGCCGAGCCGTCGTTTTTCGAGGTATTCGATTTCGCTCTTGTGGAGGGGAATCCCGCTACCGCGCTTTCCGAACCCAATTCCATCTTGCTTTCGCAGAACCAGTCGGTCGCACTCTTTGGAGATTCCAGCCCACTGAATCAGACTGTGATGATCGGACAGACGCCATATAAGGTAACGGGCGTCCTGGCGGATCAGCCAGGGGCTAGCTATGTACGGTTTCAGATCCTGGTGTCGTTTGAGACCTTGAAATTTGCGCCACCCAATGGAAGCACTCCTCGGTGGAGCGAGGGCATGAATGACACATACACATTCTTGGTCTTACGAGAAGGTACCCACCCAACGGTCCTGGAAAGATACTTAACACAGATCATTCAAGACCACTACCAGCCTGGTACAGATCAAAAGATGGAGAGGGCAAGTGTCCAATTACTGACCGACGTCAACCTGAGCGTCATGAGAGTTAACCACCTTAGTTGGATTGTTCCTGGCATGGTTGTTTATTTTGTTAGTGTTCTGGCCGCTATAATACTGATAGGGGCGTGCTACAATTATACCACCTTAATTGTGGCCAGAGCAATGGCCAGAGCCCACGAGGTGGCAATTCGGAAAGTCGTAGGTGCATATCGCAGACAGATCATTGGCCAAATCTTGATGGAGTCGATTCTAACAGTATTGCTGGCGACGTTTTTTGCCATGTGGCTGTTGGTATGGTTAATTCCTGGTTTCAACGAGATGTACTTTACTTCACTTTTTCCCTTGGCCCGCATCAAGCTCGACGTTCTCAAAGATCTGACGGTCTATCTCACTGTCCTTGGCTTCAGCGTAGGCGTAGGCATTCTTGTGGGCACCTACCCCGCACTTTATCTTTCCCGATTCGTCCCGGCCTTGATCTTGAAGGGAGGAAGTTTTACAAAGGATCGAGCCAGGTCATTCAATCGGATGTTTGTGGTGGGGCAGTTTGGCATGTCGTTATTCTTCGTCCTCTCGACCCTGTTCGTGTACCAGCAGTTCCGATATTTGGTATCGTCCGACTATGGATTTGATCATGAAAATATAGTGAACGTACGGCTTCAGGGAGTGGGCTACGACGTGTTCCGGCAGGCGATGGAGCAATCGCCCTCAGTGGAGCTCATTTCTGGTTCCTCACAGCTTCTGATGCAGGGTACGCGATCACCACGTTTGGTGAAGATTGGGAGAGGTGAACGTAAGACAGTTTTCGAATTAAGAGTGGACTACAATTTTGTTTCGAACCTGAAACTCAAGCTACTTGCAGGCCGTTACTTCAATCGCCCGTCGGATATTCACAGGAGTGTGCTGCTCAATAGAACCGCTACTCGGCTGCTAGGTCTGGAAAACGAAGAGCAAGCGATAGGTCAAATCTTGAACGTGTCAGGGAAGAACACGAAACCTACCATTGTGGGGATTCTGGAAGACTTTCAGACACAGGGCATAGGCATGGATATTGATCCTGTCATACTGTTCTGTGAGCCAGCGGGGATACAGTGGGCAAACGTGCGCGTGTTACCCGGCCATATGCCTGAGGCGGTTGCGCACCTCGAACAGGTCTGGGCTGAGTTAGGAAGTCCTTGGAAAGTGGAGTACGATCTGTTTACGACGCAAATCCAAAAAGGAATGCTCGCTGGAGTCTATTCCGATGTTTTGCATATCATTGCTCTGATTAGTGCTTTCGGGGTGCTTTTGGCCCTACTTGGCGTGTTGGGAATAGCTATGCATGTCACGGAAATGCAGGTCAAGGCAGTTGCAATACGTAAGGTTCTGGGAGCGAGTTCTTGGCAGATCGCTGCGCTCTTGTCAAAGGATTTTCTCTTGATGCTTGTTGTGGCGGTTCTACTTGCAGCTCCTGCTGCGTGGTTTGCAAACCACCACTGGTTAAACCAGTTCCCCTTCCGAACCACAATGAGTCCGTGGCTGTTCGGTGTTGTTGTTGCCGTGATGGCAGCAGTTGTTCTCACAGTAGTTGGGTCGCAGACGCTTCGTGCAGCGAATTCCGACCCAGTAAAGGCACTCAGACGTTTATAGAGCTACGGCACTTGGGTCGCCATTAAAATTAAGTGTATTATTCAAAGGGTCGTGATCTCACGACCCTTATTTTATTGGTGGATGAATGGGATATAGAGGCTATATTGGGGAATGGTCTGTTTGTTGATCAATATCCCGAATAGAGAAAGGAGTTCTTTTGACAATTGCACCTCTTCTTTCACCAGAGGCTTTTGAAGGTATTGAAGGTATGACCCATCTGTGTACGGGGGGCGAATCCCCGTGGCTCAAAAGTCAGGCTGGGGTATATGCCGAGTTTGCCAAATTCAAGGGTGGGTCACACAAGGGCCGCGATAAAATTTATGACCGCGGAGAGCGCTGTCGCCAGCGCATGGGTCAGCTCTGGAATGTGCCTGCTAATCGCATCGCGTTTATGCCTTCTGCTGCCGAGGGCATGGGCTGGTTTTCGCGGGGGTTAGACTGGCAGAGTGGCGATAATATTGTGACCAATAATCTCGAGTTTCCCTCTGTGGCGTATGCGTGGAAACATCTGCGGTCCAGGGGCGTTGAAGTCCGTTTGGTGCCGCACGAAAAATGGACGGTGCGCGAAGAGGATCTCCTCGACGCTGTTGATTCTCGTACGCGCGTTCTCGCTGTCAGCCATGTGGGGTTTTACACGGGGCAGTGTTTGAATTTGGCGCAACTCTCTGAGGGTACACGGAAGAAAGGCGCGTTATTCGCCGTTGATGCCACGCATTCTTCGGGTGTTTTGCGCGTGCCAGCGCAGTTGACCGACCTCACGGTGAGCAGCAGTTACAAATGGCTTCTGGCAACGCATGGCACGGCGCCTTGTTATTTGAGCGAACGCGCGGAAGCGCAGGTGGCTTCGACGTGTTTTGGCTGGCACAATCTCAAGGTGTGGCCCGAACAAACCGCCGAGCGCGATCCCGAGGTCGCCGAACAACCGATGCCGGAAAAGCTCGAGCCAGGGAATCCAGCTATGCAGGTGATTATGCACCTGGATCACGCGCTGGGTGTGATTTTGGAGATTGGTCCCGAGAGGATTGAAAATCACGCGCGCGATCTGTCCGAATTGGTGTCCCAAGGGCTTGCGAAGTTGGGCTATGAGGTTATTTCGCCAAATAACCGGGAAGCGCGGTCGGGGAATACCTGCTTTGCGTGTGAGGATGGTCGCGAGATGGTTTATCGCCTGGAGGAGCGCAATGTTTTTTGCTGGGGCGAGTTTGGGCGGGTGCGCGTTTCCACGCATTTGTATAAT
>JAJDYX010000046.1 GCA_022824945.1 Candidatus Latescibacterota bacterium
TTTTGCTGGTCATAGCAGGACAAGGACGCCTTGCTATTCTTATAGGCTTGTACTCGGGATGCCACAAGTTGGTTGTATAGCAAGCGACATTCTTCAATATGCACCAGCAAGATTTTCTCTTGCTTTCCCGTTGGACGTAGCCTGTATTTGAATGACTTAAACATATATAAAATATATATTTATATAGACTTTTTGTCAAGCGAAAGTAGCCCGTCTTTGGCGACAAGGCAATGTCCATATACGCTAAAGCTATAACGGGAAGCCCTTCGCCATGCGACCCAACGCTGAAGCAGTTGGGCTTTACGGGCTATTAGGTAAGGCGTATGTGGCGATTTGCCTATCAGGAGCAGGATAGACTTGGCTCCACCCAGTACATCATGGTGAATACGGCGCTCTGGGGTCCAAAAGAAGCCTTTCGCGACGATGCAGGCAAAAATCTGCCCGCTGCCCATCCCAAGGAATTTCAAAGGGCGTAGTGTCCTGATTCATAAAACTGGAGGAGAATGTTATGAAGCTCACTACCGAACAAATCCGTGAATTTTACCATCGGGGTTATGTCAAAATTCCCGGTGTGATTTCAAATGAGATGGTTGACACGGCTCGTCAAGCAATCAATTATTCCATCGGTACACTCAGCCCGAAGGGTCTGAATCTGGCAAAGCACCACGGTGGCGGTGAGGTCATGAGTAACCTCAATAGCAGCCCCATGATCAAGGATCTGTATCACAAAAGCCCTGTCATTTCTCTGACAGAATCTCTGCTGGGTGAAGGAAATCTCAAAGTTCCCATTGGCAGGACAACTCCCGCTTCTCGTTTTCCCAACGTCCTGGACAAAGCCCCGCCCGAACCGACCGGTCACATCGATAATATGGGCAATGGGAGAAATGGCAAACCAAAAGGGACCTATCATCGGAGCTTCACCTGCTTTGGCATCATTTATCTCGCCGATGTACCCGAGCCTTATAGTGGAAATTTCACGGTCTGGCCCAGGTCTCATCATGTATATGAGGACTATTTAAAAGCAGAAGGCATTGAAATTCTTTCCAAAGGACAGCCACACATCGACCAGCCGGGGCCACCGGATATGATCACCGGCCAGGCAGGGGATCTCATTCTCGCTCATTTTCTGGTGTATCACTGCGCCAGCCCCAACGCTTCGGCCAATATTCGTTATGCCACAATTGCCCGCATGAGCCATGTTGATTGTGCAAGCAACGGCAACGACTGCTTCACTGATATCTGGCGAGAATTTTCCGGTGTCCGCGAGGTGATGGGCTTCGATGGAGAACTTTAAAACCCGATAGAAAATTCTCAAAGGAGAACGAAATGAGTAAGCCGAATCTGCTGATTATTCACACTGATGAACACAATTTTCGCACGTTGGGTTGTTATCGCGATTTGATGGAGGAGGATCAGGCTTTTGTCTGGGGACCGGGCGTTAAAGTAGATACGCCTCATATTGATTCACTCGCGCGGGACGGCGCTATTTGCGACAGTTATTATTCGTCGTCGCCTGTTTGCTCGCCTTCGCGTGCCTCTTTTGTTTCCGGTCTTTATCCGATTGCTACCGATGTGTATAAAAACGATATTCCCCTGAAAGAGGGACTGATCACTTTTGCCGAAGTGCTCAAAAACCAGGGCTATGCCACCTCCTATCTGGGCAAGTGGCATCTGGGTGGAGAAGCCAAGCCCGGCTTTGCGCCAGAGCACAAATTTGGTTTTGAGGACAATCGGTATATGTGGAACCGTGGTCACTGGAAGAAACTCGGGTTGAGAGAGGATGGCACGCCCTACGTTGCGGCGAGGAACAACAGGGGTGAGCCTGCCAGCAGAGTAGATGGTGCCGATGAAAAATCGTTTACAACTGATTGGTTGACTACCCGTACCCTGGAAATTATCGAGCGCGATCAGAATCAACCCTTTTGCATTATGGTCTCTATACCGGATCCGCACGGGCCAAACACGGTTCGCGCACCCTACGACACGATGTACAAAGACATGGTTTTTCAAAACCCGCGCACGATGGATTTCCCCGTGGAGAAAATGCCGAAATGGCATCGGTTTGGAGACAGGAATACAGCCCGTGAACTGAAGCAGGGTCAGATGCAGCGGTATTTTGGGATGGTCAAGTGTATCGACGATAATGTGGGGCGCATTCTGGCTGATCTGGAAGCCGGGGGGTTGGACCAGAATACGATCGTGATTTTTACCGCCGATCATGGCGACCTGATGGGCGAACATAGACGCCACAACAAGGGGATGCCCTACGAGGGCAGTGCCAAGATTCCGTTTGTGATTCGCTGGCCTGGAAAGATTGCTCCGGGAAAAATTGTGAATACCGCCTATACGACAGTTGATTTCGGTCCGACGATTCTGGGCATTATGGGAATTGAGGAAGAAATTCCAAATGCCCACGGGTTAAATGATGCTGCTGCGTTTCTCAGTGATGAAAAGGTGGTAGATGACGATCGCATTGTCTATATGACGACTTCAACATCGCAGACCGTTATGGCCGTTAACCGACGTTATAAATTGGTTCTCTCACAGGCTGACGATCCCTGGTTGTATGATCTGCATAAGGACCCGGATGAACTGGTCAACGTATATTCCGATCCCGAATACAAAGAGATTGCTGAGAAATTTAAAGCTGAGTTGATCGCTCAGATGAAGCGCTACAATGAGCCTGCGTTACGCAAGGGTCGGCTGATTTATTAAGAAGGATGAACAAAGTGATGGATTTAAAAAAAAGAAATCAGCCCAATGTGCTCTTTATCGCCATTGACGATCTGTGTGGTTGTCCCGATGCGATGAACGGAGAAACCTCTGTTCACACTCCCAATATGAATGCGCTTGCCCAAAAGGGCGTGTATTTTACCAATGCACATTGTGCCGCTCCTGCCTGCAATCCTTCGCGTGCAAGTGTGATGACCGGATTGGCACCTTCGACATCAGGCGTGTATCTCAATAGGCAGGATTGGCGAAATTGTAAGAACCTGAGAGACAGGGTTACACTGCCTCAATATTTTAAGGACAAGGGGTACAAAACCCTTGGCGGCGGTAAGGTGTACCACGGGGCAACTCTGAGCGAAAAGATGTATGAGGGATATCTCGATCCCCGTCCTTGGGACGAATACTTTCCATCGAAAAACCGTCAGATGCCTCGGGAAGTTGCGCCGGATGATTGGCCTGTAAATGGGAGCAAAAAGTTTTATCGCGGATATTTTGATTGGGCGGCATTGGATATTGAAACTGGAGAGATGGCCGATGCCAAAGTTGTGTCGTGGGCAGAACAACCACTATCTCGTGAACATGGCCAGCCTTTATTTTTGGCCGTGGGGATCTATCGACCGCATATTCCATGGTACGTACCAGAGGAATATTTCGAGAGACATCCCTATGACGAGGTTGCAGTGCCTGAGATTCTTGAAAACGATCTGGATGATGTGCCAGAAGCAGGTCAGGCCATGGCCAGACGCACCTGGCACGAGTGGATGGTTGAAAATGACAAATGGAAAGAGGCGGTTCAGGCATATCATGCGGCTGTCAGTTTTACCGACGACATGGTTGGGCGTCTATTAGCGGCACTCAAAAATGGGCCTCATGCTGAAAATACCATTGTTGTGTTGTGGTCAGACAATGGGTACCATTTGGGGCAAAAGGAGCATTGGGAGAAATTCGCATTGTGGGAACAGACCACACGGGTACCGATGATTATAGCTGCGCCCGGGGAGATTGCTTCGGACAAGGTCTGCAAACAGGCTGTCAGTCTGCTCGATATTTATCCTACACTGATCGAGTTGTCTGGCGGCAAAATATCAGGAGATTTCGATGGCGTGAGTCTGGTCCCCTTGCTGCACAACCCCGAGGAACAGACCCATCGCGCAGTGGTCTGTACACAGGGGTTCAATAACCATGCAATAAGATCGGATAGGTGGCGCTATATCCGGTATGAAGACGGATCGGAAGAATTATACGACCATCAAAACGATGGGAAAGAGTTCCACAATCTGGCAGATCGGGAAGATTGTGTTTTCGTCAAACGAGAACTGGCAGCCTGGTTGCCAAAACACAATGCGGAACCACATCCGACAGAGAATTCTCAAAGGGAGAGTAAGTGAAGATACCTGTGAACGATGGAAAGGACAAGGGCGTGGCGTTTTTTCCGTACGTCATGCCAAGAGAAAGACCAGATATGCCTTTGAGCCGTGCTATGGACCGGCTCTTTGCGAACTACAGTGAGCCTTCTACCTGGTGGAATGAGCTGTATTCCCAGTTTCGATATACGGAGCTTGAAGGGCTGGATTACCGGGGAGGAGATGGCAGACTTACGAGGCGCGATCCGAGCAAGGTAATCAAAGCCGATGGCAAGTATTACGTATGGTACACGCGGCGCAGTACGGATGCGCCTCCGCAGGGTCCGGGAAGAGGCGCGGAATCGATTCCTTCGACCGACTGGGATCTGTCAGAAATCTGGTATGCTACGAGTGAAGATGGTTTTGTATGGGAAGAACAGGGCGTTGCGGTGCCACGACCTGCCAAACCGCACCCCGGATGGCGGTCTGTTTCTACCCCTGACATTCTCGTTTGGAAGGGCAGATATTATCTCTATTATCAGAGCTTTCTGGAGATGTCGGGTACGCGCGGTGATGATTGCCCGGTGTCGGTCTCCTGTGCGGATTCGCCGAATGGCCCCTGGACACCGACACACGAGGTCGTGATTCCGAATGGTCCAGAAGGGTCCTGGGATCAGTTCTCTATTCACGATCCCTATCCACTGGTGTACAAAGGTCAAATTTACATGTACTATAAATCGGATATGAACGCAGCGCGGAAGCAAAACATCCGATTACAGGGATTGGCCATTGCCGACGATCCGCTGGGGCCTTTTGAGAAATGCCCGCTCAATCCTGTGTTGAATTCAGGACATGAAACGGGTCTGTTTCCCTTCAAGGACGGGATTGCCGCGCTTGCGATTCGACATGGGAATGAGCACAATACGATTCAGTTCGCCCCAGATGGAATCAATTTCGAGATCGCTTCTACTGTCAGCCTGATGCCCATCGCCCCGGGCCCCTACGTGCCGGATGCATTTACCAATACCGATAACGGACGTGGGATTACGTGGGGGCTTTGTCACTTTACAGGTGTTGGAAAGCACAGTATTCTGGCTCGATTCGACTGCGACTTGAGTCAGGACGAGGATGCTCCAAATATGCGACAGACAGAGCACTGGTGGCCACCGGAATATTATTACAAAAGTGGATTGGGTGAGGCGATGCGTCGAGAGAGGGAGGACATGGCCAGGGCAGATCTGAAAAAGACCTGATTATATTTATTGAAAGGTACAACTGTTTTGAAAGAACGTGAATCATCGCGCCTACACCTGCACACCGAGTCACATTCCCGCCCCAATGTGTTGTTCATTATGACTGATCAGCATCGCAAGGCTGCGCTTGGTTGTTACGGTGATCCGGTTATTCAAACGCCGAACATCGACCGCCTGGCGGAGGATGGCGTGTTGTGTGAGCAGTGCTGGACCCAGCACCCGATCTGTATGCCAGCCCGGGCGTCGATCTTTACGGGCCGGTACCCACAGGCACATGGGGTGCGCCATTGCGGTGTGGATCTGCCGCTGGATGAAATCACTATGGCGCAGACTTTTATGGAGCAGGGCTATCGGACGGGAGGCGCAGGGAAATTTCATTTTCAGTGTCATTTTGACCGGCCACCTTTTGTGCATACGATACCTCGTATGGACACGCGATCTGAGCCTTATTATGGATTTCAGGAGTTCCATATTGGAGATGACGGTCGCCGTGGCGAACAAGCGTATTGGATTGAGAAAAATTATCCAGAACATGCTGGCAAGCCGGATCATGAAATTCCGTTGGAATTGCACAACAGCACCTGGTCGGCAGACCATACCATCCGATTTATTCAGGATTGCCACCAGAGCGGCGATCCATTTTTTGCGTTTTGCTCTTTTGTCGATCCGCATCACAGTTACAATCCACCTTCACCTTATCGGGAGATGTACAATGAGGCTGATATGCCCGCGCCCATCTGTCGAGAAGGTGAATTGGATGGCAAACCAGAACCTGTTCGCAAACGAGCGCTGGCCCGTAGCGAGCAGAATGAGAACGTGGCTGCCGCTCGGACCCAGTACTACGGTGAGGTGACATTGATTGATGACTCGGTCGGGCGTATTCTCGAAGTGCTCGATGATCTGGGAATCCGGGAAAATACGATTATCGCCTTTACCGCAGATCACGGCGATCTGCTCGGTGATCATTTCGACTGGTACAAAGGCTTTGTGCATTATGAGCAAAGTGCCAGTGTGCCGATGATTTACAATTGGGGTTCTCGTTTGCAGCAAGGTAAGCGGTTGGGCAATATTGTGCAGTCCATAGATATTTTCCCCACACTATCTGACCTGGCTGGTGTAACACTACCGCCTGGTGTGCAGGGACGATCCCAGGTGCCCGCGCTGACTACCGACAGTACCGCTACCGGGTACGATGCGGCTTTTATCGATTCTTATGTCGATGGGATAGAGAATCCGGACATTGCCCAGACCGGCAACCCGCAAGAACCAGATGTATATACACTTCGCTCGCTGAAATGGCGCTATAGCTACTACGTTGGGCAGGAATACGGCGAATTGTACGACCTCGAATCCGACCCCAACGAATTCGTCAATCTGTGGGATGATGCTGGCACGGAGCGGGTCAAGCGCCAGTTGAAAGACGAACTGATGGAACGCATCATCAAAGCGCGCGATCCTCTGCCAGTGCGGACGCATCCGTATTGAGGGTGTGGAATATTGTTTTACCAACGCCAGGATAATTTTTTATGAAAAAGCGAAATGGCATCGTCAACAATGCGGAAAGTCCACACGTTGTGTTCAAGAGTATCAACATTGGCGACTGCCAGTGGACGAATGGATTTTGGGCGGACAAATATCGGTTGTGTGAAGAGGTGATGGTGCCCTATATGGGCACACTGCTCAAAGGCGATATCGGGCATGGATACAACAATTTTAAAATTGCTGCTGGTCTCAAGAAAGGCGAGCATAAGGGCCACTGGTGGCATGATGGCGATTTTTACAAGTGGATGGAATCCGCCATGTATGTCTATGGGGTCAATAAGGATGAGAAGATTGTTGAGGAACTGGATGAGATTATTGAAATCATCGGAAAGGCTCAGGAAGACGATGGATATCTATCGACCCACGTTACCATCAATGGGTTTGATCGGTTTTCCAACCGCCAGTACCACGAACTTTACAACAGTGGCCATTTGCTGACCAGTGCATGTATTCATCATCGCGTAACTGGAAAAACCAATTTCCTGGATATCGCTGTTAAACACGCAGACTATCTGTGTGGGGTTTTTCAACCTCGTCCAAAGGAACTGGCGCGTTTTGGTTTTAATCCCTCTCAGATTATGGGGTTGGTAGAGCTTTATCGAACGACCAGAGACGCGCGTTATCTCGAGTTGGCCGAGATATTTGTCAACATGAGAGGAGACGGTCCCGTACAGGCTCCGACTGTCAACTCGAAGTTCGAAGGGGATATGTGTCAGGATCGGGTTCCTATTCGCGAGGAGACAGAGGCCGTTGGTCACGCAGTCCTGGCCATGTACCTCTATGCTGGCGTTGCGGATGTGTATGCAGAAACCGGAGAAAAGGCCCTGCTGGACGCTCTTGAGCGGCTTTGGGCAAATGTGGTCGATAAGAAGATGTATGTAACAGGTGCTGTTGGACAGGCGCATCACGGTGCATCTTCCCGGGTGGATTTTGTCCATGAAGCATTTATCGACGAATATATGATGCCCAATTCGACAGCTTATAATGAAACATGTGCGAATGTCGGCAATGCCATGTTCAATTGGCGTATGCTGAGCTTGAAGGGCGAAAGCAAATATGCCGATGTTATGGAATTGGTTTTGTATAACAGTGCGCTTTCAGGCATCAGCAGTGATGGCAAGCACTATTTTTACGCCAACCCGCTTCGTATGAATCACGAAGGGCGTGATTATTCCAGGACGCCTACAGAGACGGCTGTTCGGTTGCCCTATATCAAGTGTTTTTGCTGTCCGCCCAACCTGGTCCGAACCATTGCCAAGTCGTCTGGATGGGCATACAGCCTGGCAGAGAACGGCATTGCGGTAAATTTGTACGGGGGGAACAAGCTGGATACCCAAATGCTGGACGGATCGAAGATCAGGCTGAAACAGGATTCCCAGTATCCGTGGGATGGTGCAGTGAAAATTGCGATAGAGGAATGCAAGGATAAGCCCTTTGAGATGTTGATGCGCATTCCCGAATGGGCGGTAGGCACCAAAATTACGGTAAACGGAAGAGATGCTGGTGTTGATGTCGCACCTGGAACTTTTGCCAGAATTGAACTTGCCTGGAAAGCGGGTGATGTTGTTGCACTGGAAATGCCGATGGATATTGCGCTAATTGAAGGCCATCCGCGTATTGAAGAAACCCGCAATCAGGTAGCGATTAAACGCGGCCCTGTGGTGTACTGCATTGAATCGCCTGACCTTCCGGAAAACACGGATATTCTGGACGTGTATCTGCCGGTCCCTTCCGACTTGAAAGCAGAATATCAGCCAAAATTGCTGGGCGGTCTGACGACGATAAGCGGTAATGTTGCCTTGCGCGAAAATAAAAAAGAAGGCATGTATCGGACGCTGGTCAAACCAGAGTGGGAAATCATTCAAGCCCAATTCGTTCCCTATTATTCATGGTGCAATCGGGGGCAAAGTGAAATGACGGTTTGGATGCCCATTGTGTGGAAGTAGAACTGGGTGTCCGATTTTGGATTCAAGCTGTTTGGTGAAACCCGAATAATAAAGAAAGAGGCAGACTCGTGAAACTCTCACAACCCAATGTGATTTTGATCATTACCGACGACCAGGGGTATGGCGATCTGGGCTGTCATGGCAATCCCGTTGCCCGGACGCCGAACCTGGACAGCTTGCACGGGGAAAGTATTCGGCTGATGGATTTTCACGTCGCGCCCATGTGTACGCCTACTCGCGGCCAATTGCTGACCGGACTCGATGCGGCACGCAATGGCGCTGTAAACGTGAGCAGTGGACGCTCGCTTCTGCGACCAGATTTGCCGACTATGGCCGATATTTTCCGGTCGAATGGTTACAGAACGGGTGTGTTTGGCAAATGGCATCTGGGCGATAACTATCCGTACCGTCCTCAGGACCGCGGTTTTGAGGAAAGTCTCTGGTTTCCATCCTCTCACATCAGTTCTGTGCCCGACTACTGGGAGAACGATTACTTCGATGATATATACTGTCACAATGGCACTCGCGTGCGACAGGAAGGATACTGTACCGAGGTCTTTTTCGAAGCGGCAAAAGCGTGGATGCAAGCACGGATCGCGGCTTCAGAACCCTTTTTTACTTTTCTGCCGACCAATGCCCCTCACGCCCCACTTTTTGTGCCAACCGAAGACCGCGAGGCCATTGAGGCGGCATTTGCAGAGGATGAACACCAGTTGCCTGCACTTCCCAAAAATTTGCGAGAGAATATCATCCGCTTTCTCGCTATGATTCGAAATTTGGATACTCAGGTCGGTGCGCTTCGACGCTTTCTACAAGAACAGGGCGTAGATCGGAATACAATCTTGATTTTTATGACTGATAATGGCAGTACTTTTGGTTCTGTCTATTACAATGCCGGGATGCGGGGTAAAAAGTGTGAGCTCTGGGAAGGCGGGCACCGGGTACCGTTTTTCTTGCATTGGCCAAATGGTGATCTGGGCGAACCCCGGGAGATTGAGGGACTGACTCAAGTGCAGGATATTTTGCCGACTTTGATTGAGTTTTGTGGGCTGGAACCGCCGGCCGAATTGCGTTTGGATGGGATTAGTCTATCTCCGGTTTTGCGGGGTGTGGAGCAGGTGCCGGAAGATCGCATGTTGACGGTGAATTACAGCCGTATGCCCGGGCAGCTGGACTACCCGACGCCTGACAGTCCTTCGTTCATAAGACGCGAGGGTGCTGCTGTGCTCTGGAAACGGTGGCGTTTGCTTGAAGGAACGGCACTGTATGATCTGGATAGTGACCCCGAACAGAATCTCGACGTTGCCGATCAGCACCCTGACATTGTCCGGCAGATGCAGGATCACCTGGATGCATGGTGGCGTGAAGTGGAACCGGTCGCCAATCAAGTGCAGCGGATTACCATCGGCAGTGAGGCCGAGAATCCGATGACGCTATCGGCCTGCGAGTGGCGGGATGTCTTTGTGGATCAGCAGCGGCAGGTGAGGACGGCTGCGCGGAAGAATAGTTACTGGCACTTGCTGGTTGAAGCCGCTGGCAAGTACACCTTTGAACTGCGGCGCTGGCCGAGAGAGAGCGGTCTCAAGCTGAGAGAGGCTTGCCA
The DNA here is from genome assembly GCA_022824945.1 of Candidatus Latescibacterota bacterium. Taxonomy (GTDB): domain Bacteria; phylum Latescibacterota; class UBA2968; order UBA2968; family UBA2968; genus VXRD01. Next base: position 10,418 of record JAJDYX010000046.1, read on the forward strand.
GGCGGTTCAATTGACCGACGGTGAATTGGGAGCGGGTATTGCGCTGCCGATTGCCAGAGCGCGTGTGCTGATCGGTGGACGCTTCTACGCCAGGCCCGTTAAGTTAGACGACCAGGGTATTGTATTTACCGTAGATCTGGAGCCGGGTCCCACGCTTTTGCACACCTGGTTCGACGACGAGCGCAACCAGCCCATCTGCGGTGCCTACTACGTTTACGTTACACGTCAATGAGGAGAGAGCCATGAAGACTGTATTGTTGATGATGACTGTGTTTGTAATGACTGCGGTTGCAGAGGGGGCATACGAGGAGACGATGGATCCAAATGGGTTGACAATGAATCTGAGGACGGATTTCGGACTGGTCAATGATGGGGCTGAGAGCAATCAGAGTGAACGGCTGCAAAAAGCGATAGATGAGGTCTCGGCAAAAGGTGGCGGACGCCTGATCGTTCCGAAAGGAACCTATCGTTTTGCAAAAGTCTATCTCAAATCGAATGTGCATCTGTTGATCGAGAAAGATACGGTTATCAAACCCTATTGGCCAGAAGGGACAAAAACCGTTGTTTTTATTCTGGACTTTGAGGATACGTCCGGAAAGGGGCCTAAGAAAAGGGGAGCAGAATTTATTGAGAATGTCAGCATTCGGGGGCTTGGCGGGCGGTTTATCGTGGATTATTCTGACCGTGAAAGACGAGAGGGAGAAGGCATTCGCAGTGTCCTGTGCAGAATGGTCAGAAATTTTCTCATTTCCGACCTGGACATAAAAGATAACTTCACGGTTTATTGCGGGTTGACGATGACTCCCACTAGATCACAAGACGAGAATGTGAAAAATTGGGAGATCTCTCGCGCAACCGATGGGACCATTCGAAATTGCCGCATCTACAACGCCAGCCCGGGATATGGGCTTGTCCAGTTACACGGCGCGCAATCGTTGCACTTTGAGGACCTTTATGCAAAGGGGGGTGTCACTCTGAGGCTCGAAACGGGTGCTGTGGGAGATCATACGGCTGTCTTCAATATTACAGCCAGAAATATCACCAATGAAAATGGCCGATGTGCTGTCATGCTTGGACCTCACAGCGCGAACAATGGATTGGTTCATGTCGATGGCGTTACGGCCAGAAGCAGTACATATGCGGTCACCATAGGCCGCGGGAACGTCAAGAAGGCCGAACAGGCGAGGAATCCCGACGCGAAACCCGGACGCTTTGCCGACGGGTGTTCTATTAGAAATATCCACGCGGTTTTTGGGAAAGATGCGCAGGTAAAAACACATGAAATGATGAATATTCCGGAAGAATACTACGATGATCTGAGACTCAGGAAGGTCACGAAATTCTTTGACGGGCCATCGATCGGGGCGGTGAAGGATTACACCAATGGAACATATCGCGTCGATATCGAGAATGTGACCCTTGAAGGATTTAAGTATAACGCGGATAAGAAGATTTTGACGCCTGAAGATGCCAGGCCGGGTAAGTGGGGACAAGCCCTCAGAAAATGGAAGGCTGATCGAGGTATTCCCGTTGAATCCAGGGGAGTTAGGGATTCAGGGGAATAGCTTTATGGTAGAGACTGCGGACTAAACATCTGGATGATAACCATGTTGAAAATTAGGCAAGCTTCCACTGTGCCTGTTCCAGACAAAGGAGCAGCCAGCTCAGTTCCCGCCAGCCGTTGGGAAGAGGCTTTTCTGACCGGTAACGGACGTATGGGAGCCATGTTGTTTGGGGATCCCCAGAACGAGACGCTGGTCGCCAATCATTGCCGGCTGTTTCTTCCGTTGGGGAGCCGTGAGATCGTTGCCGACCTTGTGGCGCACATGCCGGAAGCGCGGATGATCATTCGCGAGGAGGGGCACAGAGCCGCCTTGCAGTTCCTGGAGAAGAAGGCGCGAGAACAGGGCTTCCCGGGGATCATTCGCACCGACCCGCTGCATCCTGGTTTCTTCGTTCATATAAAACAGGGGATTGCTGGAGAGGCGCAGGATTACGTGAGGACGGAGGATTTTAGAAGCGGCGAAGTGGCGGTGCACTGGCGCGATGACCGCGCCCAATTTAGCCGACGCCTGTTCGTGTCGCGTCCAGATAACGCGATTGTGTTCGCTACTGCATCGGATAGAGAAGGTCAGATTGACTGCGAATTGGCGTTTCCTCTGCCCAGCCCTGTTGACCAGAAGACAGAAGAAAAAAAGGGATGGCGGGTTGATGTCAGTTCCAGTTCTATTGTCTCTGAGCGCACAGTTTCCACTGAGCTTGTCACCTTTCACAACGTCTATGCCAGGGGCAAAGGTGGCTACGACGCAGCCGTGCGTATCTGCGTAGAGGGAGGACAAGCTGAAGTTGCCAAAGATCGCGTTGAGATTCAAGGCGCAGATCGCGTTTTGATGCTGATGCGGATCGTGCCCTGGAAGACGCCGATGCCGTTGCAGGAGACCTGGGCGTATTCTGCAGACCACCCGGACTTTACAGAAAGGCTCGGAAAATACGAACCTGTTCCCGCGCTGAGTGATAGCTCTGTCGTGCCGTATCTGAAGCAGGAAGACGCCGTGGCATTGATGGCGCAGCTTGTGGCGTCGTTGAAGACACTTGTCCCCAACTATGATAGGCTGTTTAAGGCCCATCAGATTGAGCATGCCAAATTGTTCGACCGCGTTTCTCTGGATCTGACAGGGGGCGAACTCCGTCAGAAGACCAGCGAAGAGTTGCTCGCCATCGCTCGAAACGAAGGATATCTCCCCAACGCCTTAATGGAGAAGATTTACGATGGCAGCCGTTATCTGTACATTTGCAGTGCGGGTGAACTCCCACCCAATCTCCAGGGGATCTGGACCGGCTCATGGCAACCCGCCTGGTCAGGCGATTTCACTCTCGACACCAATCTACAACTGGCCTTGCAACACGCCTTTGCCGGGAGTTTGGGCGAGTTGATGGCGGGCTATTTTCGCATGATTGAGGACTTCTACCCAGAGTGGAAGCTCAACGCGAAGCGCACCTATGGTTGCCGTGGTTATATGACCAACGCGAGAGCCTCCAATACGGCTTTGCTTTTGCACTGGGGGAAATGGCCGGGCGTCTTTTGGACCGGGGGATGCGGGTGGCTGGCGCATTTTTTTTATGATCACTGGCAATTCAGCGGCGACGAGACATTTTTGAAGGAACGCACCGTACCCTTGCTCCGGGAGGTGGTCGCGTTCTATGAAGACTTTGTGCGGATCGATCCGGACACCGGGTGCTATGCGTTCATTCCGTCCTTTTCTCCGGAAACCGGTGGCGGCATCACCTCGACCATGGATATCATGGTATGCAAGGATGCGTTGAGGAGCCTGATCTGTGCCTGCCGCATCCTCGACATCGAGCAGGATAGCATTCCCCGATGGGAAGCCATGTTGGCGAAACTTCCCGACTACAAGATCAACGGAGATGGTGCCCTTGCCGAATGGCCTTTTGAAGAAGGGCGAGAGAGATACACGCATCGCCATCTCTCCCATCTTCATTCGTGTTATGAAGCATTGGACGATCCCGAACTTTGCGATTCGCCCGACTTATGGGAAGCCGCCCGGGAAGCTCTTCGGCGGCGCATTTATTCGGGGGGAGAAGTGTCTTCACATGGCCGCATGCATATGGGCCTTGCCGCGGCTTATTTACACATGCCAGAAGAGGCGTATGGTCGGCTTGAGGTCATGGCGACTGGTGGGTCGATGTACGCGAGCCTGATGTGCTCTCACGAGCCAGATGCGAGAATCTTCAACTTTGATGCCAACGGCGCTATGCCGGAGATTTTGCACCGCATGCTTCTGCAGTCGCGCCCCGGATCGCTCGATCTGCTTCCGGCCATTCCAAAGGCCTGGTCACATGGCGAAATCCACGGCATGCGCGCGCGTCAGCAGATTACAATTGACCGCTTGGCCTGGGACCAGACAGTTCGCCATCTGAGTCTTCAACTCACCAGCGAACGAGACCAGAGTGTTGTTCTGCACGTTCCCGGGGCTATCGACGGAGCGCCATGTCAGCGAATAATCGCTCTCAAGAAGGGCGAAACCGTCACGCTTGATATCGACTACTGACAGACTTAGATTGATTTAAGGAGAGAGCCATGAAGTACGTATTGTTGATGACTGTGTTTGTAATGGCTGCGGTAGTGGAAGCGGCATACGAGGAGACGATGGATCCAAATGGGTTGACAATGAACCTGAGGACGGATTTCGGACTGGTTGATGATGGGGCTGAGAGCAATCAGAGTGAACAGCTGCAAAAAGCGATAGATGAGGTCTCGGCAAAAGGCGGTGGACGCCTGATTGTTCCGAAAGGGGTCTATCGTTTTGGGGGTATCAACTTGAAGTCCAATGTACATCTTTTGATCGAGAAAGATACGATTATCAAGCCCTACTGGCCAGAAGGTACGAAGACCATTGTTTTTGGATTGGGTACAGGGAGGAATGCCGAATCTATAGAGAATGTCAGCATTCGCGGGCTGGGCGGTAAGTTTATTGTCGATTATTCAGATCGCGGAAGTGTGGCGGGGGAGGGCATACGGACGATTAACTGCAGAAAGGTCAAAAATTTTATGCTCTCCGATATTGACGTTAAGGATAGTTTTACTACCTATTCTGCATTTATCTTTACGCCGTCCAGGGATAGGGATGTCGAAAGTGGGGGTGTCTTCAGGCCCACCGATGGTCTGGTGAGAAATCTCAGGAGTACGAATTCCAGTCCGGGTTATGGGTTGGTTCAGATGCATGCGGGGGAGACCATCCATTTTGAGAATCTCGAAGCCATTGGTGGTGGGGTGACTTTTAGACTGGAGACGGGTGCCGGAGGGCATAATGGCGGGGTGCATGATATTACGGCAAAGAATCTGTATTGCGAAAACGGCAGTACTGCTGTGTTGCTCGGGCCACATAAAGCTCAAAATGGCGTTGTCAAAATCGACGGTGTGACTGTGAAGAGCTGTGCTTTCGCGGTGACGATGGGACCTGGTTACGTGGAGAAACGGAATCAGAGTGACGAGCATTATAAACCCGGTGTGTTTTCAGATGGGACTACGGTAAAGAATATCCATGCGATATTTGGGACAAATGCGGCTATTGCACTCAAAGGGCTTGCAAATGTTCCGGAAGAATATCTGAAAGAGCTGCGGTTTGATGAGAATGACAGGAAGATCAAACGGGTCAGAGGTCCCTCAATCGGGGTTGTGAGAGACCGCACGGGGGATAGTTGGCATCCGATTATTGAGAATGTGACCAGCGAGGGTTTCAAATACAATAAAGGTATTATGAGTCTTGCCGAAAAACAGCCTCGAAACTGGAAAGCGCGGCTCAAAGGACTGCCGCTTCTTGAAGAGATTTTGCGAAATCAAAAAAAGCAGGAAGAATGAGATAAGGAGATCAGCCCATGCGCCCCGTCCATCCCCTTAACGATAGCGAATTGGAGGAGCATCTCGCCAATCTCGACTGCGATGGCTATACCATTATACGGAACCAGATCGCACCTGAGTGCCTCGATCCTTTGCGCGACATCGCCCAGCGTGCCGCCGATGACTATATTGCCGCCTGGCGTGGCGGGATGAAGCTGTCGGATGTGAATATCGGCGATAAGTACGGGAACCGCAAATTCGACCTGAATCCCAACGCCCGTGCCTGTTTTTTGTGGGGTGATGCGGCGATCGAATTGCTCGACCACGACACTGTTCACGCGATCTGCGAGCCTGCCCTGGGTACCTATCACTTCTCCGACCTTGTCGCCAATACCCAACGCTACAACCCCGGAGAGCAGTCTGAAGGCATCCATCGCGATTTTCGCCCCGGCCTTACCGCGAATGGCAAGCACAGGGGCTTGTGGTTCTTTTTTTTGATTGACGGGTACACCGCTGAAAACGGTGCTACTTCGGTGATACCGGGTACCCATTACTTTAAGGCTGACGAAGATCCCGGGGTGCCGGATTCCAACCCAAATCACTACGGCAACAGAGTGCAGGTTATTGGCGATCCCGGTGATCTACTGGTGGTCAACGCGGCCTGCCTGCACTGCGCCGGTATGAACCAGACCTTGAAGCCACGCCGTACGTTGAATGTCCGCGTGATGCAACCCGAAGGCAAATTTCACTACAATGCCTGGGAACTGGCCGGACCAGGGTTCCGAGCCAAAGCGAGTGCCCGGGTTGAGCGTTTTATGCAACCACCGGCTGACCTCGTCGCGGAACTGCGTACCGATTGGGCAGTGATGCCGAGCGAGGATGAAGAGAATTAGACACCGCGCATGGGGTCGTTTTCTATTCTTTTGCACGCCATTTCAAACAGGTATTCGAACGGGGGGTTGAGGAATTCGGCATTGGGATCAACGCCGCTTGCTTCGAATATTTTTTCACCGCTTTTATCAAAGAAGAGCGTTCTCCGTCTGACCAGCCATCCGATGTTGTAAACAACTGCGATCATGTGGCGGTTGTGATCGGATGGATTTGGCACGCCGCGATGCCAGAGGCGCGAATCGCGAATCAAGATGTCGCCTTTTTGCAGGGTGGGCTGAATCGGTGGGGAAAAGGATCGGCGATCGGCTTCTGTTTCGTCTGTTACCGGGCGCATGTCGAGGTGTGATCCCGGCCAGATTTGTGTCGATCCGTTTTTATCAGATGTGTCCTGGGGAAAGATGTTGACAATGAGCTGGGTTGCTGGATGGGGTTGGTCCTGTTCGCCCCAGAGGTGAACGCCGTCAGCATGAAGGGGTTGGAAGGTGCTGTTTGGCGTGTTTGTGTTGCCGTTGTAAAAGCAGCAGTAAAATTCTGTTCCCAGCATTTCTCGTGAGATCTGAACGGCATAAGGGTTGACGAGGATGTCTGGGGATAGGAATGGGTCGAATGGTGGAGGTCCTTGCTGTAAATGACCCTGTACGCGACCCGCGCCACCCCATTTTTGTGATTCAATTAGCTTTGCAGAGTCTTCATCCATGCGCGTTTTGAGGGCGTCGAGTATCGCGTGATCCACTACTTGCTCGATGATGACATAGCCGTCGTTCCGTATTGCCCCTATCGCATTTGCCAATTTGTCTTTTGCCAGTTTGCCGGAGCTTTGCTCTGTTGATGTGAGCGAAATGTTCATTTTTTGTCCTTCCCCTATGTTCTGTTGTTTCCACGGAAAATATATAGTATCATCTGGGGCATTGGTGTGTCAACCAGATTCATAGTGGTGCCAGAAGACAGTTGATATAGAGATGTTGTCGCATTAAATTGGCTCAGGTTTATTTAATGGAGAAGCGTATGTCAAGACCAAATGTTGTGTTGATTATGGCAGATGATATGGGTTTTGAGTGTTTGAGTTGTTATGGAAGTACGACGTATGAGACGCCGGTGTTGGATGATCTGGCATCGCGGGGTATTCGTTTTTCCCATTGTTATTCGACGCCGCTGTGTACGCCTTCCCGCGTGGAGATTATGACGGGGCAGTACAATTTTCGGAATTACGATAAATTTGCCTATTTGAATCCGAAAGAAAAGACGTTTGGCAATTTGTTACAGGATGCGGGGTATGCGACATGTGTTGCGGGTAAGTGGCAGTTGAGTAAGGATAATAAGATGCCGGCGCATTTTGGGTTTGATGAGCATTGTTTGTGGAATATGACGCCGCCGCCAGAAGATGGTGTGCGCATGGGTAAGAGACGATATGCACATCCGCAAATCGAATGCAATGGCGAGTGGTTACCCGACGAGTATGTCGAAGATCGGTATGGTCCCGATATTTGTTGTGATTATTTGCTGGATTTTATTGAGCGACATCGAGATGTGCCTTTTTTTGCATATTATCCTATGATTCTGGTTCACGCGCCTTTTGTTCCCACGCCCGATAGCCCGGAGTGGCGGGATAGAGATCACAGGGATGAGCAGGATACGCGCTATTTTGCCGATATGGTGGCGTATGCCGATAAGCTGGTGGGCAGGATTGTAGAGAAGCTCGAGGCGCTCGATTTGCTCGAGAATACGCTGGTGATGTTCACGAGTGATAATGGTACGCATCGCACGATTACGTCCCAGCTTGAGGGCGGTGTCGAGATTGTGGGCGGTAAGGGTACGATGCCCGATGCGGGGACGCATGTGCCTTTTATTGCTTTTTGGAAGGGGGTAGCGCCAGAGGGCGTGGTGTTAGATGATCTGGTGGATTTTAGCGATTTTTTGCCGACGCTGATGGATTTGGCAGATGCGCCCATTCCAGAGGGGATGCCGTGTGATGGGCGCAGTTTTTTGCCCCAGTTGAGAGGCGAACGGGGCGATCCGAGGGATTGGATTTTTTGTCATTACAATCCGCGTTTTGGTTTTGGCCAGGATCACGCGGGTCAGTTTGCGCGAGAACATCGGTTTAAAATTTATCACGATGGGCGGTTTTACGATGTGCCTGCAGATCGGCTGGAAGAGTACGATATTGTTTTGGGGCAGGGCGATGTCGATGCTGAAGAGGCGCGTGAACGCTTGCAAAAGGTGCTGGATTTGATGCCGGAATTTATTGATGATTATGTTCCAGAGCGGTGATATTTTTTAGCCTTACACATGGAGGGTTTAATGTCTGATTCGCGTCCTAATATTCTCTATATTATGTCTGATGATCACACAGTGAATGCCATTAGTTGTTATAACGGATGGCTGAATGAGGTGGTGGATACACCGAATATTGACCGCATCGCTCGTGAGGGCATGCGGTTTGACAATTGTATTTGCAATAATGCGCTGTGTTCGCCGAGCAGGGCGAGTATTATTACGGGGCAATACAGCCATAAAAATGGGGTGTTGCGGTTGAATCAACCGCTGAGTGACGATCACCCCAATTTTGTGCGGCAGTTGCAGGCTTCTGGATATCAAACGGGTATTGCGGGTAAGTGGCATTTGGGGTCTGAGCCGGATGGGTTTGATTATTGGGAGGTGTTGCCGGGGCAGGGGGCTTATTTTGATCCGTCGTTTACGCGCAATGGCGAGCCAACGCAGTACGAGGGGTACGCGACGGATATTATTACGGATTTGTCGCTCAACTGGTTGAAGGCGCGCGATCCGGATAAGCCTTTTTTGATGCTGTGTCATCACAAGGCACCCCATGGCTTGTGGGAGTACGCGCCTCGTCATGCGGATTTGTTCACGGATGGGGATTTGCCCGAGCCATCGAATTTGTATAAGCCGTTTGACAAGGTGTCCAGCGCGTTGGAGGATCACCACCGCACGATGCTCTCGCAGGCTGAGCGGATGGATGAGGGGGTTCGGGGAAGAGAGTGGCCTACGGGGCGGCTGGATACGACGGGGATGAGTACACAGGAGAAGATTCATGCGGCTTACCAGAAGTATGTGAAGGATTATTTGCGGTGTATTACGGCGATTGACGAGGGTGTGGGGCGGTTGCTGGATTTTCTGGATGAGGAGGGGTTGACGGAGAATACGATTGTGGTATATACTTCTGATCAGGGTATGTTTTTGGGCGAGCATTCGTATTTTGATAAGCGTTTGATTTTGGAGGAGTCACTTCTCATGCCTTATGTGATGCGGTATCCGAAGGCGATTGCACCGGGTTCGGTGAATGAGGATATTGTGGTGAATGTGGATTTTGGTGCGACGTATCTCGATTTTGCCGGGTTGCAACCCGATGCACAGGTGCAGGGCAGAAGTTTTCGCGCTTTGTGCGAAGGGAAGACACCAGAGGATTGGCGGCAGTCGGCTTTTTATGCGTATTGGGATGGGCCGACGAAGCACTATGGCGTGCGTATGCAAAATTATACGCTTGCGGTACATCGAACCGGGGAGCGCGATTTGTTTGATTTGGAGAAGGATCCCTATGAGATGACGAGCGTGTACGGCGATCCGGCGTATGCCGATGTGCAGGCAGAAGTGGAAGCAGATCTGGCGCGGTTGATCGAGGAGATCGATATCAGTGCCGAGGAATTGCCGCAGGAGTGATGAGAAGTGTGAAGGAAGACTGTCATCTTGGAGAAATTGATGCCGCACAAAATGGAACAACTGCAAGACGTTGTCGCAGCAGATGAGTGGGATGCGGGACACATGGGGTGCGGCGAGGTTATTATTTTGCTCAGGATGCGGATGCAAAAGCTCGAGGAGGGCGAGGTTTTGAAGCTTACGGCGTATGATCCTGGTGCGCCTGTTGATTTGCCCGCCTGGTGTCGCATGACGGGGCGGCGGATGGTTCGCGCAGATCACCCGTTTTACTGGATAGAAGAGAAACCAAAAGAGTAAAGGAGTAAAAGTGGCTGGAAAATTTTGTGTTAGTTTGACTTGTGCGAAGGACGATACGGATAAAGCGACTGTGGCTTTTGTGGTTGCCAATGCCGCGTTGGGGTCGGAGAAGGAGACGCTCCTTTTTATGACTACGGAGGGGGTTCGGCTTTCCCAGAAGGGCTATGCCGACGATGTGGCTGAGGAGGGCTTTTTGCCGCTGAAGGATCTCATGGATTTGTTTGTGGGTGGTGGTGGGACGATTTACGTGTGTGCGCCGTGTTTTAAGAAGCGCGGTTTGGATGAGAATAATCTGGTCGATGGGGCAATTATGGTTGGGGGCGCTGCGCTGGTGGAGTTTCTTTCCGATGGGACGCCCTGTATTACGTATTAGGAGGTGTGTTGGAGGCGATAGAACGACACAAATATGCGCCTGATGTCAGTTTTGACGGTGGGGATTTGGATTGCGGTGGCGGTTTGTTATTGCTGATTCGCCGGCATATCGATCCGCTGGCGCGCGGTGGGTTGTTAGAGATTTTATCGACGGATGCGACGGTTGAGGTCGAGTTGCCCGCATGGTGTCGGTTGACGAGCAATGAGCTGGTATCGTGGACAAAGGTGGGGCGGCAGCGCAGTTATCTCGTTTGCAAGGGGCCGTTTGAGGATCGCGGGCGGACTATGGCTCCTGTTGGGGAGCAATTTCGGGTGGCGGTGACGATTCCCGGGTCGCTGCCAGGTCCTGCGTCTGCGCCTGGGATTGCGCCTTTGTCTGTTATGGGTATCGGGAGTTGGCCGCGCCCTCGTTGGATGCTTCAGGCGGTGCATGATCGGCTTGAGGGCAGGTTGGATGACGCGGAGTTTCAGGCGACGGCAGATGATGCGGTGCGGCTTTGTATTGGCGCGCAGTCTCGCGCGGGGGTTGATGTGTTGACAGATGGGGAGCAGCGTCGGGATAGTTATGCGAGTTTTGTGGGTGGGTTGCTGGATAATTGCCAACTTATTCCGCTGAGCGATTTGACGGCGATGGTGGATGATTCGGAGAAGTTCGAGAGGGAGTTGCGCGCGCTGGATGTTCCGGCGGCTGAGGTGCGGCATCCGGTGGTTTACGGGAAGTTGGGGAGGAGTCGTCCTCTGGCGGTTCACGAGTTTGAGTTTGCGAGTTCTTGTTCGGATAAGTCGGTGAAGGTGGCGCTGCCCGGGCCTTATTTGCTGACGCGTACGATGTGGCTGGATTGTCTCAGGGAGCGTCCGTACGAGTCGCGAGATGAACTGGCGCGGGATGTGGTGCGGGTTTTGCGGGAGGAGGTGCATTTTTTGCTGGCGGCAGGTGTTGCGCTGGTGCAGTTCGATGAGCCGGTTTTGACAGAGGTGGTTTTTGGGAGTGCGACCGGGAATCGCAGTTTTATGTGTGGGGCTTTGAGCGAGAAGTTAGAGGCGTCGGTGGAGCTCGATTTTGCGGTCGGCCTTTTGAATGAGGTTGTGCGGGATCTGCCGGGGGAGCGACTGGGGCTGCATATTTGCCGGGGCAATTGGACGCGGGATGAGTCCGCGGCGCTTTCCGGGGGGTATGGGTCACTGATGGATGTGCTGAAGCGGGTGGATGTGGGGACGCTGTTTCTGGAGCTTTGCACCGAGCGGGCAGGAGATGTAGATGTGTTGAAAGCGGTTCCGGATGATAAGCGCGTGGGTGTTGGTGTGGTGAATCAGAAGTTGGATTCGGTGGAACTGGTGGAAGATATTCAGCGGCGAATTTCAGAGGCGATCAATCTGTTTGGAAAAGAGCGCGTTTTGCTGACACCCGATTGCGGTTTCGCCACATTCGCCGATAATCCCGTGGCTTCGGCAAATGTCGCAGAGGCAAAGCTGAAAGCAATTGTCAATGCGCGAGATTTGATCGGTGGGGGATAGCTATGTCAGATGTGTTGAGGTTTATCACACAAGATGATGTGCAGGTGGAGGAGTTGCCGTGGGGTCCGCATGAGTGGATCAGTCGGGAGGGGTTGACCGAGGCGGATCATTTGTTGCTGGTGCGGGTGACGATGCCGCCGGGCAAGGCGCACGCGTTTCATCGCCATCCGTGTATGGAAGAGATTATTTACGTGGTTGCGGGAACAGCGGAACAGTGGGTGGATAGGGATTCACAAATTCTGGGTCCAGGAGATGCGGCGCATATTCCGATGGATATGGTGCATGGGACTTATAATGCCGGGGATGAGGATCTGGTTTTTCTGGCGATTTTGTCTCCGGCTAAATTCGATGGTGAGGTGCTGGTCGATGTGTCGGGGGATGAACCGTGGATCAATATGAGAGGTTAGAGATGTCTAATACACGTCCGAATATTGTTTATATACTCGCTGATGATATGGGCTATGGCGATGTGGGGTGCTATAATCCGCATTCGAAGATCCCCACGCCGTATATGGATCGGTTGGCGAGTGAGGGGATGCGGTTTACAGATGCACATTCGCCTTCGGCGGTGTGTACGCCCACGCGATATGGGATTTTGACCGGGCGTTATTGCTGGCGCACAGAATTGAAGAGCCATGTGTTGTTCAATTACGAATTGCCGTTGATTGAACCCGAGCGCGTGACGGTGGCTTCTTTGTTGAAGAAGTGTGGATATCACACGGGGTGTTTTGGCAAGTGGCATTTGGGACTGGGTTGGGGTGTGAAGGATGGCGAGGTGTTTGACTTTGATCAGCCCCTGCCCTGGCCGGGTGGATCACCCGATCCGGTGGAGGAAGATAAGATCGATTTTTCAAAGCCGATTGCGGGGGGACCGATTGCGCTGGGGTTTGACAGGTTTTACGGGACGTCGGGGTGTTCGACGGCGCAGCCGCCTTATTGTTTTATCGATCAGGATCAGACGGTGGGTCTTCCGAGTGTGCAAAAGCCGGTTGAGATGGCGGGTGGTCGGCGCGGGTTGATGGTTCCGGATTGGGACCACAAGGAGGCGGATCCGGCTTTTACGGAGAAGGCTGTGGCGTATATTGAGGAGCGGGCAAGGGATGAAGATACGCCCTTTTTTCTCTATCTGGCGGCTTCTGCGCCGCATGAACCGTGTACGGTCGAATGTGTGCCAGCGTTTTTGCGCGGTGCGAGTGAGGCAGGTCCCCGGGGGGATATGGTCGCGCTGTTTGACTGGATGGTGGGGCAGGTGATGGATGCGCTGGATCGCTGTGGGTTGACGGATGATACGCTGGTTATTGTGACGAGTGATAATGGTGCGTTGCCCGGGTGTAATGGGCGCACGTATGGTCACAAGTCTTGCGGTGATTGGCGCGGTTTTAAGGGGTTTATCTGGGAGGGGGGACATCGAGAGCCGTTTATCGCGCGCTGGCCGGGCGTTGTTGCGCCCAATTCGGTTTGCGATGCGCTGGTCGGGTTGCAGGATTTTATGGCGACTGTGGCGGATATTGTGGGGGAGACACTTCCAGAGGATGCGGGGGAAGATAGTGCGAGTTTTTTACCTGCGTTGATGGGTGAGAATAAGCTTGTTCGGGATGATTTGATACACCATTCCTGTATGGGGGTATTTTCGATTCGGCGAGGGGATTGGAAGTTGATTGTCGATTGTGATAATTCTGGAGATATGGGGCGCGGCGTGGATGGGTGTGTGGGCACAGGTCCTGTGCCGGGGTCAAGGGGGCAGCTTTATCATATGGGAGATGATCCGTTTGAGTCGTATAATCAGTTTAACCGGGAATCGGGTATTGTGCGCGAGTTCAGGGAGATGGTCGAGCGGTATATAGTAGAAGGAAGGAGTGTGTGATGGCGTTTTTGACGGTTGAGGATAAAGCGGTGTTTCGGGAGAAGGGCTATGTGATCAAACGCGATGTGGTGACGCCTGAGCAGATGGCAGCCGCGCGAGAGGTGATCTGGGATCATTTGCCGGTGGATCGCAATGATCCTTCTACGTGGGTTGGGAAAGAGGGGTCTCAGGGGATGGATGGTCACGCGGCGTTTCACGCGTTGGTTTACGATTCGCCGCTGTACAGTATGGTTGAGGAGTTGGCTGGTAAAGGTCGTTTGGCGCCTTTGCATCCACCTGTTACGTCGGCGAATTTGCGGTTTCCACAGGGTGGTGAGTGGAAAGGTCCCAAAGGCAGTCATATGGATGGTCACGGGCTTGGTAGCGGTGTTGTGAATAATTGGACGGTGGGGATTACGCTGTATCTCAATGATGTGAAGCCCCAGGGCGGCGGTACCTGCGTGTGGCCGGGGACGCATAAACACATGGCGGAGTATTTTAGAACGCATTCGCGCGTGAGTCTGGGTAAGACGTTTTACCAGTTGCCGATTTATGAGGGCGAGCCGCGCTCGACGAGGCCGCTGGAGATTCTCGATTGGGATGATGCGGATTACGAGGAGATTTCCGGGTCGGCAGGAACAGCGATGATCTGGCATAGTCATTTGGTTCATAGCGCGAGTATGAATTGTAGCGATGAAATTCGCATGGCGATTATTACGCGCTTTCGATGGACGAATTGGGATGATCTGAAGTTTGAGGATCCGGATGATATGTGGGCGTATTGGGAGGGGATGTGAGAAGGGTGAAGTGTGAAGGAAGAAGTGTGAAGGAGGTTTGATTTGCGTTTGTGTTTTGATCCTGTTATGTGTCCAAAAGCCGTGTTGCCCGCTGCCTTGAATATTGCAAAGGCAGCGGGTTTTGATGCTATGGTGTTGCATTGTGCGTTTACGGCGAGTTCGCCTTTTCATCCAGATGCTTCGGTGCGGATGATTCGCGATTATTTCGACGATGCAGGTGTGGCGTTGATGGGGTTACATGTGCGCGATTTGACGGGGGTGAACAGGAGGGGTGAGGTGGCTTCTAATTTCCGGCAGGTCGAGTGGGATATTCATCTGGCGCGGGCACTTCGCTTGCGGTGTGCGAGTTTTCTCAGTGGTGCGCGTTCCCGCGAGGCGCGCGAGGTTTTGGTGAGCGGTGTGCATGAGTTGCTCGAGAATATTCCCGATGTGACGCTGAATGTGGGTAATGGGGTGGATACGTGTTTGGAAAGTGCGGCGGATTTTGACGCTTTGATGCCCGAGTTGCCCGAGCGTGCACATGTCTGGCTCAATGCGATGGATGTTGATAATGCTGTGGGAATTGTGGATAAGTATGTGGAGCGCATCGGGATGGTGACGATTGGTGAGGATGATGTGGATGTGGTCCGCGCGCTCAAAGCGAATGGGTATGATGGTCCTGTGGTGCTCAATGCTGCGGGTGGTTCTGCGGCGGATCTGCGGGTGAGGGTAGAAGAAGTTTTAACATGAGGAGTTTTTTATGAATGTTATTCTTATTGTGCTGGATACCTGGCGTCGAGATCATGTGGGGTGTTATGACAATTCTCGGATTCATACGCCGAATATAGATCGTTTTGCCGAGCGGGGAGCGGTTTTTGAGAATGCGTATTTGGCTTCGTATCCTACGTTGCCGTGTCGCCGGGATATTGCGACGGGGCGATACGAGTTTCCGTGGCGGGGATGGGGCGGTATAGAGCCTGATGATGTGACGCTGGGTGGGACGGTGCATGAGGCGGGTAAGGTGTCCTACTTTTTTACGGATGTGTATCATCACTGGACGAGCAATCCGGGCAGTGGGTACTGGCGTCCGTTTTCGGGATTTGATTTTGTGCGCGGGCAGGAGCGGGATCGGTATGTGACGGATTCGGATATTGTTTTTGAGAATCGGACGCTGGATTATCCGCCGCATAACAAGCCCGATCAACCGCATTTTCGCAATGCGCAATATATCCGTAAAGAGGAGCGCGACTGGTTTTCGCCGCAGTTGTTTTCACGGGCGGCGCGGTGGCTTCAGCACAATGCCGATCAGACGTTTTTTTTGATGATCGATTCTTTTGATCCGCACGAGCCATGGGATCCGCCACGCCACTATGTGAAGTTGTACGATGATTCGGAGGACGATGTGATGGAGTATCCGGTCGCGCCGTACGATTGGGTGGATGGCAATTTGACGGAGGCGGAGTTGAAGCGGGTGCAGGCGATTTATGCGGGTGAGGTGACGATGGTGGATCGCTGGGTGGGGCATTTTCTCGATCAGGTTGAGAATATGGGGTTGATGGATGATACGATGATTATTCTCGCGTCGGATCACGGGACGCACAATGGCGATCACGGGCGCACTGGGAAAAACTGGGTGCTTTGGAATGAGATTACGCGGATTCCGATGATTGTCTGGCATCCCGAGTTTGGTCACGGTGCGCGTCCCGTGCAGTTTGTGCAGCCGGTTGATTATTTTCCGACTGTGATAGAGGCTATGGGGTTGGCGGTGCCCGAGGGAGTGAATTTGCACGGACAGAGTTTAATTCCGTTTTTGCGGGATGGGGATGCGCCCGGGCGCGATGCGATTTTGTACGGTCAGTTTTCTGGGACGTGCAATATTACCGATGGGGAGTATGTGCTGTTGCAGGGGGTGGATGAAGCCAATCCGCCGGTGTATGCTTATTCGAGTATTATTGCGAATCGCAATCAGTTTGATTGGGGTGCGGATGTGCTTCGGAGCAAGCAGACGCCTGCGCGACATCCCGAGAAGCACAAGACGCGGTTGTATCACATGCCTTCGGATCCCGATCAGGAGAATGATCTTGCCGATGGTGAATCGGATGCGCTGGCCCGTATGCAGAGTTTGATGGTTGAGAAATTGCGCGCTATTGATGCGCCGCCAGAGTTGCTGGTGCGATTGGGGCTGCAAAAGGAGGGGCTATGGAACCGAATATTTTGATTATGATTGCAGATGATGCGACGTATCTCGATTTGTCGCTGTACGGTGGGCAGAATGTGGATACGCCCAATATTGATGGGTTGGCGCGGGATGGTCTGGTTTTTAATCGGGCGTATTTGCCTATGGCGATGTGCAATCCGTGCCGTACGGCGCTTTATACGGGGTTGTACCCGGCGCGCAATGGTTCGTGCTGGAATCATTCTGCTGCGCGTCCAGGGACGCGGAGTCTTCCGCATTTTCTGGGGGATCTGGGGTATCGCGTGGGGCTGTGTGGCAAGAAGCATGTGGGTCCCAATAAGAGTTTTCCTTTTGAATATGTGCCGGGTATTGAGGGGGGATGTACGCATCCCGATCCCGAGTTTGGCGTTGAGGGGATTCGCGCGTTTGTGGGGGAGGATCGGGATACGCCTTTTTGTCTTGTGGCGGGTCTTTTTGAGCCGCACGCGCCGTGGACGCTGGGCAATCCCGAGCATTTTGATCTGGATGCGTTGAAGTTGCCTCCGTATCTGGCGGATACGGAGGAGACGCGGAGCGATTATGCCAAATACCTGGCGGAGATCGAGGTGCTGGATCAGGAGGTGGGTGAGATTCTGGCGGTGCTGGATGAGACCGGGCAGGCGGATAATACGCTGGTGATTTTTACGTCTGAGCAGGGGTCGCAGTTTCCCGGGTGCAAGTGGACGAATTGGAATACGGGTGTTCATACGGGTTTTGTCGTGCGCTGGCCCGGCGTGGTGAAGCCGGGATATACCGATGCGGTTATTCAGTATGAGGATGTCGCGCCTACGCTGGTTGAGGCAGCGGGCGGTGATTCCGATGCGATTGATTTTGATGGGTCGAGTTTTATGTCTGTGCTTTTGGGCGAGGCAGAGGATCATCGGGCGTTCGCGTATTTTATGCATAATAATATTCCCGAGGGGCCGCCCTATCCGATCCGTGCGGTGACGGATGGTACGTATCACTATATTCGCAATTTGACGCCCGAGGCGATCTATATTGAGAAGCATCTGATGGGGCAGTTTCGATGGCACCAGTACTGGCCGACGTGGGTTTTTGATACGACGTTTAATGAGCATACGCGGTTTTTGGTGGATCGATACATGCGCCGTCCCCCCGAGCAGTTGTATCGCATGGATGAGGATCCCTGTGAGTTGAATAATCTGGCCGATGATCCCGCACATGCAGAGGCGAAGAAACGCCTGTCTGCCGAACTCGATTGCTGGATGAAACAACAGGGCGATCCCGGCGCAGAGATCGATACAGAAGACCAATGGCAAGCAGCGAAGGAGGGGAGGCACTTTGAGAGGCAACTGTCTGAATCAGGATAGGCAAGATGAGAGAATGAACAGGATGAAGGTTGAGAGGCTTAGCGGAAAGGCGTACATATCTTTCACAATACCGCTTATTCATGAATCAAAATGTACATCTTTGTAGCCAACATTTGTTCTGCTTCGCATTTATTTTAACAGGCGATCCTTAAATTCAAGTTGTGAACAGGGGCGTAATACAGCATATTTCAGGCACAATGAGGGTGCTTGGGCGTCTGCCAACGCAATTTGTTGCTCGATTTCCTGGATGATGGTATTTTTCTGGCTCAGTATTTGCTTAGGGTCTGAGGGTTGATGTACTGCAAAACACACCCCACCTCAGACCCAAGGCATCCAATATGGGAAAGTATGATACCATTTCCAAACGTCTCATCCAGACCTATCCGCATGATTTTTTATGCTTCACACTCGATAGGGATGATGTTGAATTTCTCGCACTTCTCGACACGGAGCAACCCAATATTGATGCACACCGAACGGATAGCTTGATCAGTGCGCGAATAGGCGAAGAAGAAGTATTGATTCACTACGAATTTCAAACCGCCGACAGCACAAATCCGCCCATGCCGCGTCGTATGGCCGGGTACATCGGTCGCGCCATTGAGCAGTATGATCTGCCCATCCATTCTGCTGTCATTTACTTGCGTCCCGATGCAGGGCTGAACGATCCGGGATACCACATCCAAGCGCGTTTTGGCTGTCAGTTCATTATCCAATACAAAGTGGTCAGACTGATAGAGGTAGAAGGGCAGCGTGTCCTTGATACGGGACATGTGGGCTTGGTACCCTTTGCATCATTGATGAAGCCGCCTGAGGGAGTGGATTCTGATGTGTGGTTTCGCGCGTGTGTTGACAGGGCGACTGACCTGCCGCTGGATGAATCTGCCAGAGGCGATTTTCTAACTGCTTTGTCTGTGTTGGGTGGGTTAGTGCATGATCGAGAAATGATTGCTGACCTTATTTCAAAGGAGGGGTTGATGGATCTCATCCGCGAATCATCTTTTGCCCAATACTTGATTGAGCAAGAGATAGAGGAAAACAAGGAACAATGGATTAAACAAGGCATTGAACAAGGCATTGAACAGGGAGAAAGAGAACGCGCTATTGAAGATATTCTCGACGTATTGGCGATTCGATTTGGCCTCTCCGCGACACATCCTTTATCCACTCGCATTGCCGATATTGACGACTTGCAACGCCTCAAGCAGTTGCTCCGCTCGGCGATACAAGTGTCCAATATCGAGGCATTTCAGGATATGTTAGAGGCGTGACGCGATTGCCCAACCTCAGAGAACCAACGCATCCACACCTCAGATTTGCACGAATTTGCACGAAAAAAAACCGCTCGCCATAGCTTCAGTGCCTGTGCTGAAGTGCTTTTATTCAGTGAGCGGTTTTTCATGGTGATCAATTCAGACAGCATCCTTTGCTAATTTGTGGAATTTCAGCCAATTCTACATGACTTATCCCAATGAAGAAATTCGCTTAAAAATTAAAGAAGTGGCTTTCTTGGTGGAGAATGGACACTTAGAAGCTGCATTTCTCATTGGATGGTCTTTGGTGGAAGCGATTTTGAGAAGCTAAGTCGTCGCAACTCACTGTTGAGACGGTGCAAGAATTGATTGATTTGATTGATGGGGAGCTATTACAGGAATTAGATAATGTGGCAGAGGATTCGTAACTAAAGGTCTGTTTTATCCCGTGACATACCTGGGACGATTGATTGCTTCCGCGACCTGGATATGTGCTACATCATCAATTTTCGGACGTACGACGATGTCGATGTCCCGATCCAGTGCCCGCAAGAAGGATAATAGACGCTCAATAGAAAAACCGCCTAATCTACCATTCTTGAGCGCGGATACTTTGGGTTGGTCAATGCCGAGAATACCTGCTGCTTTTTTTTGCGTCCAACCTTTTTGTTGGATAATTTTACTGATTTGAATTGCCAGGTCTGATTTTGCCAATTCTTCATCAGGACGATCAAATCCCAGGTCCTTGAATACGTTGCCAGATCCGACTGTGTAGTCTGTTTTTTTGTTCATGTTCTATTTTTCCAGGGTTTTTGTGGTTTTGCATACATAAGACATAATATGCTGAATTCAGCATATTTATGCAAGTTCATTTTTTAGGAGAGATAGCAATGTCCCGACAACCGAATATTGTAGTTGTGATTACCGATCAACAGCGCACGGATACGATGGCGTGTTATGGCAATGAGTGGATTCAGTCACCGCATCATGACGCGCTGGCTGAGCGGAGTTTTGTTTTTGAGAATGCCTATGTGACACAGGCGGTTTGTACGCCGGCGCGGGGGTCGCTGATTACCGGGCTTTATCCGCATTCGCATGGGTGTGTGGTCAATGGGATTCCGCTGAGGGAGGAGACGTTGTCCATTGCGGAGATGATGCCCGATACGTACCGCAAGGGGTATGTGGGCAAGTGGCATCTGGGAGATGATGGCAACTGTCAGCACGGGTTTGACGAGTGGTGCAGTATTGCGGATGGGTGTGGGTATCACCAGTGGGTGTTGGATCAGGGTTTTGCGCCGGATGTGCCGAACAGGTTTACGCCCCAACAACGCGCAGAGATGCCGGCTTCCGCGCAGATTGGGGCTTATGTGGGCGCGGAGTCCGAGCGGTTTATTCGCGAGAATACAGGTGGTCCATGGCTGCTCGTTGCCAGTACGTTTGAGCCGCATCCGCCTTATCGGGGACCTTATGACGGGTTGTACGATCCCGAGGAGATCCCGGTGGGACCGACGTTTTTGAAGCATCCAGAGGGGCATTCGCTGTTTAATCGGGTGCGTTCGGATTTTTATCGCAATACCACGGATGCGCGGGTTGTGGCGGAGGATATGACGCGGGATGAGAATTGGCGGAAGTTGCGGGCGCAGTATTTGGGCAATGTGAAAATTGTGGATGATGCCATTGGTCAGATGGTGCAGGCACTGGATGAGACGGGTCAGATGGAGAATACGATTTTTGTGTTTACGAGTGATCACGGTGAGATGGCGGGCGATCACCGCATGTGGGAGAAGCGGGCGTTTTACGAGGAGTCGGCGCGGGTTCCATTTTTGATGCATGTGCCGTGGTTGAATACGGAGCAGACGCGGGTGGATGGGGTATTTGGTCACGCGGATCTGGTTCCGACGCTTTTGGATCTGGCGGGTCTGCCGATTCCGGACCAGTGTCAGGGTGAGAGTGTGGCAGGTGCGTTGACGGGTGAGCGCGATTTGAGAGAGCACATGGCATTTATGGAGTGGAATGGGATTGGCGACCGCAATTTGGGGAATCCCGATATCAATCTGGTGGCGACGCTTCCGTGGCGTTGTGTTGTGACGGGCGACCGGTGGAAGTTGAATTTGTGTGCGGGCGATCAGTGCGAGTTGTTCGATTTGAATACCGATCCTTTTGAGGAGAATAATTTGTTTGATGCGCCCGAGCACCGGGACCGCGTTCGCAGTATGGCGGCGGCGATTCGCTTGTGGCAGCACGAGACGGGTGATACGGCACCTTTGCCGAGTATTTGAGGGATCCGCAGATGAACGCAGATGGAACGCAGATGAATAGACGGAATGGGGACAGGGGTGTCTTGTCTCTCGCCTTTCTTCGTGTCTTTGTGTGAGGAGAATAAAAATGGGTTTTTCGTATTGTTTGAATACCAGCACGATTCGCAATGAGGGTGTTTCTGTGGTCGATGCCATCGATATTGCGGCGGATGCGGGTTATGAGGGGATTGAGCCGTGGGTGGCGGAAATTGATGCGTGGGTTGCGGGGGGTGGGTCGCTGTCTGATATACGCGATAGGGCAGCGGATCGGGGGATTCAGATTGTCAATTTGATCGCGTTTTTTGAGTGGTCAGTGCCAGAGGATGAGGAGCGGGCAAAGGGGCTTGAGGAAGCGCGTCGCTGTTTTGATATGGCCGATGCGCTCAATTGTACGTATGTCGCGGCTCCGCCTTTTGGGATTCGAGACCGGGATGTGGATTTGTTTTCTGTGGCGCGTCGCTATGGGGAGTTGGTCGATGAGGTTGCCGGGTTTCGGGCGAAGCCTTTGCTGGAGTTTTGGGGTATTGCGCAGACTCTGGGTACGTTGGGCGAGGCTTTGCTGGTGGCGGCTGAATGCGGGCGTCCCAATACGGTGCTTCTGGCGGATGTTTATCATATGTACAAGGGGAGTGGACATTTTCACGGGCTGGAACATCTGGGTCCGGATAAGTTGGGATTGGTGCATGTGAATGATTATCCGGCTTCGCCCGGGAGGGATACCATAACAGATGCGGATCGGGTTTATCCGGGGGATGGTTTGGCGCCGTGGTCAGAGATTGTGGCGGGGCTTGAAAATGTGGGGTATGAGGGGATGTTGTCTCTGGAGTTGTTTAATCCGAGCTATTGGGAAAAGGGTTCTGTTGTGGTAGCAGAAGAGGGGTTGGCAAAGCTCAAGGCGTGTGTGGAATGAACTCCAAAAATATTTTTGGCAATGCGCTGCCTGCGCGTGTGCCGTTTTATTACGGCTGGGTGGTTCTGATTTTTGCGGCGGTTGCGATGGTGGCGACGTTGCCGGGCAGAAGTGTTGGTATTGGTTTGATTACGGAGCCTTTGATCGCGGATCTGGGTATTTCCCGGCTCGATTTTGCCGAGAAGAATTTTTGGGCGACGATTTTGGGAGCGTTGTTCAATTTGGTCTGCGGTTTGGCGATTGATCGCTTTGGGGTTCGCGTTGTTGTGACAGGGGTGCTATTTGTTCTGAGTGCGGTGGTTCTGGGTTTTAGCCAGGTGGCAAGTGGTGGTATTGTTTTGCTTTTTTTGCTGGTTTTGATGCGGGGTGTGGGGCAAAGCGCGTTGTCTGTGGTTAGTTTGACGATGGTTGGCAAGTGGTTTGTGCGGCGGTTGAGTGTTGCGATGGGTATTTTTGCCGTGCTTATGAGTCTGGGTTTTGCGGTTGCTATTGTTGTTGCTGGCGATGTTGTGCTCAATCAGGGTTGGCGGGTTATGTGGTCGGGGTTGGGGTGGATTCTGATGGTTCTATCTGGTTTGTGTCTGCTATTTGTTCGTCGAGATCCGGAGGCGGTTGGGCTGGATACCGAGGTTGTGAAGGGTGATGAGTCGGATGAGCCGGTGATTGGGTTTACGCTTGTACAGGCGTTGATGACACCGGCTTTTTATGTATTTGCTATTGGGAGTGCGCTCTACAATCTGGTTATTGCGGGGGTGATGCTGTTCAATCAGTCTATATTGGGGGAGTTGGGGTTTGATGAGACGGTGTTTCAATATGCGATGGCGGTGTTTATGGCGACGGGTTTGTTGGGAAATTTTACAGCGGGTTGGGCGGCGCGCCGATGGTCTTTGGGCAGGCTGATGACGGTTGCGATGCTGGCGGTTGGTCTTTATTTGCTTTTGTTTCCGCAGCTTAAGACGCCGGGGCAAGCGCTGACACATGCGGGGTTGCTCGGTTTTTCCGGGGGTGTGGTTTCGGTGATTTTTTTTACGGCGTGGGCAGATATTTTTGGGCGTCTTCATTTGGGTAAAATTCAGGGTGCGGCACAGGTGTTTGCGGTTTTGGCTTCTGCGACGGGGCCGTGGTTTATTGAGTCCATTTTTAGCTCTGCGGGGTCTTATGCACCCGCGTTTTACGCGCTGGCGCCAGCGGTGTTGCTGGTGGCTATTTTTGCATGGTTTGTGTATATCCCCAGGCCAGAGGATGCTGGTATTAAGAGGGTGTGTGTATGAAGTGGATTTTTATTTTTGTGGTTGGCATGGCCAGTGCGGCGATGGCGCAGGATATGCCCTGGCGCTATGATTTTGAGGAGATGGGTGAGACCTATCGGGCAGATGCGGGCAGCGAGGTGTCGCTTTCGACGAAGCGTTATAAAAGGGGACAGCAATCTCTGAAGTGGTCATGGGAAAATCATGGACGGCTTTTGTTTACGGATCCTGCGCCGGGACGCAATAAGGGATTGAATGGTTTTCGGGCGTGGGTGTACAACGAGGAGGCTCTCGATGAGGTGCTGACGTTTGGGTTTGGGACAGAGTCTGAGTTGGCAGCAAATAATCCGCGTTATCAGTTTGAGTTTGGCTTGAATTTTACGGGCTGGCGGGCGATGTGGATCCATTTGCGGGATGATGCGCGGAACAGGTCTTATGAGGGGGCGCGAAATGGGCGGGTGACGGCGTTTGATATCCGTGCAGCGAATAGTGGTACTGTGTATCTGGATCTGGTGGAGTTGGTGGAGAGGATTCACCCCAGGCGATCTCCCGATGCGCAGGTTTCATTTGTCAATGCGAATAGAGCTGATAGGAGCCGCGAATACAGATGGAGTCAAAACAGGTTGCCGGGTCCACTTCCTGCGGAGATAACTGATGATGAGAGACAGGCTTTTGAGACGATTGCCGCGCGGTATGAGGCATGGGTTCTGGGCGATGAGGTGAAGGATGATCAGCGGGAGCCTGTGAGGATTCGGCTCAATGGGCTTACAGCCTACATAAGGCGCGGGTATCGCAGTCTCGCAGATTACGAGATTCGACGCGAGGATGACCGCATTTTGGGGAAGCCTCTGTTTGCCGAGTTGTCGCCCTATACGCCCCTTTTTCAGAGTGTTTTTCAGGGGGTTTTGTTGCGTCTGGTGCTGGATTATCGGTTAAATGGGAATGATGAGGCAAAAGATCGGGTGATAGATGTTTTCGACTATTTGCACGATCAGGGTTGGGCTGACGGCAGTGGTGTTGGCGCGATGCATCACGAATTTTTGCGGGTTGCGGGATATGCCCATGCCGTGTATTTGATGCGGGATGTTTTGCAGGGCAGGGAGATGTTGGAACGGGAATTGGCGACGCTGAAGTGGTTCAGTATGTTTGGCGAATTGTACGAGGATCCGCAGGTGCCGGGCGCGAATGCGGATTTTATACGTTCGGTGGCGATGTATCGGTTGTTATGCATTTTGATGATGGAGGATACGCCTGAGAAGGTGGCGAATATGCGTTGCTATATTGCGTGGCTCAATAATGCACTATCTATTGCGCCGGGGTGGCTGGATACGATTAAGCCGGATTTTGTGGGGTTTCACCATCGGGGTATTTACGCGAGTGGATATGCGCCAAATGCTTTTCACGTGGCTTCTGTTCTGGTGTATTTGTTGCACGATACGCCTTTTGCAGTTGCAGATGATAAGCGCGAGAATTTGAAGCAGGCGCTGTTGACGTCCAGGATTATGGCGAATACGTACGATATTTCAATGGCTGTTAATGGTCGTTTTCCGCGGAATACTGCGGTGGCGACCAAACTTTTGCCGGCTTATATGTATGTGGCGTTGAGTTATGATCCGGTGGATGTGGAATTATCGGGTGCGTTTATGCAGCTTTGGAAACCGGATTCGCAGTTGCTGATAGAAGATTTGTTTGAGCGGGTATCGGTGCGGCTGATGTATTTGCATACGCCGGGTGCGATGCAGATGATGGCGGATTTTGCAGGGGCGGGACACATATCTGCCGATCCGCCGTCTGGGCACTGGACTTTGCCTTATGGCGCGTTGTCCATTCATCGGCGCGGGGACTGGATGGTGAGTATGAAGGGGTGGGGTAAATATGTGTGGGATTATGAGTCGTCGGGGAGGAATAATCCGCTCGGTCGTTATTTGAGCTATGGTTCGATGCTGGTTTACGGCAGTGGTGACCCTGTTGGCCGTGAGGCGAGTGGGATTGTGCGAGATGGGTGGGATTGGAGTATGTGGCCGGGTACGACGGTGATTCGCCTGAGTCATGAGCAACTCAAACACGAGGGGCGCGATCGCAATTTTTCGGATGAGACTTTTGTGGGTGGGGTGAATCTGAAAGGGCAAGACGGTGTGTTTGCGTTGAAGTTGCACGATACGAGATTCAATACGAGTTTTCGGGCGGTTAAGACGGTGTTTTGTTTTGACGATGTGCTGGTTTGTCTGGGGTCTGGTATTGAGAATGATGATGGTGGGCATGCGACGGTGACGCCGCTGTTTCAGGCGGCTATCTCTGAGGACCGTTCTACGAGGGTGAATGGGGAGGGTGTGCGTGCGGTTCCTTATGCGTTTTCGGGGACGAAGGGGCAGAGGGTATGGCTGATGGATTCACTGGGTAATGGGTATGTGATTCCCGATGGGGAGGGTCTGCAGGTGCAGCGTCAGGTGCAGGTTTCTAAAAATTATGGCAGGGATAGTGGTGGTACAGGGACTTTTGAATTGGCGTATCTGGATCACGGGAGCGCGCCTGGAGATGCATCTTATCACTATGCGGTGCTGGTGCAGAGGTCGCCGGATAGGGTAAGCGCGTTTGCGAGTTCACCGGAATACGATGTGTGGCAGCGAGATCGCGAGGGACATATTGTGCATCATCGGGGGATGAAGACGACGGGTTACGCGCTGTTTGATACAGATGCGAGGCCGATGGATGGACCTGTTGTGTCTGTGTCTTTGCCGAGTTTGGTGATGGTTCGAGAGGGGGGGAATGGTTTGTTGGTTTCGGTGGCTGATCCAGATTTTGGGTGGAACTGGGAGATTCAGGATCCGCACCGTCAGGATGGTACGTTGGTTGTCAATCAGGCGAGTGAGTCTCGTAAGGTTGAGGTGACTGTGCGAGGGATATGGCGTTTGGACCAGTCCTATGATCTGGTAGAGGTTGTAGAGGAGCGGGAGGATCAGACGGTTGTGGCGTTTATGTGTCAGGATGGCAAGAGCGTGGCGGTGAGGTTGGTGAGGGCGGATAGGCGTTTGAAGATAAAAAATTAGTGGCAAGGCTCTTGACTCAAATGGGGATATGGGATAAATTGGATCGCGGCCCCGTATTACAACCTACGGGGCAGGCTTTAAGCATGCCGCGATGACAATCGCTATTCCTGTTGTCACGCCTGCATGTCTTAAGCAGGCGTCCAGAATGGGGGTTGTTTTTAACTTTTTTTGTGTTTTTATTTTTTGGAGGACTGGATGATTTGTGAGGACGATTTGATCCTCGAAGATGAGGAAAAAGAGGAAGATAGCGCGTCGAGAAACGGTATTTTGAACAAGGGGTTGATAGATGCGCGTACGATTTTGATTTCCGATCCCGTGGATCACAAGTTGACGGCTAAGGTGACGGCTCAGTTGCTGTTTTTGGATCATCAAGATTCGGAAGAAACAATTAAAATTTTTATCAATTCGCCCGGCGGCAGTGTGTACGATGGGTTTGCGATTTACGATATGATCCGGTTTATCCGTCCCAGAGTAAAGATAATCAGTGCGGGGCTGTCAGCCAGTGCAGCGACGGTGATTATGATGGCGGCAGATAAGGAAGATCGGCTGGCGTTGCCAAATTCGCGTCTTATGATTCATCAGCCTTCGATGCGGTTTCAAGGGGTGGCCGAAGATGTGCGGCGTACGGCTGAGGAGGTTGTGAAAATTAAGAAGAAGATTAATGAGATGTATGCCGATGAGACCGGTCAGCCGATTGAAAAGATTGAGGAAGATACGGATCGAGATTATTGGATGAGTCCCGATGAGGCTGTGGAATACGGGTTGATCAGCCGGGTTGTGAATGGGTTTGATGAGATAGGTGATTGAGGGGCTGGGGACTGGGGCTGGGGACTGGGGCTGGAGACTGGTTGGGCTGTGCGTGCGGGACGGCACAGGGCCTGCCCCTGCAGGTCTTAAGCAGGGGACCGTCTCCTGCGATGATATTGTGAATCCGGTTTGTAGGGGCGACCCCCTGTGGTCGCCCGCTATTTTAAAAAGTCTCCTGAGCAAGGAGGCTTTTCTTTTTTGAGAATTGATGAATGGATATACTTGAAAACAGAAGCATTATCCCGCATTGGATGATGCGTCTTTTGGGCGCGAGGATGGCAACGATTTTAATTTCATCTGATGGTCTGATTTTGGAGAGGGCCGGGGGTGAACGCTTTGCCATAAGCTCTGAAAATTTGACACGAGAGAATGTATTGCGTCGCGGGCGGCTGTTTTTTGAGTTGGTGTTGCCGACGGATTGCGGAGCGCAGCGGTTGAAGGGGTTGTGCAAGGGAGAGGTGGAGGGGTTTTTCGACTGGTTGCAGGATTATTGGTTTTGGTTGGAGGAGGCTCAAAAATTTGCGTCAGAGGTGCAGCGATGTGCCGGAGAGATTAATAGATTACTGGATGAAGGTTATCTGCGCAATTCCCGTTTGTTGAAGATAAAAGCGATGACGCGGGAAATGCTCGATCAATTTCGCAAGGTGCCGGTGGTGGGCAGTTTGGATCGCGATGCTGATTTTACGCTGGTGCAGGAGGTGGCACATTGGGGCGATCAAGAGGTGGAAGATTTTCGCGCGCAATATGTCAGTCGTCTCAAAGAAGCGTTTTCGACCTTTTTTGATGGGGTGGAGAGCAATCCGCTGAGCGAGAGCCAGCGAGATGCGTGTGTGATAGATGAAGATAATAATCTGGTGCTGGCTGGTGCAGGTACTGGCAAGACGAGTGCGATGGTGGGGCGCGCGGGTTTTTTGGTTAAGAGCGGGCAGGCACGGCCCGATCAGATTCTCATGCTGGCTTTTGCGAATAAGGCGGCAAAAGAGATGCAGGAGCGACTGGATGAACGCGTGGATGAAAAAGGTGTTGTTGCGAGTACGTTTCATAAGCTGGGTAAGGATATTATTGCTTCGGTCGAAAAGGCGCAGCCTTCGATTTCGCCTCTGGCAACAGATGGCGCGTTATTAGAAAAGCATGTGGATCAGTGGTTTGAGGCGTTGCTTGCGATTCCGAGCTATAGACAGTGGGTTCTGGATTATCTGGGTTATTACAGGTATCAAGCGGTCAATCCCTTTGATTTTAAAACTCAGGGGGAGTACTTTGAATATATTTCTGCGAATGAGATTCGCACGCTGCAGGGGGAGATGGTAAAAGGTCTGGGTGAGTTGTGGGTTGCCAATCATTTGTTTATGCTGGGTGTGGCGTATGAATACGAAGCCGCTTATGAGCATGAGACACGGGGACCAGATTATCGGCAATACCAACCCGATTTTTATCTTCCAGATTACGGTATTTATCTGGAGCATTTTGGTATAGACCGCGATGGGAATACGGCACCTTTTGTGGAGAGACAGAAGTATCACGCGGGGATGGATTGGAAGCGCAGAACTCACGAGAAGTACGGGACGCGCTTGATTGAGACTTTTCACTATGAATATTCCGAAGGTCGCTCGCTGACGGGCTTGCAGGAAAAATTAACAGAGGCTGGGGTGCAATTTAATCTGCGTTCTCCGGATGAGATGCTGGATACGCTGAGGGAGTTTGGTGCGATTCGCGATTTGACACCGTTGCTCACGGATTTGTTGAAGCGGTTTAAGAGCAATTTGCCCCGGCCAGATCAACCGTGGGAGGAGATTGTCCAGGGTGGTCATTTGAGTTTGGTTCAGCAGCAGGCTTTGAAAATTGTGGTGCCGATTTATGAGAAATACGATGCGTTTTTGAAAGAAAATAAGCATATCGATTTTGACGATATGATTGGCAAGGCAATCGCGTATGTGCAAAGTGGTCGCTTTGTTTCGCCCTGGCGATATATTCTGGTGGATGAGTTTCAGGATATTTCCGAGCCGCGGGCGCGGTTGGTCAGGGCGCTGAGAGAATCTGTTGATGCGTGTTCTCTGTTTTGCGTGGGGGATGATTGGCAGTCGATTTATCGATTTACGGGCAGTGATATTCGGTTTACTACGGATTTTGAGTCGAGATTTGGGGCTACTAAAATTACGGTTCTGGATAAGACTTTTCGGTTCAATAATAGTATTTGCGATGTTGCTTCCCGGTTTGTGCTTGAGAATCCGGCGCAGGTTAAAAAGTCGTTGACCACGCATGCGGTGGTTAGTCATCCTGCAGTTTCTTTGTTGCGCGAGAAGAAGCGTCGCGGTTCAGAGGCGGATTTTGATAATCGGCTGGATAGTGTGCTGGCGCATGTCGCCGAGCAGGCAGAAGAAGGGAGTTCGGTTTATTTGTTGGGCAGGTTTCGTTTTAACTTGCCCAATGGCACGCAGATGATGATGTTGAGGAAGCGGTTTCCCACTTTGTCTCTTGAGTGTAATACCGTTCACGGTGCAAAGGGTTTGGAAGCGGATTATGTGGTGGTGTTGGGGCTTGAACGCGGTCAATACGGTTTTCCTTCGCAGAAGACTTCTCATTCTTTGCTCGAGGCGCTGTTGCCCGCGTTAGATCCTTTTCTATATTCGGAGGAGCGCCGTTTGTTTTATGTGGCGTTGACTCGCGCCAAACAGTGCGTGTATTTGATCGGCGATATGACGAATGCTTCTGAGTTTTTGATCGAGTTGTTGAAGAATAAATATCCGTTGGCGCTGGACGATTTTGAGACCAGTTTGACGCAGGCGTCTTTTGAGCGTATTCGCTGTGTGAAGTGCAAGACGGGTACGCTTGTTGCCGTGCAGGGACAGTCGTTTTGCGGTTGTAGCAATTATCCGTTGTGCTCTCATACTGAGAGCGGATGTCAAGCGTGTGGCAATCCGATGCAGCGCGTTGGGCGATTTAAAATATGTCTGGATCCCGATTGTGAATCGTGGATGCCTGTTTGCCCAAAGTGTGGCGCAGATATGGTTCAGCGCAAGGGGCGCTATGGTGCATTCTGGGGGTGTAAGAATTTTCGCGGGGATGATGGTATTTCTTGCCGGCATACGGAGAATGATATTTCTTTTTCTTCGTGAAAGGAGAGGGCGCGATGGTTTTGCCCAGTATGCGATTGGATGATCAGGTGGTGCTGGTGACGGGTGCGGGTTCGGGTATTGGACGGGCGATTGCGATTGCGGTGGCTGAGGTGGGTGCCGATGTGGCGGTGTGTGAGGTGCCGCAGAAGATCAATGCGCTGGATGAGGTGTGCGAGGCGATTGAAGATTTGGGGCATCGGGCATTGTCAGTGGCTTTGGAATTGCCGGGTCAGGAGAGTATTGATGCGGCGGTGAGCCGGGTTATCGATATGTATGGCCGGGTCGATATTCTGGTGAATAATGCGGGTGTGAATATTCCCCGGGACGCGCTTGAGGTGACAGAGGCAGATTGGGATGGGGTGCTTGATGTGAATTTGAAGGGGTTGTTTTTTATGTCGCAGCGCGTGGCGCAGTCGATGATTGAGACGGGTGGTGGCAAGATTGTGAATATTGCGTCGCAAAATGGGGTGGTGGGTTATTACAAGCGGGCGGCTTATTGTTCGAGTAAGGCCGGTGTGGTGAATCTGACGCGAGTGTTGGCTGTGGAGTGGGCGCCTTATCAGATTACGGTGAATGCCGTGGGTCCGACGTTTATTTTGACGCCGTTGACACAATCGACGTTTGATAATGAGGCGTTGCGCGAGGATTTGCTTTCGCGGATTCCTCTGGGGCGTGTGGGACAGCCCGAAGATGTGGTGGGTGCGGTGGTGTTTTTGGCGAGTCCGGCTGCCGATCTTATTACGGGGCATACGCTGCTGGTGGATGGCGGTTGGACAGCGCTTTGAAGTGAGAAGTGAGAAGTGTGAAGAGTGAAGGACCATCAACTGTCATCGCGGCATGGTTGAGCCGCGATCCAGGAGATTTTTGTTGATCGTAAGGGCAAATTACTATGACGAGTTCTGAAAATACAGGCCGTGGACCGCTGTTTACAGATCCCGATCCAGATGTTGCACGGGCGTTTTTTCGAAAGAAGAAGGGCGCGTTGACAGATAAGCTGATGTCTGTGCCTGATGCGGTTGCCCGGTTTGTGCACGATGGGGATTATTTGGCTTCTGGTGGTTTTGGTGGGAACAGGATTGCGACAGCTCTTTTGCACGAGGTTGTGCGGCAGGAGCGGACGGATCTGGGGTTTGCCGGTCATACGACGACGCACGATTTTCAGATTTTGGCAGCGGGTACGCGTACGGGGAAGCTGATTTTTTCGCGTTTGGATGCGGCATATATTTTAGGGTTGGAAGCGCGCGGGTTGTCGGCGCAGGCGCGGCGGTTGATGGAGAGTGGAGAGGTCGAGGTGTGTGAGTGGACAAATTATGCGCTGGCATGTCGGTTTCGAGCGGCGGCGACGGGGGTGCCTTTTATGCCTGTTCGCAGTATGCTGGGGACGGATACGTTTAGAGAGAGTGCGGCTAAGGAGATCGAATGTCCTTTTACTGGCAAATCGCTGACGGTTGTGCCCGCTCTGTATCCCGATGTGGCGCTTATTCATGTTCATGAGAGTGATTTGTTCGGGAATTGTCGCATTCGGGGCATTACGGTGGCTGATTGGGATTTGTCGCGTGCTTCCAAACATGTGATTGTGAGTGCCGAGCGCATTGTGAGTACAGATGAGATTCGCAGCGATCCAAATGCGACCGCGATTCCGGCTTTTTGTGTTGATGCGGTGTGTCATGTGCCGTATGGATCGTATCCCGGCAATATGGCTGGGGAGTATTTTTCAGATGAGGTGCATCTCAAGGCGTGGTTGGACGCTGAGCAAGATGTGGAGGCATATCGCGCGTTTTTGGATAAGTATTTGTATGGTGTTGATTGTTTTGAGAGTTATCTGGAGATTTGCGGTGGCGAAGAGCGGCTGGCGGAGTTGCGGAGGTTGGAGAATAGTAGTGAGTAGTCAATTATAGTACTAATGCGAATAAAGAGTAGAGATCATGGCGCAATGACAAGCAAAACCTTTCTGGATTGCGGCTAAAAACATGCCGCAATGACGGATGATAGTCCTATCGTCACGCCTGCATGCCTTAAGCAGGCGTCCAGGATGGGAGAGGGGCTTTTAACTCTTTATTGGCATTACTACTAATCCTGTATTGGGGGGTAGAATAGATACGACCACATAGGAGTTTTCATGGAATACGATGAGCTTGAGTTTAAAATTCCACAGGAAAGTGAAGACTATTTAGGGTATTCAGAGTTTGTGACTTCTTCAGTAGAGTCAATCATTCAAGAAGCAATTGAAAATGGCAGAAACAAAATTATCATCAATACGAACCTCAAGCTGGGATTACCCATGGAAAACATCAACAAAATTGCTGGGCCTTTTGTTGAAGCCTGGGCCATTGAGACATTCCAGGAGGTTTTGAAGAATCAGGATAACAAATACTATTTGATCCATGTCGAAGCGCAAGAACGTCTTCACAGAGCAGATATTATTCTTCAGTTTAGAAAGGAGGGGAAGATTGGATCAGGTGTTACGGCGGAAGTAGATGTTAAGGCCACATCCGAGGATATTGAATCCAGCGGCAAATCACCCAATATTACTTCCTTTGGTCGTATCCGTTCTGCATATGTTGAGGATCCAGACTGCATCTTTGTGATCCTTTCGCTCAAACATCGAGTTTATTCAACGAGGAATCCGGATTCGGGGTTAATGGACGGAATAATGGAAGTTGTTGCCTATAACGCCTATGATCTCAAGTACCTTTCAGCAAAAGATTTCAATTACAACCCAGCCCTTGGAACTGGACAAATTCAGGTGAAAGATATTCATTATATTTCTTTGGAGAGGAGAACGACTTGGGAATTTTGTCAACTATTAGATCACAAATATCTTAGTTCCAACAGAAAAACGCTCCAGGATTGGCTAAACCTTGCCATAAGATATGGTTGGATAAAGTATGACGGATGACTTTTATATTTTTTCAATGGAGAAAAAACAATGAGTCATTTACAAATTATTGAAGGAAATGCGCTGGAAAAGCTGCCTGAGATCGCTGATGAATCGATGGATCTTATTATTGCTGATCCACCGTATAACTTAGGGAAAGAATATGGCAATAACTACGACTTGAAGGGATTTGAAGAATACCTCAAGTTCTCAACTCGTTGGCTAACGGAAGCCCATAGAGTTCTCAAGCCAACGGGAACCATTTATGTGTTTATGGGCTTTCGATTTATTTCTTATCTGTACGATATACTTGACCGCAAGCTTCAGATGTTTTTCAATAGTTGGATTTGCTGGCACTATACACAGGGAATGGGAAAGACAAAGGGTTTTTCTCCAAGGCATGATGATGTGCTCATGTTCACCAAAAGCAAAGTGTTCAAGTTCAACCTGGACAATATAAGAGTGCCTCAGAAATACTATCGAGAGCGCAACAACATGAGAGGAGCAAACCCGGGAGACGTATGGCAATTTTCTCATGTGCATTATTGCAATGAAAATAGACAAAATCATCCCACTCAGAAACCAGAAGGTTTAATAGAAAGGATGGTACTGGCATCGTCCGATGAAGGAGATGTAGTCTTGGATCTGTTCTCGGGTAGCGGCACGACCTTAAGAGTTTGTCAGCATTTAAACAGGAATTGCATCGGAATCGAATTAAATCCAAAATATGTTGAAATGATTGAGGAACGTCTAAATAGTGAATTTATCGGATTTGATAGCATAGATCCTCGAATGGAGCGCGTTCCTTTAGATTTGAATAGAAAAAAAATTAGGGAAAAATATCTTGAGAATCACAAAAAATGGTTTCTCAATCGCCAGCCATCTTATGACAGATTCGAGAAATCCGTTCAGAAATTGTACGGCAAGACACAAGACCAGAAAAGAGAAATACAAGAGGAATTGGAATTTGATAGACAAGCAACAAGGGGAAATAGAGTGGATGACTGACCACTATAGCAGCCCGTCTAACCCTTCAACGGGATTTAGGGAAGGGACTCTGACTACTGAAGGCTGATACTATGTACAATGCGATGGAATTGATGATTTGTGTGGCGTCCCGGTTGCTGGAGGATGGGGCGACCGTTGGGGTGGGTACAGGAGCACCGTGTGCTGCGGCGATGCTGGCGCAAAAGACGCATGCGCCGGGGCTTCTGGTGGCTTTTGAAGCGGGCGGGTTGGCGCCGATGTTGCCCGCGATGCCTATTTCTGTGGGCGATTCGCGCACGACACATCGGGCACTTATGGCGACGAGTATGTGTGATATTATGGAGACCTGTCAGCGGGGTGTGATGGATTACGCGTTTTTGGGGGGTGCTCAGATCGATGCGTATGGAAATTTAAATTCTACGGTTATTGGCGATTACAAAAAACCGCGCGTGCGTTTTCCGGGTAGCGGGGGTGCCAATGATTTTGCGAGTTTTTGCTGGCGCACGTTGATTATTACACAGCACGACCGCCGCCGTTTTGTGGAAGAGGTTGATTTTTTGACGACGCCCGGTTTTCTGACTGGACCGGGGGCGCGCGAGGCTGCGGGGTTGCCCAGTGGTGGGGGACCTTATCGCGTGATTACGGATCTGGCTGTGATGAGTTTTGATGAAGATACATGTCGGATGCAGGTCGAGAGTTTGCATCCCGGTGTGACGTTTGATGAGGTACAGAGAAATACCGGGTTTGAGTTGGGTCAGGTTGCTAATGTCGAAGAGACTGTGCCGCCCTCAGAGAATGAGTTGCGCATTTTGCGCGATGAGGTCGATCCCGATGGGTTGATTATTGGGAGGTCATGATAAAACCCCATAGACCGAGGTTATTGAAATGAGTGGTCTATCAAAATGCCTGTTGTTTTTAATTCTCATACTCCCTGGATTTTCTGCTGGTAGTGAGTTGTTGCGCCGTGCAGAGACCTTTTATGCGAACAAAGATTATCAAAGCTGTATCCAGGCAGCAGAAGAAGTTCTCAAAGAAGACTTTTGTTCTGCTCAAGCCCACACTCTGATTGGGAAAAGTTTCGGGCGTTTGAGACGATTAGCCTTAGCTGAGGAACATTTTCAGAAAGCCATACATTGCGATAGCTTATTTGCCGAGGGGTACTACGGCCTGGGGACTGTTGCCTTGTTTAAAAATAATTATGAGAT
Source organism: Candidatus Latescibacterota bacterium (assembly GCA_022824945.1). Lineage (GTDB taxonomy): Bacteria > Latescibacterota > UBA2968 > UBA2968 > UBA2968 > VXRD01. The sequence continues at coordinate 46,433 of JAJDYX010000046.1, forward strand.
AGCAGAAAAAGGACTTAAACGAGCGATGGGGCTGGGTTTGCACACGTCAAATGCCTATCGCAATCTTTCTGCGATATACATAAAACAACAGAAGTGGGCACTGGCACGGGAAATTGGTGAAAGAGGATTGGAAATTGATCCGGATAATACAGAAATGAAAATAAATCTTGCGGCAATTTATGATGGACTAAAATTATATCGAAAAGCAATTGAGCTATTAGAAAGCGCATTAAAGAACAAGCCTGAAGATATTCAAAATAACATTGCGCTTGCAGTGCTAAACTTAAAAGTGGGGTTTTTTGATCAAGCACTTGCGATCCTCAATCAGGTTGAAGAAAATCATCGGGCTATACGAAGAAAAGGCGAAACTCTCTTTTATTTGGAGAAGTTTGAAAACGCGCTCCCCTACTTAAATCAAAGCATTTACGTTGACCAACTCGGAAACAAAAAGCAACACCCCGATAAAGATATACTTCTCATGATAGCTGAGACCTTTTATGAAATCGGTCAAGTTGATAGTTCTAAATTTTATTTTGATATGCTGAAGAAAAATGCCACAAATAGGACAGACATTGATTATGCAACTCACGCCCTTGAGAATCTGAATCAGGACAAGCGTGATGCACGTCTATTTGTACCTCAGGTGCCATTTTACGCGCAAGGCAGAGGTGTCACTTGCCTTAAAGCCGCAATTTTATCCGTGATGAGATATTGGGACGGTGCTGAAAATCAGGCCGAAGATTGGTTGACGTTGGAAGACCGGGTAGAGGATAATTTGTCAGCACTTTACGTACTATCAGAGGCATTTTCCGAACTGTCTATTCACTATTTTAATTGGGATTTAGAGCAAATAGAAGAAGCCCTCAAGTCAGGATGTCCACCTGTTGCTTTGATAGCTGATCAAGACCCAGACCTGAGTCATACTGTAACCGTTGTTGGAATTGATTATCAGCGCGATGTCATTATTGTCAATGATCCAG
>JAJDYX010000057.1 GCA_022824945.1 Candidatus Latescibacterota bacterium
ACGGATCCACAGACTCGGAATAATTTATTGGTTCAGGGGGAGGGGTATATATCCCTCCCCGTTTGATAAATCCATTGCAATAAATGGGAATGCGTATGAAATGGCTATTGCCCCTTGTTTGTGTATTGCTTTTGGGAATGAAAACAGCAGATGCAGATGTGCTTACAGATGTGACTGTGGGGACGATTTACGATACCAATGTGGATGGGGTTTATGATGGGGTGAGTTCTTTTGTGACGCACCTTTCCGCTTCTGTGATGCGACCCGTGGATATGGATGATTCATATCTGCGGTTCTTTTTTTCAGGTAATGGTTTTTTATTCTTTTCCAATGGTGATCGGACATTTGCGACCAATCGCCTGGGGGTGGATTTTGCGCACGATCTGAATAGTGGTGAGCGCGATAGGATATTTGCGGGTTTTTCGCTGGCTGCGCGTGCAAATCGCTCTATTTACGATGTGTATGATTATACCGGGCTGGCGGGATATGTGCAGGGCAAATGGTATAGCAATGAGAATACGATGAAGCGAGTGGGGTATCAGCTCAATTGGCGGTCATATCTGAATTTGAATGTGTCGCGTTATGTCGATCACTACGCATTTTTTCAGATCAACCATTTTTTTCCCACGCGCACGACACTGAGAGGCGATCTCGGTTTGGGCTATAAGTTGCGCGAGGGGGCTGAAGGACAGATGGTTTTGGGATTGCAGGTGGCGCAATCTCTGACGGATAATACGGGCTTGCGAGTGCGCTATCAGCGACGCATCAATTTGCGGGCAGCAAATGATGATCCCACGCGATTTAATGCACTCATTTACGGCGATGATGATATATTAAAGGATCGCTACGATTATAGCGGCGATCAAATAACTGCGCGGCTGACCCAGCAATTGCCCTTGCAAGTTCGGATCATTCTGGAAGGTGGGTACGAAAGGCAGTCTTATAAAGACGATCTGGCGCGGGATGTCAGTGGCGCGGTTTTTCCAGAGGGCGCGTTGCGCGAGGATGAGTATTTGTTTTTTGACGTGTTTTTGGAACTGCCCTTAACGCAGCGCGTGACAACGGAATTCGGATACGGCATTTCGCGCAATTTTTCAAATGACGAGTTTTATCACTACGATAGGCGACAAAGTGTATCTTTTAATTTGAATGTGGAATTTTAGAGTTGTGAGTGTGTTGGAGGATGAGAATGAATCGAAGAGATGTTTTGAAGCGCGTAGGGGGTGTTGGTCTGATGGGCGTTGGCGGCCTGATTATGAAAGCTTGCAGGGGGGACCTGATCACCCGTAGTGACGATGATCCTCTCCTGAGTGAGGGAAGTTGCATTTTAATACCGCGAGAAACAGCAGGGCCTTTTCCATTAAATTTGAGCAATAATCCCGAATATTTTCGGCGGGATATTGCGGAAGATAGATCGGGCGTACCACTTCATTTGACTTTGAAAGTGGTGAATGCAAATGCTGAGTGTGCGCCAATTGCCAATGCGCGCGTTGATGTGTGGCATTGCGATGAACGCGGAGTTTATTCCGGATTTTCCAATCAATCTGGCGGTGTCAATGCGAGTGGACAGACTTTTTGCCGGGGCATTCAGTTGAGTGACGAGAATGGCGATGTCACATTTACAACGGTTTATCCGGGATGGTATCGGGGCAGAGCGACGCATATTCACTTTCAAGTTTTTTTGAATAATGGATTGGTGGCAACATCGCAATTGGCTTTTCCCGAAGAGATCAATACAGTGGTGTACAATACAACGGACTATGCTGCTCGGGGCCAGAATTCCACGAAAAATACCGATGATGGCATTTTTCGTTCGCCAGCCAATACACTCCAATACCAAATGGCCAATGCGATTGCCAATGTCACGACAGGAGGCTTTGATGCCGCGCTGCAAGTTGGTATAGCAGTGTAACTGTAAGTGTGGATTGATCAAAAAAATAAGGTATTGTCGGGAGATTTTCTGTGCTCAATTGGTCAACATGTGACGATAAATTGCTCGTTGGATATGCTCAGAAGGGGCATGCAAAGGCGTTTTCTGAATTGGTTCGACGACACCAGATGCGGATTTTTCATACGGCATTTGGTATGGTAGGCAATAGGGAAGATGCCGATGATCTGGCACAACTTGCGTTTATCAAGGCGTTTCAGTCGCTTCACCAATTTAGAGGGCAATCGCTGTTTTCCACCTGGTTGTATCGCATCAGCATCAATTGTTGTCTGGATTGGATTAAGTCGCAACAGCGCAAATACGATGTTAAGATGGATGATGAATGGTGGTTCAGACAAGCAGATAGTGAAGCGCTGTTTGCAGGTCCAAAGCGAACGGATTACAGGGTTGAGCAGGGTGAGTTGCGCGATGTTTTGACGCAGGTGTTGGCGGATATGCCGCCCAATTTTCGGTCTGTGCTGGTTCTGCGCGAGTTGAACGGGCTGTCGTATCAGGAGATTGCCAGTGTTGAGGGGTGTTCAGTGGGCACTGTAAAATCGCGTTTGTTTCGGGCGCGCGCCCAACTTCGCAAGTTGTTGAGGCCGTTTTATAAGGCACTTGTGGCATAATAGGAGGCATATCAGTGGATGATAAGACTGAAAGAAGAGCGTTTTTAACGCAGGCTCTTGCACTTGTGGGGGGGTGCATGTGCGCCGGATGGATTTCGGGTTGTGAGAATGATGTGTTGAAGTCGTCTGGTGAGAGTGTGCAATTCGATGTGGGCAGCGCGCCTGCGTTGGCACTGGTGGGAGGGTCTGTGAAGCAAGTTTTTGAAGGGCAAAATGGCGGCGCGCCCGTGATCATTTTCCGCGCTGCTGAAGAAAATTTTGTGGTTTTGAGTTCTGTGTGTACGCATGAGGCGTGCGAGGTGGATTTACCGGGGGAACGCGATCCACAAATCTGGTGTTCGTGCCACGGTGCGATGTTTGACAGAACAACGGGGGCGGTTCTGCGAGGACCTGCTACTGCACCTTTGCCGCGGTTCGAGAGTACCTATGACAATGGGACACAGACGTTGTCAATTCTGTTTTAAGGAGCGAGAGACCAGGGGCTGTCGCTAAATTATAATAAAAAAACCGATCTCTGAAGTTATAGCGATCGGTTTTTATTTTTAATTTGTTGAATGTAGAGATGGATTGCCTTTCAGGACTGGATTGCGGTATATTGTGATATATCGCATAAATTCAGCGGTCCATTGAGAGGAGCGGAAAGATGTCTGATCTGGCTATTGACGGTGGTCCCAGAACTGTTATTGCTCCGATGAGTGATTCGTGGCAGGATGTGAGCGATTTGGAGAAGCAGTACGTCAATTATGTTTTGGATAATAAGGATGATGCTTATGCAGAACTCGACAAGTTCGAAGAAGAGTATCGGGCTTTTGTGGGGACCAAACATGCGCTTTGTATGTGCAATGGCACAGCCGCGCTACACTCGGCGATTTTTGCCGCGGGTGCATGCGCGGGGAAAGAGGTGATTGTGCCCACTGCGACGTGGCACGCGACGATTACGCCAATTTTGCATTGCAATGCCACGCCCGTATTCTGCGAGGTAGATCCGGAAACATTTTGCGCTGATCCCGAGGATGTGAAGAAGCGGATTACGCACCGCACATGCGCGATTGTGCTGACACATATTTATGGCAATCCGGCAGATATGGATGCGTTTTTAGATATTGTAGAGGGGACCGATATCGCGCTGATTGAGGATGCTTCCCATGCCCCCGGGGCGATGTGGGGCGATAAGATGGTCGGTTCTATTGGACATATCGGTTGTTTTAGCCTTCAAGAGAAAAAACCGATATCCGGGATAGAAGCGGGGGTTGCGACGACGAATGACGATGATCTCTACGATCGCATGCTGGCTCTGGGGCAGTGCGGTCGGTGCGACGCGCTGTGGCAGACGGATCGTTTTAAGGCTCTTCGCAATATGGGATTGGGCGTCAAATACCGCGCAAATCCTCTGGGTATTGCGATGGCCCGCGCACAGTTGGAGCGCTTGCCGGGGCTGAATGAGAAGCGGACAGCCTGGTTTGAGCGGATGGATAGCCTGCTCGGTGAAATCCCAGGTGTGGCTCCGCAAAAGACATATCCCAGGGCGAAGCGAGGCGGCATGTTGCTCTACGCGGGAACGGTTGATCCCGATGTGTTTGGTGCCCCGCTCCCGCTTATCATAAAAGCACTGGTTGCGGAAGGGGTGTACGCCGCAGAGACTACGGCATGGGGGTATAGCGCGATGCACCGTGAACCGCTTTTTAACGATTTTTCGTTTGATGGTTTGGGCGGGCCATGGGCGGATTTGCCTGCAGAGGCGAGGCGACCCAGGTGTAATTTGCCGGTGAGTGAGCGGTTGCAGGACATGAGTTTCTGGCTCGCCACGCCAGTCGCGCCCTCTGCCGAGTGGGTGGAGCAGAACGCACAGGCATTTGCCAAGGTGGCGGCTCACCGCGAGCGATTATCTGAGATTGCGAATGGATTTTGACTATGCGCTTTTTAATTTTTTCCATATTTCTCGCATTTTTCCCATTGAAGGCGACTGCTGAAGAGGAAAGGGTGTCTTCGGAGGGCAGTCTCGCACTCGCCGTTGATGTATGTAGTTTTCGCGGAGACGATGGGCCTTATGAAGAGGTTGTCATCCGTTTTCCCGCGACGCATCTTGCGTTTGATACACAGGGTGATAGTCTTTTTATTGCGCGTTATGTCCCGCGCCTCGAATTGTTCGATGAGAATGGTAATTCGGTCAAGAGGATAGAGGGCGAGCGCGTATTTTCTTCTGTTGAGCGGATCGACGATCCAGAGCATTTTGTTTATGATATCGCGCGATTTCAGGTTCCAGCGGGATATTATCACGCGGTTCTGGACGTCAATGTCGTGGGCAATGATCGCCGGGGACGGGCGGTGTTTTCTATTGAGGTGCCCGAGTACCAGACGGGCCGGCTCGCGTTTAGCGATCTGTTTTTTGTGAGTGAAATTGATCCGCTTTTTCATCAATTCGATTCCTTCCGCAAGGCAGATCATGTTCTTTTACCCGCACCTGGGCGCGAGGTTGGAGATGGTGCGCCTCTGCGCTTTTATGTCGCGCTTTACGAGATCGGACGGCTTGCCCACAGTGTGCGGTTTCAAATCAGCGACCGTTTTGGTCATGTCGTTTTTGATCATCTGCGGGAGTTCCCCACGTATCGCGAGGATGCAAAATTTGTCGAGGGGATTCCGCTGCGTGGGTTGCCGTCCGGGACATATACGCTGCGTGTTGAAGCGCGTGCAGGCGAGCAGATTGCGCGCACACAACGCAAATTCCGCATTCTGGATCCTCCTGTCGAATTATCTCTTACGGCGCAGCAGCAAGTTTTGATGGGGAAAGTTCTGGAACGCTTTTCAACTCCGGAGGCTGTGCAGGAATACGCGCAAGTCGATGCGGGGGAACGCGGTGCTTTTATGTACGGGCATTATCTCGAGCGGGTGCCACTTTTTGCACAGGCTTATATCGCACCGGTTGTGGGATTGGGCAATCGCGAGGTTGGGATGGCGATGTTGCGGGCGATAGGTCTCGAGGAAACGCTCAAGAAGCGCGTTGACAAGACGTTTGGCGAGCGTTTGCCCGAGGCGGATATGCTTGCGGTGCGAATGGCGCGCGATATGGTCGATTTTGTGCTGGCTGAAGATCCGGGTGACCCACAGGCGTTGACTGCCAGAGCAGTGCTCGCGCTTGCAAGTGGGACACTGGCAGAAGGCGAGGAGCGGGTGCGAAAGGCGCTTGATGTCGCTCCCGATTTGTCCGAAGCGCGCAATGCTATGGGTATTGTGAGGATGGGGCGTGGCGATTGGGATGGCGCTGTTGAAAAATTTCAAGAGGCCGCATGTTGGACAAATGCAGAACTGGCGCGTTTTCTATCTGGGAAGGGCGAGGGGGTGGAATATCTGAAAGCGGCTGCTGCGCGAGATCCCACCCATCCTTTTTTCTATTATATGATGGGGCGGGTGTTAGAGCGCAGGGGTGAATTTGTCGAGAGCGCTGCTGCGTATAGCCAGCAGATTGCAGTGGATCCCCTGTTTGCGAGGGCGCGCTTTGACTTTGGACGCGTGTTGTTCAAACAAGGGCATATTGATTCGGCTACGGTTATTTGGCGAGAATTGATGGAAGCACGGCCAGATTTTCGCAGTTTATGCATGCATCCACTTCTGGAGGCGTATCTCAATATTGGAGAGACGGGCAAAGCGCACGCGCTGATTGCAGAGGAGTTGCGCACGCTTAGCGATGAGGCGAGAGAACGTGTGGAAGATATTTCACTCGTGGCGGGACCAGAAGATTTGGTGGCGTACCAGCATCTGGCACCCGAGGAGCGGGCGCAGTTTGTTCGGGCGTTCTGGCAACAACGCGATCCCACGCCAGCAACACCTGGCAACGAGCGGTTGGTTGAGCACTATCGGCGCGTTGTTTATGTGTTGCAGAATTTTTCAAAAGATGGACGAAAATGGGACAGACGAGGCGATGTGTATATCCGCTATGGCGAACCCGCGCATGTGAGTAAAAGGTCGGATATTCGGTTTGAAACAGATGCGGAGGTCGTGCGGGTAAAGGAGCGGTTGATAGCGGCACTGTCGCCAGAGGCCAAGCAAGAAATTATCGCGCGGATAGGTCGGTTGCGCACATCGACGCGCGATGTCGAGATTGAGTCTGATCTGGGAGAGGTGGTCTCGATTAGCGATTTCGAGTCTATTGACTTTGAGATGAATCCCAATCGCGTGTTTTTTGCCAGGAGGACCGATGATGTGAATACTTATGTTCGCGGCAAGGAACTCTTCGGGCGGGATCGTCCGGGCATGAGCGAGCGTCCGATGCGGGGGATACCGCTTTATCCGGTCAATGGAAGCGAGCCGTGGGAGTACTGGATCTATCCGGATGTGGGCGGGGGTATTGAAGTCGTTTTTACGGCGTTGACGCCGAAGGGCGATTTCGATTTTCCCGATGTTTCTCAGGGGCGGAAAATTGCGCGGTTTAACCAGCGGTTTTGGGAAGATACGCGGCCCGAGGTTATTATTTCACGGGCGGTGAATGCGCAACCCGATCGCTATGTGCCCGTTGGCAAGGGCGTGCTGGATTTTCACTCTGCTTCGGCAGATTTCAGAGGGACAGATGATAAATCTCGGCTGGAGGTGTATTATGGCGTGCCGGTTTTAGATGCGATTGATGGTGGGGTCGAAGAGGTCGTTTTTGAGCGCGGTATCGCGCTTTTTGACAGTAGCTGGACACCGATTTATCGCAGGCTGGAGCCGATGCCGGTGCGCGTGGATGTAGGCGGTGTTGAGGCCGGTACACTGGCGATAGATGAGCTCGCACTTCAGGTTTTGCCCGGGCGATATTATTTGGGGCTTCAGATCAATCATCCGGCATCCGGGCGCAGGGGTGGATATACGCAGGAACTCGTGGTGGAGGATTATGTGGTCGCTGGACTCAAGATCAGCGATATAGAGCTTGCGGGAAGGGTGCAAGTAGATTCTTCGGCTACGGACAAAGGTGGCGTCGAGGTTATTTCACTGCCGTCGCGCACCTATAAGACCGGGCAGCCGGTTGTTATTTACTACGAAGTTTACGATTTGAAAATTGACGATTTTGGGCAGACGAAATATCGCGTGGATTACCGCATTACGCCCCGGGAAGGCAAACTCAGTGGTGTGCAGGTTTTGCGAGCGCTGGGGCGTTTGCTCGGTATTGAAGAAAAAGCAGTTGTTACGATTTCTTATGAGCGGACGGGTACAGGGTCTGACGAGTACAATTATCTGGAGATTGACCCGGGCGAGTCAAAACCGGGGCGTTATGAAATTGCAGTAACGATTACCGATTTGAATGACGAGCAAACCGCTGAGAAAACGGTGATATTTTTTATTGGCGAGTAAGGGGGTTTTATGACGCTACGCGCCTTTCTCATCGGATTGTTCATATCTGTTCTCGTCAGTTTATGGCCTTCTTATACCACGTATATCCTCCGATCTGCGCGTGCGGATTACGCGCATCTCTCCGTTGCAATTCTCCTTCCTTTTCTCTTATTGCTGTTGGTCAATCTCTATTTTTCTCGCAAAAGCAAGGGGCTTACGCCTTCTGAGCTTATTCTCATCGCTTCGATGGGGATGGTTTCTGCCCTGACGCAGGGCGAGTGGCTCGCGGGGTATTTTCTCGGCGTGATTACGGCACCGATTTATTTTGCCTCTCCCGAAAATGGGTGGGCCGATACATTGCTTACGCGTTTGTCCAATTGGTCTGTTGTTTCCGATCACCACGCCGCGGTTGCTTTTTACGAGGGGTTGCCGGCAGGGGCGGTTTTTCCCTGGGGAAGTTGGATCGTCCCCCTTTTCTGGTGGGGATGTTTCTTTTTGGCGTTTTACGCTGCCAATTTGTGTCTTATGGTGGTGTTTCGACGGCAGTGGATGGATTACGAGCGTTTGCCTTTTCCGCTGGCTGCCGGTCTTCTGGAACTTACCGGGGAACACGGGCAACGGGGCACGCTGATGGAATTGCTGCGCAATCCGCGTTTTAAGATCGGTTTTTTTGTCGCTCTTTTTCTGTTTGGATGGGATATCGTTTCCTGGTTTACCGAGTTGATTCCGCCGCTTCAGGCGAATATTGATCGGCAAATTTTTATCGGCGAGGGATTTCCATATCTGCGGTTTAAGACGAATCCCCTGACGATTGCGTTTGGTTATTTTACAGAGTCCAATGTGCTGTTTAGTATCTGGTTTTTCCATCTGGTGATGGTGTTGCAAGTGGGGTTGATGAATCGTTTGGGATTTGAGATGGGGTCGCCTGATCCGTGGTGTTCTTATCATCCGGCCGTGGGATGGCAGAGTTTTGGTGGCTTGCTGGCATTTGTGTTATGGGGGCTGTGGGTTGCGCGAGATCATCTATCTGCGGTTTTTCGGAAGGCATTTACTTCGCGTGGGGGCGATGTGGATGATTCGGGTGAGCTTTTTTCATATCGCACGGCGGTGTTTGTCTTTCTGGGATGTGTTCTGTTCAGTGTGTTGTTTTTCTGGGAACTCGGGCTTTCGGGATGGGCAGCACTGGCTTTTTGGAGTGCCACGTTGGTGCTTTACCTCGGTCTGGCACGCATTATTGTGGAGACGGGGCTGATTTATTTGAGGACGCCGATTACTGCACAGGCTTTTACCTGGCATGTTTTGGGGATAACGGGTATTGGGCCGATGCATGCGATGGCGCTCGGTCTGGCGTACACGTTTTTTGCCGATGCGAAGACGATTGGCGTGACAACGCTGGCGCATATTCCGCGTCTTGGGCAGGCAATGGGGCGCAGCGGTCGGAGGCTCGTGCCATCTGCTGTGGGCATGGCGTTTATCGCTGGCGCGCTGGCGGTTTTTGTGTTTATCATTTATCAGGGCAATTACACGGTGGGCAGTTATAATTTTGGCAGTGTGAGTTTTAATGGCTCGGGCGATGGGGGGATTGGGGTGTGGCTTTTGACTGCCAATCGCATTCGGAGCAATGCGTTAGAGACGGACTGGATGCGCCTGGGCTGGCTGGGGTTTGGCGCGATTTTTACGCTGGGGCTGTACGCGCTTCGCTACCGTTTTCCGGGGATTGCACTGCATCCCATCGGTTTTGCGATTTCGGCATCCGATGTTTTGCGCAGTGGTATTTCGTCGATTTTTATTGTGTGGGTGTGCAAGACATTGATTTTGCGCTTTGGCGGCCTTGAGAGTTACCGCCGCAATACACCGCTTTTTATGGGGTTCGTGGTCGGTTTTTTAGCGGCGATTGCCTGTGGTGCAATTGTGGATTTTATCTGGTTTCCCGGTCAGGGCCATAAGATTAATGGATGGTAGTTTTGGGGGATTATGCAAATGAAGAGTGAAAAAACAGCGGCGCATCCACTAAGTCAAATAGCGGCTGAGTTGCGTTCTGGACAGCGGGATCTGCAGGATTACGTTGCGGCGTGTTGCAAACGCATCGATGAATGGGATGGGGATATCCGGGCGATGTTGCCGGAAGCGAATCGCCTGCAACGCCTGTTGAATGATGCTGCCGGGCTTGCGAGCAGTGGTGAGATTCCGCCTTTGTTCGGCACTCTGGTTGCGGTTAAAGATATTTTTCATGTTGAAGGGTTTGAAACGCGGGCAGGCTCTGGCGTGCCCCCAGAGGTTCTCACGGGTCCTGAGGGTGGGTGCATAAAGGCGCTGCGGGAGGCGGGTGCTCTGGTGCTCGGCAAATCGGTTACGACTGAGTTTGCGTGTTTTAAGCCGGGGCCAACGCGCAATCCCCAGGATCTGGATTTTACGCCTGGTGGATCGAGTAGTGGTTCGGCTGCGGCGGTGGCAGCGGGGTATTGCCCTCTCGCGCTCGGCTCGCAGACTATTGGTTCGGTTATCCGTCCTGCCGCGTTTTGCGGGATTGTCGGTTTTAAGCCGAGTTATGCGCGGATTGATATTTCCGGGTTTGTTCACTGCTCTCCGTTGGTCGATACGATTGGGATGTTTACGCAGGATGTCGCGGGTATGGAGATGGCGGCCGCTGTTTTGTGTGGCGGATGGCGTGCTTCTGTTGCGAGGTCGGAAAAACCGAGGTTGGGAATACCTGTGGGTCCCTATCTGGATCAAACAGAACCACGGGCGCGAGCGGATTTTGACGCGCAGATACAGACTCTGCGAGCGGCAGGATACAATGTTGTGGAGGTGCAGATGTTCGACGATATTGCCGATATCGATGAGCGGCACCGAAATATGATGAAGGGAGAGATGGCAGAGGTTCACGCGCCGTGGTTCGATAAATACGCTTCGACTTATGATGCGGGTACGCGCGCGCTGGTTGAGGAGGGGCGTGCGCTTTCGCAGTCCGAGATTGATGCGGGGCGAATGGGGCGTATTGAGTTACGCGAAGAGGTCGAGTCTTTGATGCAGGCAGAGGGGGTTGATCTTCTCGCCTGTCCGGCGGCGCCGGGCGCGGCTTTGAAAGGACTGGGGAGTACGGGCGATCCCTGTATGAATTTGCCGTGGACCCACACGGGGATGCCGGTGATTGCTTTGCCCGCGGGACGTGCGTCGAATTCGGGGATGCCGCTGGGTATTCAGTTTATCGCCCCGTTTCACCGCGACGAGGAGTTGCTCGCCTGGGCGGTACTTTTGGAACGGGATATGGATCCGCTGGATTTTTAACCATAGGAGCAAAAAAATGAAAGCAGCTATTCTCCACAAGCCACACACCCGTGTTTCTGTCGAAGATGTGGATATCGAATCTCCCCATGAAGGAGAAGTGCTTCTCGATATTGTCGGTGCGGGCGTTTGTCACAGCGATTATCACTATGTGGATGGGCATGTCAGGCCCCGCGCACTTCCCTGGGTTATGGGACACGAGGGTGCGGGTGTTGTCAGAGAGGTCGGTCCTGGCGTGACCAGTGTTCAGGTTGGTGATAAAATTGTTCTTTCTCTCGATGCGATGTGCGGCTATTGCCGCAATTGTAGCGAGGGCAGTCCGGCGCTTTGTGAAACCCATCCAGGGGGTGTGCCGAGCCGGATTTCCAAGAATGGGACGGTTTATTACCACGGGCGGCCCACATATACCGAGCAGTCGATTGTGTTGGCGGATGCGTGTGTGAAGGTGCCTGATGATACAGATCTTCGGATCGCGTGTCTGATCAGTTGTGGGGTGATTACGGGTATTGGTGCTGTGGTGAATCGCGCGAAGGTGGAAGCGGGTGCGACAATGGCTGTATTTGGGTGTGGAGGTGTCGGTCTCAATGTTATTCAGGGTGGGGTTCTCGCTTCGGCTGGAAAGATTATCGCGGTGGATAGGGTGCCGTATAAGTTAGAGTTGGCGGAGCAGTTTGGGGCGACGCATTTTGTGAATGCGGATAGGGAAGATCCGGTTCAAAGAATTATGGAGATTACGGGCGGTGGGGCGGATTATGCGTTTGAGGTCGTCGGGTTTCCAGCGCTGGTGAGGCAGGCGTTCGCGTCGGTTCGGATGACTGGTGCCGCAATTGTGGTGGGGGTACAGCCGACTGGGGAGGATATATCGGTCAATGGCACAGATCTTTTGCGCGACCGCGCTATTATGGGTTCGTGGCACGGCGCTGCCCGCGCCCGCGTTGATTTTTTGTGGATTCTGGATCTCTATCGGCAGGGGAAGATTAAATTGGATGAGTTGATATCGCGCTTTCGCCCGCTGGATGAGATCAATGAGGCGTTTGAAGATATGGTTCAGGGGAAAGTGGCGCGTACGGTACTCGTTTTCGACTAAATTGAGGTCAGGTAAACTAAAAACAAAGGCAAATACGATGAATCTTCCAACCGTTCAATTCGGACAATATCAGATTAGTCGTCTTATTATGGGTGACAATCCGATCTACGGATATGCACATTTTAATCAGTTGCTCTCGCAACATCAACAAGAAGCCAATACATCGGATCAGGTTATGGCGACTTTGCGCCGCGCAGAAGAGGTGGGTGTTAATGCCTGGCAAAATACGCTTACCGAACGCTCGGCAGCCGATCTTCAGCGTTACCGGGATGAGGGAGGTACGATCCATTACTTTTGTCTCAGCAGAGGTGGACACTGGTATGACGATCCCTCGCTGATCGACGAAGCCGCCACACACAATCCCATTGGCATGGCGCCTCATGGTAGCGGTGTTGCCGGGCGGTGCTTTCAGGAGAATCGCCTGGACTATCTTCGGGATATTCTCAAGCGCATTCGCGACACGGGTGTTATGGTCGGTTTATCGGTACACAACCCCCGCATTATTGAGATTGCCGAAGAAGAGGATTGGGATATCGACTATTACATGACCGCGCTGTATTATTTACAGGGCGCACGCGAAGAATTTGAACAAAAATTTGGTCATCAACCCTTGAGTGAAATCTATCTCCGCGAACACCGCGACCGCATGTGTGGTATTATTCGCAGTACCGACAAGCCGTGCATTGCTTTCAAAGTCCTCGCGGCTGGACGCGCTATTAACTCCAAAAACCAGATCCGCGAAGAATTTGATTTTACGCTCAAAAATATCAAGCCCAATGATGTTCTTCTGGTGGGGATGTATCAAAAATTCAATGACCAACTCGGCGAAAATGCGACGATGATAGCTGAGTTGTGTCAGGGATAGTCCAGTTTAATCATGAGTCTTGTCAGTGAACAGGTTTTAACATGACCCCACTTCGCATTTTTATCAGCAGCGTACAAACGGAGTTCGCACAAGAGCGAGCGGCGTTGCGCGATTATCTGCGTGGAGATCCGCTGATGCGGCGGTTCTTCGAGGTGTTTCTGTTCGAGGATGTTCCAGCCTCGGATCAGCGGCACGGTGTTCGATCTTGTTGATCAGGCGGTAGATTTCGTGTTGAGCAAGATCAATCGGTCAATAGGCACACGGGTCGAGAGTGCCCGCGCTCCCCGTACTTATGAAATTCCGGAAGAAGTTGTGACAGAAGCCATTGTCAACGCGGTGGCGCACCGCGACTATACGGACAATGGTAGTGTGCAGGTCATGCTCTTCGCGGATCGGTTGGAGGTCTGGAATCCCGGTAGGTTACCGCCGCCGTTGACATTAGAGAAGTTGCGAGTCGCGCACACATCGGTGCCCGGCAACCCTTTGCTGGCGGAATCTATGTACCTTGCCGAATATATTGAACGGATGGGAACAGGAACACTGGATATGATCCGTCGCTGTGTGAAGGCGGGTTTGCCAGAACCGGAGTTCGCTGTCCCCCAGGGATTTGTAACAACGGTTTGGCGAGCAGCCCTTGCGAGGCAAGCAGGGGTCCAAGCAGGGGTCCAAGCAGCATTGTCACTCAAAGAGGCTGCTATGCTGCAGGCGTGCGCCCGAGGTGCAGTTTCGAGTGAAGCGTTGTTGACTGCTGCAGGTTATTCGAGCCGAACGACCAACTTCAGAAGATGGCTTGACCGACTCCTGAATGAGGGATTACTGGAAAGGACTGTCCCTGACAAACCGCGTAGCCCATTGCAGAAGTACCGGTTAACGGACAAGGGACGGGCTGCTCTTTCAGGCCTGAAGACAAGGGATACAGAGGCATGAACGAGAGCCAGAACATCGAATCGAAGCGGCAGCACCAAGCAGGTGCTCAGAGGCGCAGCCCTTAGCCGCTTCCTGTTGAAGAAATATGGTCGAACATGGGACGATGTACCTTTGCCGGGCGTCGATCTCAAGGATCTGGACAGCCGTGTCTTTGATGAGTTTCGCCAGCGGGGTGCTGACAGCGAACGCTTGCCGCGGGACATCTTGGACGAATCCGATGAGGAAGTAATCGAAAGGCTTCAGTTGCGAGAGGCGAATTTCCTAAAGCGCGCTGCGGTAATGCTCTTTCATCCAGCACCGGACCGATTCGTGATGGAAGCCTATGTGAAGATCGGCTATTTTCGTGGTTCGGAACTGCTGTATCAGGATATTGTCGAAGGCGATCTGTTTACTCAGGTCAATCGGACAATGGACTTGCTGTACACAAAATATACGAAGGCATTGATTTCCTATGACGGCGTTTACCGCGTGGAGACCTTTCCAGTACCGCGCGAAGCTATGCGCGAAGCGGTAATCAACGCTATTATTCACCGCGACTACGCCAGCCCTACCACAATTCAGATTCGCGTGTACGACGACAAGATCTCAATCTGGAATGCGGTGCAGTTGTCGCCTGAATGGAACGCTGGTCAACTTACTGGGGAATTTTCGTCAAAACCGTATAACCCGCGTATTGCTTACGCATTTTTTCGAGCCGGAATGATCGAAGCCTGGGGACGGGGCATTCGGCGGATCGTGGACATCTGCAAGGAAGCTGGCAATCCCACGCCAAAGTGGGAGTTGGAATCGGGTGGCGACGGTCTTTGGTTGAGGTTTCCATTCTCCGCTGAGTATCAAGTAGCCGATAGTGCCACTACCCCAAAAACTACCCAAGAACAAGAGAAAACTAGGGAGAAAACTAGGGAGAAAACTAGGGAGAAAATTTTGACTCTGATCGCCGCCAATCCCTCAATCACCACAGCGGAACTGGCGAACCAACTCGAAATCACGGCAAAGGGAATCGAGTGGCAGATCAGTAAGCTAAAAAAAATGGGTGTCCTTGAACGGATCGGGCCTGCTAGGGGAGGCCATTGGAAAGTAGTGGCGAAGGATGAGTAAAGACTTATGAGGCTCTTGATGATCAGGTGATTGAAGGACCGCTTGTCGATCTCTGGCGGGTGCTGTCGGGGGGGCGTGAACTTGTGGAAAAGGGTCTCATTGAACGTCTTGCCGATGCGATGCGGCCATTCGTGTCCGAGGAGGCAGGGCAGGTAGATGAGTCCATGCGACGGGAACGGCGTTGGCACTATCCGCTGGATGCTATGCGCGAAGGCATTGTCAACGCGCTCACGCATCGGGACTGGACGCGGTACGAGCAAATCGAGGTGGCCCGTTACGCAGATCGCATTGAGATTACAAGCCCCGGTGCGTTGCAAAATGGCATGACAATTGAAAAAATGGTCGCCGGTCAGCGCATTCCCCGCAATTTGCTCATCTCCGAGACATTGCGGGACTACAGCTATTCCGATGCGCGCGGCATGGGGGTACGGAACAAGATCATTCCGCTGATGCGGGCGCAAAACGGCGTTGATCCGGAGTTTGAGGCGACCGAAGATTATCTGCGGTTGACGCTGCGTAGAGGATCGACACATCAACTATAGAGGCTCGAAATAGGTCAGATCGGCGCCGTGATTTTCCATGGCGAGTACCGAGTCGCCTTTCAGGCGTACTGTGATGTCCCGCGTGCGGTGTTTCAATACGATTTCGCGCTCGGCGAGGGGAAAGCGCATTTCGATGGGGGTGTTGACCCGAGGCTCGGGGATTAAGAGATAGCCATTGGAGCAGGTGAAGCGGTCGGCGATGGCGATATCGGACGGATTGACCCAGGTCGGGATGCGGACATACAGGGGACCGGGGGATTTGACGGTGATTCTCAGGCAGTTATTTGTGTAGGGTGATTCGACTTTGATATGTTCGGTTTCGAGGTCGAAATGGAGATTCACCCGGTGGATCGAGGATTCGGTGCGTGCGGCTTCGCGCAGGACTTCGCAGAGTGAACCGACGCCCCCGCCCACGATGTCTGTGTTAAAGCTGATTCGCTCGAAGCCGAGGGGCGCATGACCATAAGGTGCGGGGAATCCAAAGCCGCCGAGATGCCGGTCTGCGACCTGGCGAAGTCCGTCTATGTTGTGCGGGTTGGGCGGGTCTTCGATGAAAGTGTTGTCGCGCAATTGCGAGGGCAGAATGTGACATCGCGTGATGCGCTCGGCGTCTTCGAAGTATTCGGTATATCCCTTTCTGCCCAGTATCAGGGCTGTTTCGACAATATCGCCCGTGTTGTTGATCTCTCCGCGGTCAGGACTTGCATCATCTCCGCTGTTCTCGATTACCCATCCAATTTCATCGCGAATTTCCCACAGTCCATTGTCGTAAAATGACTTGACCCGATTGAGCAATTGCGCGTCGTCGAGAAGGTCTGCGAGTTGTGCGAGCGAAGACATGACGCAGGTGGTCGAATGGGTATGTGGTCCGAAACTCTCGCGGTCGTAAGCTCCCGATTCGAGGAAGAATTCGCGGGTCGTTTTTTCTTTGAGGATTACGGCGAGTTCGAGGGCAGGTCCGTAGCCCGTGGCGCGATAGTATTTGACGAGGGGACCGATTGATCGCGCGATTCCGGTGATAAAGGTGTTCTCGCGCACTTCTATGCCGTGCTCATTTTCAAGGCGATTGAAGTCCCAACCCGAATCCGGTTTGAATAGCTCGAATATGTCCCGGATGCTGTTTTCGGCGATTTCGTGTGCGCGATCGGTATTTCGGTATTTGACCAGCGAGTACAGGGCGTGGAAACCCTCGCGCACGTTGTGGGTGGTGAAGCTGTTGACCGGTCCATCGACCTCCGTGCGGTTAAGGGGGAGCGCGACCGGTCCGCTGTAGGAGAAGAACGCGGCGTTGGCGTGTTTTTCAATTACATCGGGATCCACGGATATGCCGCCCGCATCTTCGGCGTTGAGCAATGCGTTGAGGTGTCGGCCAGGTACGTGCGCTTCGGTGTGGACGCCGCTAAACCGCAATTGCGGGTTTGGGCTGACTTCGGAACCGAAGAAGGGCATGTCGTTGTCGTCTGCGTTGAAGACATTGCTCATCATTCGGCAGCCCTGGCGGATCGCGTCGATGATGTCGGTGGTGTTGATGTTGGAGAGTTTCATTTTATAACCTCCTTTTTTTTTATAAGATAGGGGGCGAACTTCCGCTTGACAATGGGAATTGGAGTCCATAAACTTACAGTTGAGGCAGAATCGTAAAATATCGGTTTTTTGTCGTAAGTTTTTTCACCCCAAAGGAGGTGGAGCATGAAGAACGTTTACAGAGATGTTTTTCGCCTGCCGGGATTTTGGGTGGCACTGTTGTGTACAGTGTTACTCGCCTTACCGGTTGGGCTGCATGCACAGACCACGGGGAAAGTCGCCGGGCGCGTTACAGACGCAGACACTGGCGAGCCGCTGCCTGGGGCCAATGTTGTGGTGATGGGTACAACGATGGGCGCAACGGTCGATGTCAACGGCGAGTATTTCATTTTGCGCGTGTCGCCGGGCATTTACGAAGTGCGGGCTTCCCTCGTGGGGTATCAGAGCGTTTCCAAGACCGAGGTGGAGGTGCTTTTAGACCGCACCGCAACGGTTGACTTCCAGCTCAAAGAATCGACGGTCGAGTTGGACGCTATTGTGGTGACAGCCGATCTCGATCCCGTGCAGATGGACGTATCGTATGCACAGCAGGCGATTACGCAGGCTCAACTCGAAACCATTCCCGTTGGTGCGCGCATTCGGGATCAGGTCGCCACGCAGGTGGGTTTAGATAAAGATGCATGGGGTATTACCATTCGCGGTGAAAACTCCACGTCAATCGGTTTTAATATGGACGGCGTGACTTCGGCAGACCATCGCCAACAGCGCGCTTATACATCTTTTTCAAAGACCGCGGTCAAGCAGGTTCAGGTGCTCACGGGTGGTTTTAATGCAGAATACGGGAATATCCGCGCCGGGGTCGTGAATTTCGTGACCAAAGAGCCAAGCCAGTTTTTCGCTTCGGCAGAAGGCACGTACAATCCCGCTGGTAAGAAGCACTTTGGACCAAATCTCTATTCTGAAGACAACTGGTGGGATGTGGGGCGTTTTCAGTCCAATACGCCTACGGAAGATCGCAATGGAGATGGTGAGCCAGACTTTATTGGCTGGAACCAGGAACTCGCAAACCGCACAGCAGGTGGCGCAACATGGGGGGCTGGCGTAAGTGGCGATCCCATTACCACTGTTGCGCAGGCGAAGGCGATATGGGATTGGCAGCATCGGAGTTATGACGGAGACGATCCGTATGCCGACGGTCCGTTTAACGCAAACCCGGAAGACCGCGATTACGATTATTTGTGGGATATTACGGTTGGTGGTCCGATTTTGAAGGACAAGGTGGGGTTCACGGCGTCGAGCCGCAAAGAGCGCATGGCCTATCCTTTTGATGTGGGCACGGTTTCTTATCGGGACAATACCACACAACTCAAGCTGACGTTTACCCCCACTGCCACGACCAAATTGAGTGTGCAGTATATCCGGGGGTTCCAGCACGGGAGCCATCAGGGCAACAATGTGGGTGTGCCGCAGCGCACGCAGCAGGCGGTTTTTGAGAACTACACCCATTCCCGCATGTTTATGCCCTCTGCCGATTACCAGAAGATGCAAATTGAGCGCAATCACGGGCTGGTTTCCTGGACACACACTTTGTCGGCCAAGACGTTTTACAACCTGACAGCGCGGTTTGGCGGTGTGGATTGGACAACGCAATGGCATCCGCTAAAGCAGTCCAATGCGCCCGCAATAGCTATCCACACAGATGGTTCGAGTGAACAGGTCGATGAGAATAGCGCGGATGCGGCCAGAGCGCGGGGTGCCGTGGTTTTGAACGAAGCCCCCTTTGGCTGGAATTACAATCCCGGTGGCAATGATATTCTCAATATTTTCCGAATGCAGGGCGGCGGTGGCAATAGCCGCGCAGGCGACTGGTCAACCATTGATGAACTCGATATTACGGCTGATTTCACCAGCCAGATTACCCCGCATCACCAGATTAAAGCCGGTGTTCAGGTGCATCATTTCAATTTGCACGAAAACCGGGGTTATGTGCCAGCCGCGGTTCCCGAATACAGCGATCCCATTTACAGGGATGAGTACGAAGGCCCGCGCACCAATTCATCGGGTGATGTGATCTTTCCGTGGACCGGGCGCAGTGATCCAGATCTGCCCAGCGGTGGCGATATCAACGGAGATGGCGTTTTCAATGAATCGGATGTGCCTTCGGGCGGCGCAACGGGTGATCACAATAACTATTTTGTGAAAACCCCGATCTTCGGCGGCGTCTTTTTCCAGGACAGGATGGAGTATCGCGATATCGTGGTCAATGCGGGTGCTCGTCTGGATTGGCATCGTCCCGACCTTTATTTCGACCTCCCCAATGAAACCCATTTCCCGTGGTTTGGCAGAGATGCCGAAGCTGTTTATCGCGCGGTGCGCAAGGTGCGCCCGCCAACCGATTGGGCTTTCAGTCCTCGTTTTGGTGCGTCTTATCCGATTACGGATTTGAGCAAAATGTTCATCAACTACGGGCACTTTAACCAGATTGTAAATACGCGCGATATGTATCGCACGCAGAGCGGTTTGGGGCAGTCGCTGGAGTTTTTTGGCAATCCGTGGATGAAGATGGAGCGCACGATTCAGTATGAAATGGGATATGAACGCAGTTTCCAGGGCCAGTATCTTTTGACGGGAACGGTTTATTTTAAAGATGGCGAGAATGAAGCCTGGCCCGCCGTGCGGATCAGGGGGGCATTTAACACGGGTGCTCCTCGCAATACGCAAAATGCCTTTGTGACTGATGCGCGCGGGCTGGAACTGAAGTTGCAGAAGACGCGGGGCCAGTTCTTTACCGGTTTCTTGTCTTATGATATCCGCCAGGCGCGGGTTCGCAATACAGCGTGGCAAGATATCCGCGATGCGAAGACGGTTTCAACGCCTTCGACAACCGTGCTTGAGAACAGCCCGAACAATGCTGCGCCGCCATTCAAGGCAAAGCCGCAGATAAAGTT
Organism: Candidatus Latescibacterota bacterium; assembly: GCA_022824945.1. Classification (GTDB taxonomy): domain Bacteria; phylum Latescibacterota; class UBA2968; order UBA2968; family UBA2968; genus VXRD01. The sequence continues at coordinate 20,134 of JAJDYX010000057.1, forward strand.
GGGTGGCAATTTCCGAACGCCCCTCGATTACGGCGGCGAACAGAGAATGCTCAAGGGCGGCTGGAATCTCGGTTTCTACCTCGATCGCGAGGCGGGTGAGTGGTTTAACTACAACCCGGGCAATGCAGATGCTTCGCTGATCAATGTGCTCAACGCGCAGTGGGTTGATGAATACGCCGCGCACCTGCGTATTTCCAAGATGTTCGATATGCCGGGAGCGCCTATGCTGTTCGTTGAAATTTCCAACCCGTTCAATTTCCAAAATACGCACACCCTGGGTGGTGGCAATCGCTCCGATATTTTTGGAACTAACCCCGAAGATACACCCAGATCAGGCGTGGGGAGCTTCGGCGGTGGTCAGGCCTTTGTTTATTCCGGCACGAATACTGGCAATCGCTTCCGCGCGTATATGGAATCGATAGGCTGGACAGTAGATTCAAATGGCAAATTACAAGAAGGCAAGCGACCGGGTACCGATGTCTTGGATTTCCCGGATATACGACGGCCTTCGCTCCTCTTTAGCGACCGGCGGGACATTACGTTTGGCGCCAGGTTTAGTTTCTAAGAAGCTGTTTTAGTTTCTTGGGACCTACCCCTCCTTCCCCGTTCAGGCTTTGCCTGTGCGGGGAGGTACTGGGAGGGCATCTTTACAAATTTTTTCACGCTTATGCCTTAATGGATAGGAGAGAAATGTGATACAAAGACGATTTACAACACTTCTGGTGTTCGCGGCATTGCTCATGCCATTGAGCGATGCCAGCGCACAATGGATCGGAAGGATGTGGGGAACCTGGCCCAATATCGACTATTTTGTCACCATCAGGTCTCCGGGTGGACGGGCGACGGGCTTCACCAATCCCGACGTCAATACTGTAAATGCTCAGGTTATGGATGGATGGTGGCAGTATGCCATACGAGATTTTAATGTTCCTTCCTATTTTGAGCCATTTCAGGGCGACCAGCCCGAGTTGTTGGGCAAGCCATTTACAAAGTTTGTCAATGACTACAAGCAAGACGCGCGGGATTTTACGCGCACGCATTTCGAACTCGGCGATGGTCTTACGCCAAAAATTTACCGCAACCAGCCGCCAACTGTCACGCAGGATGGCGTGAATTTGTCGCAGACACTGTGGACGATTTTTCCCGACCGCCTCGATCAGGTGATCCCGGATCTGACTGCCGATCTGTTGATCCCGCTCGAAGTGGGGTATGCGGGTGGTCTCACGGAACGCCGCAGGCTCTATGCCTGGCAAAGTCCAGAGCAGGATGATCTGTTTATCCTGATCCGGAGTTATGGCCGTCCCGATCCGCCCAATGTTCCCGATTCAAGAGTTGGCGCGCGCGGGTCTGCGCCGAGTCCCGAGTCGAGTACGGCAAATCCGGTGTTTGAGAACCTTTATATCGGGCACAACGCGTACATCCAAAGAGGCGGAGGGCAAGGTCCGGCTGGCGAGGTGCGGGATGAAGGCGCAGTAGAAATTGGCTCTCGCCACCGCACGGCAAATCTCGGCGCGCTCGGCGAATGGGATGAGCTTTATTTTTACGACGATGAGCAAAAGCTCTTCTATGCGAGAGATGGCGATTCGGCCATTAACAGTGGTTATCGCTCGGATGGCGATGATCGCGGCGAACCGGCGCCTCCCGAAGGTCACGATGCTCTCGAACTGGCCAAGGCCGCGCGGATCTCGGCTGGCGAGTTCTTAGAGTCCGAATACAAGGGCAAGGTCTGGCTCTATGTCTCGCAGAATCCCACGACTTTTGAAGATTTGTCCGATACGAACAACTGGTTCCTCAACGATCCAGACTCTCAAACCTCTCAACCTCGCTTGATAAAGCGCGTTGATGGTTCTAACTGGCGCTCGACAGATGGTGGTACCCGCGCCGAGGTCTATGACTTTATCGTGGAGCCGGGCACGACGCGCGCTCAGCGCATTTTCCAGAGTGACGCGCCCGATCACAAACCCACGTCTGTCGATATGTGGGCATTTCAGATTGCGTGGGGACCGTGGGATATGAGACCTGGAGAGTGGGTTCACATCGTAGAAGCCTGGATCGTGGCTGGCCCGCATGCAGATGAAAACAAGCGCGTTGGCGCGCAGTGGGCCAATGGTTCGATTTCCTTTGACGAGAAAGAGGCTTTTCTCAATAGCGGTCGGGATTCGCTGATGAAGAATGTGGAACTGGCGCGACAGGCATGGCGAGATCGCCGTGCGGTCAACGGCACTGTGCAGGGTAAGGAAGTGTCGTGGCCCATCGGGGTTGCGCCGAGTCTTCCGCTCGGTCCGTCTTGGCCCTCCAATGTGGCTTACAAATCGGGTCCCGCGCAAAATGAGATCGAATGGGCAGCGGTTTCCGATGCGGTGGGGTATAATCTCTACAAGATGGTCGGTCATGAGACCAATTTGCCCGATCCGCCGATACCGGTCAACAATGGGCTCCTTACGGCGACCAGCTATATCGACACAGATGTCGTGCGCGGCGAGCGGTATTTCTACGCGGTGACAGCTGTGGATGCCGATGGGCAAGAGAGTAGCATTTTTGCCACGCGCGGTCTCGGCAATGGCGTGAGTCCATTTTCGGCTCCTGTTGACGATCTGACAAAGGTTCGCGTCGTGCCCAATCCCTACAGTATTTTGGGTGGCAATTTGTCGGATGGCGGTTTTAACTTCACGGGGCAGCCCAACAAGTTGCTCTTTGTGAATCTGCCCGCCCGGGCCATTATCCGGATCTTTACGCTTCAGGGCGACCTGGTCACGCGAATTGATCACATTTCGGGTTCGGGCGACGAGGAGTGGCCGCTGATGGCAAATGACAACAACCAGTTCATTGTGAGCGGCGTGTATGTCGCGCATATTACCAATCCCGACACGGGCGAAACCGATATCGAGAAGTTCGTGGTTATTCGGTAGGCTCGCATTCAGACAAGGAGGCTGTTGTGAAATTACATAATATTATCTGGGTCTGTCTGCTGGCATTCGTCCTTTCCGGCGTGCAGGCCAACGCACAATTTGAAGATCCCAGGGTTCTCGACGATGGTCAAAAGATTCGCGATATAGAACCCATTTATCCCAATCAGGAAGAAGTCAGACCTTCGGGCGTGAAGTCCGCGCAGAGCGGTTTTGTGTTTCTCGGATTTTCCACAGATGCGCGGCGAGCCGCGATGGCGGATGCGGGCGCGGGTTTGATCGGCGATGCGCCGGGGGCGCTGTTTCTAAACCCTGGTCTGCTGGGGTTTGTACACGAACGGCAGGCATTTTTTTCCTATGCCAGGTGGATTTTTGAAACAAATCACCAGGTTGCGGGCGCGGTTTTCAAAATTCCAAATGCACCGGGTACCTTTGGTGTGGGCTTTATCACGCACAGCGCGGGAGAGATCAACGGCACTGCCATCAATCCCGATCCCGCCAGCCAGGGATTTACTGAAACTGGTACATTTACCACGACGAATTACGCCCTGTCCGCAGGCTGGGGTTTTCAGATTACCGATCGGTTTTCAGTAGGGGCAATGGCGCGTTTTGCTCATCAGGGACTGGGATCGACGGATGTCTTTGTCGCTGGCAATCGGCAAACGCAGTCGAATGATCTCAATGCTTTTGCCGTGGATATCGGCACGTATTTCAATACGGGATTCCGGAATATGGTGATTGCTATGAGTGTGCGGAATTTCAGTCCGGGAGGGGAGTCTCAGTTTCAGCGCGAGCATTTCGAGTTGCCCCGGTCGTTCCGCCTGGGTTTTGTCTTCGATCTGATTTCGCTGTTTGGCCGAACCCCTGTGCCGCATCATCTGAGTCTCGCCACCGAGATCGACAGTCCGATAGATTTCGACGAGCGCACGCTTATCGGTGTAGAATATCGGTTTAAGCAGGCGACCTCTGCGATGGGTTTTGCCCTGCGCGGTGGGTATAAGAACAATCACGATCTGGAAGATTATTCGCTCGGTGCCGGTATTGATTACAAAACCGAGGCAGGGAAAGGCGTTCGCATCGATTATGCGTTCAAGCATTTCAATACTGCTTTCACCGATCCCGTGCAGATGGTGAGTGCCGCGATTAGTTTCTGATTAACCCTTAAACCAAAAAACGGCGATGGATTCAGGTCCATCGCCGTTTTTATTTTTTGCGTTGTTGGGTTTATACTAACCCGCCTTTGATCGCTATTTTAATCGCGTCTTTGCCGTCGAGGTGGTATCCGCTGTGCAGGGCGTTGAACCCTTCGGCTACGCGGTCAATGGGTATGGTGTGGCTGACGAGGTCGGCAAAGGCGTATTCATTTCGCTCGAGGATGGGGAGCGCGCGCACAAAGTGTTCGGGCGTGCTTGCCCACACGGCTTCGAGGCGCATGTTGCGGCGCATAAACATCTGGTTGGGGTTGCAGTCAAAAGATCCCACATCGACGAAATGGCCCATGGCGACATAGGTGCCGCTGTGCCGCAGGAATGTGACGCCTTCGGGAATGGCGGGCAAAAATCCCGCGCATTCAAAGACGACATCGGCGCCTGCGCCTCGGGGCGTGTTTTCGCGCACAATTTTCGTGCGTTCTTCGGGATCGGGTATGTCGGCAATGTCGATGGTGAGGTCTGCACCGAGTCGCTCTGCCAGTTCCAGACGTCCTTTGGGACCGCCGACCATGATGAGCCGCCCAGCCCCGCTGACTTTGGCGGCGACGAGTGTGAGCAGGCCAATGGCTCCCGATCCCTGTACGACGACGGTGTCGCCAAATTGCAAGCCCGAACGCATTGCGCCGTGTACGCCAATGGTGAAAGGCTCGGTGATGACCGCAACTTCGGCGGGCATATCGGTTTTGAGCACGACTGAATCGGGGTTCCACAGGTAAATGTATTCGCCAAAACCGCCCCGCAAATAGGGGGCTTCTTCGGCTTGTAGAAAACCGTATGCGCCCTTATTTGTACCGGGTGCGAAGAGAACCCGATCTCCAGGTGCGATGGGATTGCCCAGATAATCGGTTTCCACGCCGGATCCCAGGCTGTCGATGATGCCGACATTTTCGTGGCCGAGAATGATCTCGCCCTGCAATCGCTGATATTCCCAGTTGTGCAGGTCTGTGCCGCAGATGCCAGCGAGTTCTTGTTTGAGCAGAATTGATCCCGGTTCTGGATCGGGCACGGGATATTCGCGTATTTCAAATTTTTCGCCGCTCATCACTGCGGCGCGTCCGATGCGAGACATATTGCGCTCCTTTTGGGTTATGAATTTTTTGAGAACAATCTGAGGTCTGCGTCAACCATTTATTTTTCGAGGTTTTCAAAACGCAAAAAATGCGACACTTGTGCAGGTGCAACAATTAACTGGGAACGCGAAGGTACGTCAAGTCAATACATGAGTGTTTTCAAAAAGTTCACGGTGTCCTGGCATTGGCTGTGGATAAGAGCCATTGACAGTCGGGATTCTTTTGGATATTTTAGACTAAGTGCCGGGGGAGAACCTTTCAGGAGGAGATGCTATGAAATACTGGCTGATGTGTACGATTGCCGGGCTGTTGGCTTTGGGCGCATCTGCCCGGGCCGATGTGGTTGGTGAAGAGGAAAAAACGGGCAGAGAAGGGATCGATATAGGTCCTATTCGCGCGGGACAATTGGAAGTGACGCCGATTATGTCTGTTCGGTTTTCAGGTAGTAGCCTGTTCTATCGCGCGGGAGTTCAAGTGGCTTATTCGATTAGTCGATGGCATCAAATTGGCGGTTCTTTTATCGCGGGCAACAGGCAATACGACCGGCGCGCAGGTCTCGATACCCCCGACCGGGACGATCTAATACCCGCGCTGGACAATGCAACAATAGACGCTCGAGGGCGTTATTTGACTGTAGATGACGGGTTTGGGTCTTCGGTGTCGGGCTTTTATCGATTGAATATTCCCATCCAAATTAAAAAGCGCACCTTTCCGTTTTTAGAGGTTTTTGCCGCACGCGATTTTTTGGGATGGGGCAATGTTAGTGAATTGGGCGGTGGCGCAGGTACGCGCCAGGTACTGTCAAAACACACGGCTCTGACCGCGATGTATGGGTACTCGGTTTTATTTGCCGGGGAAGATCGCATCAAGCGTCATTTTGTTAAGGGTGGCGTGTCGGTGTTTTTTAGATAAAAAGGGTTACCACTATGCAGATCCCCAATATACACGAGGCTGAGTCCCAGCTTGCCCAGCTAATCGAACAGGTGTTGCAGGGGGAAGATATCGTCATCGGACAGGCAGGTAAACCGGTGGCAAGATTGGTTCCTTACGAGGGGGATCCCCGTCCCCGCAAGGGCGGACAGTGGCGCGGCCGGGTGCAAATAGCCGATGACTTTGATGTGCTACCCAAGGAACTGGAGGCTGCTTTTAAGGGGGAAAAAGCGTAAGGTTGTTGCTGGATAGAATGGGATGTCACGAAAAATATACTGCTCCCGACCTTGAAGTAGGTCGGGAGTTTTTTTGTTTATCACCTCTCGACCATTGCTCATTGTTCCCTTCTGCGTATTTGTATATATTGGGATGCCTAAAATTTTCTCAATTAGAGGTAGGCAATATGTTCGATACGGATATCCTTGATAGAGCGTTGAAGACACGGCGGGGGCAGAGAAATAGGGAGCGTGTCGCGCTTATTGATCGGGTGGCATGTGCATTGCGCGTTTGTCGAGATAAGTATGGCGTGCGCGAGGCATTTATCGTTGGATCGCTTCTTTTTTTTTATCGATGGGATCACAAGTCCGATGTCGATGTGGCAATCGGTGGCGCGTCTATGCATGTTCTGGATGTGATGAAGGTCGTCGAGGATGCTGTTGAACGGGATGTGGATGTGATTGATCTGGATTTGCATATGTCTGCGGACCGCTTTCGGCAAAAAGGAATGAAAATTTATGGATGAGGCGAGATACGCTCTGATGAAAAAAATTGCGGGTTGTTTTTCAGCGAGACCGCCAACGATTTTTTGAAAAATTGAAGCCATGACAAATCTGTGTTCGCCCGCAGGTAAGAAAATATAAAATGGGAGGAAATATTAGTAAGATGGCACTTAGGGAGGGAATAGTTGATCGCGATGCACTCGCCGCGCAGGAAGGTGTGACTGCGCGGTCGATCATTTTGGGTCTGGCTCTCGCGCTACTGGTGATCGGGTGGAATACGTATGTAGAATATATCGCCCACACCGCGCGTATGAATATCACGCATTTTCCGATAGCGCTGTTTGCGCCTTATGTGGTGTTGACTTTGGGCAATGCACTCGCGCGTCGATGGCATGCCCGATGGGCATTGACGAGTACCGAAGTGTGGACGATTCTGGCGATGGGATTGGTGGGGGCTGCTGTTCCCGCCTTTGGGTTGACGAGTTATTTTTTGGGCATGATTTCCATTCCCTATTATCTCGCTACGCCAGAGAATCAGTGGGGAAGTTATTTTCACCAATATTTGCCCAACTGGTTGATTCCCTCCAATGAAGGCGGGGCTATGCAGTGGTTGTTTGAAGGCCTGCCCAGCCCGGATATGCCCATTCCCTGGGGGGTGTGGTTTGTGCCTTTGTTTGGCTGGATGACGTTTATTGCTGCGATTGTCGTGGGATGTATTTGTCTCGCGGTGATGTTGCGCAAGCAATGGGCAGAGCACGAGCGATTGGCATATCCTATTTTGCATCCGGCAGGCGATCTGGCTGAGGCAGAGCACAGAGTCCCCCTTTTGACGAATAAGTTCTTCCTATTTGGCGCGGCCATTCCTTTTCTCATTCTGTCCTGGAATATCATCAGTTATTTTTCACCCGGTTTTCCGGTTATCAGCCTGGGACCGGGGTGGATGCCCATGGGGGTGTATTTTCCACGCATTCACGTGCGGTTTAATTTTTATACTGTGGGTTTTGCCTATTTTGCCAACCTGGATGTGCTGTTTTCCATCTGGGTATTTTATTTGTTTTATTGTGTGCAGGCTATGTTTTACAGGCGTGTGGGAATTAACCTGAGCAATAAAGGCAGCGCTGCAGATGCGACGACCTCGCTACAAGCAGGGGGCGCGTTTGTGGCGATGGTTTTATTCGGATTGTGGATGGCGAGGTTCCACATTCGCGATGTGTTTGTAAAAGCGTTTCGCGGAGGGCGGCAGATCGATGATTCAGATGAGATGCTTTCATATCGCGCGTGTGCGTTTGGCCTGATTTTTAGTCTGATTTTTCTGATTTTCTGGTTTCAGGCTGTGGGTATTAGCTGGGCTGTTGCGATTGCTCTTACGCTGGGTATTTTTATTACTTATCTGGGCACGGCACGGGTGATTGCCGAGACGGGCGTTATTTATTTTAGCATGCCGATGACGCCCAATGGTCTCTTGCCTTTTATTTTTGGACCCAAATCATTTGATGCTTCAACGCTGACGGCATTGCGCCTGGTTGATTCGGTGCGCTCACAGAGCAAAGCGATGTTTATGCCCCCGCTCGTGCATGCGGCACGCATTGCGGATATGGCGGGAAGAAATAAGAAGTTGCTGGTTGTGGGCATTGGACTGACGCTCGTAATTGGTATTGGTGCTGCAATTGCCTATTCGCTTTATCTGGGTTATTTGCACGGAGCGTATAATTTTAACGATTTTCCATTCACGCGCTATCCGCCGAGAACCTACGATGGGCTGGTCAAAGCACTGAAGGGCGAAGAAAAATGGGAGAGTGAGCGCCCCCTGTTTTTGCTGTTGGGCGTTGGCATTTTTGCCGCGGTGAGTCTGATGCGCTACCGCTTTACCTGGTGGCCCCTTACGCCCATTGGCATGGTTGTGCCGCTGACGCATGCCGTTCATTCAGTTTTTTCCGTTTTTATGGCATGGGGTATCAAATCGATCATTTTACGCATAGGCGGCGTGGATCTCTATCGGCGTTTGCGTCCCTTATTTTTGGGGTTGCTCGTAGGCCATGCTCTGGGCGTGCTTCTGTCGTTTTTTGTCGATCAGATATGGTTTCCAGGGCAGGGCCATCGCACGCATTCGTGGTGAGAAAGTGAATACCTATTTTCAAGTATCTGTGGTACTGCCACAGGCAAAGGTTGAAATCGCGTCTGTCCAGTTATTTGAGTTGGGTTGTTGTGGGGTGGTGGAAGAGGATATAAGCGATGGGGTTCGTTTAACGGCGTATTTTGAGGCGGTGCAAAATAAAGCGGAGATAGAACAGGCTCTCGTGCCTTATGAGTGCCGCTTTGAACAGGTGCCCGATACGGATTGGGCACTGGCGTGGCGTTCTTTTTTTCAGCCTGTTTATCCCACTCCTCGCATGGCTATTTGCCCACCGTGGGACAGGGTTCCCGATCCCCCGGGCGGTTTTACAATCGCGATTGATCCCCAAATGGCGTTTGGCACAGGGCATCATGAGACAACACGTCTGGCACTTTTGGGCCTGGAGAAGAAGATAATGTCAGGGGATCGGGTGCTGGATGTTGGTACGGGATCGGGGATTTTGAGCATTGCGGCTGTGAAGTTGGGGGCGTCTGAAGTAATGGCTGTGGATATCGAGGCGGATGCGATTGAGAATGCCCGGGCTAACTGTATTTTGAATGGTGTGGATACAAAGGTGGTTTTAGGGCAGTATTCTGTCGATAGGGTATCGGGAGTTTTTGATGTGGGGGTTGCAAATATTATCAGCAGTATTTTATTGCCTATAATTCCAGAACTGGCAAAGCGACTGCATCCCGAAGGATACGCGATTTTAGGGGGTATTTTGGACCGCGAGCGCGAGGCATTTTGCACGGTGCTGGACAGGGCCGATCTGGTGCTTGATGAGATGATAGAAGAGGGCGAATGGTTGTGTGCGATTGCGCGCAAATCCCGATAGGATAAACTGTGGACCAAACTGTTAAGGATCGCATCTACGCTTTTTTAGAACAGCGCGATACGGGTGTACACGCAGAGGTGCTGGCTTCTGAGGCACTGGGGTTACACGGCGCACGCGGTCCTATAGCCGATAAAGTGGTGCGTGCAGCTATTGATGATGATCCTCGATTTGTATGTGATAACAGTGGTATATGGTACTTAAGACCTCCTGGACAGGGTAAGACTCTGCGGGAGGTTTCTTTTTTTTGTTTCGGAGTGGTCGTATCTGCAGATGCTGAAGTTTATGAACTTGCAGGGCGCAAGGTGCAGATGGGAGGACGCGAGACGCTGTTTCCCGCAGTCCGGGTTCGCATGGATGAGCGGGAGGAAAGTTTGGATTCTTATGCCGAGGGAATGAGAGATGCGATTCCTGTGGGATTTCAGTGGTCCAGGATGCGGAGAGATTTGAATAGGCTGAGTCGTCTGGTGATGGGCAGAGGGATTGTGGATTCCGGGATTTGTCTGTTTCGTTTGGGGCGGCATTTTTGTCCCGATGTGAGGTTGCATTCTGTCGAGGATCTGGCTTCTGCTATGGGGCTGTCTTTTGTGTCGGATCGCGGGGCTGAAGGAGAGGCGAGTTTGCAGGCCGATATTTTGTTGGATCTTTTGGAACGGTGTGAAGAGGAGGATCTCAATACTATTGAGGCAGTGACTGCCGCGCTGTACCCGGATCCCGTTCCAATACATTTTGATGCGTATGCTTTTGATGAGGTATTTTTGAGCGCGTTGCCTGAGTTGCCGGGGGTTTATATTATGAGGGATCGCGAGGGCGGCGTGATTTATGTGGGCAAGGCGGTGAATTTGCGGAGGCGCGTGGGCAGTTATTTTGCCAGAAGATCGGAGCGACCAAAAAAGACGCAGCAGATTTTAGATCGGATATGGTCCATGGAGGTCGAGACGGTGGGGTCTGAGCTTGAGGCCCTTTTGCTCGAGGCAAAACTGATCGCGCTGTGCCAGCCAGAGTTTAATACGCAATTCGATGTACACAAGCGCGATACGGAATTGGGTACGCTCAAAAATGTGGTGCTGGTTTTGCCATCGGCTGAGTTGGAATGCGTTGAGTTGTTCTGTGTTGTGGATAGCACGTCTTTTGCCCAGGTGCGTGCGCGCAAAGATCTATGCGATTGGGAGGCGGTGGAACAGGCGCTGCACGAGTTCTACTTTCTTGAGGAATGGGAATCAGATCTCGAAATAGGTGCTCCTTTTGAAATTTTGAAAAGCTGGATGGTCGCAAAACGCGATGCGATAAATTGGGTGGATATGGATCGCTCGGGTAGCCCCGATGATGCGATGCGAATTGTGCGCGAGTACGTGCAACAATGCGAGGATGAGGATTGGGAGAAAATTTCCTGGCGGGTGTAGCGGCTTATCCGCCTTAGTAATTTTTTAGATGGAATTATGGATTTACAATTTGTACAAAACTTGTTCCGTGGTGGGGCTCACAGGATAGGGATAGCGACGATATTGTTCTTTGTATTTTCGAGTCTTGCCCATAGCAAAACGCAAGACGAACTGCTCGCCGAGAAATTTTCTCCCATTTTGATTTTGGCAGAAGAACCAGAGAACCCAGGTCGCAGAGTAATATTTCCCGAACCCGTAGAAATCATGGGCGCGAAATCCGCTGCTAACCTCTGGTTTTCAGTGAAAGTCTATGGCCGAACAACGGAAGGGAAATACGGTCAAGGGGATATTGGAAATTACAAATATTCAGATGTAATAAAAGCGTTTCCCAAATTCAATTCGCTTCCCAAAGTCGATTTTTCAAAAAATGAATTTGCTTTTTTACCCAAAGAGTTCATTTATCGAGATACGATATTGTTAGACGTCTTAAAAGTGTTAGAAGCCCGTTCTGTCCAGGCAGGTCCTGTACAGGTAGCAATCCAAATAGATCCCATAGAGGAAGGTTCTGCAAAGATAAGTTCTATAGAGATATCAGAAATAGCACAGGTAGATTCGGCTCTTTTTTTCGATCCACATTTTGACTATCCGGGCAATAAGGAAAAAGGCGATGATGAGGAAAACTGGTATCACTATTATGAAAGTACTACTCACCCTCGCGCTGGAATGCATTTTAAGAATACTGCATACGTGCATATTTTTCAGATTGAGAGCAACGTTCCCGCATATCAGGACAAATTTACAATACGGTATTATTACTTTTATCCTTTTAATGATTGGAAAAACAACCACGAAGGGGATTGGCCGTTCATTGACGTCATTATAACAGACCGCGATACCGCTAAGGCGGAGCTTTTTGGCGTGAACTACTCGTTTCACGGTGACGGGTTAAGTTATACGAAAAAAGGCGGCAGAAAATTCAATCCTCAGAAAGAATTTGCACCCGCCGAAGGTGGCACGCATCCCGTGGTCTATATCGGGGCGGGGTCTCATGGCAGTTTTCCAACCGGCGGTGATTATCCCCGACGAATATGGTTCATTGATCTTACGGAACATCTGACTCACCATGGGATTGTCTTGAGTACCGAGATTGATGAAAACACAAATCCCGATCTCGCACAGTATTATGATTTGGTGCTTTTGCCCACGCCCGATAGAGAAGACGCCCATAATATGGGGTTGTTAGCAGACATGAGTTGGTTGGGGGCCGAAGTAAGATGGGGCGAACTCGAAGTGGATTCGCCTTTGGATTGGCTACCGATAACTGCGATTGTCCAAAATAAATCTCCCGAGGGACCGTTTCACAAAAGCAACTGGAATAAATTTGAAACCGGCAGTTATGACAGTAAAAAGATTCCTCATACCGAGTTTCACCACTTCCCCATTCTTCAAGCGGTTACCTGGCGAGATACCATTGACCTCATGGGTGATATTGTGGTGTATCCTGGCGCGACCTTGACGATTGAGGCGGGAACGCTGATCCGCGCGTATCCCAATCGAGATATTCACGATATTGCAGATCCTGTGCGAGTCGATATTGTGAACTACGGGACAATAAATGCCGATGCGTCAGGAGGGCAGCAAATCGCATTTGAAGGTCAAATAACTGAGCATGCATCTCAACCGAAAGCTGGCGATTGGTATGGCATCCGCAATTACGGCACCGTGATCTTGAAGAATTGTAAAATTCAACATTCTGTGGTCAGTCTGGAGGGAAATGGCATCGAGATACTGGATAATGTGATATTGGTGAACAACACGAAGAATAATACGCCTCTTGTCCAGTGCGATTTTAATAGCGATGGAGCGGTGAATTTTGACGACTTTTTGTTATTTGCTGCGGTTTATGGGAAAAGTTTATCAGACGAAGGCTTTGACGACCGCATGGACTTGAATGAGGATGGCAATATTAATTTTTCCGATTTCCTCATCTTTGTTAGCTGCTATCCCTGAGACCGATCTTTAGCCTCTACTTTCCCAAAGACTTTAGCCCGTGTCCCGTGAGGGGGGCGACGACGATTTCGTCTCTTTGAGATGGGTATTTCACAAATGCTGCAATGGCTGTGGCCGAAGTGGGTTCGATGTAAAAACCCATTTCGGCCATTATTTTTTGGGCGTTTCGCGTTTCGTCGTCGTCAACGGTTAGGATGTCGCCCCCTGTTTTATCAATGCACTGGACGATCTGCGCTGCGCGGGCGGGTTCTGCAATGGCGATGCCTTCGGCGATGGTCGCTGAGGGTTCGTCCGTCCAGGTGGGCATAAGCGGGGCGCAATGGGCGGATTGCACGGCGATGAGTTTGGGCAGGTGGGTGATCAAATTCTGTTTGAGAAGGTCTGTGAATCCGATGTAAGCCCCAATCAGCAGCGTTCCATTTCCCGTTGGTATGATGAGTGTGTCTGGCGCGTTGAAATGGCGTTGTTCCCAGATTTCATAGGCATAAGTTTTGGTGCCGTGAAAGAAAAAGGGATTCCAGACATGGCTTGCATAAAAGTGTTTTCGCGCTGCGTCTTGAACCGCATATGCGGTATCCTCCCGCGATCCTGAGATTTTGTACAGGGTTGCGCCATAGCTCTGGATTTGCGCGAGTTTTGCCGCTGAGGTGCTGTCGGGAACGTAGATGTCGCAGGCAATTTCCGCACGCGCTGCATAGGCGGCGACAGCTGCGCCCGCATTGCCCGACGAATCTTCGACCATGTGGTGAACGCCAAGTGCTTTTGCCTGGCTGATCAAAACGGTTGCGCCGCGGTCTTTGTACGATCCGGAAGGAAACAGGTGGTCCTGTTTGACGAGGAGGGATTTGCCGGCGATGGTTACGGGTGTTAGTGGTGTGAACCCTTCGTCAAGGGTGACGATATGGGCGTCGTCTTCGATGGGAATAGCTTCTCGGTAGCGCCACAGGGTGGGCGGTCGGTGGGGAAGTGCGTCAACGCAAAGTTCGGCTTCAAAGTGGAGGTCAAAGAGACCTCCGCAGGTGCAGCGCCACTGCAAGGTGTTGGGGGTGCGGGTTTTTCCACAGCTTTGGCATAGTAAGTGGGGCATACTATCCGTCTATTTCTCGTGGCGGTTGTACGCCATCGTCCAGTGGAAATATAGGGCGTTGACATTCGGTATAGGGCAGGGATTTTAAGTTGGCACTGGTGGAGCCGGGTGCGTCAACGGGCACGATTCGGGCGGCAATTTCTTCGAAGTGAACCCGAAAGCCGTTGGGTGATTTGCACACGACCAGGTCAAAGTCTCGCGGGTCGAGGCCGCGCGCTTCAAAGACTTTGCGGTCCATGATGCTTACCGGGCGCGTGGTCGCCATGATGCTGTAAGTCCCGGCCTGGAGAACAGCCGTGTTGCCCGCATGTCCGGATGTGCCCGTGCCTGTGATATATGCTCCATCGGTGAGCAGTTGGACATAGACTTCGCATTCGAGGGGGGAAAAACGCGTTTTGTCAATGGCGCCGCCAATGGGAATGGTTATGGTGGCACCCACACCTGCGCTAAAGGCTGCTTCAACAGCGGGAGGATCGACTATGGGCAGGAGTGCGCGGCCCTGGTAGTTGTGTTCAAACAGGCCCTTGAGAATGGCGTTGCTATCGCCAGATGCGCCCGAGGATGTGGCATCGGCAGCGTCGGAAAATACAGTGAGACCCTGAATTTCTTCAGATAGGCGAATGGCGTCTGGAATCGCGGTGAGTGGTGCGGTGAAATGGTCGCGATTGTCCCACATGTATTGGGCGATGCGTTTGGCTTCGCGTTGTGCGCGTTCGGGATCATTGTCGGTAAAGACAATGACATTGGAGCGCAAGTCGGGTACATCGGTGAAGGGGTTGCCGATATAGACACCGCTACCCAGGCCCCCTTCGGAATTTTCTATTTCCTGACACCAGCGAATGGCCTGACCAAATCGTCCGGTTTTGGTGATGAGTTCGTCGCCTCGCACGAGCATGGGTAATCGGATATGCGCGACGGTGGGTTTGACATTGCCATTGAGAAGGGCGAGCAGGTTGCGCGCGCCTCGTTGCCCAGTTTCGTACATGTCGATATGCGGGTACGTGTGGAAGGGAACCATAATGTCGGATTGCGCGATGAGGCGGTCGGTGATGATGCCGTGCAGGTCATAGGTGGTGACAATGGGTACATTACCGAGGATATTGCGGATTTCGGTCAGGACATGTCCTTCGGGATCGACTTCGGTTTCGCCAGCCATTGCGCCGTGAAGGACCATGAGCATTCCGTCTGCGGGTGCGTTGTTGCGAATGCCTGTGAGCAGTTCGTCCATGAGCCTGTTGAGGTCCGCGTCGGCGACTGGCCCACCGGATACAGATGATGCTGAATAGATGGGTACGAGGTCGATGTCTTCGCGTTCTGCAAAGATGTCGAGCGCGCCAGCGATTTCGGTATTGCTACCCTGCAGTGTGAGGAGTTCATCGCCGAACATTACGTCGAACATATCGTAGGGCGTGCGCGCCGGGTTAAAGCTGGAGGTTTCTTGTTTGAAGGCCGCGAGTAGAATTTTCATTTTTTCTCCTGTGCTTTGCATATTCTCAATAATAATCCTGGATGGATTGCAGTGTTCGCCTCACGGTATAGGGATCAACGCGCTCTGCGCCGGAGAATCCGCGACTGGCCAATTGCGCGGCTTCGAGCCGTTTGTAGCGCACTTCCATGGTGAGTGGCGATGAGAATGCAAAGGGTTTTATGGCATTGCGTTTTGTTACGGCGTTTTGGATCGTTTCATAGATCTCATTGACTACCCGTTTGGGGTGTTTGCTCACCGCACAATTCCATCCCATCCCCTGCTTGGTTGTGACTGTGACAACGCCTGGGAAAAAACACTCGGCTTCCGCGGTTCCCTTATCGTCACTTGAGGCGAAAATAACTGGTACCCCTCGCTCTCCCGCAACGGCCGCGTCTATGGCCATCTCTCCCACTTCTCGTCCGTTGATCTTGATCCATTGATACGTCGCCGAACTAAAGGTATGACACATCACGCCGTCAACTGTATTGTCCATGGCGTGATAACCGACCAGCGCTACGCCATCAAATGATTCATCCATGCCGGGAAATCGGTGTTCAAATCCCACGCCGAGCGCGATATCGCATCGCTCGTCCAGGAGATCGTAATTCAGGTTCAAGCTCCCGTTGTGATTATCCCATACAATTACCTGTTCCGCACCGGCTGCAAATAATCCGCGGACAGCCGCATCCGCTTCTCGCGTGGCCTGTAATTTGGCGAACTCCAAATTTCGGGAAGAGTTCAGGGATGCACCAGGTGATCCCACGCCACAGGCGACGCCTTCGCAATCGACAGCGACGACAAATTTCATTGGTACCTCCTCTTTTTTTGTTCCCACTTGACAGTTTTTAATGCTTTGTGTATTTTTCGCATGGAACGAGAACAGTAATTTTTTATATCTTAGAGCCATCCTAGCTCAGCTGGTAGAGCACCTGATTCGTAATCAGGCGGTCGGCGGTTCGAATCCGCTGGATGGCTCCATTATTTTATGGGTACTGGTGGAGGGCAGAATGGCAATTGTTGACAGTCTTCCAGAGTTATCGGATATACTAATGCGAGACATTGAAAAAGGTGTGGATATCTTGAAGTCCGAAGGATGTAAATCTATCTACATCTTGGGATCTGTTGCTGAAGGACGTGTTACTGAACGGTCTGATATCGATTTTGCAGTCAGAGGATGTCCACCAGATAAATTTTACAATCTGCAAGGTAGGCTGCTCTTAGAACTTACGCGATCCACAGACCTCATAGATTTGGATTCAGATGCCGACCTGGCATCCTTTCTTGAACGCGAAGCGACTTTAATCCATGTTGGATGATCGGACCCGAGTTCTGGTACGGCGTGAATTGCAACAGATTGAAAAATTGCTCTCCGAATACGATGATCTCATTGAGTCTTCTCGTTCAATTGCGCCAACGCTGATAGAATATACAGCCCTTGGTGCCGTATTGCAATCTTTCTACAATGGCGTAGAAAATATTTTTCAGACAATTGGCAAACGAGTTGATGGGCAAATTCCTGCGGGAGAATCCTGGCACAAGGATCTTTTGCTTCAGATGGGACGCAAAGCCGAGTCTCGAAAGCCTGTCATCTCTCGAGCAACCTTAGAACGCCTTCAGCCATATCTCGGTTTTCGCCATGTATCAAGGCATACTTATACATTTGTCCTGGCGTGGGATAAAATGCAAAACCTGGTGTGGGAATTGAGAGATGTTTGGAATGCGGTACAAGCCGATGTGGAATTGTTTTTGGTTTTATCGGAATGATCAAAAAAGCCCCCGATCATAAAGAAAGGGGGCTTTTTTCTTTGTGGTATTGATGCACAGTGTGAATTTTTGCTACATTTATTTTTTGGAATTATAAGTTGGGAGAATTGTTGTAACATGTTAAAAATAATGATGTTATAGTTTTTAGTGTCAATTTTAGTCCATCTGGCACAAAAGTTGCAGTTAAGAGGCAGTGTGGCACCTGTCTTGAACACGAGCGGGTATTTTCCCGAAAAACCTGAAACTTTTAGCTGGGGGGACAGTATGAAATACGTTGCGATTCTTCTTTTATTGGGTTTTGCGCTGGGTTGCAATGTGGTCGATCCCGTGTCGATCTCGGGGTCAGTTGAAAAAATTTCTCCCGAGGCATTTGCCAATGCCGCCGTGACTATTTTGCACGAAGAAGGCTATACGATAGAAACGGTTGATCCCGTGGCCGGTGTGGTCACGACGGGCTGGCGCGATGAGTCGAGTTATGCGAGTCAGACTTTTTTGGATGTCTCGCGGCGTACGCGTATTTCGGTAGTGATGGATTTTTTTACTCATGAGATCAATGTGCAGATGACCAAGCAAAAAAGAAGTAGTGAAGATCCCTGGCGCAATGACGGGCTGTCAGATGCCGACAGAGATCGGTTGCGGTTGATTCTCGCGCGTATTCAAGAGCGCATCCGATTAATTGCCCAGCGCGAAGGAGTTGTTGCCACAAAAAGGAGTATCTGGTGACACTATAACCACCGAGATGTGTTATAATCTATGGACGGTTCGCAACAGGTATTTTACAAACGAGGAGGAGCAACATTGAAGTCTTTGGGGGTGCTGTTGTTGATGTTGTTGCCGGTGTCTGTTCGTGCGGCAACATTGAGTGGGTTTATTTCGGATCAGAGTAATGGCGAGTCGCTACCCTATGCGAACGTGGTGTTAAAAGGGCCGGACAGGCCCATTGGGGCGCTGAGCAATGTGGATGGGTATTACGCCATTCAAGGGGTACCTGAGGATATCCCCTATGTGTTGACCATTTCTTATATCGGGTACATCAGTTTTCAGGATACGCTGAGTTTTAGAGCGGGCGAAACGAGGCGGCTCGATGTGCAACTCAAACCCGAACCGATAGCCGTGCAGGAGATTGTGGTGGAGGGCAAGCGAGAAGAGGAAGAGCAGCGCATTCAGCCGGGTTTTGTCGAGGTAGAAACGTCAAAAATTCGCGAGATGCCAGCCATTGGCGAGACGGATATTTTGCGCGCATTACACCTTTTGCCCGGTATTCAGGCTGCGTCGGATATCAGTTCGGGGCTTTATATCCGCGGTGGTGGACCAGATCAGACTTTGATTTTATTGGATCAAATGCCGCTTTACAATCCATCGCACGCATTTGGCTTTTTTTCTACGTTTAATCCCGATGCCATTCGGGATATGAGTTTGCACAAAGGGGCTTATCCCGCAAAATACGGTGGTCGTTTGGGATCTGTGCTCGACGTACACAATAAGGACGGGAATCGCAAGGGATTTGATGCCAGCGGGGGGGTCAGTCTGATTTCAGCGCGTTTGACGCTCGAAGGTCCAACCTCAAAAGGCTCGTGGATGGTGTCGGGACGTCGCACCTATATCGATCCGATTTTGTCTTTGATCCGAAATGAAGACACAGATGTGCCCACGTATTATTTTTACGATTTGAATGCCAAGATCAATCAGGATTTTTCGGATAATGACAAAGTGCAGATCAGCGGGTATTTTGGTCGAGATGATCTGAGTTTTGATATTGGCGAAGATGCTTTTTTTGGCATTCGGTGGGGGAATACGGCTTTTCTGGGCAAGTGGACGCATGTGTTTTCGCCCGCGCTGTTTGGCAATTTTGTGGTGGCGAGCAGCCATTACGCCAGTAAGACAGAACTGAATTTTCTCGATACGCCCATTGTGTTTGCCAACAGCATTCGAGATTTTACGGTTAAGGGAGACCTCGATTGGTTTGCCGCGCGCGATCACGCCTTAAGTGGTGGATTTTTAGCAACGCATTACAATTTTGAATTTATTCAGGAATTTAATCAGGATGACCAGTTCGACCTGCGTGAAAAGCCCAATTTGCTATCGCTTTATGTGCAAGATCACTGGCAGCCGGGCAAGTCAACTGATGTGCGTTTGGGCATGCGGGGCAATTACTTTAGCGAGGGAAACCGCGTTCAAATCGAGCCGCGTTTGTCCATGAGTTATCGGACGGGAAATGTGCGCTATAAGGCTGCGGGCGGTGCATTTCACCAGTATTTGCAACTGGTGACCACCGAATTGTTTAGCGGCGGTGATTACTGGGTGCCGCTGGATGAGTCGGTGAAACCCGGACGGTCCTGGCAGAGTGTGGCCGGTGTGGAGTGGGAACCTTCCGAGCGTTATCAGGCTACGGTGGAAGCCTATTATACCGATATGGCGCATCTGATTGTGCTGGACAATCGCATCGCCGCAGATATCGATGCGAAGACCGTAGAGGATACGTTTGTGACTGGAGGGACCGGGTACGCTACTGGTATCGAAGTCTTTTTACAGCGCCGCACGGGACGGTTGACGGGATGGATTGGATACACGCTGGGATGGACGCGGCGCACATTTGCCGAATTTAATCAGGGGAAGACATTTCCCCCCAAATACGACCGACGCCACGATGTGTCTTTTGTGAGCAATTACCGCCTGGGCAGATGGTCATTTGGAGCGAATTATGTCTATGGCACGGGCCAGGCATTTACGCCTGCATCTGCGCGTTATTCATTGCGCTCGCCTGCGGAGCCCTGGGAAACCGAAAGTCTGGTGCTTCCCGCAGATCGCAACAGCGGTCGCTTATTGCCTTATCAGCGATTGGATTTGAGTGTGAAGAGAAGGTTCGGGGTGTTTGGCGCGAATGCGGAAATTTACATCCAGGTATTTAATGTGTTTAGCCGGCGCAACGAGTGGTTTGTCATTTTTGATGAGTCTGATCCAGATGTGGTCAAGATGTTGCCAATCGTGCCTACGCTGGGAATTAATTTTAATTTTTAAGAGGATTGTGATGAAATATTTCGTTTTGATGATGGGTTGTCTGATCGCGCTGGTGGGGTGTAAGGCCGAGCGCGATTCATCAAGTCTTTTTGGACCAGATTCCTCGGGCGTTCTGGTTGTGGATGCGCTGTTGATTGTTGATAAGCCCCTGCCACAGGTGTTGATTAGTGAAACAGTAAAAACAAACGCGGGATATTCTGAACGCTGGGAAGGTGTAGGTGATGCCGAGGTCGTGATATCGCAAGGGGAACAGACGTTTTTGTACAGGCCAGGTCGCGGCACAGGGTATTATGATTCCCCGCCCAATGCGCCACTCGTTTTGCCAAATACAACGTATCATTTGCGCGTGCGATCACAGGGTAGGGAGATCACCGCGCAGACGGTCACGCCCGATAGATTGGATATCCGAGAGGTTGTGTTATTGGATGACGAGACGTTCGATGTGATCCGTGTGTTGAAAAAATATGAAGATAGCACGGTGTTCAACACACCTGAAAATCGACTTGCCTACCAACTGGGGCTTTTGGAGATGCGCTTTGATCCTCTTCTCGCAGACGGCTACCAGATTGCCATTGAGAGTCTGGATCTCTCGTCGGATTTTTTGGTCGATTCCGATTTTTTTGACGAATACGATTTTGACCGGTACGGCAGTTCGCCCGCATTGGAAGCCTCAGATGGCAATTTGCGTATGCCCTGGTTTATTGTGGGTTTTGCCGGGCCTCATGTCATTCGCGTTTATGCGGTTGACAAAAACTGGTTTGATCTGATTCGCTCTGTGCCCGAGTTTTATCAAGATGAAGATGGCAATGCGTTTCAGCCCGGCGGTCTGGCGGGCGACAATTTTGAGCGTCCGTTGTTTAACGTTGATGGAGGTATAGGGATTTTTGGATCGGCGTCCGTGGATTCGGTGGGTTTTGTGGTGCTGCCTCGCGCGTCGCAATAAAGGTTATTGCACAAATATATCTCCTTGGGCATCGGTTTATAACCGATGCCCTTTTTCTTTGCTTGACGCGGGCATTTGTGTTATGATTTCTATACTATAAAGTTTTTGAGGAGGAGAAAAATGACGCCAGAAGAACAGAAAACGTTTTTTTTCGATCAGGGCTATCTCGTGGTTGAAGATGTGGTGTCGCCAGAGGAGTTGGCCGAGTGTGAAGTGGAGATCCACAAATTACACGTAATGGCAGCAGATTTGGCAGCCAATGGCGATAAGCGTTCGGGCAGTTTTCAGCGCGAGCCTTATGCGAGGGACAAAGAGCAAGAAGGCTTGCCCGTGTTGCGAAAGATCGAACAGACGCGCGATTTTTCCAATGTGTTCAAGAATTTGGCTGCACATTCCAAACTCGTGCCCGTGGTTCAGAATCTGATTGGTCCCGATTTGTTGTTGTTTCGCAGTACGCTTATGCTCAAGCCCGCGTTTCACGGGTCATCGCATGGTTTTCATCAAGATTCAGCGTATTGGCCGATGAAGCCGCCCGCACTTGTCACGGTGAGTATTGCGCTGACAGAGGCCAATTCGGAGAATGGTTGTATTCGGGTGATTCCCCGGAGTCACAAGTGGGGCATGCAGAAATGGGGCGATATTGCGCGGCCCCAAGATGCAAAGTTGGCAGATCGAAAAAATTTGGATATTTCACAGGCGATTGAGGTGCCGCTCAAGGCGGGAACTGCTCTTTTGTTTCACAGTTTGTGTGTGCACGGTTCTGGACCCAATCATTCCCCTCGGCCAAGGCATACGGCACTTTACGCCTATTTTCCACCCACAGTGCGTTATATTGCGCGTGGATCGGATTCATCGCGCACGTTTCCGGTGATTGCCGGGTTGGAAGGCAGGGAAGAAGTCACGATGGTCGCCGAGTCGGCGGCTTAATAATAAAATATTAATCACAATAACCGGGAGGTTCTGCGCGATGTCTAAAGAAAAAATTCGGCTCGGTTTGATCGGATGTGGCGGCAATATGCAGCGGGCACATTTGCCTCGTTTGAAGGCAGATGGCGGCGTGGAGATTATCGGGATGGCCGATCCCGATGAGAGCCAGGCCGAAGCATTGATGGCGGCGTGGGGTAGTGAGGTATCGTTTTATGAAGATTATCGCCAACTGGTGCGTAATGAGGCGTTGGATGCCATGCTGATCAGTTCGCCCCATGCCCTGCATTATGAACACGCCCGTTTGTCTTTGCAAAAGGGATTACACGTTCTGGTTGAGAAGCCCCTCACTGTTGCGTCTCGCCAGACCAAGTCGCTGATCAATCTGTCGGATAAATTGAAATTGTATCTGGTGGTGGCCTATCAACGCAATTATATGGCTCCCCACGTTTATGCGCGTGAATTGATAAGGCAAGGTGAATTGGGAGAGTTGCGCGGTGTGGTGGCTTATGTGACACAAAATTGGGGCAGTATCCGCGGCTGGCGTTTGGATCCCGAATTGTCGGGGGGCGGCATGTTTATGGATACAGGTAGCCATCTCGTTGCTTCTGTGTTGTGGATTACGGGATTGGAGCCTGTGGAGGTCTCGGCCTTTGCGGAGAACGCGGGAAAAGCCGTGGATACCAATATGGTGGTCAATGTGCGTTTCAAAGGTGGCGGGGCGGGTACGCTGAATACCTTTGGCAATGCGGCGCATCACGATGAGCGAATCGCCATTCACGGAAGCAAAGGCTGTCTGGTGTTCCATTTGCACCAGTGGCAGGTGCAGTCGGTTTTGCTGAATGACAAACCACTCGAAATTCCACCGCATATTCAGGAGATAACCCCCGATCAGGCATTTTTTGATCTGATCCGCAACGATGGCGTGGGATATTCGCCGCCTGATTTCGCTTTGCAGGTCGCCCGCTTGTCCGAGGCCGCTTATCGTTCGGCTTCTGCAAAGAAGGCTGTGAAGGTGTCGCGGTAATGCGCCGTGATCCGCCTTGCGTGGTCGCTATAGGCGCCGTGTTGTGGGACGTGTTTCCCGATGGTGAGCGATTGGGAGGCGCGCCAGCAAATTTTGCCGTGCATGCGGCTGCTTTGGGTGCGCGTGCTGCCATGGTGAGTTGTGTGGGAGACGATGCGCGGGGCAAGGTAGCACTTGAGATTTTGAGTAGATATGGCGTAGCAACAGATACTATGCAAGTACATGCCCATCGGCCAACGGGTACTGTGAATGTGACCCTTGCAGATGGGCAACCCACTTATGAAATAGTCGAAGGCGTGGCGTGGGATGCGATTACATGGTGTTCAGAATTGGCACCGATAGCGCAATCTGCTCACGCCTTGTGTTTTGGTACATTGGACCAACGCGAGGCGCAGAGCCGTCGGGCAATTACAAATTTTTTAGATGCAGCGTCGCCGAATTGTCTGCGCGTGCTCGATATCAATTTTCGCCAGCACTATCATACTTATGAGATTGTGCGAGAGTCTATAGCACGCGCTGACGTGCTGAAGTTAAATGATGAGGAAGTGGTTCTGCTGCGCGATTATGTGGGGGGGGAAGAAGATGTGGATGCTTTTTTGACAGGTATTCTCGCGCGTTATGATCTGCAATGTGTGATTTTGACGCTGGGAGAAAAGGGGTGCCGGGTTGTGAGTGAAGATGGGATTTGTCGGGCGATAGGGAAAAGACAACAGGTCGTGAATACGGTGGGTGCTGGCGATGCTTTTACAGCGGCTTATGTCGTGCATTTACTCGCTGGGGCACCGATGCAGATATGCGCTGAGCAAGCCAATACCGTTGGCGGTTTTGTTACGACACAGGACAGTGGGATGCCGCCGTTGCCTGCGCGTTTTCGAGTTTTTTAGTCTCCAGACTCCTTTTTATCACAAATATCCCAGTGCTCTGAGCCGATCTTCGAGTGCTTTTTTTTCGTCTTCTGTATAGACCTCGTCGTCCGTGTGTGAAGGTTGTGCGTCTGATGGTGCAGGCATTGAGGGGGCGTTGACTATTGCATGGCCTTGCATGTCGGTGGGAATGGGTATATCCATGAGGCCCAGGATAGTTGGTGCGATGTCGCGTATTTCCAGATTGTATCTCTCGCCTGTGTGCATGCCGTCTTTGAGAATAAAGATACCGTGTTGGGCGTGATTGGCATCGTCTGGTCCGGTGTCGTTTTCAAGGGTGTGGATGGCGCGATGGCCTATTGTGCCAACAGAACGCCAGTGCAGGTCGCCAAAATAGACGATCAGGTCGGGCGGGATATTGTTGATGGTGTTGTAAATATCTTCTGGTTTGAAGACCTGTGTCGGTAGGGGATTGCCCTTGTCGTCGGGAATATCTGCGATTTTTTTCGAGAGTTCAGCACATAAGACCTGGTATTGTTCGGGGGGCACAATGCCTTCTGGTTCGCGTCCAGCAATGTTGAGAAAGATGCGCGCGTAATAGCCACCCTCACCCCAGGCTGTGGTTTTTGACCAGTCGATTTCGAGGTCCTCATAAGCCATAGGCTCCTGGGGATATTTTTTTATTGTCAAATACCCTTCTCGGATCAACCATTCATTGATGCAGATACCGCCATCAATGCGTTTTGCGCCGTGGTCTGAGACGAGGAGGATGGCTGTGTCTTTATCAGTTAGAGCAATCAGGGATGCAATTTCCCCATCGAGATACCGGTAATAGTCGCGGATGGCGTTCACATATTCGGAATTGGGATCGTGTTTTCGGTGGGTTTGATCCAGAAAGCGCCAGAATCCATGATGGATGCGATCTGTGCCCATTTCCACATGCATGCAGAAGTCCCATTCGCGGGTTTGCATGAGATGCCGGGTCACGCGAAAGCGCTTTTCGGTCATGGCGTAAATTTCGCGGAGTAAGCGCGCTTTGTCATCTGTGCGAAAATCGCGCACATCGATGATGTAGCCATCGGATACGCGCTCGATTTCGGTTTTTAGACTGTCGGGATAGGTATAGGGACTGTTGTTGCTCGGTGTGAGAAAAGAGGCGATCAGACAGCCGTTGACTGGCTGGGGTGGATAAGTTTGGGGTACGCCAACGAGGATTACTTTTTTGCCTGCAGCAGAGATGATGTCCCAAACCGTATCGTCGTGTACGAGAGATGAATTGGCAATAGACAGATGGGTATAGGAATAGTCGGTGCGGTTGCGAAGCCCGTAAAATCCCAGCGTGCCGGGGTCTTTGCCCGTTACCATGCTCATCCAGGCGGGAATGGTGATGGGCGGGATGGTGCTTTTGAGATTGCCGAAAATCCCGGTTTCGATCAGGTTACCGATGGTGGGCATGTCATCTCGAAATCGCTGAAAGATCAGTTCGGGCGACGCGCAATCCAGACCTATGACGAGTACTTTGCGAATGGATGACATGGTATTTCCTCAGAGTGCAGGGCACCTTTCCAGCCCCTGGCCCCCAGTCCCCAGCCCCCTCTTATCGATACACAATCAACTTATCTTTAACCCGCGCCTGCGATTCGCCATTTTCTGCTGTCAAGGTGTACAGGTACGTATTGTTGCTCAGCATCTGGCCGTTGGCATCTCGTCCATCCCAAAAAACCTGGTTGTATCCCGCGCGTGCAAATGGCTCTTCAATTCTCTGAACGAGCCGTCCGGCAAGGGTGTAAATCCGCACGGTGACTTCTGAGGGACGCGATAAGATGAATGTAAAATGTCCTGTGTTGGATACGGGGTTGGGTGCGACCAGTGCGTTTTCTATCGCCAATATTGAAGAGACCTGAAACGATATTGCAATTTTTGCAGGGCCATTTCCCAGCCTGTCAGAGGCTTCGACATTGAGCGTATAACGACCATCGTCAAGCGTGTTTGGGGTATAGACAAATGACAGTGTCATGGGGGTAACGGCGCGGTCTTTTATTTTTTCTGACTCATAATGCGTCTCTTGTGCCTCGTCTGTTCCCGAAAGCGATAGGCGAATGCTGGACAAATCAATACCCGCTGTATCGCGCATGGAAATTCTAAATGTGGGTTGGGAGGGTAGATAATCTTCTGGTCGCACTTCGCCGAGAGCATCCAGGGCCGCGATTTTGATTGTTGGCACATCGCGATCAGAACTGGGCGCAATCTGCACAGGCTCCGTAAGTGCAATCTCGCGGCCGGGAAAAATCGACTGTCCCTGAAAATTTTCCAAACGGGCTGTGACCATGTGTTGCCCGGCCCACTGCGCGGTTTGCCACACCAGGCGCAGGGGAACGATTTGTCCGAGCGGGCTATTTTCGGGCACAGCCACGCGCCCTATCAGACGCCCCAGCGCGGGAGAGCCGCTATAAAAGGCGATAGATGCGCCCAGAGACAGGTCTAATGGACCGCGGTTTTGTGTGTCGAGATGGAGGTACACGGGTTGCAATTCTGTTACTTCAAAGGGTTCTGCTCGCAAGTTGCTCAGGCCAATATCTGAGAGCGGCTGATATGTTGTGGTCCAGGTTTGCAGGCCGGGGGATGGATTTAGTCCCTCTCCGTACAATTTGATCTGAATTTTTAGTTTCGGGACGGCTATACCGTCCAAATTATGTGTTCCGGGTGATAAATTTTGCCATTGTGCCAATGGAGCAAAAGTATTGTTATCGATCTCGCCGAGTACATTCACTTCGGCTTTGCCCGTGCCCGATAAAGCCGTTGTTACTGTATGCCACGCACTCGCTGGTCCAATCGGTTCAGATGTTAAGGTGCCAAATTCGGGCAAGCGCTGCCCCGGATATCGATACACCATGCCTCCTTTCAATTGTCCCAACCACACCACGTTGTTCACCCAATCAAATTGTCCGCCCAGAATATCTGTTTGCGCTTGATCGCTTTCAAATTCTTCGACGAATGCCCCAGTGTGTGCATCTACCACGCGCACGCGGTGCGTCAATCCCGTGCCATATTCGATTAAGTAGATAAACCGCCCATCGGCAATTGCACCATCTGTAACCAGATATCCAAATCCCGTTTCCGTTGGTTGTACAGTAAATTGTCGTACGATGCGCCAGGCATTGGCAGGGTCAAATACGCGTATGGTCCACCCGCTGCGCCTTATGCCATTGACTCCTGCAGACACATTGTAGATAAACTCGCCATCAGAGGTAATCAATGCATGGTCATCAAAGGGCAATCCACGGCCCAAATCCAGCAAGCGGTCGGGTACTTCAACGGTATCGATTCTCCCAGTGACGGGCGAAATCCGCAATACAGAACGTGCGGTGCGGTGTTCGGAATAAATAAACCCATCGCTGTGAAATGTCGCAGAAATGCTCTGGATAGGTGTTTCGGTCACGATCCCGTAATTTTGACCTGCGACTGTGCCATTGAATCCCGTGCCAATGCGTGCGAATAGATCGCTGCCGGGATAGAAGTCGGTTGGGGTATAGAATCGCTTTACATACAGGTATGTTCCGTCCGTACACAAAACGGCTGCACCCGCCACACCCTCACTGAGAAAAGAAGCCTCGGCATCATTGAATCGGATCGGCGGTGGAGACATGGTACGTCCCACGGTACCGTCATCAGATAGTACGACATCTTCGCCAGTGCCGCGCGATAATGCAATAGCACCGTCTTGCTGCCACACCACCTGCCGCTCGGGTACAGAGGGCGCCACCACAAAATGTCGCACATCGGACCAGGGGCCCGTCGTCTGTCCATCGGATAATCGGGCGCGCCAAAAATAAGCTCCCGCGTGCAAGTTCGTTGGTCGCCATAAAATGATGCCCTCGGCGGCGGCCACGCTGCCCGAGCGCATTGTCGCGGTGTCTTGAAAATCGCCAGATGCATTCAGCTCAAATTCACCTGTCAGGTGGAAATGTCCTTCTCCAGACCGCACACCCAATACCGTTTGTGCATTTGCTACGGTCTGGCTCGGCAATGGCAAGAATGGCACAGCCGATAACGCGCCTAAAACATCGATTTCTACAGATGTCCGATTATTTGTTTCATCGCCTTCTACAATCGCATCGGGGGGGTCGGCTATGGCTTCTAATAGATGGCGTCCAGCGCGATCCTTGAGACGCCAGAGTACTGTCACACTGTCGCGTATTCCAAAAGGCGGCAAGGCCGACATAAATAGGGTATCGATCGCGGCGGAATCCAGGTTGTGATCAATCAGGATGATATCCACGTTGCGATCGGGCAAAATACCCCAATTATCTATGCGTAGCGTTACCCGAACCGAGTCTCCTGTGGTCAGTTCGCCTTGTTGGTCCAACTGCAACGCCGCATCGCCAAGTACAAAATCCGGATTT
Organism: Candidatus Latescibacterota bacterium; assembly: GCA_022824945.1. Lineage (GTDB taxonomy): Bacteria > Latescibacterota > UBA2968 > UBA2968 > UBA2968 > VXRD01. Next base: position 48,804 of record JAJDYX010000057.1, read on the forward strand.
TGCGGCACCGCGATTTTTTGTGCGGGATCGCCGATCAAATTCATTCCCACCAGTCCCAGTTCGCTCGAAGGGAGAACTTCGAGTTCAGTCTTTTTTCCCAGTACGAGACTTTGCCCGAAAGCCAGTACGCTATCTTCAAATATATGCCGGAATAGCGCGGTGTTGAGCTGGTTGTTAATGCGAATAAAAGAGAGAGAAGACGCGGATATGTATGCTATTGCGCCGCCATCGGGTTTGTTGGTCATATCTTCGGCCAAACTTGTGATGCGCGGATCCCAGTATAATCCATTGAGGCACGACATCCCGATAAACAGGGGCAGGCGTTCAGCATTTTGAATTTGGCTCAGGTAATTGAAGTCCCCTTGCTGAAATGTTCCGGCAAAATATTTGGACATTGATGAAGCGCTGCCGTGGCCCATAAAATTTACAATCAGACGCCCCTCATTGATCTGCCGAATAACTTCGCGGGATGAGGCATTGGGTTCGGGCGGTGTATCTGCATCGTGATATACCTTGAAATTCTCCAGCCCGATAGCGTGCGTAATTGCTGCCAGTGTATCGCTTGGCGCAATAAATTTGGATGGGTCCTGTGCGTCCCAATTTGCCATTAGCAGGATGCGGTTGTGCCATTGTGCTGGCGGTGTTTCGTCATAAGCGATCACTTTTTGCACAACTGTATTGGCCTGCGATGTGCGGCGTACGGAAAACCGTCCCACAAATACATCCATAAACAAATCATCATCCACCCGCCCAAAAAACTCATCGGTAAAGGCCAGACCGCGGTTGGGAGATTGAAAGGGCATGCCCGGTACGAGGTTGTGACGCGCGATCCGATTTTCTCCAAATATATTGCGATAATCAAAGCTGAATTCCCCGAATAACAATACGTGTACGGGGCGTTGTGCCCAGGTGTGAAATCCGTATTGTACAAAATGGCGAATGGCCTCGGCATCGACTTGTCCAAAAGAAAATTCGTCATATACATCGGCTACATTAACTACCAGTGTCGATAACCCTTGCTCCTGCCGATGTGCGGCCAAACGCTCGGCAGCATCCATAAAATCCGCACCCGCAATAATCACGTACTTTGCGCCAGAGTATCCGCGCAAATCATAAGGGATATCGCGTTCTGCGCGTTCGGGTGTTTTTATCGCTGTTTCATCCACCGCGACAAAATCACCGCCTTCAGTAATCTCAAACCGAATTCCCTCGCCATCTCGCACCGTGCCGATGATCTTGTTCTTGTCCAAATTCAAGACTATAGCCCGTTCGTGTTCAAGATTGGGAATTGAGATCGCGCGGGGTGAAAGCACAATGCCCGGATTAAAACGCAGCATGCCATCTATGGCCTCAAAGCGTCGCGGATAGGTAATCTCCACCCAGTTGAAATACACGTGATCGACATAGGGCGGCTCGAATGGAAACGAGGGGTCGCCGGGTGTTCGCAATATCACGTACGTCGTATCCGACAATGCCGATACGGGTACTGTGCCCGTTGCGATATGGGCGTCCTGTCCATCCCAGCGCGCTTCTGCGATGATCGGGCCATCCTGAATTTGTATCACTGCGTAGTGATCGGGGTTTATGTTATGGTTCAAGGTCAAGGAATGCATGCCCAGACGAATTTGTGCATTGCTACTTGCTTCATGTGCCAGCCCCGGCAAAGACACGGGCATTACGACGTCTGTAGGCATATCGCCCGGGCGCGACGGAGATGCGGTGCGTCGCCAGAACCAGTGATCGCGGTTGGCATTTCGCGCATGTCCCAGGGCTTCATAGATCGAATCGATTTCAACGTGTTTGCGCGACCTGAAATGTGTCAAAACTTCATTAGTAGATGTGTCCTCAGCCCGTGTATATCGCGTGCCAGCTTCTCGACCTATACGCAGGAAATAGACGCGCTCTGTGCCGTAATCGCTTTCAAAATCTCGATCTGGTGCACGCCGAAATGCGCCCCAAAACAGCACCCCATCGCCCGCATCTAATACGCCGTCTCCACCATCTTCAATAAGTAGCGGAATTTCTTCTCCGTCTAAAAATACCTGTAATTGATCCAAATCTCCCGGTGCCAACACAATGCCGGATTCGGAAAACCAGCGCGCATCTAATTGGTAGAGACCATCTTCAAAAATTCTGATCTTGTAATACGTGGCTGTGGGATCGTACCAATCCTGGACGCGCTTTGTCGCGCGAATGCGTCGCCCGCGCCAAAAGCGCGCCTGTTCGGGGTTGAGCAATCCCTTTTGATAGATGGGCTCAAAATCGTCAGTGTCTCTCAAAAGCCGAATAGGAGGGCGCGTTGTACCTGCGATAAATAACACGCGTACGCGCAACTGTCGCGCAATCCGAAGTCTGCGCTGGACGGGGTCGTACTGCACTGGACGCAATGACAGAATCGCGATTTGTTGATCGCGCAAGATGCCTGTGTGCGCGATAATGGCTTCTGCACCGGGATAAAATCCCGGTGTGTCGTAAATTGTCTCGTCCTTCTGATAAATCGATCTCAAAAATGGATGTTGCTCAGATCCCAACAACCGCGACTGTGGCACTGGCATTAGATCCATGCCTTCGATTTCCTCATAGTTTGTATCGAGCACTTGAACGACTGCACGCGAACCATAAGGCATGCCCAGTGTTGCACCGCGCACGGGTACAGCAGGTGCTCCCGGCTGGTGCAACCACATCCATCCCGGTATGTCTATGCGATCATAAGGAGATTCTGAGGTGACAGATAGATCGGATATATCTACTAAAATTTCCACCCAGTTTTCACCCGTTGCCACCACGCGCACGTTTCCCGCGTGTGCGATGTTCGTCGCGATTAGTAAAATGATTGCGGAAATCAAATGCGAGAAAGTTTTCATGAGCGCGCCTTTTTTAGGGCCACAATTTTTCAAATTCACCCTTGTTATAAATTACCACGCGATCCCCCGGTTGCATATTCAGCGCGACCGAGAGAGAATCGGTTGCGTGTACCGTTACACGGCCCCACATCTGGTCAATGGCGAAAGGCGGTGTTTGTCCCCGTCCTTTGCCATGAAACGAAAAGAAGCCGCCTTTTTCGATTGCCAGATCAAACCCCGTATTTGTTCTGTGAATGCGATACGCAAAATCACCTGTCAGCCAGACGTGATTCACCATTGCAATTTCGGCTTGTAACGGTTGGGGTGAGCGCATGGCAAGTGCATTTGGGAGTGCATAAGCAAATAGCGGTTTGCCGCTGAATGCACCAGAGGGTGTCCACGCCGAGGGCACGTTGCAGACGAATAACGTACCAGTGGTTGCCCGCGCGTGGGGCATCAGATTGGCAATCGCATTTTCGCTCATTTGCGAAGCTTCGCGCCATAGAAAGCCCTCGCGTCCTATCGCTATTCCGTAATATAGAATTAGAACGCCAAAGAGATAATAGAGAATGGGTCGTTTTTTTGTTAGCCAGATCGTAGAGATCCCCAGACAAAAGAAGGCGGAGGGCAAATACAAATACCAGTTGTGCAAATGTCCCAATGCCGGGGCGAGGCTCACGCCGAGGAGGAAGATCAGGAGCAAGGCAAATGGGCGACAAAACCCTGCGTCTTTGCGCAGGATGCCGCGACCATGTTGATAAATAAAAATTCCAGCACTTCCGATCACCAATGCAATGCCCAGCCACCAGATATCACTCATCCCAAATTTTGCCACAGCTTTCACGCCGTCGCGTGCCCAATCTATAATTGATGCGCGGGGTGTCCCCCCCAATACGCTGCCCAGCACGAGCCATCGGACGCCAAAATACGCGAGCAATACGATACAGGCAACAGCCAATCCGAGCCGCGCCTGTGCTGTTTTCCACGCTTTGCGATACGCGACCAGTGCCGCGAGTGCGATAGGCAGGGAGATGGCCATTTCTTTGGACAAAAAAGCGAGTGCACTACAAGCAGCAAGTCCCAATAACGCGCCGGTAGAACCGCTCTGCATGTATTTCCAAAATAAAATCAGTGCGCTTAGATAAAACAATGCACACAAGAGATCTGTGCGTCCGACGATCCAGAAAACAGAATCGGTGTGAATGGGCAGCACAAAAAACAAAAGCGCGGCGCCCCAGGCCACTGCGGAGTCTATGGAGAGGCATCGCGCAAAGAAAAAAACGAGATACGCGCATCCCGCGTGAATCAAAATATTGTGGATGTGATAAATAGCGGGCGCGTAACCGCCGATTAAATAGTCCAGATAAAACGATAAAACGACCGCTGGACGATAATATCCCCCTTGCCCAATCAGGCCCTCCCATCCCGTTGTCAAAGCAGAGATTGCGCCTTTGGACGCCAACTTGAGATGGCCCCAATCATCATCTAATAATGAGATACCCGAAGCGATCCACGCCAGTATTGCGAATGCCACGACGGCGCATAGTATCAAAAGTGTGAGACCTTTTGACATAAAAAAAATTACCCTGTGCTCTGCATTTGGACGACCACATACCAATCGCGTCCAAAATCGCGAATTTCGTAGCATTCAGCAAAGCCGCTTGCAATTAATGCGTCTTCAACATCGCGTTTGGTGTATAACCATAGCGGACATCTTCGCAAGCGGTATCGGATACGCCGCTGCCAGGCCAAAAAACCGCCCGATTTTGGAAAGCTCGCGTAAAACTCGCCCGTTACTTCTGTTGCTAATTTTTTTAAAATTGGTACGGGATCTTCAATATAATCAAAAAATCCCATCAAACACGCCGCGTCAAATACGCGATCAAAACGGACAGATAGATAATCGCCCAGAACGAGGTCTGCGGTCACATTGAGTGCGTCGATATTGTCCTGTGCGATCTTTAGCATTTCTTCGGCAATATCTACTCCTATGACTTCTTTTTTTTGAAGTGCAAACGCAGCCGTGTATCGCCCCGGGCCACACCCGATGTCTAATACAGAATGAATCGCCTGTTTTTCCGTTTGCCGAAGTGTTTCCTCAAAACGCCGCACCATCACCTGCCGAAATGTGCGATCTACCCATCTGCCGAGCGCGCTTCGATGTCCTGTATGCCCGTAGATCGCATCAAAATTTGCGGCATAAATATCAAAAAACTGCGCGACAGCCCGCGTTGATGGACTGCTGACGCAGTCGTATCCCATTTTGCGCGGTTTCATCTTTTGAGCCTTTGTCGATAAATTGCATCCAATTTTTGCACCATAACGCGGTGATCCCATCGCGCAATCGCGTGCTGGTATGCGCGTTCTCCATAAGTGTGACACATCTGAGAATCTCCGATCAATTTTTCCAAATACGTCACCATCGCTTTGATATCGCCTTGTGGTACGACAAAACCCGAGTGCCCATGTGTTACAATCTCTCGTATGCCTTCGACTTCGAACGATACTGTGGGCACCCGCGAGAGGGATGCTTCTACAGCAACGCCGGACAAGCCCTCGCGCAAAGAGGATAGGACATGCACAGAGGCAATCGCATACGCAGGTGTAATATCCTGGAAAAATCCCGCGAAAATAACCCGATCCGCAATGCCTAATTCGGCGCAAAGCCGCTCACACGCTACGCGTTCGGGTCCTTCCCCTACCAATAATAATCTGGCTCCGGGACATTGCAATCGGGCAAATGCCTCAATCGTATAATGTTGTGCCTTGGCGGGTGAAAAACGGCCAATATTGACCAGGACGGGCGCGTTGTCGGGAATGCCTATGTCGCGCCGAAATGCGGTTTTTTTTACGTTGTTCAGACGCTGTTCAAACTCTGTCACGTCGATGCCGCTGTAAACGATCTGATGGGGAATGTAGCGGCCGATATTTTCCCGATGATAGTGCCGAATTGTGTCTCGACCAACGGATATGATTAAATCGCAAGCCCATATCGTCATTTTTTCGAGTGCGATGTAGAATTGTCGTTTGATGCAACTACCCGGATCGTTAAAAACAACACCGTGAAGTCCATAGATGATATGCTTGCAGCCGACCAATCGCGCGGCGAGGCGTCCGAGCAAACTCGCTTTGCTTTCATGGGTGTGAACCAGATCAAATCGTTCGCGACGCATCAATCGCATGAACCACAGCAGTGCCCGAAAATCACGCCAGGGTCTGATTTCCCGGTCTAAATATGGGCATATATGTGCAACTACTCCGTGTAGTTTTAACAGATCGTCCCGCTCGATTTGCCGTCCAACGGCGAGGTGAATCTCGTAATCCTTTCGCATGCCTTTCATTGAAAGATACACATTTCGGTCTGCGCCGCCACCGGGTGCAAGCCAGGTCATGGTATGGAGTATTTTTGGACGCCGATTCATAATAAAAATTGGCGTTTACACCTCCCAATGGGCAATGCAAACGCCGTTTATAAATAAGAAAATAAAGCGGGCATTACGATTCGTAGTATTCAATAATGCGCCGCAATGTGGTATCCAAACTGATTTTGGGATTATAACCCGTTAATTTTTTGATCTTGGTCAAATCGGGAACGCGATAATTGAGATCTTCGTACGAACCCTTTGCAAATGCCTTATCATAAGGCACAAATTCAATGGGTGAATCGCTTTCCGTCAGCACTTTGATTTTTTCAGCGAGGCCCTTGATACAAATCTCATTGGTCTCGTGATTGCCGCCCAAATTGAAAATTTCGCCCGGCGTTTGGTCGTTTTCCATCAATGCCGTCAATCCATCTAAAGCATCTTCTATATCGGTAAAACACCGCCGTTGTTCGCCATCGTTATATACAGTAATGGGATGTCCCAACAATGCCTGCTTGATAAATCGGGGTACTACCATGCCGTATTCTGGGCTTTGTCGGGGGCCAATCACATTGAAAAAACGCACCATGATTACGGGCAATTTTTTCTCTCGCCAATAAGCTAATCCCAGCATTTCACCAACGGCTTTAGAGGTTGAATAATTCCATCGTGCAACGGTTGTTGGTCCCAACAAGCGATCATCGTCTTCACTAAATGTGGCTTTGCCGTTTTTCTTTCCCGCAACCTCTGAGGTCGATGCCAAAAGTACCCGTTTTTTTCTTTTGTTTGCCAATTCCAACAGGAGTTCAGTGCCTCGAATATTCGTGGTTAAAGACTGCAATGGGTGGTTGATAACGTAATTCACACCCACAGCCGCCGCGAGATGATAAATGACATCGCTCCACTCAACTAAGGGTCTGAGTGTCTCTGGATCGAGCACTGTACCAACTTTCATTTGAAACCGAGGATTTCCTTCGAGGTGCCGTACATTGTCCAGATCTCCAGTTGAAAGATCGTCTAAAACGTAAACTTCGTGGTCTTGTTTCAAGAGTCGTTCGGCCAGATGTGAGCCAATAAAACCCGCACCGCCCGTAACCAAAAACCTCATGTATTCATTCCTTTCCCATTGCCGAGCAGGGCATATCTTCCGACAAATACAATCCCCACTCTTTATACATCCCAGGACACAGTACCCCACCCTAAAACATCTAAATATAAGGTCTCGAATGCTTAAAGGCAATTAGAAACCTAAAGCGAAACACGCCGTCTGCAGATAGGTTCCGATGGCCTCATCCATCTTTTCTCATTTGTACTGCAATTTCACGTAGCGGACAAAAAGAGAAATCGGTCAATAATCGCCGCAATCGAGGCTCTGTTGCTTTCAAATTCGCGTAGTGCGTCAAACGCGCCTTCCAGTAAAATGCGATCCGTGGATGATCGGGGTCGAGTTCCCACGGATGCAGATAAAAGACCACAGCCCGCTGTTGTTTGCTCACGGCCCGCATATTTGCGCGGCTCACAAAATAGGGATATAGCCTGAAATACGCGCCTCCGGTTACGGGCAATCGCATTTTTCCCACTTCGCGCACAGAGATTGGAATTTCGCAAATTGATCCCGACGCAGTTTTTACAATACGGGGGGCCAAATCAAAATCGGGAATCCCATAACGCCAGTTATGCAATGGAAAAATACTCGAATCATACTGAAAGCCGAGTTCTGCCAAAATATCTAAAGCCCACAATGATCTCGCTGTAATGGAGAAATAGGCCGCGCGATAGGCGGTTACGGGTTGCGCGGTTACATTGGAGATCGCAGCAGCAGCCCGCTGTGTTTCTTCCCGGAATTGCTCGGGCGTCATTTCATAGACCAGATCGTGAGACCACCCATGGCATCCCAGTTCGTGACCTTCACGGGCTATGCGACGTATTAAGTTGGGATAATGCTGTGCCACGGGTCCCAGGATAAAGAATGTGCCGCGAACATCGTATTCTGCCATTATATCGAGCAAGCGATGGCAACTCCCCTCAAGGCGTGGCTCGCTTTGCGCGGACATCGTATTGGAGATAGGTATGCCCTGATACCAATCTTCGACATCTACTGTGAAAGCGTGTCGCATTGGCGTATGCTCCGCTGCAGGAGGGCCAGCAGTTGTTCGCTACTTTTTTCGAGTGCGTAATGTGCAACCACACGGGCGCGGCCGGCAGCCCCCATGCGATTGCGCAGGGTTTTATTTTCGATCAACGTACTCAAAAATTCAATCCATTCAGAATCTGTCTCAGCCCAAAATCCGGTTTTTCCATGGGTGACGATTTCTCGGTTGATTTCGACGGGACTCGTCACCACGGGCAATCCGCAGGCCATGTATTGCAGCAGTTTGTACCCCCCTTTGCCCCGCGTAAAAGGATCGTCGGGTAGCGGCATCAAGCCAATGTCAAATGTCTGCAAATAACCAACTTCGGTTTCCAGTGTCCAGTCTATGCGTGCGATTTGTAAGCCGGGTACATCAAAGTCACCCGCACCTATCAAACGCAATTCCAAATTGGGATATCGCCGAGAGAGAGCGACCAATGCATCTCGAATCAGATCCAAATACCGCGTTGTCCACTGGCTCCCAATCCATCCCAATACGATTTTCTCGCCCGCTGGTTTTTTGGCGGGGACATAGCGTGCGGTATCAATAGGTCCCGTGATTTGCGAAACACGAGGACAGTACTGGGTTGCAAATTCAGCGGTATAGGCATTTTCTACAATCGCGCAGTGTGCTGTTTGCAACATCGCGGGTACGCCCATTGCGCGCCGCCGGGTTCTCAACCGATTGATCCATCCCGCGTTGGGGGTTTCGAGTGTAAAGATAGCGTCGTCAAAATCGAAAAATATTTTGTGCCTGTACCGGCGCAACAGGCGCGGTATGGGGAAGGAAAATAACGCTTTTTGTATCAGTATGGCGTCGTATTTCGGTGCTGTACAAACGCAAGCCCATCCCGTCCACCAGGCGCGAGAATAGGACAATACATAGTACAAAAGACGCGAAAAAATACCTCTGGTATTGCGTTTAATCAGATCATCGGAGATCACGACTCTGACATCACAGGTGATACCCGCTTTTCGCAACAGGGGCAAGTAATCAAAAACCCGCGTGCGGCTGCTGGCAGCCAGGGGGCCATACTGCGCGACAAATAAAATTTTCATATCCAGCCGTGTTGCGTTGTCACGGGCGAGCCAGAACTCTGGTTGAACCAGCCCGGTCCGCTTTCCAATGCGACTTCTCGGCCAGTGATGGCAGATTGTTCGGCGGCGAATAGAATTTCCATAATGTGACGCGCCCATTCGCCGTGGGTGGGCGGTTCAATGTCCAGGGCGATGGCTTCGGCAAAGGCTTTCCACTCGTTGTGCATGGTCGAGGGCGGTTCGTCGAAGGGGACATTTTCCCACTGATCATTTTTTCCGACTTTGACGTATTTCTCCCCGTGTTCGGTAAAGCGCAGTGTGCCATTTGCACAGATAACCTGGCATTCGTAGTCGGGCGCTCCATCTGCAAATCCAACGGCTATGGCAATGCCTGCGAGACCGTTTTTATAGCGGATGAAGGCCGTGGCAGAATCATCAGCAGCCTGATAGTGGGCGCGGGTTCCAATGGCGGCGGAGACAGATACGGCCTGTGAGCCGATCATCCAGGTGAGCCGATCTACGACGTGTACGCCATTGGTCAACCACATGCCCCCGCCGTGGTAGCGGCTGCGGTACTGCGGGCGGCGACCGGCGTAGCTCCAGTTTTTGGACATGTAACACACGGCGGTGATGACGGGTCCGAGTGCGCCAGAGTTCAGTATTTCTTTTGCTTTGATGCTGGTGCCGTAGTAGTGCTGTGTCAGGCCGACCATGAGTTTGACGCCGTTATCGGCTGCGGCTGCGACCATGTTGTCGCACTGTTCCAGGCTGATGGCCATGGGTTTTTCCACCAGGACGTGTTTGCCAGCCTTGCAAGCATCAACGGTGAGGCGATGGTGGAGTTGGTGGCCCAGGGTGATGGCGACAGCGTCGATTTCGGGGTCCTTCAAGAGGTCTGTGTGGGAGGGATAGCTTTTGGGAATGTCGTATTTGCCCATGTATTCGCGGCGCTTTTCCTCAATGAGGTCGGCAACGGCGACGATTTCGACGTCGTTCAGGGTTTCAATGGCATCGCAGTGAGACCGGGCAATGCCGCCCAGGCCGATAATGCCAACTTTTAAGTTGTCCATTGTGATTGCTCCTTTTTAGAACCACCTGATGACGGCACCGATAATGTTTTTGTCTTCGCCGTTGAGGATATCGCGATATAGCCTCGGCGCATCTGAAGACGCGACCTTATGGGTGATGGTGTGGTGCCAGGGGAGAACGCCAGTGCCCATGTTTTTGATAACGGCGCGACGACAGGGGGCTTCGCCGTCGTTGCAGGGATAGTACATGGTGAGGCGTTTTCCGTGGGGCGGTAAGAAATTGTAAGAGATGGGGTGGCGGCCGTAGTTGCCCTGAAGGATGAAGGTTCCATGGGTGCGGCAAAGGGCAATGGCCGGGTCGATACAGGCGGGTATGCCCGTGCATTCAAAGACGACGTCGGCACCGCCAGGAGCGATGTTGTGGACAGCCTGATTTGCATCCGCACCCTGAATGGTGTGGTCGGCGCCGAGTTTTTGCGCGATGTCGAGGCGGTTGGTCTCTATGTCTATGGCGATGACTTCACAGCCCCGGTGGCTGCATGCAGCGACGACGCCCAGGCCGACGAGGCCACAGCCGTACACGACAACGCGGTCGCCCATTCGAGGATTGGCCATATCCACGCCGTTGAGGCCTACAGCGGGCATGACGAATGAGCTGGCGGCGGCTTCATCGACGCCTTCGGGCAGGTGAGCGACAAAGGCTCGCGGCCCCTGTGTGTCCAGGATTGCGGCAGAGGTGTGCGCGCCCTGGCTGGCAGAGACTTTCTGACCGGATGCAGCGAGGGAGAAGACGCGGTTCCAGCGGTAATAGACGCGGTCGCCAACGGCAAATCCGACCGTATCTTTGCCGATGTGTTCGACCGTGCCGACGGCCTGATAACCCGTACACAGGGGATAGGGACCGTAGTCGAGCTTGCGGGTGATGGCGGCAAATTCAGTGCCGATGCTGACGCCGGAATACCGGGTTCGCACCGCGATTTGGTCGGGGCGTGGATCGGGGAGGATGATGTCTTCGCAGGCAAAGGTGGGACCCTCATGGGTGATGAGTGCTGTAGCTTGCATGCTTTAGCCTTTTCTTTTATGGTTTGAGGTATTTGCCGGGGAGGCGAGATCTCTCGTAATTTTGATCGGGGTCGCGGTTGGCTATGACTTCGGGGATATGGCCTTCCCAGTAGTCTGGCACATCGGTGGTGTGGCGTCTGTGCCAGGCGAGAATCAGGGTTCTGCGTTCATCTGTGTAATTTCTTCCGGCAGAATGCAGGATGCGGGCATCGCCCAATACCAGCGAGCGCGCAGAGACGGGTACATTGACCTCATCGGGGTGGTCGCTGAACATGATGGGATGCGTTTCTTCTATAAATCGGGCGCCCTGTTCGTGTGCGGGCACCAGTTGGTCGTGGAGTGGTATGCGCTTGAGATGGGTGCCGGGGATGACTTTCAAACAGCCGTTTTCCACTGCGGTATCGGTTAGATAATAGTTCAAAAATATGATCTGAGGCCAGGGGGAACAACTGATGGGGTCGTTCCATTGCATCCAGTCCTGATGCCAATAGAGCGGTGGGCCTTTGGCTTCTTTGGTGAGGATGATGATGCCACCGCTGGTTTGGAAATCTCCAAAGCCCAATTGTTCGAGTGCCTGCCGCGATGGTTCCCATTCCAGCAGCTTTTGGATGATTGGATTGTCTTCACCGCGCACATTCACATGTTGACCCTGGTATCTAAATTCCTCTCGCTCATAGTGATCGGCAATTAACCGTTCGGATTCACCGCGCAGTTCTTCGAGGAACTCGTCTGTCAAAATATCGTCGATAACGCAGTACCCATCGCGCAGCATGCTCTCCCGCGTTTTCAGGGCTGTTTCGGGGGTCATGTTATGCTCCTCTTTTCTGAGAAGTGTATAACTCTTTGTGATAGCAGCGTATAATGGCAGCAAAATAGTTTAATGAAAAGGTGTTGTCAAGGTATCGTATCCGAGAGCAAAACTTGAGTTTTGATTTTCTGAGCAGGGTTCGTTATTTTGTTTAAAAATGGTGGGAAGACTTATGCTTGATAAAGAGAAGTTTGCCCTGTGTGTCTCTCGGGTTTTAAATCCCGTGTTTGTGATGGGGATTGTGATTGTGCTGGTGTCCTTTGAGGCGTCTGGATCGGGTGCCTGGATCGTATTGTGTGTTTTAATCGCACTGTTTTTTACTGTTTTTGCACCCTGGGGCGTGGTATTGTATATGCGACGCCGAGGCGAGATCAGCGAGTTGTTTATTCCCAAACGCCGCGACCGGCTGCGACCGCTTTTCTTTTTTTCGGCGAGTTCCTGGATGGGTGTTGGCATTCTTTATTTTCTACACTCGCCGCCCGCGCTGTATGCGCTGATGGTCTGTGTCGCAGCTCAAGGTACAATCGCGCTTTTTATAACGATGCAGTGGAAAATCAGCTTACACGCCATGGGGCTTTGGGCTGCCTGTGGTGTGGTGATCGCGCTCTATGGCAGTTGGTGGGCGGTTGTTCCCGCGGGGTTGGTTTCATGGGCGCGACTCGCATTACAGGCCCATTCTATATCTCAGATTCTGGTGGGTAGTATTGTAGGGGCTGGGGTTACATTTCTCATTTTTGGCTATATGCTCAACACATGAACAGGGGGAATTATGAAGATCAAGTCCATTGAAGCTGTAAATGTTTCTATTCCGCAACAGAAGCCGATAACACCCGCACGCCGTTCGAGTTGGCGGCATTCGTCGCCGATTGGTCTGCCGATGAATAAATATCCGGAGTTTCCGCCAGATGTGCCGGGCAAGTCGCCGGGTATTGGCGGGCGGGGTGTATGGGTTAAAATAACGGCTGAGGACGGTACATGGGGCCTGGGCAGAACGGGATTTGGCGAACCGGTTGCCGCACTGGTCGATGCTTTTTACGCACCACTATTGGAAGGACGCGATTGTTTTGCGACAGAGCATCTCAACGATATGATGTGGCGGGCTTCCAAAAGGCATGGGTCGCTGGGGTTGTCTGCTTGCGCGCAGAGTGCAATTGATCTGGCGCTGTGGGATTTGAAGGGGAAGTTGCTCGATCAGCCCGTTTACAGATTGCTCGGGGGACCATCCCGTGAGAAGATACGGTGTTATTGTACAGGCGATGATCTGGATTGGTCGATGGAGCTTGGTTTTGAGGCGTTTAAGATTACGAATCCCGTGCATTACGAGCAGGGTATCACGGGTATAAATATTATGGAGGAAAAGGTCGCCCTTGCGCGAGAAACTGTGGGCAAAAATGCCGAGTTGATGATCAATCCCGTGATGTCTTACGATGTGGAGTTTGCCATTCGTCTGGGTGAAAGGCTCAGACCCTACGAATTGAAGTGGATGGAAGAGCCGCTGTTCCCAGAAGACCTCGAAGGACATATTCAATTGAAAAAAGCCATGACCTGGATCCCGATCGCAACAGGTGAGGACCACCACACGCGGATTCCGTTTCGCCAACTCGTGGAAAATCGCTGTGTGGATGTCGTGCAACCCGATTTGCACTGGTGCGGGGGGATGACCGAAGCTGTGAAGATTCATCACATTGCCGAAGCCGCCGGTATTAAGAGCAGTCCGCACGGAGGCTGTAATTCGGCTTATGGACAGCATTTTTGCTATGCGATGCCCGAGTGTACTCTGTGTGAGTTTCATTTGAGTACACCCGTGGGCGTGCCTCTGGAAGAGGTCGCGCGGATGCCGGGCGTGTCCGTGCCAGAAGATGGCTATCTGGTGCCATCGGATGCGCCGGGATTTGGAATGGATATTGCCGAAGATTGGATTACGCCCTGGGATCACGGGCGTTTAAGCACGGGTGGCGAGCATGTGATTTTGTAAAAAATAAGAGCGGGCGAAATATCCGCCCGCTCTTATTTAATGCCTCATGGTCCTTCCCTACTTTTGATAAGAAATTCCCACCGCCCATGTATTGCCAGCGAAAGCCTTGCGCCCGCTGACGGCCCTGCGCAGAGAGGTCTCGATGCTCAGGTTTTGATTAAGGCCAATCAGGACAGTGGGCACGACATAGGTGGTGCGCCTGTCATCGCCGTGAATGCCTTCCAATTTGAGTGCGAAGAGGAATTTATCCGTGAGGCTGTAGCCTACCTCGGCGTTGTAAATCAACTCTTCTGGCGGGTCATAGCCCGTGTCGTTTTCTTGTCTCAGGCGATAGCCCAGGTCGATGTTGGCGTACATCGGGGCGGGATAAAGAGATCCGCCGACTTGGAAGATAATATCAAAATCCCATTGACCCTCGCTTACGGATATGGCTTCGGGGGCTGGGCGATATTCGCCTATCGGGGCTTTGAATCCGAGTTTCAGGGTGGCCACAATAGCTTGTTGCACGAGGTTGATTTTTGTGTATCCCCGCAGGTCACCAATGCCCGATTCTTTTGCGTTCTCTTCTGGGAGACCTACAACGGAGGCAATATCTACGAATTTATTGCCGCAATAGGGGATCTGGATACCGATATCGACGCGGTCATTCACGCCGTAAAATACATCCAAAAATAACTGGTTGGACTTGTAGGTGGCGGGAAATTCTCCCACATCTCCATTTTCCAAATAGTGTTCTGATGTCGATTGCGTCAAGAGGTTGAGTTTGCTCCACATCTGGCCCTTTTGAAGTGTCCACGCGCCTCCATAAGCGGTATGAGGTACAAGGACGCAGAGCGCGATGGCGAGAAGAAATTTTATACACGAATTAATATGTGGCGTGGAAGATGTCATTTTTTTCCTTTCTGATAAGGGTTTGATAATAAGCAGCCCAGCGTTAATCGGTCCGCTGTTCAAACTGCTCAGGTGAGAAGATAAATAAAAGACGGTTGTTTTACAAATTGGACGAGGGACCTGAGTATGAAATCCCTGCGGTCCATATATGACCGGCGGGGAAATTGCGCCCGCCAGTGCTTATACGCACCGAGGTTTCGAGGCTCAGGTTTTGAAAGGGGCCTATGAGGAGCGTGGGCGCGAAATAGGTAATGCGTCTTACATCGCTGGATAGTTTGAGGCCCAATACGCGAGATGGCCTACCTTTGATGCCCTCTAATTTGAGTATGAAGAAGAGTTTGTCGATGGGATTATAACCTATTTCTGAGTTTAAAAACCACTCGTCGCCAGGGTCGTAATTGGTGGTATTGTTTTGCAGGCGGACGCGATACCCTATATCGATATTGGCGTAAAATGGGAAGGGCCAAAAAGATCGACCATTTTGTGCAATTAATTCAAAGTCCCATTGTCCTTCGCCGGCAGAAATAATCCCATCCTGATTTTGAAACTTGCCTGTAGGGATTTTGGTCCCAACTTTTATTGTGCTCACAACAGGGTTTTGGGCAATGTTGATTTTGGCAATTCCTCGCGTGTCGCCAAAACCCGATGCGATATTCGCCGGTCTGAAGCCGACGTTTTCAAATTCCCGACGATAGTAGGGTATTTGTACGCCGAAGTCGATGCGATCGTTCAGGCCGTAGAACAGGTCGATAAAGAGTGCCTGTGAATTGTAATGCCCATTTTCGCGATAGTGTGCACGGTCTCCGGGTTCATAGAGGCGATTAAGGTCGGGTTCGCGACCTGCGCCGCCAATGGCTACATATTCTTCATTTGTCGATTGCGCCATGCCTGTGATTTTGCCCCATATATGGCCTTTTGCGAGTGTCCAGGCACCTGCATAAGCGGTATGGGGCAAAAGTATGAAGAGGACAAGCCAATAAAAGCAGTGCATGGAGGACTCCAAAATTCAGGCGAATTGCCTCCTGGCGATTCGCCTTTTTTAAGATAAACAATTATTTGCGTCCGTCTAATAAATTCCCGTATTCTGCCAGAAGGTTGCCCAGGCAAACCAGAAGGCATTGTGGGCTGGTAGTTGTTGTAAGGTTTTATTTTGCATTGGCCCGGCAATGGCTTCGCCTTTCAGGTTCCAGGTGCTGCCCGTCTCCTGGTCGCGCAGGAGAAAGGGATAGACCGTATCGCGGGGAAGTACTTTTTCAAATGTGAGGGTCTGACCGTCAACCTCCCGATCAAAAGGTATTGCGTATTGCTCCTGGTTGTAAAAGACGACGAGAATGGCATTGCCAGCGACTACGTCGTTGATGACAGCTTCTATACCCATGGTAGGAAAGGGATAGGCTTTGGCTGTTTCGCCAAAACGAATACCCAGTGTGAGGGTTTTGGGTGGGAATAGTTGCGCGGTCGGATTGTCGAGTAAACTGGGGAAGGAGGGGAAAAGCGGCGCGGTATTCGGATCCCGATAGTTGCCATAGGGATAGCTCTGGTAGTTGCTGGGTGCGTAAATACCCGTGTTGACACTGATAACTTTGGAATCGGGATAGAGTTGTTTCCAGTAGCGCCAGGTGGTTTCGATTACGGGCAGGAGTTGTAATTCTTCGGTTCCACTTTCAACCGGGATGTGGATCATCTGCGGATACAGGATTCCCTGTTGGCGACGGTCGTACATAATGAGGTTGTTGTTGAAGAGCAAACCGGAAACCCCACAATGAATGCGCGATTGGTCGCTGCCCTGTCCGCTAAAGATGAGTCCCGTTCCCGTTAGTGGGCAAAAGCTCACGACAATAGGCTGTTCGCCAACCACGTCGTTGATGATTTCGTGCCACCAACCCATGTTGTGGGGATAGGCTTTGGCTACACCATTGAGGACGACACCGAGCACGAGGTCCTCATCGCTGAGGTAAGCGGCTTCACTGGATGTGAGATCGACAAATGGGGGATCGGTGAGTGCTGGAATGCCGTCGGGAGGTACACCGCCTGATCGAATAAGATCTATGGGAAAGTCACTGAGAAAATTGCCGCCTTCTTGTGGATCGCGATTGATTGAACCAGAGGGCTGAGTATTGCCGGATGGCGTGCCGCCAGAGGTGTCAGGAGGATTGCCCGAATCTCCCGGTCCCAGTGTCTCCTGGCTGTTTCCCCCGCAGGTCATCAGGCCAAATAGTGCGAACAGGACTGTACTTTTGAGAAAAATTTTCACGGGAATCTCCTGTGTGTTCACCCGCAGGTGGAAACAACGGGGTTGACCTTGCATTTCAGTAGTTCTCTGTCTAAATTAAAGTAGTTATGGGGTGTGAGTCAAGAAGGGGACTGGGGGTTAGGAACTCGGGGCTGGAACCGACCACTGTTTATCCAGGGGAAAATCATTATGCCGCGATTTGAAGTGGTATCGCCGTTTGAGCCTGCGGGTGATCAGCCTCAGGCGATTGAAGAACTTGCCGAGGGTATTCGAGATGGTGCGCCATACCAGACTTTGATGGGGGCAACGGGTACGGGTAAGACTTTTTCTATGTCCAAGGTGATTGAAGCTGTTCAAAAGCCCACGCTCGTGATTTCCCATAACAAAACCCTGGCAGCGCAACTCTACGGTGAATTTCGCAGTTTTTTCCCGAATAATGCGGTGGAGTATTTTATTTCGTATTACGATTATTACCAGCCCGAAGCCTATAAGCCGGTTACGGATACGTTTATTGAAAAAGAAGCGGATATTAACGATGAGATCAACCGCTTGCGTCTGCGCGCGACGAGTGCTTTGATGGAACGGCGAGATGTGATCATTGTGGCGAGTGTGTCGTGTATTTACGGTATTGGCAATCCGGATGAATACGAAGATCATCTGGTGATTCTGGACCGCGGTGCAGAGATGGATCGCGATGCGATGTTGCGCAAGCTGGTGGATATTCATTTTACGCGCAATGATGTGGCTTTTGAGCCGAGCGCGTTTCGGGTGCGGGGCGATGTGGTCGAAATTTATCCGCCCGAGCGCGAGCATCCGGTGCGCGTGGAGTTTTTTGGCGATGAGATCGATGCGTTGAGTGAGGTGCATCCCGTGACGGGCGAGGTTCTTGCGGAACGAGATCGACTTGTCATTTATCCGGCGAAGCACTTTGTAACCAGTGGCAATCGCATTGAGAAAGCCATTGTCCAGATTGAGGTGGATTTGGCCAAGCAACTGGAGGAGTTTAATGATCAGGGTAAGTTGTTAGAGGCGCAGCGGCTGGAGATGCGTACGCGCTACGATATTGAGATGATGCGCGAGATTGGCTTTTGTCAGGGTATTGAAAATTATTCGCGGTATATCGATGGACGAAAACCCGGAGAAGCTCCTTATGTGTTGCTGGATTATTTTTCGGATGATTTTCTGATTGTGCTGGATGAATCCCATGTGACGATTCCGCAGTTGCGCGGGATGTGGAATGGGGATCGGTCTCGCAAAGAGGTGTTGATAGAGCACGGGTTCAGGTTGCCCGCAGCATTGGATAATCGCCCGTTGTATTTTGAGGAGTTTGAACAGAAGGCAAAGCAGGTTGTTTTTATGTCGGCGACACCTGCGGATTACGAGTTGGAACAGTGTCAGGGCGTGGTGGTGGAGCAGGTGATTCGTCCGACGGGGTTGCTCGATCCCGAGATGGTGGTGCGGCCTGTGCGCGGGCAGGTTGATGATCTTATCGAGGAGTCGAGGGTGCGGGTGGAACGCGGTGATCGCGTGCTGGTGACGACGCTGACCAAGCGGATGGCAGAGGATTTGTCGGAGTATATGCGCGAATTGGGTATCAGGGCGCGCTATATGCACTCAGATGTCGATTCGCTCGAGCGCGTGGCAATTATCAGAGATTTGCGTTTGGGTGAGTTCGATGTGCTCGTGGGGGTGAATTTATTGCGCGAGGGGTTGGATCTGCCAGAGGTGTCGCTGGTCGCGATTCTGGATGCGGATAAGGAAGGGTTTTTGCGGTCGGAGCGGTCGCTGATTCAGACGGCTGGGCGCGCCGCTCGGAATGCCAGAGGTACGGTTATTATGTATGCGGATAAGGTGACGGATTCGATGCAGCGCGCCATTGATGAGACGAATCGCCGCCGGGCATTGCAGGAGGAGTATAATATCATACACGGCATTACGCCTGAGACGCTTTACAAGACCAGAGAAGAGATTCTCCAGACGACAGCCGTGGCGGATGAGAAGGCAGAAGAGTTGCCAATGGTTGCCGAAGAGTCGCCAGAGTATGTGGATGGAACCAATCGGCTGGATATAATTGAAGAGTTGACGCGTAAGATGGGCGAAGCGGCTGAGAATCTGGAGTTTGAGAAGGCGGCGCAATATCGCGATGAGATTGCGAGGTTAAAGGCTGAGGTTGCTTAAAAGATCTATGAAAACGATCCATCAAATATTTTATCGGGATGCGAGGAACTTAAAGGAGATCCCTTCGGAGAGTGTCGATCTGGTGGTGACATCGCCGCCGTATCCCATGATAGGCATGTGGGATGATGTATTTGGCAGCCAGAATGTGGAGATCGAGAAGGTATTAACGTCCGGAGATGGCAAGCTGGCTCATGAGTTGATGCATGGGATTCTCGATTCTGTATGGGATGAAGTGTTCAGGGTCTTAAAAGATGGTCGATTCGCCTGTATCAATATTGGCGATGCGACGCGGAAAGTAAACGGTGATTTCTGTTTGTATCCAAATCACGCGCGGATATTGAATTATCTCTTAAGTATTGGGTTTTCGGCTCTTCCCGATATTCTCTGGCGAAAACAAACCAATGCGCCCAATAAATTTATGGGATCGGGGATGTTGCCCGCTGGGGCTTATGTGACTCTGGAACACGAGTATATTTTGATTTTGCGAAAGGGTTCTAAAAGAGAATTTAAGACGGAATGCGAAAAACAGAACAGGCGTGAGAGCGCGTTGTTTTGGGAGGAGAGGAATATCTGGTATTCGGATGTTTGGATGGATATTAAGGGTACAGGACAGAGGCTTTCCGATGAGTTATCGCGTTTGAGGAGTGCTGCGTTTCCCTATGATTTGGCCTATCGTCTGGTCAATATGTACTCTGTGAAAGGCGATGTGGTTCTCGATCCATTTTTGGGTACGGGTACTACAATTGCTGCTGCGATGACGTCGGGGCGCAATAGTATTGGCGTTGAAATCGACAAAGGTTTTCAACAGGCAATTCGCCCGATGGCGCGACAGATTGTCGATTTTTCAAATGATTATTTGCGCGATAGGTTGAGGAGACATTTCGAATTTGTCGAAGATCGAATCCAGACATCAGGACCGTTGAAATATACGAACAAGCATTATGGATGTCCCGTGGTGACGAGCCAGGAACAGTCCATTTTTTTGAATGGCTTAAATGAGGTGCGAGAGTCTGATGGCAATATCTTTGAAGTCGCGTATTCCGAGAAACCTCAGGATATAGCTCAAGGCCGGAATTGGAATGCAGAGTCTTTGAGAAAAAATAAAATACAACTCGATCTGTTAAATAGGTAATGATACCATATCATACAAAGGAACGTCAAGTGTGACTTTAGAATAATGATAAAAAAACAAGCAATTAGTGGTCAGCAGTCAGCAAAACAAGGATTTTAGAGCCGTCATTGCGGCAGGTTGTTAGCCGCAATCCAGTGGTTTTGACTTTCTTATATCTGTTTGTCGGCATTATTCTGTGGCGATTTTGAAGTCACACATCGCGCACAAAGGATTATGGATGGAAATTAAACTAAAAAATGCTGAGATTCAGGAATACGTGAATGCACCCGCCCGCGAATTTCCAAAGTACACGACCCAATTGATGAATCTTGCAAATCAAAATTCACAGGGTACGCGGT
Source organism: Candidatus Latescibacterota bacterium (assembly GCA_022824945.1). GTDB lineage: Bacteria > Latescibacterota > UBA2968 > UBA2968 > UBA2968 > VXRD01. The sequence goes on from JAJDYX010000057.1 coordinate 69,823, forward strand.
CAAGAGTTGTCGGGCAAATGAGCGATCTGATTCAGGAATTTCCAGGACAAACTTTTGAGGAATGGGTTATCTGGTATCAAGAACAATATCCCGATGCGATAGATAATGCGACAGATAAAATAATTGCAATGATAGAGAATTTCAGCGTGGTGTTTCCCAAAATTGACCGGGATATGGTGAGATCATGGGTAGAGGATCTGGTTCTTGTCAAGACCTTCACTGGACTCAGATTCCAAGAGGCGATTCTGAAAAAACTGGCCGAGATGAAAGGCTGCGATTACCGTTTGGCAGAACCTTACGAAGAGTCCCAGGGCATAGATGGTTTTGTGGGAGAAGAAGCGTATTCTATTAAGCCCAGTACCTATCACTCCCAAAACTTAGCGGAATATATAGATATAAAAATCATTTTCTACGATAAAAAGAGGGATGGGGTGGTGTTTGAGATTCCGGAGGACTCTTGAGATGCTAAATAAAGAAGATATCATGCCAGTGATTGAGCGGGCACTATTAGAAGATGTGGGGGATGGGGATATTACGACCAGATGGACCGTGCCGTTGACAAAGCAGGCGAAGGCGAAAATTATTGCGAGGGCAGATGGCGTGATTGCGGGACTGGATGTGGCGCAATGGGTATTTGAAGCGGTAGATGAAGCGATTATACTCAAAGCAGGTGTGAAAGATGGCGAGCGCGCTGCGGATGGTGATGTTTTGGCTGAGGTTTCTGGTCCCGCGCGTGGGCTGCTGACTGGTGAGCGCGTTGCGTTGAATTTTTTGCAGCGTATGTCGGGTATTGCAACGATGACGGCGCAGTTTGTAGATGCCGTAAAAGGGACACAGACGCGGATTCTGGATACGCGCAAGACCGCGCCGGGATTGCGATTATTAGACAAATATGGCGTTGTTGCGGGTGGTGGTGTGAATCATCGGGTGGGGTTGTTCGATATGGTGCTGATGAAGGAGAATCACATTGAGGCAGCGGATGGCATTGGGCCGGCACTGCTTTCGGTGTGGAAAGGGATGGATTTTGAAGGTCGCGAAGTGCCTGTGGAGGTGGAGGTGGAAACGCTGTCGGAACTCGATGAGGTTCTCGTTTTGGGCGCAGATCGCGTGATGTTAGACAATATGAGTCTGGATGAGATGCGCGAAGCAGTGGAAAAGGTGAAAAAATTAAAAGGCAAAAAACCCGAGTTGGAAGCCTCGGGCAATGTGTCCTTAGATAGCGTGCGGGCAATTGCAGAAACGGGCGTGGATCTTATTTCAGTAGGGGCGCTTACGCATTCGGTGAAGGCACTGGATATCAGTATGTTGTTCTGATAGGATGGAGATTGATTACAAAAATTATGCGTTAGGAGCATGTGATGAAACGATTAACATTGCCTACAGATAGAATATTATAGATACACTTGACAATGGTATGTTTATCCGTTTAACTTACAAAAAATCGACAATGATAGATTTTGATAGGAGATGACGAAATGGTTTCTGATCAAGTGCGAAACGAAGTTTGGCAAAATCTATTGGATATTGCGCGACTTGACCGATACTATGCGGCTCTTTCTGACCGCTATAAGCGCAACCACACCATCGTCCGTATTTGTCTTCTTGCTGTAGCAACCAGTGGTATTGCCGCATTCTTAGATGCACTTCCGCCAATAGCTCAACTCATATCCGGAGGTGGCATTGCTGTAATTATAGTGTGGGATATGGTTTCTGATTATGGTAGAAAAGCTGCAATCCTACATGCGATTAGTCTTCAGTGTGGTGACTTAGAAAATGAATGGGCTGAATTATGGATTTGCGTCAACGAGGCAACCATAACTAATGAGGAGACTATACTCAAAAATAGACAATTAATACAGAGAATTACAGCGGTGACGGGTGGGGCTGGCTATGCTGATATTCGAGAAGATCAAAAGTTGAACGAGAGATGTGCTGCTGATACTTATGAAGTCATGGAGGCCCGATATGCAGCAGTCTCATAAAAAAGACTCTTTTGCTTTCAGGCCAGCACGTCCTCCAAAACCAAAACCTCCACCGCCACCACCAAGACCACAACCGCTACCGTCAAAACCACAAAAGGAATCGCCTGAGAAAGATAAGAATGGTTAGAACACTATGCACAATTATAGCCATTTTTATTTTCAGTACACATAAAATGCTCATTAAAAAACAAATACAGGCGCGATTGAATTTTTGAATCGCGCCTGTATTTGTTGCGGCTCAATGAAAGATAAAAAAACGCCGAAGGGATCGGATGCGATCTCTCCGGCGACGGTATTAATATAACAAATTTTACTTTGTTTGTCAAGTTTGTAAATATTTGATAAATAGTAAGTTAAGAGTTGACATTCCATAGTTATTCGATTAAATTTATCTCCGTTTTAATTCTGTCGTCTCCGCAATGTGTGCGGAGGATTTTCAAAACTCCAATGGAGGGCAATATGGCACAACAGCCGCTCGATGGCGGGACGGGGGTGAGGTGTGTCATTTGCGAGGCGGTTATTTCAGAAGAACGCCTCAAGGCCGTTCCCTATACGCGCCTGTGCGTGATGTGTAAGGACAAAGTAGAAAGGGGGAAGATTCGTTTCAAATCTCATTTGATGAGTACCGAGGTAGAAGAACCCGAAGTGAAGCCTATCGAGGTTCAGGAAGACCGGCTGGTAATCGGTGCGTGGTCAACTGGATTCATGGAATTGGCTGAGCAGAGCAGCCGGGTACGCGATCTGCTCAGCGAGGGAAAAAAAGAAGATGCCAGGGCGCTGGTGCAGACTATGACGGTTGAAGCGCAGGCCGCGCTCGTCGTTCTGGATGAAGATCCAGAGACTGTGCTGTCGATAACGGGTATGGATGAAGATGGCAATCCGGGCTATTCGACAGATGTGGTGGCGCATTTGCCTACAGAGATGTTGACGGGGTTGATTGATTATGACCCGGAGCAGCAGGATTTTAACTCGCATTTGATACGCGCTATGACGCCGGGTACTTTTCGACGTACTGTGGAAGACACGTTAGAGCCAATGGACAGTGCCGAGGTTCGGTCAAAAGTATCGTTTGAATGGCTCAGGGCATTATCTATGCTGGGGGACGCCAATAAGTGTGCCGAGTTGCTGAATAGTGTGGATCCCGGGTTGCTCGAAGAAGCTCTGATTCCGTACGTGAAGGATATGCGGATGAATGATGTCGTGGGTTCTGCGGGCGCGTCGGTTTACCGGCACCAACTCTTTTCCGAAGGCGCTGCTGTGGGTGAAAAACCGAGTACGATAATAGAGGATCCCGTTGTCGGAGGTGTTCTGGATGCACTTTTCGATGCGGATGCCGATTTGATGCGGACCGTCATTCGCGGGGCGTGGGAGAGGAGGGATGATGATGAACAGTGAACGGCGTTCTGTGCAAAATCCACTTGCAACGCTGGATTTGAGTCGGTTTCGCATTGATTCCGAGAGCTTTGTGGGACAGACCATTGAATTGGGAACGCGCTTTGAAAAGCTGCCGCCCAATATTGGGGACGCGCTTTTGGGCTTTTTGCGCTTGCAGGGTTTGCACTATGGCAAGCGCTATCGATCGGGGATTGCAATCAGGCGTGAGAATTTGGAACACGGGGTGCGGCAGGCGCTGATTTCTATGGATCTCGGTTTGGAGTCGCGTGCAGAAAGTGATTTAAACCGGGCTGTGGATATTATCGCGCAAGGAGATTTTGAGGCGTGCCGAAAACGCGGATATGAGATCGCATTTTTCCGATTGCAAGAAATGGCACAGATGTGTCGGGCGATGTTGCTGCGTCCCGAAGTAAAATTTTTGCAGTCTGAATACCAGGCAGTATCCCGCTGGGCAAATGCGGTGCCAGAGACCTGGATGCGTCCCCCCGATGACGAGGAAGATGAATCCCAGTTGGTCGATCCAAAACGCGATTACGCGGCTTATCAGGATGCGCTCAGGCGGCTTGCGTTTTTGCGGTCTATTCCCAGGGCTGCGCTGACCGAGGTAGAAATAGCTGTTGAAGCGCGCACGTATGACGGGTTGCTGCGAAATCTCATTCTGGCACTGGCATTAAATATGGAATCGCTTTTGCCATCGGATGTACAGATTGAGGTGTTTCGCCAGAGGTGCTTTGAAGAGGGAAAGATGAGGGAGGAGGTGCGAAGCAAGGTTTTTGAACTGATGGATCGGCAACTCGAGGCCAGTGTTGAAGATGCAGAGGATCGCGTGGTGATTCGACGCGAATTTGAGGCAGAAGTTGAATTTTTAGAGGAGGTGTCCTTCAGCCCTTTCAAAGGGGTCTTTTTGTTGCCAGATCAGCCCGAGGATGACGGGTGAGAGGCACGAGGCATATCTGTGTGAAGCGCAGTCCATCAGGGCTGCGCTTTTTTAATAACTGGGTGGACTGATCACTTTTTTTGAACCTTCGGGCATTGGGCGGTGTCGATTCCCACAGGAGGATATTTTTTGACACCATCGGACGCGATTTTAATGCAGCGGATTGTGGCGCGAGATCAAGAGGCTTTTGCGATTCTGTTTGCGCGCTATCAGGCACAGGTGACCGAGAGTCTGCGTTGGATAACGCGGGATCCGGTCGCTGCAGATGATTTGACACAGGAGGTTTTTCTCAGAGTTTGGAATCGGGCCGATCAATGGTCGGGGCAAGGGTCTTTTCGGGGATGGTTGTTTCGGATTGCGAGAAATCTGTCACTGAATCAATTGCGAAGCCAAAGTCGCCGTCGCGAACAGCCTCTGGAAATGCCTTCGCTTTACGATGAAGAGGATGAAGAGCAACCCGTTCCAGGGTGGATGATTGATCGGGCTGCATTGGGACCCGATGTGCAGTTGGAACGCGCTGAACAACGGCGCATTTTGCAGGCGTTGATCGATGCGTTGCCAGAGGAAAAGCGCGAGGTGTTTCAGATGGTGTACGAAGATGAAGTGGCGCTTCGAGAGGTTGCCGAACAGTTGGCGATTCCAGAGGGGACAGTGAAATCGCGGCTGTTCCACGCACGCAAGCAACTCGCAGAGGCATGGGGTCGGAGGTATGGGAGAGGGTAAAACTGGTCGTTGAACGGGTCTGAGAAACGACCCGTTGTACATCATCCTCAGACCAGTTCACAGACGAGTGTATTGTCTTTTACGGAGGGATTATGCTAACAGGACTCTCATATTACTTAGCTACAGACACAGGGAAGATTGTTCTGGCGAAGCTCTTAGAAAAAAAGTGGCGCGTAGTTTTGACTCTCTTAACAATGCTAATCGCTGTGGTGCCCGCTCTGTTTGTTCCCGTCATCTATAGGATCCTGATTGATCAAGCGATTCCAGATAGAGATATGCAACTCAGTGTCTATTGCATTTTGGGGGTCGTGCTGATCCCACTTTTGGGCTTGGCCATAACTTATGGGCATGAGTATCTCCGTGTCTGGATTGGGGAACAGGTATCAAGAGGATTAAGGAAGTCTGCTTTTGAGCACGTTATCAGATCAAGAGTTGAGGATATACAAGGGATACCGACCGCTGACCTCAGTTATCGGATAAATATTGAGTCAGCGAAAATCGGCGAGATGTTTATCTCTCAACGTGTCTTGCCACTCGCACATAGCGGGATAAATCTGCTCGGTATTTTGGGAATGATGCTCTGGATGGATTACAAGCTGACCGCTGTCGCAATGGTTGCAGTTCCGGTTACATTTGCAATCACCCGGAAGCTTACCAGAAAGTCCGAAGCCCTGGATAGACCTTTTTCAGATCACGTAGAGAGGGGAAACAGATTTCTCCAGGAGACATTTGCTGGCATAAAGACAGTGCGATCTCTTTCCGGCGAATCTCGAGAAAGACGCTTCTGGCAAGATTGGCTGCGACAGCACAAGACCCTGAAGCTCAAAACGATTGCTTTTCATCACATTGTTGTTGCCTTTCCCAATGAGGTTATAAATAGCGTCGTTATCGGGATTCTTTTCGGTTTTGGGGCATTCGGAATCATGAATGGCAGTATGTCGATAGGGACATTGGTTGCATTTATGGCGTACGTCCCCAGAGCGTATGCCGCTTTAAAAGGTGCTTTCTCTGTCTATATAGATCTACATAGAGTCAAGATTTCTTTTGACAAGCTCAATGATGTGCTGAAGATGAGAAGGGAGGAGACAATTGCTGATCGACCTGGTGCGGTACTTGATGCCGATAGGAGGGTGCATATTGCTTTTAAAAACGTCTCATTTGGATACAATCGCGGATTCGCAATCAGGAACATGACTTTTGAAATAAAGGAAGGAGAGTTCATTGGTATCGTCGGTCCCAGCGGGGGGGGAAAGAGCACAATTTTTGATTTGCTTCTGCGATTCTACGAACCTGATTCAGGAAAGATCCTGCTTGGTGAACTTGAGGTTTCTAAGCTGCCTCCTGAGTACGTGCGGGACCATCTATGTCTTATCCCGCAAGATCCGTTTCTCTGGAATACAACTATTGGAAGAAATATTCTATACCCAATGGAACCCAATGGTGCGACTTATGATGTAATGACAAAGGCTTCAGGGCAGGCGCAAATACATCGTGATATTTTGGAATTCCCGGATCAATACGAGACAATTGTTGGAGAAAATGGGCAATCTCTATCGGGCGGCGAGCGGCAAAGAATCGCGATTGCGCGTGCATTTGTCCGAAGGCCAAATGTGCTGTTGATAGATGAGGGGACAGCATCTTTGGATGCACTTACAGAGGCAAGTGTAAAAACAGCATTGGAGCAATTGAGAAAGGGGAAGACCACGCTGGTTATCGCACACCGCTTGTCAACAATACTCGATGCTGATCGAATCCTGGTGGTTGGTAAAAATGGTGAGCTTGTAGAGGAAGGCACGGTCTCACAACTCATTGATCAACGTGGGCTATTTTCCGAAATGTATAAAGCCCAGTATGATGAGAGGTTCTTTGAAATGCGGGAGAGTTAGGATTGTATTTATTCTCCCCTTTAATGAAATAGGAGGAATTTGATGAGTCTTTCAGTGAAAGCGCCGTGGCATAAAATTTCATGGGATGAATTTGTTCAAAAGGAGTTGCCCGAATTGTTGGCAGATCGGGTATCGCTGGCGGGGTATCGGGTGGTGTCGGTGGATGAGTACACATGCGAATTGCATCTTGCGGTTCAGGGCGGACAAGAGGTCGTGTACAAAAATATCCCTCAGCCCGACGAGTGGGGGCGGTTTAAGGTAGATGGCTTTTTTCGCACGGTGGTTCCCGCGCCGACTGAGGTGGATTTGGCGCGTGCTGAAATTCGATGTGTGGGCGAGCAATTGCGCGATTATATTGCCGAGCGGTTGGAAAATATGCCAGAGATGTTGGAAGAAGCAGTTGGAACCTGGATGCCGTTGGGAGATTGGATTCACACATTTTTTATGGAAGAACCCACATCGCAGTATTTGCAGGCGACCAATTTGCAGGATATGTACGTTCATTTGCGGCGGGTGACGTTGATCCCAATTATCGGTGAGGCTGATGAGGGGGTAGAAAATTACTATCATCCGTCGCACGATGGGCGCGTTTGTCCTTATTGTACACCTGAGGGACCGAATCTCGCGCGGATTTTAGAGGTGGCTCAGGGAGCGACTATTCGCGATGGCAAGCTGGTGATTGAAGATGATGCGCCTGAAAAGCGGCTGGGTATAGGTGCTTCGGTGGTTCCGTTTTTGGAACACAATGATACCAATCGCGTTTTGATGGGTGTGAATATGATGCGGCAGTGGATTGGTGCGCCGGGTCCCGATATGCAGCGCGATGAGCAGGGCGTGTGGCACGCGTATCACGCACAATATGACGGTAAGGTACTAGAGTCGGAACCCGCGCTGGTGCAAACGGGGTGTGAACCGCGCGATCCGCATTTCTGGACGGGGTACAATTTGCTGACTGCGTTTATGGCGTGGAATGGGGATACACACGAAGATGCAGTTGTGATCAGCGAATCGGCGGCGAACCGGATGATGTTGCCCAATCGCGTTGCGCCGGGCGATAAACTGAGTAATCGGCACGGTTTTAAGGGTGTAGTGTCGCGTATTGTGCGGGATGAAGAGATGCCCAAGTTGTCGGATGGCACGCCTGTGGAGCTTATTGTGAGTGTGTGTGGCTTGCCGTCGCGGTTGAATATTGGGCAGGTGCGCGAAGCTGTGGCCGGGCGCATTGCAAAGGCCGAGGGAGAGCCGGTTATTATTCCCGTGCTCAGTGCGCCCAAGGACGATGAGATACGCGCTCGTTTGAGTGCTTCATGGCTGGCAGAAGATGGCATGGAGACGCTGACGTTAAATGGGGAAACGCTGCCGCGTCGCACCACTGTGGGGTGGGTGTATTGGGGGCGCACGTTGCATCTGGCGGCAGATAAAATTTATATGGGTGTAAAGCCGGGGCAACGCGATCAAGGGTTGGGTGAGACGGAGTTTTTGGCGTTGCGAGAAGTGGGTGCTTTGGGGGTGATTGGCGATTTGTTCAATACGTGCGCGGTGGATCGAGATGATGCCGATACTCTGGTCGAACGCCTTGTTGCGGGGCCTGTGGCTCCCGCTACGACATCCCCTCAGTTTGATGAGCTAATTGGGCATTTGTCAAAAGGTGGGGTGGCTGTTGCGCTGGATGAACGCGGTGCCGAGTTTTCGTTGAAGCGCGATGGGGATGTCGCGCTTGCGCGTTCGGTTCCCCATCCGTGGCTGCCGGGGCATTCGTTGACTCATGTGAGTGGGGGAGATGTGCCCGGAGCATTGCGGGAAGCCAATGAGCGATTGGAGGAGATGATTGCCAATGGCGCACCAGATATATTGGTGGATCGCGCGATTGAGACGCTGTCTGAGCGGGTTCGTGCATTTTGCGAGTTGCCGCGTTTGCAATTTCAGGCGCGCGCGTTGTTCAGTGGGCGTTCGGTGACTGTACCTGCGCCCGAATTGAGATACGATCAGGTCGGTGTGCCCGAAGAAATGGCGTGGACATTGTTTGGGCCGTTTGCTGCGCGAGAGGTGGGGGCTGAAGAAGTGGATAGGCGGTCAAAAAAAGCGGAGGAAGCTCTGGATGCGGCTATGGCTGGGTTATGGACTGTGGTGCTTCGCAATCCCGCGTTTTCGCCAATGGCTTTTGTGGGGTGTCGTCCGGTGCGCGTGGAAGGTGATGCTGTGCGTGTGTGTGTGGCGATTTGTAAGATGATGAATTTGGATTTTGATGGCGATCAAGTGGCGATTTTTGTGCCAGTGACTGAAGAGGGACAGCGGTCGGCTGAAGAACATCTGTCGGCAGTGGCGCACCTGAATCGGGATCCGGGTCTGATTACACGGGAGAAGGTACACCCGATGCACGACGCGCTGTTTGGCCTGGCGTATATGAGTATGACGGATGAGGGATTGCAGGAGATTGCGGCGATTGTCGGCGATGAGGTTGAGCGAAAGGGGTTGTTTGTCGATAAGTATCAGGTGATGGGCTGGATGGCGGATGTGATGGCGCGCGATGGTGCGAAGGCGGCATTGGATCTGTCTGCGCGATTGTGGGATAGAGGGTTTGATGCCGCGCGCAAGACAGGGGCGTCGATGAGTGCGTTTATCGGTTCTTCGCTCGATTGGCCCGATCCGCCAGAGGGCGACGATCCAGATGTCTGGCGCGATTATCCCGATGAGGTGTCGGCTGTGCTGGCGCGATTTCGCGGATATGACGATGATGATCTCGGGATTCCCGCGCTTCTGGTGGAATGCGGCGCGCGTGCCAATTGGCAGCAGGTCAGGCTTTATGTGGCTCCCCAGGGCGTGACGCGGAATGATCAGGGTGGGTTTACGCCCCTGAAGCACGGTTTTCGGGAGGGGCTGACGCCAGAGGAGCTTTTTGCGCGGGCGATTGGTGCGCGCTGGGGGTTGGCAAATGCGCTGGCGGAGATGATAGCAATTCAGAGTGATCTGGAAACGCAAAGTGCGCCCGGTGGGTATGGCGTTTTGGCGCGTGCGCGCAGGTCGGAGACGCCGGGTGTGGTATTTGCCCGCGCAGCGCAAAAGGGCGAGCGCGATCCGCTGACGGATGAGTATAGTCGGTTATTTGTGGGGATGCCGATAGAAGTGTGAAGGTAGAAGTGTGAAGGTAGAAGTGTGATGAAGCACCCGCCTTTAGGCGGTGTGGGGTGGCTTTCTCACTTCTTACTTTTCACTTCACACTTCTCAGGAGCGGTGGGTTTTTGCAACCTGCCGCTCTTTTTTTGTTTAAAAGATGAATTTTTTTCTTGACTCCTCCTAATTAATTCGTCATATTACTAAAAATTTAGTAATATTTTTCAAGGAGGGTCTTATGGCTGCGAAGAAACGACTATCTGAAGCCGAGTGGGAGGTGATGGATGGCGTGTGGCATCTCGACGGGCAGGTTACGGTGCGCGATGTTGTCGATTACCTGTATCCCAATCGTGAGAAGGCTTATACGACTGTGCAGACGATTATGAATATTCTGTTTGAAAAGGGTGTGCTCAATCGGCAGAAGATCGGTCCAGTGAATGTGTACAAATCGGCTCTGTCGCGGAAAGATTCGGCGCAGGCGGAGACGCGCACGCTGGTGTCGCGTATGTTCGAGGGATCCTTTGGGGCGCTGGCGACCTATCTCGTGGATTCGGGTGAACTTTCGCAGAAGGAGCTGGATGAGTTGCGCGTGCTGATTGAGGCGAAGGAGAAGGGAGGCACGTAATGGATGTGTTGATCCGTTTGGCCGAGACGTGGTGGCCGATCTATGCGGTGCATTTTATCGAGGTATCGCTGTTCATTTCGCTGGTGTGGGCAGTGGATCGCTGGATGAGGCTGGATACGCGGTTGCGGTATGTCCTGTATTTACTGGCATTGGCGAAGGTGTTTGTGCCGCCTTTTTACGCGATTCCGCTGCCAGAGTTTTTGACGGTATCCGACGATGTGCCGATTGGATCGGTTTATGCCGGTGTGGTTTCTGAGGCTGAGGTTGTTGCGCCCGTACAGGTTGCACCTCTTCCTCTGGCGTTTTATCTGTTTTGCCTGTGGGGTGTTTCAGTTCTGGTATGGGCGGGTGTGACGCTGTGGAAGAATGCGGCGTTTCACCGCGCACTCAGTTTGGCAGTGCCTGTTGATCTGGCGAGGAAGGTGGGATCGCTGGACGGTGCGCAGGATATAAAGGTTTATGCTAAGGCCAGTCTGCGTTCTCCACTCTTGGTCGGTATTGTAAAACCGAGATTGTATTTGCCATCGCATTGGTCGTCCTGGTCGTCCGAGGAGTTGCGTGGCGTTGTCGCACACGAGTTGGCTCATCGGGATAATCGCGATATCTGGGTGCTGATTTTTCAGGCGATTGCAATGGCGCTGTTTTGCATAAATCCGCTTGTCTGGCTGCTGAACCGAAGGTTGACTTTTTTGCGCGAGTTGCGCTGTGACGAGGCAGTGTTGCGCGAGACGAATCTGACACCTGCTGAATACGGACGGCTGTTGATCGGTTTTGTCGATAGACGCCCTGCTTTGAGTGCGCTGTATTTCAACGAGCGTGGGACCGCGCTCAAGAAACGATTGGAGCATGCCCTTAATTTCAAGGAGGACGATATGAAACGGTCCAGATGGCAGTTGATAATTCCGATTCTCATTGGTCTGGCGATTGTGCCTTTTTCGATTCGAAAGGCGTACACGCAGGATGAAGGTGGTCTTGAGGTTATGGAATTGGCTGAAGATGAGAAAAAGTTCGAACTCACATCGGAGCAACAGACCACGCCGCCTGTGCCTGTTGATGCTGACCGTAGTGAGGTTAAGATTTTCGAATATGACGAGGTTGACGTAAAGGCACTCCCTATAAAGATTGTTACACCTGTATATCCCCAAGAGGCGAAGAAAAAGAAAATAGAAGGTGTACTGACTTTAAAGTTTATGGTCAATGTGGATGGCTCGGTGAGTGATGTGAAAGTTCCTGAAACGGCGATCTATGTAGATGGTTCGGTGAGTGGTATGAGAGATGTGACACCAGAGATGATGGGGGATATATTTCGTCAGGATGCGATAGATGCGGCATTGCAATTTCGGTTCAGACCAGCGAAGCACAATGGTACAGTTGTGCCCGTGTGGATGGTTATGCCGATTGAATTTCGGTTGCCAAAGCAACAGACCCCACTGCCTGCATCCGGCGATACTGACAGTAGTAAGGTCCTCGAATTTTTCATGGTTGAGGTAAAGCCCAAGGTCCTGCACTCTGTTAAGCCTGTGCATCCCGAGGAAGCACTCAGAGATAGTTTGGAAGGCAAAGTGTTTTTGAAATTCATAGTTAATGTGGATGGCTCGGTAAGCGATGTGAGCGTTTTGAGAGGGCAAGAGGTCTTTCATCAGGCGGCTATAGACGCGGTCTCGCAAGTGCGGTTCAAGCCCGCGGAGCATAATGGCAAAGTTGTGCCCGTATGGATGGTTCAGCCAGTCTCATTTCGATTGCCAACGGAATAGGTCGCTCCGCGAGTAGAAAATTACTCCCTGAATTATATCGATCAATCTTGAGGAGGATCACGAGATGGTATTAGCAAATTTATTTTACAGATACTTATGCTCGATTTTGTCCAATTAGTCGCTTAAGCAAAGGACCTGCCATGAAAACAACACGCCCTGTATATTTAGGGCTTATGGTGTTTGTCTCTATCGTGTTTAGTGGTTTTGCAAGTGGCCAGGAAAAGACAAGCAATAACAATA
>JAJDYX010000011.1 GCA_022824945.1 Candidatus Latescibacterota bacterium
CGTCGGGCAATTACAATTTGCCGGGGGTGTACATCGAGCGGTTATTCCTCGGCTTCCGCGGTTTTGGGGGACCAGATTGCGGCGTTGGTGTGGAGGCAGATCCGACGTCTCTTGCGGGGATGAGGCTCGGACGGATCTACAACCAGGTAGCAGGACAGGGCAACTGTCATTACTACAACCCCTTCGGCAATGCCATTGAGTTCACGGATCAACATGGCTCGAATTTTGAGAACTCGCCGAATCCCGATTACCGCCCCGATCTTGCGAATAGTCCCGAATTGCGGGAGTGGCTCGCCAATCAGGAAGTCGATCTACAAAGTACCTCAGATATGCTGGTTGCCGATGCGACACTGACGGGAACTTGGACAGAGAACGTCTGGCTCAACGCGAGCTATGCCGCCGGGTATCAATTTCGAAAGCTCAGTGCGACTGGCGATCCGAACGATCCGGGCGATGTGACCATCAACCCATGCCCGGTTCCGGGGGATAAGGGTTGCTCAGAGGAAGATAAGTTCGGTCCCTATGCGTTCACGAATGTGAATCGGCCATACTCCGAAGACCAGACGGTACACCGCTTTTTTGGCGAAATTCCCTTGAGTTTGGGAGAGCGCGTTGATGTACAACTCGCCGCGAATTACGAGTTCCACGATGTGGCGAGCAGTTTTGATCCCAAAGTCGGCTGGCGCGTGGGCCTTTCAGAATCTCCTACCCATTCTCTGTTTCTGCGTGGCTCGGTGCAGACGACATTTCGCACGCCATCGCTGGACGATGTAAATGAAAGTCCGTTATCGACGCTCGAGTGGATCAACCAGACGGGTGCTTACCAGACGGTCGATAGAATCGGGAGCAAGGACCTCAAACCCGAACAAGCTTTTACCTATAATGCGGGTCTTGCGCTGGTCACAGAGGCTGGCACTGAAGCGACATTCGACTATTGGAGCTACGATTTCAGCGATGTCATCGGCGCTATGCCCCACGGGAGAATTACCGACTTATATGCCGATGCAGCCAATAAGAATGCCTTGAAGCAATTCATTGTCTGTCCAGATGGGGTAGGCACTGGCACATGCGCGGCCTCAGAACTCGAGCGGGTGCGCGTTGATATCGTCAACTGGCCCGGGGTCAAGACTTCGGGCATCGATGTACATCTGGGCACGCGGATGCCGGCTGGCACAGGGCAATTCGCGGCCAGTCTGGATGGCACTTATACGCTGTCGTATGAGACAAAGGCTCTGATGCATGGCAATTTGGTGCTCCAGGAGGCTGCAGACGCCGCGGGGTACCTGAATTTTGGCAATCCCATTGCGACTTCGCTTCCCAAGTTGAAAGGGCGGGTATCGGCGGGCTATCACTGGAAGACCTATAGCCTCGTGAGTTATCTGAACTATATTTCGTCTTATGAGGACCGCGGATCAATGGGTTCTGATAATGATAATATTAGAAACTTATTCGGTACTATTGATTCGTTTGTCACATGGGATGTGAGTTTTCTTTGGAACGTGTCCAGAGGGGTGAACATCGCGTTCTCCGGGATGAATCTACTCGGCACGAAGCCACCCTTGGTGAATATCGAACAAGCCTACGATGGCTTCACGCACGATCCCAAAGAGCGGCGGTTGAAGCTGGGCCTTACATATCAATTTGAGGGTTTCTAATACAAAAAATGGCTGAACACGATCCTTTTGAGCTGAGAAAATACTACCGTTATTTGCGGGTTGTCGATGTGGTAGATGCCATGGATGGGATTGGGTATTTCAATACGGGATTGGTGGATGCCGATATTCGTCCCTTGTGGCAGGGAATGAAGTTCTGGGGCGTGGCATTTACCGTTCGGTGTGTGCCCGCAAATCGCCCGATGTGGAAGTTGGATACGACCGAAGAGATTGTGAAGGCGCAGGGCGCGTGGTTCAGCGAGGTGGGCAATCTGAGTTATCGCGATGATATTCGAGAAGGACATGTCGTGGTTACAAATACGGGCGGAAGCGGTGAGGTTGGCATGTGGGGGTCTGCAAACAGTCTTGGCTTGATTGCGAAAGGCGCTGTTGGGATTGTGACGGATGGCTATTGCCGGGATACTGGGGAGTTGATTTTGCAGAAGACCCCAATTTGTTCGCGAGCGAGAGGTCGAACGATTATTCCAGGGCGAATTATGGCAGTTGAAGCACAGGTCCCCGTGGGGTGTGGCGGTGTGCAGGTGCGGCCCGGCGATATGGTGGGATGTGATGACGACGGCGTTGTTGTGGTGCCCTGTGAAATTGCACACGAGGTTGCTATTCACGCCCGCGCGATTTTGATCGCCGATATGAAATCGCGCAAAAGGCATTATGAGACCCTGGGCATGCCTATGGATGATACGGTTGATTGGGAATCTGTGGAAGCGTATTACGAGGGTCTCGATATCTAAGCGTACCCTCAGGTACAATACAAAAGCCCGTCATCACAACTTGACGGGCTTTTTTGATTAAATATTTACACAACACGTGAGGTGATTTCATCCCTCATGTGTTTTTTTTCGCACGGGAGACTTTTTCGATTCGCTGTACAATTTGTCAAATGCTTCTGTGCCATCGTCTTCAATGACATCGAGTGATGAGTCGGGCTCCGATATGGGCTGAGAATCTTCGGGATAGACGTGGTGCATGTCCTGTTTTGTGCAGGCGTAATAGGTGACTTCACCACTTTTGCGGCGATACGCGTATAGGTGACGAGGAGGATCGACCCAGGTGTAGTCTGCGGCGTATTGTTCCAATGCAGCGGGGTCAATTTCTACGCCGAGACCAGGCGTTTCGGTGACGCGGTAAAAGCCGCCCCGAACTTCGATCGCGGGTTTTATGAGCTGATGTTCCCAGATGTTCATACACGTAATGGCTGGCCATTTGGCCTGGGGGAGGACCGCACCCAGATGCGCCGCCCAGGCTGTTGTGATGCCCGAGCCGACGAGTTGCAGCCAGAAGGGTTTGTTCCATTGCTCGCATACGGATGCTTGTTTGAGGAGGCGCGAGGCACCTGCACAGATGACAAAACCATCGGTGACATCTTCTTTCATGGTCGTTTCTATCGGCGGATTGTTGTAGTGCATGGCAATGGGCCGCGCGATCAAATTTCTGATTTGCTTATTGCCCGCCACGTCGTTTTGCGGAATCGGCGTTTCAATCATCGCCACTTCGGGATAGGCTTCCAATTCTCGAAGATGTGGGATTGCATTGGCGGAGTTGGCGAGGGTGCCGTTGTAGTCGAGGTCGAGGTGAAAGCCGGGTGGAACTACTTTTTGAACAGCCTGAATGGCCGCGTGCAGGTCAAACCAGGGGCGAGCTTTGAGTTTTGAACTGGTATATCCCGCTTCGACAGCTTGTCGGCATTCTTCTGCCCATCCTTCGGGGGGCATGTCCATATTCCACCACGATATGGGGCACCAGTCGCGCACTTTTGTGCCCAGCAGACGGTATATGGGAACATCTTGCGCTTTTGCTATGGCATCAAATAGGGCCATCTGAACGCCAGCGCCGAGGCTGTCATCCCACATCAATTCAGCGGCGGGTCTGCCGACGATTCTGTCTTCAATATCACCCGGTACTTTGGCCCAGGTGTAGTTGGGTATGGTTTCACCCCATCCCTCAATGCCATTTTCGAGTGTGATGTGGCAAATCTGGTGTATTCGCCAGTGTGGAAGCCAGTAGCCGAGGTGTTTCTCGCTGTGTGGCGTGAAGGGGACGTCGAGATTGATGAGTTCAATGGTTTTGATTTTCATATTTACCTCCGGGAAAGTTGACGTATGTAGCGCACGATATGACACATAGTAGCCGATGTCAAGCACAACGGGAGAAAGAAAACGTGCATAGGCTAAAAAGTTGGTTTATATTGGAGTTCAGTAAACGAATCAACGAAGTTCGCATTGATTTTGGATGGTAGGACGGGGACAATGAACAGGTCTGGACTACGACCAGTTGTACTCCGCTCCTTAATTCTCAATTCCTAATTTTTAATTCTCAATTTTTAATTCTTAAAAGGAGGCGATGTATGGCAGTGCAGTGTATTCATCTGGGTGTTGGCGGCAGGGGAAAGTGGCCGGTTGCTATGTTTGCCGAGCGAGATGATGTGGACAGTGCGGCTTTTGTCGATGTTCACGAAGGCAATATGAATGCCGCTATGGAAGTGTCGGGATTACCCGAGTCGAAGTGTTTTAGATCGCTTGAACAAGCCCTGAACAACGTGGAATCAGACTGTGTGATCGTTATCACGCCTCCAGATTCTCACGCGGATATGATTTTGGAAGCAGTGAGGGCGGGTAAACACGTTCTGGTTGAAAAGCCTTTTACGAAGACTCTGGCGTCGGCAAAGCATGTTGTGGAGGAAGCCGACCGCATGGGGGTCAAAGTGGGAGTGAGCCAAAATGCCAAATACAATGCGGCGACAATGACACTATCGCGCCACTTGAGAGAAGAGACGTATGGCAAGGCGAGTTTCGGGCTTTTTACCAAGGTGGGGTGGCGCAGCAAGGGGGTACACCATTC
>JAJDYX010000055.1 GCA_022824945.1 Candidatus Latescibacterota bacterium
AGATGCCCTCTGCCCCGGAAACCAGATCGCTGACCATGTCCATGTCTGCCCCGCTCCCCACCATGCCCGCGCATTCCCCCTCGCGAGTGCTCGGGACGCTCCACACCCCACTCCTCCAACTTCGCATCCACCGCCGCACGAATATCTGCCCGAGACGTATCCGACTCCTTCAAACCCTCTATCAGTGTCTTGAGTTCAGCCTCCTGCTCCTCGGTCAACAGCGCATCTAAACCTCGCTCAGGGCGTTCAATACCCCATTCTGCAAGCTGTGCATCCACTGCTGCACGAATATCTGCCCGAGACGTATCGGTTGCTTTCAAACCGTCAATTAAAGCCTTGAGTGCGGTTTCCTGCTCCTCGGTCAACAGCGCATCTAAACCTCGCTCAGGGCGTTCAATACCCCACGCCTCGAGCTGGGCATTCACCGCTGCGCGAATATCTTCCCAAGACGTATCGGTTGCTTTCAAACTTTCAATCAACGCCGTCAATACCGTCTGCTGATCGTCACTGAGCAAATTTGCCAGACCGGACGAAATTACGGGGCGTTCGGGGAATTCGATACCCCATTCTTCCAATTTGGATTCTACGGCTGCGCGAATGTCTTCCTTAGACGCCTCTGCCGCTTTCAAACCGTCAACCAGTGTCTCTAATTCTGCGCGTTGTTCCTCGGTCAATTGCGAGGATGTACCGCGGTGTCCAAAAACACCCCTGTGCCCGCGATGATACGATATTCGCACATTGTCATCAATGCCATCGGCATTTTCATCCACAAATACAGGTCCTGCCGCCTGTGCGTCCTGACCGCCCCACAGGGCACATGTCAGTGCCAACGCAATACTATAGGTCATCCACTTTTTCATGGCCTTGCTCCTCACTGTTGAATATTTGTGAACCACTCTCAAGCACCGATCTCATTTTGTCCGGCCGGAACCAAAATCCGATCTGCGCCATTCGCCGCACTTTGCGGCTACAGTATTTTAAACAATCAGAAGGTTACTTCGTTCCTATAAAAATTGTAATAAATTGTAAAATTATTACATTTGTACACTTAAAAAGACCGACAGAACCCGCTTTGCTACGTCCTGAAATGTGGCGAAATCTATACAGCAATCCTCCCACATCCCTGCGGAATTGATCCCCGGTCTTGTATCCTTAGATCAGAAAATGGCCGTGCGCGTTCCATACAGACCCAAAAAAAACGACCTATTATTATTGATCCCTTTTCCGCTTGCGATAGTGGGAGTATGGCATTAGGTTAAGCACCGATATTTCGAGAACAACACTGAAATGAGAAAGGAGCAGATGATGATTCGGTTGGGAACAATGACGAGTGTGTGTCCAGATTGGTCTATCGAGCAGATTATCGATGGGATGCAGCGCCATGGATTTGAAGGATTGGAGCCTCGCGCGGGGTGGGGACACGCCTCGGGTTTTGAACTGGACATGCCTGCGGCTGCGCGAGATGCGGCCCGAGCAAAAATGGAAGATGCCGGACTAAAAATATCCTGCGTGGCTACCGGGGCAAAATTTGCCGCAGAAGACCCCGCTGTTCTGGACCAGTCCATCGCCGAGGCCAACGCCGCAATAGATCTCGCTGCTGATCTGGGTGCCGGATTGATCCGCACATTTGGCGGCGCGCGCGGTAAAGGCGAAATATTCTGGATGGTGAACCGCACGGCTGAGGCATACAAGCGCGTAATGGATCACGCGGCAGAACGCGGCGTCATAGTCATGATGGAAACGCACGACGAGTGGTGTGTCTCGACACAAGTGCGCGCAGTGGTAGAAAAAGTAAATCATCCCAACCTGGGTATCTTGTGGGACCTCATGCACCCGCAACGCCACATGGAACGCCCCGAAGAAACCATGCAGACGATTGGTGCGATGACCAAACATCTGCACGCACACGACGGGCGTTATGACACCGAAAATGGAAAAATTACCACCGTCGCTCTGGGCGAAGGCGACCTGGACTATGTCACGCCCCTAAAATTATTGCACGATGCCGGATTTGACGGGTTCTTTTCCGTGGAAGTCATCCACAAGCCAGGAAGCGATCACGATTCAGATGAAACTCTGAAAGCTTATGGCGATGGGTTCAGGAAAATTGTCGAAAATTTTTAATTGGAGAACAGCATGGCAAAACAGAATGTAATTTTATTTGGAATCGACAGCCTGTGGTCCGATCACATGAGCTGTTATGGTTATGACCGGCTCACGACGCCGCATATCGACAAATTTGCCACACAGGGCGTCTTGTTCGAAAACACATTTAGCGCGCATATCCCCACCACACCGGCCTATGCATCAATGCTCACGGGCATGGATTGTTTTTCCACCGATGTCGTGGCACTGCGCCATCGCGGCGGATTGACAGAAGACGTCACCACCTTGCCCGAAATTTTGCGCGGAGAAGGCTATGAGACCGTGTGTGTGGGCTTTACGGGAAATCCGAGTTCTCGCGGCTTTGACGAATATGTGAACTTCCGAGCGTGGGGAAGTTGGGACGAGCGTCCGCTGCGCAAAGCCGAATTGCTCAATGAAGTGACATTGCCCGAACTGGAACGCCTGGCCGCTGGCGATAAACCGTTTTTCCTCTTCTTGCGACACATGGATCCGCACGCGCCCTATTTGCCGCCGCCACCGTACGATTCGATGTTCTACAGCAAAGATCCGTGCGACCCGTCCAAAACCACCATGGAACCGGTCAAAGCATTCAAGCCCTTCCGAGATTTCCATTTGAGCTGGATGCCGCCGGGCATTACCGACGCCGATTTTGTAGTGGCGCAATACGACGGTGAAGTCGCCTATATGGATGCGTGTATCCAGCACCTGCTCACCCGTATTGATGAACTGGGTCTGAGAGACAATACCCTCGTCGTAATCAACGGCGACCACGGCGAGACCCTCGACGAACACGATTGCTATTTTGATCACCACGGGATGTATGAGTGTACCTTAAAAGTACCCCTCGCAATGCGCCTGCCCGGGAGCTTGCCCGAAGGCGTGCGCGTAAAGGGCTACAATCAGCACAAAGATCTCACGCCCACGATTCTGGAACTCCTGAATGTAGAAACAGACATCGCGTTTGACGGACGCAGCTTGATTCCAATGGTTGAGGGAAAACGCCACACGCACGAATCGGAATTTTATATTACCGAGTGTACCTGGATGCGAAAACACGGCTGGCGCACCCCTGAGTGGAAGCTGATCGTGGCATTGGAA
This sequence comes from Candidatus Latescibacterota bacterium, assembly GCA_022824945.1. Classification (GTDB taxonomy): domain Bacteria; phylum Latescibacterota; class UBA2968; order UBA2968; family UBA2968; genus VXRD01. The sequence goes on from JAJDYX010000055.1 coordinate 3,226, forward strand.
CCCGACTTCCATTTTAAGCCCGAAGTAGAGCTTTACAATCTGATTCAAGACCCGGGCGAGACCACAAACCTCGCAGACAAAGAACCCGAAATGGTCGCCCTGTTGCGCGGACGAATGGAAGCCTATATTGCCAAACGCGAAAAAGAAGTGGGCCATACCAATCCGATGTACACAAACCTGAACTGGCACGGCCGCAAGAATTACGACGGCCCCTTCAAATCCTCAGAAGACGCGTATAATTACATGCACATCGGCTCTGCCAGCCAGGCCGCACGGCTACAGGCGGGGAATAAGAAGGTGGAAGGCACGGTTGAAGAAAAGGCGAAAGACGAATAAAATAAAAGGAGCAAAGTGCCAACACAGGATGAATTGAAAGCATTGGCCTCTCTCCGATTACAGGAGGCAGAGACGCTGTACAATGCAGGCCAGTATAATGGTAGTGTCTATCTTGCAGGATATGCCGTAGAACTCGCTTTAAAAGCCAGAATCTGTAAGGTATTGGGGTTGCGCGATTACCCGGATCAAGGGAAATTAAAGCCTGTCTATGCTGTTCACGACCTTGATCAACTGCTACTCCTCGCAGGTCTTAAACCAGAATTGGATTCCAACAATACAACATTGTTCAATAACTGGTCAACAGCGGTTCCGTGGAATCCTCTGTGGCGATACGCAGCAACAGGTACCTATTCTCAGCAGGATGCCATTGATATGTTGGATGCAATCAGAGATCAAACAGATGGGGTCTTACAATGGATCATGAAATACTGGTAAATCAACTCCGCCTGCTTCTTGATAAGTTGAGCGATAAACGGGGTCCTGTGGCACTCTTTATGCTCAATACATTTGGGCCTGGCTTTGCACAACCCTGGCACTTAATCGTCAGCGCCAAAAAATTTGACCAGCTTTCTCGCTCTGAAGCGATCAAGGAAATGACAACACTCGTGCGGAAACATGGCGACGAATCTTTTTGGCGACCGCTTATTCGAATCACCGTTCTAAAAACCCAGGACCCATTTGTACGTTCTGTTAATGCCTCAATGCAGGTAAGCCCTAATGAGATGGAAACTATCTCTGACGCCACCGTAGCGGGATTTGAGATTCCATACGCTCTGTTGGTTCGTTCGCAAAGCGTAGTGGCTGCTTAGTGTAGGGAGGAAGACACGTTTTCAGAAAATAGAGGTGGTTCATGCTTAGAGGCGTAATAAATCGGAGAGAAACAACGAGATACCAAAAGCTCCTTGAAGACACACTCTCAAAGGGATTGAACTTGGAAGTTTGTGTCAAAATTGGGCGGCGTGGTACAAGTGACATTCGTCCTGTAAAGCACAATCGGACAGTTTGGTTTACATCAGAAAAGCGCAATTGGAAAAAAAAGTTCTGGAATGTATTTGGCCTGAATCCGGATAAAAGTAAGCAAAACAATATTGTGGTCGAAATAAACATACCAACTGATGGAATAGATCTTCGTATTGGTGCAGGTATGTTTGCCGTTGATGAAAAGGATTCTGTATTTTTGTTACACAGTGGAAGGATTGGTGGTGGACGTCAAGGTATTAATAAGACAAACTTTCTCGCCTGGTATTCACAGTACGCCGCCCTAGTAGAGATAAAGAACGGTACAAAGGTTGTGGAAGGTATTCTGATTGGTAACATCTCCGAAAAAAAGGATTTAATCAAAGGCCTTACCAAATTTATTAAGGATGTCAATCGTTTCAAGATTGAATACGTTGGAGGTCTATAACATGGCAATTGATACCATCACATCCGAAGCCATTGAGCTAATAAATCCGACCGGAAGGCGCGTATTGCAACTGACGACAAATGCGCGACGGTCGGTGCATGGGTATTACGATCTGCCCCCGTGGTCACCTGTGGATGGGCGCATTGCATTTAGCCGCATGGATGCCCCGGATTCAAAAACAGGTGATATTTGCGTCATGGATGCCGATGGAGGCAACTTGCACAAAGTCGCCGAATCCCGTGCGATGTCCGCCAATGGCGGCGCGCTGGCGCAATGGGCATCGGATGGCTCGCGGATCTATTTTAAGGATCGGGACCGCGAAACCCGTTTGATCGGATGGGTCGATCCGGACACCGGTATGTCGGGCACGCACCCGGGGGACTTGCGGATGATTTCACCCGCTGGACACCTGCATGCCTATCACACCATGCATGGCGATTACGCCGAAGACGACGTTCCCAAAATGAAGGATGTACACGGCGTCTTCGCACAGGATTTAGAAACAGGGGAATCCAAACAACTCGCAACCCTTTCCGATTGTTTGGCACTGCATCCGCGTCGGGACGAAATTGCCGACTGGCACATGTTCGTCAAACACACCAAATGGTCCCCCGATGGCTCTCAGATGATGTTCGTATTCACCAACGAAATCCATTTTGACCGCAAATACGGCGAACTTCCCAGAGTAAAAGATGTGTACGTCATCAATGCCGACGGCTCCAATCTCAAACGCATAGGCGAATTTGGCAATCACCCGCTGTGGCATCCCAATGGTCGAGAAATATTGACCAACAGCCCGTTTGAAGGCTCACCGGGCAATAAACTGGTACTGACCGATGTGGAAACAGGTGAAGAGCGTCTGGCTGCAACCTGTGTAAAGGGATCGGGACATCCCTCCTTTTCCCCAGACGGCAAATACATTGTGATCGATGTGGTGAACAACACGACAAAAGAAGCCAAATTCCTGCTCGTAGATGTCGAAACCGACACATTTGAGACCCTGTTGGAACTCCCGGTCTTCGATCACTCTCATGCCGGAACCCATCTGCACCCGGTATGGCGGCAAGATAGCTCGCAGATTTTATACGCCAGCGACGCATCCGAAATTTGCCAATTGTGTGTGATTGACCTGTGATGGAGAACCCCATGTCCGTAAAATCCGTTTACATGATGACCGATTTGGAAGGCTCAGCCGGAGTAGATGACTGGGACCCGAGACACCGGGAAGATGCGACAACGGCAAAAGGCGTGTACGACCGCGCTGAAATGCAGCGATTGTTGACAGGTGAAGTCAACGCCGCGGCTGAAGGATTATTTGCAGCAGGCGTAGAAGAGATAATCATCAATGACGCACATGGGGCGGGACGCACAATATTGTCAGAAGAACTGATCTCAGGCGTGAAACTCGTACAGGGCGTCAACCGGCCCTGCTGGCTACCGGGATTATCCCCCAGATTCGACGCACTAATCCAATTGGGCATGCACGCGATGACCAACACACCCAACGGATGTCTCGCACATTCGATGAGTCGCAATATGGTCTATCGCGTCAATGGTGCCGAAGTTGGCGAGATGGAAATGGCGGCTTATTTGTGTGGGGATCTGGGTATTCCCTGGGTCTTTACATCGGGCGATTTGCACGCATGCACCGAATCCCAACGCTGGGTCAACGACATTGTCACAGCACCGGTAAAAGAAGGCCTGGGAGAATTATGCGCGCTCCATCTGGCGCCAGTAGATGCCCGCGCCCTCATCAAGACGCGCGTTTATGAAGCGATGGAGATCGTTGAAAATATCGAACCACTCATTGCAGAAAGCCCTGTAGTAATGGAGGTAACGCGCCCAGAACCTGGTCGTCTTTCAGTACCAGAAGGGGTTGAGCGCGTAGATGATTTTACAATTCGGTGTGAAGGCAAATCCTTCTGGCAGGTGTTTCACAACATTGTTTATGGCAAGCGCGATTATCCAGTTCCCAAAATCAGTGAGACGTAAAAGGACCAACCCAACACCACCCCTGGATCGCGGCTAACATCATGCCGCGATGACGATTGTCTTTTACGTCTTGTATCTTTGTGCCTTCGTGTCTTTGTGTGAGGTCTTCTCACGCCTTTAAATCAGAGGAGGATGTATGAAAGTCAAAATAGAGAATCAATTTCGAGCGCCTTATGGCGTGCCAAATGGTTTGCAACTCACAGACGATGGTTTGTGGATTGTAGATCAGGTGACGGACCGGGTGGCGTTAATGAGCATGACAGAGGATGCGGACGATTATTACGGCAATCGCCGCCTGTTGAGAGACATCCCATCGGAATCCTCAAACACCAGTGGCATGGCCGCAGGCGATGGGTCGCTGTGGTTGGCGGCAAATGGACCGGGGATTCGCTGGCGGCTGCCGCGCGAGACCGATGCACCTCAGGGTGAAGTTCTGCGCGTGGATCCCTGTAACGGAGAAACACAGGGACGCTGGGCACTGCCCACAGGCGGCGGCACGCACGGCATAGAATACGATTCAATTGAACCGGGCACATTGTGGCTGACCACATTAAAAGAGCAGACCATTACGCAGATGCGTATTAGTGATTGGTCCGTCATCCGCACATTAAAACTGCCTTTGCCTCGCGCACACGGCGTCGTGCGAACGGAAGAAGATTCGATCTGGGTCGTTCATACAGGTCATCGGGTAATAGTAAATCTCGATCTGGCGACCAATGCAGAACTCGACCGCATAGAAGTGCCCGAACCCCATCCCGAGCCACACGGACTCTCCATCTGCAATGGCGGATTCTTGTATTGCGACGCCACATCGGGGTGGGTTGCCAAAATTTCCTGGTGAGATGTATGTGGAACGCTTCTGTCATCTTCCAATTAGCCCCGGTCCTCCGGGGCTTTTCTTTCTGACAACTGAGGTAAGTGATGAGTAATCGAGCAGTAATCGGCGTCGATGTGGGCACAGGCAGTGTGCGGGCAGGCGTATTTGACCTGTACGGCACGATGTTGGGCACGGCATCGTCACCCATTCTGGAATTTAATCCCAAACCCGATTTTTACGAACAATCCTCGGAAAATATCTGGGCAGAAACCGGGAAAGTCGTTCGCCAGGCCATCGCCCAATCTGGCCTCTCGCCCGATGCCATAATCGGCATGAGCTTTGACGCCACCTGTTCTCTCGTCGTCCTAAATGCTGCTGGACAGCCCCTGACCGTATCTGAAACGGGCGAAACCGAACGCAACATCATCGTCTGGCGCGATCACCGCGCAATAGATCAGGTAAATCGCATCAATGCAGGCGGATATGATGTATTGCAATATGTCGGGGGCACAATGTCGCCCGAACAAGAACCGCCAAAGCTGTTGTGGATCAAAGAAAACCTGTCCGAAACATGGCAAAAAGCGGGCAAATTTTTTGATCTGGCGGATTTTATGGTCTATAAAGCAACGGGGACCGATCGCCGCAGTTTGTGTACCAACGTATGCAAATGGACCTATCTGGGCCATGAATCGCGCTGGGACCGCACCTTCTTTGAAGCCATTGGTCTGGGCGATTTATTTAACGACGGAAAAGTGACAGAAGATGTCGCGCCCATGGGCGAAAACGCGGGCACCCTGAGTACAGAAGCCGCTGATTTGATGGGATTGACAACGCAAACTGCCGTGGGTGTAGGCATCATCGATGCACATGCAGGGGGCATTGGCGTTGGCGTCAGCGAACCGATATTAGCATTGATCGGCGGCACCTCGTCGTGCCACATGGCCGTGTCAAAAGAGGCGCGATTTATCCCCGGCGTATGGGGCCCCTACTTCGGTGCAATGCTGCCTGGCTCGTGGCTCAGCGAAGGCGGGCAAAGTGCGACCGGCGCATTGTTGGATCACACCATCGAGCGATTTGGCATGGTTAAAGAAGAAGATCACTACTGGCATGTACTCACCGGAAAAGAAATCAATGCCGTGTACGCCGAACTCAACGCGTACATTGCCTCAAAAGGCGTACGCTCAGATTGGACAGAGCGGCTGCATATCTTGCCCGATCACCACGGCAACCGATCTCCCAAAGCCGACCCCAACGCACGGGGAATGATGGATGGCTTAACCCTGGACATGTCGTACAACATACTGGCGCAAATTTATCACGCGACCATCCAGGCAGTCGCTTATGGCACGCGCAATATCATCGACGAAATGGAAAAACAGGGCTACGCAATCGAACAGATCAATGCGTGTGGAGGCGGCACAAAAAATGAACTGTGGATACGCGAACACGCCGACGCCACACAGCGTCCCATACACCTACCAAAAGAACCCGAAGCCGTATTACTCGGGTCAGCAATCCTCGGTGCCGTCGCCGCGGGTGCATACCCGTCAATCCAGGAAGCAATGGACGCGATGTGTCACGCGGGCGAGGTCATCGAACCCAATCGAGACACCGCAGATTATCACGCCTGGAAATACGAGCAACAGTTGACCATGTACGACCAGCACGTTGACCGACGCAACACCGACTAATCAGAAATTCGGTTGTGTTTCGCGCCATATCGCATTAGCATGGAGTTGTAATTATCAACTGAAGGAGGCAACTATGAAAATCGGATACGGCACTTATGCAATGCAAACGGAAAACATCTTCGACGCGCTTCCGCGCCTGCGCGACACAGGTTACGAAGCCCTTGAAATCAACACGGGTGACGACTGGCCCACCGCCCCGCACAAACTCGACACCGCTTCTCGCGAAACACTCGCCAAAACCATCTATGACCTCGGCTTTGAATCCCCCGTCACCATGGCCTTGATGCCCATCTGTACACAGGGCGATGAACGCCCAGCCATCCTCGAAAAATTTGACGCCGCCTGTATCCTCGCCAGTGACCTCGCCTTTGGCGATGTGCCCGGTATCATCGTCAGCACACTCGGTGGACTGCACGGCACATGGGACGAGGTCAAACACACCTATTGCGATCAACTCGTCGAATTGGGCGACCGCGCCGCCAAATACAACGTCATCCTCGCAACCGAACCCCATGCGGGCCACCCGCTCGACACCCCCCAAAAAGTCGATTGGCTCATGCGGCAAACCAATCACGACAACGTCAAAGTCAATTTCGACATGAGCCACTTTTACGTTGACGGTATCGACCTCCAGCCGAGCGTTGACCTGTGCGCCCCTTACACCGTCTCCACCCACATCAAAGACGGCCATCGCGTCAATGGACAGGTGCGCTACCTCCTGCCCGGCGAAGGCGACTTCGACCTCGTCGCCTTCTTCAAAGCCGTCGCAGCCGCAGGCATCACCGTCCCAATCACCGTCGAGGTTACCGCGCAAATCTGGAGACAACCCGACTACGACCCCTGGCCCGTCGCCGAACAATGCTTCAAAGCGCTCGACAATGCGCGAAAAGAAGCAGGTATTGCATAGATAAATCAGAAATCAACCATGCCCTACAACATCCTCCTCATCCTGACCGATCAACAGCGCTGGGACTCACTCGGTTGTTGCGGTGTAAGCGGCGTACACACCCCCAACCTCGACCGCCTCGCCAGTGAAGGCGTGCGCTACGACCAGTGCTATGTCAACAACCCGATATGCACACCCAGTCGCGCCAGCCTCTGGACCGGCAAACACCTGCCCGGTCATGGCGTCTATCGCCTGCACGATGTCTTACCTCAAGACGAAATCCTCTTCCCCTATCACCTGCGCGAAGCCGGGTACGACACCGCGCTCTTTGGCAAACTCCACGTTGCCGGTCACATGTGGGAAATGCAATATCGCCACCGCTTCGACGGCTTCAACACCTATGAATGGGCACCCGATCCCAATGGGTATCGGGGCTGCGACACCGCGTACTTCCGCTGGCTTGCGGTATATCACCCCGACATTCTCCAACGCTGGAAACGCGACGGCAACAGCATCGGCCATGTGCGCGCCGAGAGCCACTTCACCACCTGGGCCGCCGACCGCACCATCGACTACCTCCACCGCATGCAGGGCACACACCAGCCCTTCTTCTGTTGCATGAGCGTCTTTGACCCGCACAGTCCCTATACAAATTATCCCAAAGAATACGCCGACTACCTCGATATTGACGCCCTGCCCGAACCCTTTGCCGTTGATGAATCCTTCGATCATCGCCCAATCGCACACTGGCGGGAACGCAGCAGAAGGTCTTTCCCCTCAACAGACACCCTGCGCGAAAGCCGCATCGGCTACCACGCAGCCATCACCCTCATCGACGAACAGGTTGGGCGCGTCTTGCAAACACTCGACGACACGAACTTTGCGGACAATACCATCGTCATCTTTGCCAGCGACCACGGCGACATGCTCGGTGACCACGGCCTCACCGTCAAAGGCGCGTACATGTACGACGCCTGCACCCGGGTGCCCATGATCATCCGCGTACCCGGCGAATCCGGCGGCAAAATCATCAACGCGCCCTGCCAACTCCACGATATCGCTGCGACCGCACTCGCCATCGCTGGATGCGAACAACCCGACCTCATGCCCGACGCATGCGACCTTCTGGACACCAACGCCTTGCAACAACGCGGCCATGCCGTCTGCATGCACCGCAACTCAAGCACCACGCGCGGGGGCTATCACAACCCGGAATTGCACATCACCATGTGGCGAGAAAACCGCTACAAACTCAGCATCTACCACGCGCCACAACCCGGTCTCGACGATTGCCCCGGCGAACTCTTTGACATGGAAACAGACCCCGACGAAATGAACAACCTCTGGTTCGACGCCGACATGTCCGACACGCGCGACCAACTCATCCACAAACTCACGTCTTTTCTCGTACAACAAGACGCACAGGGACGCGCGAGAGGTAGCGAAGCCCTGCCACCGGGATTTTGGAAAGATAGCTCATGACAAAAAATATCATCATGCCCAAATACGGGCTTCAGCAAGACAACGGCACCGTCGTTGAATGGCGCATCAAAGAAGGCGACCACATCGACAAGGGCGACATCCTCCTCGACCTGGAAACAGACAAAGCCCTCTTCGAATACGAATCGCCCGAAAGCGGTTACGTCCGCAAACTCGTCGCCCAAAACGGCGAAGAAGTGCCCGTGCTCTCGGTCATTGCCATCATCACCGACGAAGCCGACGAAGCCATTGAAGATATAGCACCTGCCAGCGCTGGCACCCCCACAGAGGAAACGCGCCAAATAGCGGACACCGCAGAGCGAGAACCCGCGCTGGAAGCCTCTACCCAGCGCATCAAACGCTCTCCTGCCGCCCGTCACCGCGCCCGCGAACTCAATATTGACCTCGCAGCTATCGCAGGCACTGGTCCCGGTGGCCGCATCGTACTCGCCGATGTCGAACTCGCGGCATCCGCGGCTCCATCCTCCACCACACTATCGCGCATGCGCCAGGCCATTGGCAGAACCATGGCCTACAGCAAAAGCACCATTCCACACTTCTACGTCGCCACTGAAATCGACATGACCGACGCGGAAACCTGGCGCAAAAACCTCGCTGAGACCGACGCTATTAAGCTCTCTGTCACCGACCTCTTTGTCAAAGCCGCCGCCGATGCCCTCACCCAATACCCGGCGCTCAACGCCAGCCTTGACGGAGATACCGCCGTTATCGTACACGACACAGTCGATATCGGCCTTGCCGTTGGCACCGACGACGGCCTCGTCGTCCCCGTCATCCCAAATGCCGATCGGGCATTCCTGACCGACCTCGCCGACGAACGCGGCCAGCGCGTCGAAGAAGCCAGACAGGGTAAATTGCGCGGCGATGCCAGTGCCACCTTCACCATCTCGAACCTGGGGATGTACGGCATTACATCCTTCACCGCCATTGTCAATCCCCCCGAAGCCGCAATATTAGCCGTCGGTGCAGCCATCGCTCGCGTTGTCCCCATCGGCGATCCCATGACCATCGCCGTTCGCCAGATCGCCGAAGTCACACTCTCCGCCGACCACCGCCTCGTCGATGGCGTGGTTGCGGCTCAATTTTTACAGGCACTAAAACAAAACATAGAAGACACCGACAAATTGGAAAGCTGGTTGTGATCCGCAGATGAACGCAGATAAAAGGCAAGAGATGAAAGGAAATTGGGACTTCTCACTCTTGCGTCTCACGTCTCACCTAAGGAGCCTTTATGTCCCTACCCTCTGAAATCTTGATCAAAATGTACCGCGCCATGCTCCGCATCCGCCGTTTTGAAGAACAAATATGGGAAGTCTATACCGGCGGCCTCATGCACGGACTGGCGCACCTCTACATCGGCGAAGAAGCCGTTGCCGTGGGCGTTTGCGCCGCGCTGCGCGACGACGACTTCATCACCAGCACTCACCGCGGGCACGGGCACTGCGTTGCCAAAGGCGGAAACCTCGAAGCCATGATGGCCGAAGTGATGGGTCGCGTCACGGGCCACTGTCGCGGCAAAGGCGGCTCCATGCACATCGCCGACATGTCCGTTGGCATCCTCGGCGCAAATGGTATTGTCGGCGGCGGATTTGGCATTGCCACAGGCGCGGCACTCTCAGCCCAAAAACGCGGCACCGACCAGGTTGCCGTCTGTTTCTTTGGCGATGGTGCCTCCAATCAGGGCATCTTCTTCGAAGTCATGAACTTCGCCGCAATATGGAAACTCCCGGTTATCTACGTCTGTGAAAACAACCACTACGGCGAATACACCCCCACGGAAAACGTCACCGCGGGCAAAAGCATCGCGGATCGCTCTCTCCCTTTCGGCATTCCCAGCACAACCGTAGATGGCAGCGACGCCATCGCCGTGTACGAAGCCACTGCTGAAGCAGTCGAACGCGCCAGAAAGGGCGACGGCGCGACACTCATCGAATGCGACACGTATCGCTATCGCGGGCACCACGTTGGCGATCCCGGGGAAGGCTATCGCTCAAAAGAAGAAATCGAATCCTGGATGGCCAAAGACCCCATTCAGCTGCTTCGCACAAAAATATTAGACGACAACATCGCCTCCGGAGCCGAACTCGATGCGGAAGAGCGCGAAGTTGAAAAAGAAATGGAAAACGCGCTCGAAGCTGCCAAAGCCGCGCCTTATCCCGATGTTGAGGAGGTCAATCAACATGTCTATGCGTGAAATGACTTATGGCGAAGCCGTCAAAGAAGCTATGGCGGAAGAAATGCGCCGCGATCCCACAGTCTTTCTCATGGGTGAAGACGTCGGCAAAGCGGGCACGGTCTTCAAAGTACTCCTCGGTTTGCACGACGAATTTGGCGACGACCGCGTCATCGACACACCCATTGCAGAAGCGGGCCTCGTCGGTCTCGGCGTTGGTGCAGCACTTACCGGCTCGCGTCCCATTGTCGATATCATGTTTGGCGACTTCATCGCCCTGGCAATGGACCAGATCGTAAACCAGGCCGCCAAACTGCGCTACATGTCCGGCGGTCAGGCCATTGTACCCATCACCATCCGCTCCACAATGGGCGCGGGACGCTCCTCTGCCGCACAGCATTCGCAGAGCTTACACGCCTGGCTCGCGCACATCCCCGGCCTCAAAGTCGCCATTCCCTCCACACCCGCCGACGCCAAGGGCCTCTTCAAAACCGCCGTTAGAGATGACAATCCCGTCGTCATTTACGAAGACAAAATGATGTACGCCCTCAAAGGCATGGTCCCCACCGAAGAAGACTACACCATACCCTTTGGACAGGCCCACATCAAACGCGAAGGCGACGATGTCACCCTCATCGCCACATCGAGCATGGTACACGTCGCTCTCGACGCTGCCGACGCACTTGCCGAACAGGGCATCAGCACCGAAGTCGTTGACCCGCGCACCCTCGTTCCACTCGACAGCGAAACCCTCATCGAATCCGTGGTCAAAACCACCCGTGCCGTTATCATCGACGAAGGCTACAAAAGTTTTGGTATCACAGGGGAAATCGCATCCACCGTCTATAACGGTGCCTTTGACTACATCGACGCGCCCATCGTCCGCCTCGGTGCAATGGACGTACCCGTTCCGTTTAGCAAACCCCTCGAAGACGCCACAATTCCCACGCCCGAAGATGTGATCAAAGCGGTGCAGGACATGAAAATCAGATAGTACAAAAAATAAGCCCGGCGCTCTGCCGGGCTTTTGCATTATAAAATAAAAAATGCCGAGGACGGGACTCGAACCCGTACGGGCGATTAGCCCAAGGGATTTTAAGTCCCTCGTGTCTACCAGTTCCACCACCTCGGCACAATATGGCAAAAAATAGACAAAGACGCCATGCTTGTCAAACACACAATTTTAAATTACAAAAAAAACCGGTCAATCTCATCATCGAAATTGACCGGTTGATCTTTGGAGGTGCCGGGCGGATTCGAACCGCCGATAAAGGCTTTGCAGGCCTCTGCCTTACCGCTTGGCCACGGCACCCAATACACTGTTTTTAATCCGCGAAGCGTTAAAATACCGAACTTTATATCGAATGTCAAGGGGGGTTATTAACGAGCAGCCCAGTTAATACCGCGCCGCTGGATCTCCTTTGCCTCTGGCACATCAAAATCCACGGCTTTGTGCCCCAGGGAAGAGTAAAACACCCGTCCTGCACCCCACATACGCTTCCAAACCACCGGCATCACACAGCCATTGACCCAGGGAGCCACATCGGTCTCAAACGCCGTCGTCACCAGCACTTCATTCCCCGGATCGGTATGCATATAATACTGCTCGGAATGCATCGCAAAATCGCTCAAACCCGCCACAATCGGATCATCCGCTTTTTCCGGCACAATATTGACTTCATAATCCTTCACCCCACCCGGATGCGACACAAACTGCCCGCCCGTCATCCACTGATAGCTCGTATTATTGCGAAACGCATCGCACATCCCCCCGTGCCACCCGGCCAGTCCGACCCCACTCTTAACCGCTCCTTGAAGCCCCTGTTCCTGTTCTTTCTCAATATTGCCCATCGTCCAGCACGGCACAACCACGCTCAGTTCCGACATGTAATCCGCATCCGTATAAACATCCATTGAATCGCGAACATCCACGTCAAACCCATCTGCTTCCAGCAATGGTGCGAAAACATCCACACATTCTTTTGGCTCGTGCCCGGCCCAACCACCCCATACCATCAAAGCTTTCTTGCTCATCTTTGTCTCCTTTTTGGAAAATCTATCAACTGCCCAACGCAAAAGCCAGACCTCGTTCTTCTGCTGTTTTCTTCAGATCATTCAACGTAACGGCATTCAAGGGTATGCCCTGTGTGCGATACGCGTTGCGCCGCAGAGCTTCGGGTTCACCAGGAGCAAATAGCCGATCCACCCCAGGCGCCATTTTGCAGGCGTGAATCTGCTGAATCGCTTTGTCAACCCGCGCCTTGAATCGCGCCACATCTTCAAAAGCACCCACCCGAATAGCCGCTACAAAATGACCATCTTCACCAGCCTGTGGTCCCTCTTCCATATTGCCCAATTCGGTCCCATAGCTCGCCCCAGACAGCATAGAAGACAAAATCCCCATCACCATGGCCAGAGCCACACCCTTAAATTGCCCAATCGGCATCAGCAAGCCATCTATCGCCTTTACGGGATCGGTCGTCGGCACTCCGTCCGCATCCAGTGCCCATCCTTCTGGCAAGGTCAGCCCTTTTTGTTCATATACGCGAATTTTCCCATGTGCAGAGCCTGAAAATGCCGCGTCAAAAACGATGGGAAATTCCCCACCAGCGGGAATCGCCACGCTCAGAGGATTGATACCCAGGATACGCTCGGCACCTCCCCACGGAGCCATTGTGGGCAAAGCATTCGTAGTCGCAACCCCAATCATATCGCAATCCAGGGCCATACGCGCAAAATACCCCACGGCACCGCAGTGATTACTGCCCCGAATACCCGCTGCTGCTACACCAGTATCCCGAGCGCGAGCAATCACCTGCTGCATCGCAAACGCGGTCCCAATCTGCCCCATAGAATTGCCCCCATCCACCACAAGACACGCCCCACTATCCTTCACCACTTCGGGTTTGCCATTTGGGTCCACGCCATCAACCGTCAACTTCCCCACGTATTCGGGAACGCGCAATACCCCGTGCGAATGTACGCCACCGAGGTCGGCATCCACCAGCGAATCCGCCAACAGATGGGCATCCCCATCATGCATCCCACACGTTTCAAAAATTGCCCGCACCAAATCCAACAGCACCCCAGCGGGTACACGCCCTTCGTTCTCCATTGCGCTATTCCTCAATGCTTACACGCCACATGCCGATCTTCGTATTTCCCTTTCAAAAACTTCTCTGGATTGAGTTCTTCCGGCAAATAATGCCATGCCGTGCTATAGCGCGTGCGATCGCTGTGGTTATCATAGGAACCGTGCAGAAGATTAGCGGAAAATAGAACAACAGTACCAGCGGGAATGATCAGATCCACAGCCTGTGATTCATCGACCTCTGTCCAACTGCCGTGCCTGCCTATATTTTTGCGATGCTCCATAATCTCGCCCATCCGGTGGCTACCGGGCACCACCCGCAAACACCCATTCTCCAGATCGGAATCTTCCAGATAAATCCCACAACTGATAATGCGATCCGTATCGGTCCCAAAATAAAAATTATCCTGATGCCAGCCCGTTGACGTGCCGCCATTGGGCAACTTGGGAAAAAACTTGGTACCAAACAAATCGATATTTTCACCAATCAATGCCGCCACGCGGTCTAAAATTGCCGGCTCGCGCGCCAGTTCCAACACGCGGGAATCGACCACACAAACGCCCTGAATTTTGTGCAACAAACCCGCCCGGGGCACACCGCGATCGTCTAACTCGAGCGTCCAGTGCGGCACCTGCTCGGTCAGCTTGCGTCCCTCTGCGACCAGTTCATCAAACACCTGCTTGTAATAGGCCAATCGCTCGCCTTGAATCAGGGCTTTAAAAACGAGATACCCATCTTCTCGAAACTGCTGCACCTGTTCGCCAGTCAACATAAAACCCTCCATCTTGTATCTTAAAACGGGCACCACGAGGTGGCGGTTTCAAACCGCCACCTACCGCCCCTACGTTCTATCCCTTCGTGTCCTTCGTGGATTTTACATCTCATTTCTCACCGCGAATTTCCCGATTCAACCGTGCGGCTTTCACCAACTCGCGCTCCAACAATTTATAATAAGCCGCAGAATCCATTGTCGATTTTTTTTTCACCAGAGCCTGCACCTCGTCAATCGCCTTGCCATAAGCGGCAACAAGCGCGGGCGAAGCACCTTTGGGAACGCGAAAATTGAGCAAAAAACAACGGTCTGCCAACACCCCATCACCCTCGCCAATATCGGACAGACGCGTACCCAACCCATCGCCATTATCATCCAAAATCGCGTTCTCTGTCGCGATCAGCCCCTCACTCAAAAACCAGGCATCTGTCAGTGAAGATGCTTGTGTGCAAATCTCCAGAACCGAAATGCGATCATCGCGATTCTGATCGGCACTCCCATCCTCCAGTGCCTGAACAAAAAAACGCATAAATTGCGTGGCATTGCGCTGATCTGTACTGCGCGTACTCGCGCATATAATGCGCCCATCTCGACTCAGAGCATTGACAAAAGGCGCACTCATCGACGCACCATTAACAACAATAATGCGCCGCGCAGATAACGTCTTCAAAAATCCGTCCAGATCGTCCGCTGTCAAATCCGCACCGGGAATATTCAGCTTGCCAACCTGACGTCGATAACTCCCGTGCCCAATCAAAAAAATAAACACATCGTCGTCCGGCGTTACCCGCTCTGACAAACTGCGGAATGTATTGCGAAGGCCCGCTATTGACGACCTGCCATCGGCATTCTCACCCGTCTCATTTACCAATTGCACATTTGCTGCGGGATGATCGCATTGATCAATCAGCACCCGGCGCAAACGCTGCCCCCAATCGTCAAACCGCTTGGAATACTCATCCTCTCCACCGCTACCGCTGATAATCACATCAAAAACAGCGGCATTCGCCTGTGCCAACATCAACACCCAAATCGAGAACACCCATAATTTCACGGCTCTCCTCGCTTCCGTCTCAAATACCATTCAAGGCCGAGCAACAACACAAGTACTATATAAAAAGGCGGAAAATGCCACAACGGAAAACGATCCAATCGCGCATGGGCCTGATCGGTATATGGAATCTGCTCGGCCAATTCGTCCAGCGCGTCCAACTCGATAAATTTGCCCCCCGTATGTGCAGACAGGCGTTTCAAAAAGTCGGGATTATAACGCGCAGATAAAAACTCGAGATTATCCGGACGCGCCAGCACAGCTGCGTCCAGATGCCCAACATCTGCGCCATCGGTATCGCGTGCAGTAAGTTTTACGCGGTGCAACCCCGCTTCTGTAGCCTCAAAAATCGCAGAATACGCACCCACCTCGGCAATAGATTCAGAAACCGGCAATCTAACTGTCCCACCATTCGGTAACTCGACCAACACATCAACGGACAGCCCTTCGCGGGATTCAAAAAGAGAATCGCGCACCACAAACTTCAAATCGCGCAGGTCCCCCACCACAACATCCTCGCCGCTATCAATCATCGTCACAGGCTCTGGCACCCGCATCGCCAGCAAACGCGCCAACTGCCGCCAAAAGCGTTCGTGGGCGGCATTGTCAACATTCTGCATCATCTGCCACTGCCACGTCTCGCCCGTTCCCAGTGCCGCACTCAAACCCTCTCCATACCGCTGCCAGGCAAACAGCGGCTGTGCATCCACAGCTTCAGACTCGGCATCCACCGTCGCCATCACCGTTGCACCAGCGCGCACAGATGCAAACGCATTGACCCCGTAAAGCGCGGATAAATTCGCCCACTGCTCGGCATTGACTTCGGCATCTTCGCTCAAAGACCAGACCCCTGACAATAAGCCTTCAATCGTCGGCTTAGCGCGAAAAGCCACATCGTCATAATCGCCTGCAGGACCCAACACAACGGGTAACATCGGTTCAATAGTCGAATGCGCCCACCCGCCCTCTGAGTATGCACGCGGACCGCCCAGCATCAAAAAACTGCCTCCGCGTTTGGACACAAATTCCCGCGTCAAATTTAGTTGTGCAAGAGAAAAGAAATCGCGCTCAATATCCCCCCAGATCACCAGATGGTAGCGAAAAAGTTCTGAAACATCTGAGGGATACCCACTTGCCAACTCCGATTTTGACACGCCAATGCGGATAAAAACCGCTTCGTCATAACGCGGCGCATTCAACGCCTGATCGTCAAAGCCCTCAAAAAGGGGATTCGCCATCGTCGCATCGCGCCCCCGAAATACAAACTTGCGCTCGGCACCAGAAATGCGAACCAGACTCGATAGAACAAGTTGCGGTGCCCCATCTAAGGCACGTCTCAAAAACTTGCCCTCCCAATTGGGCCGCCCGCTAAAATACAAAATGCGAAAAACGCGCTCGCGATTATCCACCATAATATCCCGCGCATTATTCGCAGCAATGCGATCTTTGATCGCAACACCCGTAGTATCTGCCAAACGCGTTCGCACGCGATGTGATAGCCAGCCCTCTCTTTGCGGGTCAAAATGGAGCCGGACATAATTCTCTTCCTGCGGTCCCACAATAGAGAGCGGTGACGACGCCACCACCCGCGTGCCGTCCAGCACCTCAACCATTACATCTTCACCACCCAACCCCTCGGCCACCACCCGCGCTGTAATCGCTACCTCATCGGACCGCACGCGCGACACCGACACATCGGCCAATGCCAGATCGCGCCAGAGATCATCGCGACCTACCCCCACCGTAAAAACGGGCACATCGCCAGGCAAATCCGTTATCGGAACAGGCGCAGCACTTTGCTGCACCCCATCGCTAAACACCACCACAGCCGACACCGCAGCACCCGACATTTGCTTGAGCACCCCGCGAACTGCACCGACAATATCTGATCGCCCCTGATCAAACACCAGGTCTTCAACCTCATTTATGCGCGCTGTTGTGCTGCCAAACCGAAACCGCGCCACCTGGTGAGACTGCGTCAACACGCGCTCAAAATCCGACGTCTGGTACACCTGCACAAATCGTTCTGCCCGCGTCTCTCCACCATTTTCAGGCACCGTCATACTGCGAGAATCATCAAACAAAACAGGCACAAAATGTGTACCAGGCTCCAATCTCTGCGCCACCAGCGCAGGCCCCAATAACAAAAACAGCACCAGCGTCAATGCCAGCGCACGCAACCCAATCAACACCTTTGAAAGCGCAGGGCGCCGCCTGTGCCAGAAAACCATACTCACACAAAAAACAACGCCGAGCAAGACCAGCGCCACAGGCCATGCGACATCCAGTGCAAACCGCACATCGCGATACGCAACGGTGCGCTCCCCTGCCAATAAGTGTAATAACCAGTCAGTCACTTCTCACGTTCCGTCAATGCCTTAAAATACTCGGCAACACGGGTGCGGTATTGCTCGGGAATTTCATCTGACTTGCCAGCGGAAAGGCCATAGTCTCCTTTTCGCTCGCGAATCAGATCCGACAATTCTTCGGCAGACAGCGTCAAAGGCTTAATCGCGCGATCAAAAATCAAATCGTATTGCGGCACCGCCCCCTCGCGATAATAATCGCGCCCAATACCCGCCAGATCTTCGCGGATACCCGTCAAACGCTGTCGCACACCCAAATCAGCCGGCAAAAGCGACTCGGCCTCGCGCAAGCGATTCATCCAATCGCGAAAACCGCTTTCGGCAAAACGCCGCAACTCGTCGGGGTTTCGCGGACCCCATCCAAATCGCCCGTCGCCGCCATCCCTTTCTCCTCCCATCACACTCTCCAAACGCTCCTGCGCCCGCTCCAGCGCTTCCAGATCATCGCGCACCAGAAGTTGCGCGACACCATCGAGTTTTTCAGCCGCCTGATCCAACTTCTCCGCCACAGCGCGCTCGTGTGTTTCCGACGCACGCCACGCCCCCAATCGCACAAAACGCTCGCCCGCTTGCATATCTTCAAAAATGCCTTCGCGACTCGTCTCGCGCAGCCAGTCATTGAGCTTTTGCGACATCAAACCCTGGCTTTCGGCGGCCTTCTCTGCCAATGCACTCGCCTCCTCCATCATATCCCGGAACTCATCGGCCGTGCGTTGCTTCCCCTCGAGCATCTCTCTCAACCCGCGCTCCGCATCAGACAGCGTTCCGCGCTGCGCCTGCTGCTCCTGTGCCTGTGCGACCAAACCCTGCTGTTGGGCGCGCAAACTGTCCATCTTGTCTTGTAACATCTTCATGCGTTCAGCAGCTGCCCCGCGCGATAAATTGCCCAATTGCTCCTGTACATCGCGCAATGCGTCTAAAGCGCGATTGCCCGCAGCCCGTGCCCGTTGCAACTGATCGTTCTCCAGATTTTGCGCGCTGCGACTCATTTGCCGCCGCGCACCTTCCAATTGCTCCCGCGCCTGCCGCGCCTGTTGTGGGTCCATATCTCCAGACGCAATCTCACCATTGACCGCATCGAGCGCATCCATTGTCTGACGCTGCGCCTCGCGCAACTGCTCCAGGCGACGTTTGGCCTCCTCGCGCGCTTCGCCATCCAGCTTTTCCACCTCTGAAATCAACTGCGCCACATCTTCGTTAATCGCCGCCTGCCGCCTCGTCAATTCCTCAATTTTATTTTGTGCCTCTGCCGTCTCGGCGAGTTGCTGTTGCAGGGTAGATGCCTCTTCCCGAAAATCTCGTCGCTGCGCCAGTTCCAGACCATCTAACTCGCGTTGTTGTGCCTGGCCCCCACCGCCACCGCGTTGCCGCTGCCTGCCTTGCACAACCTCCGCCTCTCTCGGTCTCCTCTGCAACAGGTATCGATACGCGCGCTGAGCATGCCCCCATGCCCTTGCCAATGCCGCATCCGGATCGTCAAAAGACGCCTCGCTCAGTGCCCCGATGACACCCGCAAACTCAGCTTCCAAATCCGCTGCCGGATTCCTTACAGAACCCTGAACATTTTCTTGCGCTTCAATAATAGCGTGCTTCTGCTCATCGTATTCTTCCCAATCCATTCCCGACGCGCCTTTGCGCAAATTCCAGATCGCAATAATCACCTGCTTCTGGCCCTCTGCACCACCCCGCTGTCCCCTGCCCTGTCCTTGCTGGCCGCCCTCGTTACTCACAGCCTGACGATAGAGCCGTTCAAAAGGCCGAATTTCCAAAAAATAGGGATCGCCCAGATTCTCCACCTCAGACCGTCCCGGCTTGCCATCTTCTGCCCAAATCGTCCAGGTGATAAAATCGCCCGCCGCGAGACCCAAATCTTCCAATGCCATCGGATACTCACCCTCTGCGCTTTCTATCCGCGCTGTCTCCGTCACAAGAGAAATCCGCACGGGATCGCGCCCTGCCACCTCGTATTGCAAACCGTAATCCATAAGCCCGTAATCGTCTTTTATCGAAAACCCAAAAGCCACTTCCTCTATTGCCGTAGCCTCGTCATCCCCGCGTGGAAAACGAACCTGTATGCGCGGCGGCTGATCCACTTTGGCCGTAATTTTATACGCGCGTGCATACTCATTTTTCTCGCCATCGGCATCCCGCAAACCCACCTCATAAGCACCGTTCTCTACAATAGACAGCTTACCTTCCCAAACGGAATCGTCCGATTTTTCCAACGCCATTTCTTCTCCGCCATCCAATACCAGCGCTGCCTTCTCCAACACTTTATTCACCGTTACCGACACCACCACCTCCGTGCCTTCGGGCGCCGTGATATCGCCCCCATAAGGCACATCCCGGTCTTCCATTTCCAAATAGTCGGGATAGCGATATAGAAGTCCAATTGACACGACTTCGGGCGGTGTCCACACCGAAAGCCGATACACTTTTGAACGATAAGACCCAACCTGCACCTGATATTCTGTATCGGCGTACAAATCGCGCAATTGATGAGCAAAAACATCGCCAGTCTCTCCAGGCTCTAAAGGCGCAGTTTGCCAGTCCCCGCCCGATGCTCGCCACTGAATCGCCTTACTCGCCCCTGAGAGATCTGTCGTCACCCACACCATCTGATGCGCCCCGCGCCGCACCCGTGCATCACCCGGTTCAACCGTATAGGGCAATGGCAAAGTCGGTACAGAAAACAACCGCCCTGCAATATCGCCCAGATCAACCTGCCACAGTGCCAGGAGCAACACAACAGTCCCCAACCCCCACACCCCAACAACCGCGCGGCGCACGCGCTTCAAAACGCGCAGATCAATCACAGGAGGAGCCTGTATCGCCGACAACTCGCGCACCTGCTGAAACACCTGCTCGGTCATCCACTCGGAAACCGGCGTTGCCCCGTGCAGCGACACACTGCTCACAATCAGATCCTCAAGCTCGGGATGATGTGCATCGAGAAACAACGCGATCTGCTCTCGCGTCACCACAGCCCGCTGTGGTACATACAACCACCTGTAACCCGCGCCAAAGACCAGAAAGAGAAATGTCAGAACCGGCACAATCACAGGCACGCGATCGACAAAAGCCACCACAGCGCACACCCCAATCAGCAAACCTAAAAACACGGCACCAAATATCAACCGCCCCTGCAAACGCCGCCGCCTTTCAAACTGCGCGGCCACTTCGCGGATCGCGTGTTCCAATTTAAGTGGTAGCAATGGTATCATGTCCGTACCTCCCGCACACTCAAATACGCGGCATAAAAATGTTCGAGCAAAAGCAAGGCGAGCAAAAATCCAAGCACCCAGCGACCGTATTCATACACAATCGAAAGATCTGTCGATGATTTGCCATCTTTCTGAAATAACACGGGCGTATCGCACAGCCGAATCTCAAATTCCGCGGGCGTTATCCGCGCCAAATCGCTCTCTCGATCCGCAACATTGACCGATGCGATCTGCGTCCCCCACTGATATACGCCTGGCGCATGGAATATGCGGGCATCGCCAACTATAGAATCCGATCCCTCTGGTCCCATAACCCGTTCCACTGTATCAGAAGTACTTATGGCATCACCCACCAGGTAATCTGTCTCGATCTCTCGATCACCTGATAAATAGCGCAACGTCTCGTGTAACAAAGGCACAAACCGCGGCGTCCGCGCCAGATTTGACCGATCAAACCCCATTCCACCACCCCAGACCACGATGCGCCCCTCTCCTATTTTACCTTCGACAATAGCGGGCATAAGATCGTCGTATTTTGCCAGCACCGCGGCTGAACTGTCGGCGTTAATAACGTGGTAATTCTCATATCGCACAGATGAAAAATCGTTAAACCGCGCGCCCCTGAAAGGACGAAAAATCGGGTGTTCCAAATCGACCCACGCCAGCGCGGCATAACCCGCATCCTCCACCCCTGAAACCCGGATATTCGCGCGCGCGAGCAAGGCATTCACAGACTGAATATCGGCATCTCTGCGAAGCGGCAAAAACAGCGCACCGCCATTCTCAACATAGTCTGCAAACTCACTTACAGAAACCACATCTTCGGCAATCACCACCGACCCCATAAGTTCCCCAGACCAGATCAAACGCCAGTCCGCGCCTTCGGGCACAGCAGCTTTGAGCATAAACTGCGTGACCTCCGAAGTGTTCAACACCGCGATGGGATGTTGCGGTTTGGCAATCCACGCAAAAAAACGCCGATCATCTCGCTGTAATCCATCGCCACCGGCAAGTGAGACATATCCGTTTATCCCATCCTCCAGAGGTACGGAGAAAGCCACCTGTGTGGCATTGCCCTGCAACACTGTCACATCGCGCGTTTCTACCACTTCGCCACCGGCCATTAGTTGCACAGCAAGCGCGTCCTGTCCAGACCAATTTCTCACCCGAGCGCGAACCCGCAATACATCGTCTTTTCCAGCCCGCACAGCGAGCGCGTCAACCGACGCATTAGACACCTGAGAGGTCCCCACATCCACCGCTTGAAGCTCAATCGCACCCGGCAGTCGCCATCCCATATCGGACACCGGCATACCACTCGCCTGAAAATCGCTAATCACATGAACCACGCGCCGCACCTGAGCGGTATCGACCGCAAAAACATGTTCAACCGCCTGAAGTGCCAAAGCATAATCGGTATGTGCCCACGTCACATCGGCGATCTCAATAGCGCGTTGCACATCTGCCACATCGCCAGGTGGCACATCCACCACAGCCTGCTGTGCAAATCGCACAAACCCGACTCGGTCTCCTGGCGCCACAGTCTCCAGAACGGATTTCGCCTCCATTTTCGCACGCTCCCACGCTCCGTCATATCCCATACTCAACGAAACATCCATCGCAATCACATGATCAGTCGTTCCCGAAGACACCGCTTCAGCATCCAACATCATCTCTTGAAAAGGCCGCGCAAACACAAGTGCCAGGGCAACCAACGCAGCCATTCGCAACAACATCAACACAACGTGTTGAACGCGCCTGCGCTCAATCACCTCGCGCTTAACATCGGGCACAAACATCAAACTGCTAAACCGCACAGTCTCGCGCTCCGGGCGACGAATGCGATGCACAAAATAGGGAATGCCAATCAGCGCAACCCCAAATGCAAAAAGCGGAGCCAGCAACCCCATCACGCGCCTCCTGACCGCCTGCTCGGCGCGATCAGCCCATCGTTGCGCCGATGTAAAAACCGATGCAACGCCATATCCAGAGGCTCAGAACACACAAACTCCTCGATATCGATTTCCGCTGACAAACACGCTTCTCTTATCGCGCCAAAATGTCGCCTGCGATTTTCCAAATAAGCCTCGCGCACCTCTTCTGGCACGGCAAATTGCTCGCGACTGTCCTCGGCATCCACCAGCGTCACCGACCGATCAAAAGGAAACGTCTGCTCAGCCGGATCGCTCACCTGCAACACCAGCACATCGTGACGCTGCGCTCGCAGAGAACGCAAATGCACAATCATCTCATCTGCCGGATGCAACAAATCGCCGATCAACACCACCATCCCTCGCGCAGGCAACACATCGCCCATCACCCGCAACGTCCCCGCCGTATCCGTCTCTTCACCCGCGGGCCTCAAATTGTCGATCTCCATCAAAATGCGATGGCGCTGCCCATCCCGACGACGCGCTGGCACATGCGCAATCAACTCCCGATGATAAGCGGCAAAACCCACGGCATCTCCCTGACCGGAAGCCAGCATCACCAGACACGCCGCCAGCATCTGTGCATACCGAAACTTGCTCACTTCTCCCGAACCATAATCCATAGACGCACTGCAATCCAGCAAAATAGTAGAACGCAAATTGCGCTCATCCTGAAACTGCTTCACGTGCAACCGATCACTCCGCCCGTACAGCCGCCAATCCACAAAGCGCAAATCATCACCCCACGCATAAGGGCGATATTGGGCAAACTCAACCGACGCCCCATGGTGAATACTGCGATGCGCCCCACCCTGCAACCCGGAAATCACAGTACGCGCCAGAAGTTCCAGATCGGCAATACGCGCCAACTCAGCCGGGTCGAGATATGTGTAAATAGAATTTTGCATAGCGATTAGCCTATACCAAATCCGCTTCTGGCGGCTGAACGGTCTCTAACAACCGATTGATAACATCCTCGGCATTAACGCGATCAGCCTCAGCTCTAAAATTGGTCAAAATGCGGTGGCGCAACACATTGGGTGCAACAGCTCGTACATCACCAAAAGAAACGTGGTATCGCCCCTTGAGCAACGCCCGCGCCTTTGCCCCCAGCAACAACCCCTGAACGCCGCGTGTACCCGCGCCCCAACTCACCCATGAATTCACAAAATCCGGTGCCATATCCCCCGGGCGGCTCGCCTGCACCAGTTGCACCGCATAACGCGCCACAGGCTCGGCAACCGGAACCATCCGCACCAGCCTGGAAAAATCGAGCATATCTGCACCCGAAAACACAGACTCGACCTCTTCGGCCTCAATCGACGTCGTGCGCGTCGCCACATCCAACTCCTCATCCTCCGCCAAATAATCGATCCAGATATTCATCATAAAGCGATCCAACTGCGCCTCGGGCAGTGGATAGGTCCCCTCCAATTCAATGGGATTCTGCGTTGCCAGAACGTAAAACGGTTGCTCCAGCGCGTGCAAATTACCCCCTATTGTCACCTGCTTCTCCTCCATCGCCTCCAGCAGTGCAGCCTGTGTCTTGGGCGGCGTGCGATTAATCTCATCAGCCAGCAAAATATGCGTAAAAATAGGACCCGGAATAAACCGCAACTCGCGATGCCCGCCCACGCGATCCTCGTCGATAATCTCTGTACCCGTTATATCCGAAGGCATTAGATCCGGCGTAAACTGAACGCGCTTAAAATCCAAATCCAAAATTTTCGCAATCGTACGCACCAGCAGCGTCTTCGCCAAACCCGGCGCCCCCGTCAACAAACAATGACCACCGCTAAACAACACAATCAGCAACGACTCAATAACCTCATCCTGCCCGACGATCACTTTGCGAACCTGCTCCATCATCCGCGCGCGACCATCGCGCAACTTGTCTATCGCCTCAGCCTCAAATGGCATTTCCTGTACTTGAATGGTTTCTCCCAAAAATCACCTCTATTATTTTAATGCGTCATCGCATACACCACGATATTAATACCCATCGGATACGCCTTGGGCGCGGAAAAATTGCGAAAATACTCGTAATTCTCGCCCTCGCGCTCCCAGCCATCACCCAAATCCGTATTGTGCATCACCACCACCATCAACCGCCCGTCCCGATCAAAAATGCCTTTGCAGTGCGCCTCAGAACCGTATTCGTCATAACGCCCTGCCCAGCCCTCATAAGTAATCCCCGTCGATTGCCAGTCCCAGAAACTGCCCAGACCCGGCACCTGCGGCACCTCCTTAATATCAAACACAATGTGAAACAACTCGTGATCCAGCGGAATATCCACCAGGGGAAATTCATCGGGCGGCAACACCTGAGAAATCTCGTACACCCAATTTCGCCATGCATCATCCCCCCAGAAATCATCCACCAGCAAAAAACCACCGCGCAACAAATACTCGCGCAATCCCTCCTGCTCGGACACACTCAAAGCCATACGCCCCACTTCGAGCATATAAACAAAAGGATACTTAAATACCTCGGGATCATCCAGGCGCACAATCACATGCTTAAACTGCCCGTCTTCTGTGCGATTCACATTGAGCGTTGTAATTTGAGACAAACGCAGAGAAAAATTCTCATCCGACTCGGGATAATCCACCGCCCAACTGCCCCTTCGCCGCCGATATCCCCAATCATCATCGCCCGTATAATTCGAATACTCGATACGACAAAACGTAAACGTATTGCCCGGAAAAATATCGCGTTCCATCCGCTCGAAAGGGCCTCGCCGTCTGCGCCCGAACTGTGCATCGACATCCCACTCGGGCATCAACAACACCAACAAACACGCCAACAAAATTCGCATCACTGCACCTCCACCAATTCCAACAACAACTGTTGTGCATCCCAAAAATGCGGCATTGTTTCCAACAGCGCGAGCACCTCGGCTTTTGCAGCCACAACCTCACCCTTTTTTGCCAGAGCCTCCGCCAGATTGAGCCGATGCGCTGCTCGACCCGGTACATCCAGATAAATCAACCGACGCCAATCCGCAATAGCCGCATCCCAATCTGCCAGCATCTCGTGTACCTCTGCTCTTCGCGCCAGTACCTCAACCTGAAACGGACGCACCGCCAATGCCCGCTCCAGCACCGTAAGTGCAGCCGTCCAGTCTTTATCCTCCATATAAAATCCACTCAACGCCAGACAGGCTTCAGGCGCTGTCGCATCCCATTCAACGAGCTTTTTCAAGGCTTTGCGGTGCCACTTTGGGTCCCCACGCACCATCCCGGCATCCACCCATAGCCTCAAAGGCGCATCTTCCGCAACATAGTCTGGATACAGAGCATACGCTTTCAGAAAAAACCGCTCTGCATCCGCCCAGTTCTTTGCCTCAACTGCCTCTTTCCCCGCATTTAATTTCTGGCGAAACTCCGAATTTTTGGACAGCGCCCTGAGGGGCGCGCATCGATTCCCCAGATATTCCATAAACCGCTCATCCATGAGACGGGCAGAAACACCACTGGCCGAAATCAACGCCTCAACAGCCTCCATACCATCGCCAATGCGGTCGAGTGCCGTCACCAATGCATCGTGGCCGTAGTGATTCACGTAAAATGCCACAAACTCGCCCGATACAAAATACCCATACATCAGATGCATCGGCGTTTCTGGATCCGTAAAAAACCGCCCGAGATCGCCTACAGCCGGAAACCCCTCGCCATCTACAATATGCTTAAATTCAGGATTCAGCCGCTGCCCCCACGACACATCCTTTTGCGTCTCTTCATAGACCGAAATCCCCTCCGACAACCAGCGCGGCATGCGATTATGGGTCTTTTGCAGCGTAATCACATGCACAAACTCGTGCCACAACACCTGTTGCCAGTTCATCGTGCCAGGTGGTCGCGCCCGAGGAGAATCCATCGTGACCAACCGTCCAAAACAAATGCCCAAATGCCCCGCATTGCCCGGCAACCCAACCGACCGCACCATAAACACATCGTGATCGTCAAACACCTGCACCACCACGGGCGTGTGCAATTCAATATTGTATTTTCTCTGATAGTACAAAGCCGCTTCATTGAGCAGTCCCAACAGTCCATCGGACATCACCTCGGCTTCTTGCCTGGGCAATTGCAACTTGAAAATACCGCGCGATATCGTCACAAAACCATCAATCGCATCGGCAGCCTCGAGCAAATTATATGCCCGCACGCTATATGGATCAGCCGCAAAAACACGCTCCAACTCGCTTCGCGCCTCGGCATCTTTGCCCAACCGCAACAAATCATACGCCAACAGCAAACGCGCCTCAACATCTTTTGCATCAATTTCCAACGCACGCGCTTGAAAAGCACGCCCTTCTTCAAACCGGTATTGCCGAGACGCAATGCGCCCGGGAATGCGAAAAGCACCTGAAAAATACCCATTAAAAGCCAATGCCCGTTCCTGCATTTTTGCCATCGTTGCTGAATCGTCCAATAAAAAAAACGCCGCTGCCTTTAACCCCAGCGCTTTCAGGTGGTTTGGATTAACAGACAGGATAGAATCCAGCATCGCAAGCGCGGCATGTGCTTCATTGCGACCCAACAATTGCTCGGCTTGCAACCGCCGGACCTCCAGATGATTCGGATTGAGGGCGAAAAGTTGCGCCATCACTTCCAAAACCCGATCATCGCCCGCGTGATAATAACACCACATCAACCCCGCCAAAGCCTCCTGATTTTCGGGATCCAACGCAAGCGCTGCACCGTATTTCTCCGCCGCTACATCAAAAGCGCGTTTGTCCAGAGATAGCTTCCCCGCCGCAATAAACACAGACACGCTATTGGGAAATGCCTGAGCCATCAAATTGTAAAATCGCAACAGCGATTTTGGATCTTCGCCCTTCAACTCGCGCAGCCGCGCAGCCGCGAGAAAATCATCGACATCAGGGCGATATTCCGACAACAATTGCACCTGGCGCTCGGCCTGCATCAATGCCGTGGCATAATCGCCCATCCGACCGCGCATGCGATACAACTCGGCCAATCGCACAGCCACATCGGGCCCACTTCCAACCCCTTCCAGTTGCTCAATCGCTTCGTCAACGCGACCCGTCAACACCAGCAACTCGGCATAATCCCGCCGCGTTGACCACGGGTGATAAGACGCGCGCTCGAGCACTTTCACCGCCTCGGCATAATCGCCCTGCGCCCACAACGCGCGATAATCCGTCTCCTGCGCAGAAACGCTTTCCGCGCTAAAGAAGATTGCGCAGACTAAATATATGATTCGAGAAAGCATAGGAATACGCTGTACCCTGCATTTTAAAAGATGCATAACTTACTATATGAATTTCGACCTTGATATCATCTGGTTTGTTCCCTTCACACTTCATACTTCACACTTCATACTTCTTATCTCTCACCTATTATACGGAAAATGACCCCCGCGCACTTCGCGCCACACCGCATCGCAAGCCTGTAGCACATCCTCATCCAAACGCCCATCTGCGGCCTGAATATTGTGCGTCAGATACTCCAGCTTGCTCGCGCCCAAAATCATCGAATCGATAATCGACTGAGACATCAGCCATTGCAAAGACAATTCAATCATCGTCTTGCCCGCAGTATGTGCAATCTGCTTCAACGCATCAAGCGCGTCAAAATTGCGATCGTGCCAGAACCTGCCGTAATAATCCCGATTCAAATCAAAACGCGTACCCACTGCGGGTTCGGTATCCCGCGTGTGTTTGCCCGTCAGCATGCCCGCTGCAAGCGGATTATATACAGCCATCCCAATATTCATCTCACGACTAAACGCAACGCACTCCTCATCGATACTCCGCGTAATCAAATTATAGGGTACCTGCAACACCACAGGCGGCGCCCAATTATTCACATCGCATTTCCAAAGCGCTTTCATCACCTGCCATGAAGCGAAATTCGACATCCCCACATATATAATCTTGCCCTGTTGTACCAAAGTGTCAAACGCCGCCATCGTCTCCTCAAGAGGCGTATTCCAATCGGGCTTGTGCAAATACAAAATATCCAGACAATCGGTCTGCAATCGCTTCAAACACGCTTCCACCCCTCGAATCACATGCCAGCGGTGCAACCCCTGATCCTTAATCTCGTCCTCCCCGACAAAATTGGCTATCTTGCTCGCCAAAATCACCCGATCGCGTTTGCCCTTGAGCGCCTTGCCCACAATTTCTTCGGACACACCATTGACATAAGTATCTGCCGTATCGATAAAATTCACACCGGCATCCAGAGCCGTATCCACCATGCGAATAGACGTAGCCTCATCGGCCTGATCTCCAAATGTCATAGCTCCCAAACATATACGCGACACGCGAATACCCGTCCCTCTCAAAACGCGATACTCCATCTTTCCTCCTTATAAGCTGTCTTAAACAGTGAACAACACAACTGTTGCTTGTACAATCTTTTTCCTTATCTTTACCTTGTCGCTATAACATAACACTGTTTCGTGACTTCGCAATATACTATGATCTGGCTCTTCATCTTTATTTTTATCGCATTTTGGGTCTATATGGGTATTGAACTCTACCTGTATTTTCGCAAACCCAAAAATACCGAAAACTGGGACGACATGTCCGAATGGGCATGGCGGCGCACAGTACGCAAAGCCATTGACGAAATGTTAAATGAGAAGCGGTAGTCAGCAGGTTTTATGAACGCATTCCAAAAAACCGCCATCACCACCCTCGTTGCGATCCTCTTGCTCATCGGCGTTGGCAGTCTCGTGCGCGTTTCGGGCGCGGGCCTGGGGTGTCCAGACTGGCCCCGGTGCTGGGGCTGCTGGTTCCCACCCTCGAGTATCGACGACATTGACCGGGCCTATCTCGCAGAACGCGGGCTAAACATCGAAGACTTCAACCCGGTCAAAATGTGGATCGAATACATCAACCGCCTCATCGGCATGATCATCGGCCTGCTGGTCATCGCCACCTTTTTGCGCGCCATCCCATATCGGAAAACACATCCCGCCATCTTCTATGGATCGCTAATAGCCGTCTTCCTCGTTGGCTTTGAAGGCTGGCTCGGCGGGCAAGTCGTAAAATCCGGTCTCAAACCCGGCATGATCACCCTGCACATGGCAGGCGCAATGGTACTCTTATGCCTGTTGCTCTACGTCACATTTTGCGCCGTTGACATCCGCCTTCCCGCCACATTGCCCACCCCCAAATTACTCGCCCGCCTCTCGGCCATGCTCTTTATCATCGTATGCCTTCAAATGCTACTCGGCACACAGGTGCGCGAAGCCATCGATCCCTACATCAAAAACAGCGAAGGCGTCGCTCGCAGTGCATGGATCGCCAATATAGGTCTTATGGATCACATCCACCGATCCTTCACCTGGGTGGTAATTGCCGTTGCTGCTTATCTCGTCTATATCATACGCAAAAATGCAATAGATGGCTTGCTCAAAGTGAGCAGCTACCTCTCATTCGCACTCATCCTGTTCCAGGCAGCCACTGGCATAGCTCTGGCTTATGGCGGGCTACCCCGCGTTTTTCAAGTACTCCATCTCGTAACCTCGGCCCTGCTCATCTGCGCGGTCTATACCCTGTGGCTCACACTGAGAGCTACCAACACAAGGAGGTCTTCATGAAAATTTCCGTCTGGCACCGCGAACTCTCCGATTCGTATCTTCGATTTGTCACCCAACTCGGCGCTGACGCCCTCGATTTTGGGACTGATACGGACATTCCCGGCGTTGTAGAGCAGGGGTATCCCGACCTGGATGA
Organism: Candidatus Latescibacterota bacterium; assembly: GCA_022824945.1. Taxonomy (GTDB): domain Bacteria; phylum Latescibacterota; class UBA2968; order UBA2968; family UBA2968; genus VXRD01. Next base: position 34,180 of record JAJDYX010000055.1, read on the forward strand.
ACTTCTAAAAATGAAGAAAAAAATCCAGTCCTGGGGCCTGTCGATCAACCGCGTCAGCCTGCCAAATATCACGGAAAAATTTATGACCGATCAGCCCGGCGGCGAAAAAGAACTCGAAAATACATGTACGGCACTGCGCATACTTGGCGAAGCAGGCGTACCCATTGCCCGACAGCGATTCTGGGGCGATACATTTAACGAACTCATGTTTCGCTACCGATCTGAACACCGCGGCGGATACCTCTCGCGCGGCGAAAGTCAAGCACTGACCAACCCCGTGCCCGAAACACCCGATTACGAAGCTCTGCAAGACTGGTGGAAACACTTCTGCATCGTCTATGAAAACCTCGTGCCCATAGCCGAAGAAACCGGGATTAAGCTCGCCATTCACCCATCCGACTCTCCCAACCCGGACACCCCATTCGGCGGCCTGGGATTTCACCGCGTCATCGACGCTTTTCCCAGCGCACAAGTGGGCTACCTCTACTGCTGTGGCACCCGCGCCGAAGCGGGCGGTTCACCGCTCGTCCTCGACGAAATTAACAACTACGGCCGCAAAGATCGCATCTTTATGGTACACTTCCGCAATGTGCGCGGCTCATTCGCCACAGCGCGCGGCTTTGAAGAAACCCTGCTCGACGACGGCGACATGAACATGTTCAAGCTCTTGCTGGAACTCAACCGCGTGGGCTTTGATGGCTGCCTGAATCCCGACCACATTCCCGGACTCGAAGGTGACAACGCACCCATCACCGGTGGGTTGGCTTACTCCGTGGGCTATATCAAAGCGCTATTCGCCGCCCTCGCTGCACTGCCATGATGCGACGCACTCACCGTCTTGACAACCCATAGGCGATTTGATATATTTGCCTTCGCACGGGATCAGGTGCCGAAGTGATGGAATTGGTAGACGTGCGGCGTTCAGGGCGCCGTGGGCTTAGGCCCGTGTGGGTTCGAATCCCACCTTCGGCACCATAAATTTTCACACAATGATACAAAGGGTTATGTCGCTTGGCATAACCCTTTTTTATACGCAATGGAGCGCGAGAGTGATCAGTTACGGCGAAGGGGTTGCACTCGGGGCGTCACTGGTTTGGGCATCTACCAGCCTCGTCTTAAGAACGCTATCCCAGCACCAGCCATCGGCACTCATCACGGCCATCCGCTGTGGGATTTCCGGGCCTTTCTTTTGGATGCTATTGCCTTTTGGTCCCCCCTTATCCACACTGCTCAACGTGCCGCTGCACGAATGGGGACTTTTGATCGGCTCCGTATTCATCGGCATTGTCATTGGCGACCAACTCTATTTACACGCCATGAAAGAAATTGGCGTATCGCGCACAATGGCTCTGGTTGGCACCCTCCCGATTACCACGCTAATTTGGGAGCAATTTTTGCTCGATGTACCCGTCACCCATACCTTTATTTTTGGCTGTGTGTTGGCGGCATCTGGCGTTATTTTACTCTCTCAGCGACCGCGTCAAAATCCCACAGACGCACAAGAACAACCCATTCGCCTCAAACGCGGGATAGCCTTTGCCCTTATCACATCTTTACTCTGGGGTTTGAGCACCACCATGCTCAAACCTGCGATGGCACATCTCACCAGTATTCAGGCCAACAGCGTGCGAATGCCGCTCGTAGCTCTGGCATTATTTGGCATTTGGCGGCTCAATCAAGGACGCGGCAACCTGCGCGACATCGGATGGCGTACATTTATTCTGATTGCTATAACCGGACTTTTGGGCATGGGCTTCGGGTCTTTCTTCTACGTTGAAGCCGTTCTGTTCATCGGCCCCGCCAAAACAGCAACACTGACAACGGCAACCCCCGTCCTCTCACTCATCCTGGCCGTGATCTTCCTCAAAGAACAAATTACGCTCCGCCTCCTCACAGGCGTTGCGCTCTGCGTAGCTGGCGTTCTGCTCGTGCTTTGATTTCCACTGACCAGAGGAGCCTTATATGTCTTTTGCCATCAGATCATGTATCGCAGGACTGGTTTTCCTAATTTTTATTCAGGATGTCGAAGGAAAAACCTCCGAACCCGTACTTCAGAAAAGCTATGGTCACAGCGAGGACATCACTGCAAGCCAACTAATTGAGGAAATCGCAGGTACTGATTCTGCGACGATTTATCGGAATCTACCACGCGCGCAAAAGGGGAAATTCTTAGACACATTCTGGCAAGCGCATAATCCGCTCGTACTCAAATACTACTATGGCTACCATCTCGGTCAGCGCAGGTTTTCTGTTTCAGATGCTTATTTTGAACAAAAAAAATTACTTCCAAAAGTCTATTGGACAGGTGCTGTGTCACTCGATTCCACGCACGTCGCGGAAGCCATACAAATTTGTACACGCCTGCTAACGCACAATCCCGAAGATGCAGTCGCCCTGTGCGCGCTCGGCTATCTCAATCTGGAACAGAATCGGGAAAGCGAGGCAGAAAAATTATTTATACAGGCACTTGAACGCGACAAACGCCTATTCGAAGCCAGAAATGGCAGGGCACTATCACTTTTGCGCGTACCAAAACAGCGGTGGCGCGCGAGAAAACTATTCCTGGAGGCAATGGCCTGGGACCGCAAATACAGTGCCGCCTATTACAGCCTATCAATGTGCGATTTGATAATGAAAAGCGTAGAGGCAGAAAACAGCCTCAAAAAATTGATCAAACGGTCTCCAGAATATTCAGACACGTATTTTAAGCTGGGTGTTTTTTACGAATCCAGAGGCAAATTCGAAAAAGCCGAAGACGCTTATGAAAAGCAATTGGAAGCTGATCCCTCTCACACCACCGCGCAATTTCGCCTGGGCATCACAGCATTCAAAATAGGTCAACCTGCACGCGCGGTTGAAATCCTACAGCCCGTCCTGAAAAAACGAACGGACCTCCAAAAACCCGTTTTGCCAATGCTCTTTGAAGCCTATATCCAGCTCAAAAATACGCCAATGGCAGAACAGACCGCAGTCGCCTATCTCAAGGGATTAGATGAACACAATCGGGCGATGTTTGAGGACATTCGCATCGTCGCTTCACCCGAAGAAATTCACACCTTTAATGCCTTGCCAATCGAAGAACGCGCAGCTTATGTCAGAGCATTCTGGCAGCGCCGCGATCCCACTCCCGCAACCCCTGAAAACGAGTGGTTGGTCGAACACATCCGCAGAATCATGTATGCGCGCCGTCACTTCTTCTCGTCCCACGCGCCCTGGGATCGCCGCGGTGAAATCTATATCCGGTATGGTCACCCAGCGCACTGGAGCCGATCTGACAACATACGATTTGAGGTTGACCCCGCAGCAGTACGCGTAAAGGAACGCCTGCTGATGTCGCTGACCGATGATGCGCGAAAAGAACTGACCGCCAATATTCAGCGCATCCGAACATCGGCGAGAGAACCGTACGCAAATGTGGATCCCACGACAGGCGTTATGCAGGACAGGATTGAACTCTCGGATTTTGAAAATGTTGAATACGGATCAAGGGTAGTACGCGATCGCGGTGCTCATATCGTCCGCGATAGACTTTTGACCGACATGCCGTTATCCAACCGGGATGCGGGAATAAGTGCAGAACATCTTCGCGGATATCCACTTTTTCCAGTGGATGGGAATACACCCTGGGAATATTGGATCTATCCAGAAGTCAACGGGGGCATTGAGATCGTATTTACATCGCTGACACGAGGCGGCGATTTCGACTATCCAACACCTTTATCCATACGAGCCGAATCCAGGGCCAATGCCGTGGTCTGGAACCAGCGGAAACCAGAAGATATTGTCAATCGTGCTATTGGCCGCGAACCCTCTCTATTTGAGCTACGCAGAGGAACCCTGAACTTCTATTCTGCCCTGGCAGATTTTCGCGGGGAACAAGGACAGACCCGTCTCGAAATTTATTACGGCTTGCCAGTTCCCGAACAGACTGAAACAACGCGATTTGAACGCGGTCTCGCGCTCTTTGACACGACCTGGACGCCAGTTTTTCAAAAAGTTGAACCCTTCTCCAATATATCTGACCATACAGATAAAATCGTAGATCGACTAACCGTGAATATTCCCCCAGGCCGTTATTATCTGGGTATTCAGGTACACGATATAGAAGGCAACAAATTGGGTGTCCAAAAGCAGGCTATTGACGTAGAATCCTACGAAGGAGACGGATTAATGCTCAGCGATATTGAACTGGCAAATCGAATTGAAGAACAGGAAGCTGACTCTCTGAACATCATACCCCAACCTTCCAGATCTTTCTCAGCCGGGCAACCTGTTGTGATTTACTACGAGATTTACGGACTCAAAAAAGACACATTTGGACAGACGCGCTACCAGATGCACTATCGGATTGCACCAGCGCAAGGACAAGTACCGGCTGTACGCGTGTTGAAATCTGTGGGAAAACTACTGGGGGTCATCAGCGAAAAAGAATTTACAGTTTCTTATGAACAGGTAGGTGAAACAGAATCTGAATTGAGCTATTTGGAGATTGACGTCACTGACTCCGCACAGGGCCTGTACGAATTGGAAGTGAAAATTTCGGACTTAAATGCAAATGCACAAGTTGCCAAATCCACTACATTTAAGATCATTGATTAAAGCGATATGTATTATTTGACAAAATCTCAAGTACAAATTAAACTATGCCCCCTCTCGAAAACCCAATAAACATACACAACAGCTAACCACAGGAGCAAACATGGACGGCATTCACGACATGGGCGGGATGCACGGATTTGGTCCCATAGAGCGCGAAGAAAACGAACCCCTATTTCACCACCCCTGGGAAAGCCGGGTACTCGCCATATCCGTAGCCACACCTGTACCGATCCCCGGAGGCTCCCGCAACAATATCGAAAACATGGATCCCGCGCACTATCTCTCATCCAGCTACTACGAAAAATGGCTGTACTCCCGTATCAAAGGACTGATCGACGCTGGCGTGCTAACCCCGGAAGAAATGGAAAAGCGGATGGCACTCTTCCGTAACGACCCCAATGCCGAAACCCCGGTACATCCCGACCCCGATGCCGTCCGAGCGGAACTCGTGCGATCGCGTCCTGCTACCCCTCCCCAACAGAAAATGGACATCCAGCCGCAATTTTCCAACGGCGACCGCGTAAAAGCACGCAATATCCACCCCAAAGGTCATACCCGGCTCCCTCGATACGTGCGGGGCAAATACGGCACAATCACCAATTACTACGGCATCTACAATCTCCAGGACGCCGAACTGCCCACAGAGTGTACAAACCGCCAGCAACCTTTATACGCCGTGCGCTTTGAAGCCTCGGAACTTTGGGGTAGTGACGCCGAAACAAAAAGTGCCGTCTATCTGGATATGTGGGAAAGCTATCTGGAACCCATTTAACCGTCTCCAACCATTAAAGGATTCTTGTTATGAACACAACTGCCCAAACCGACACTGCCCTGCGCACCAGAGCACTCGAATCGCTCCTCATCGAAAAAGGATTGCTTACAACGGAGATTATAGACGAAATCGTAGAAAAATACGAAAAAGACGTAGGTCCTCTCAACGGCGCCAAAGTGGTTGCCCGTGCCTGGACTGACCCGAACTACAAACGACGGCTACTGGAGGATGGCAGAGCGGCCATTGCCGAACTCGGTTTTGACAGCGCGCACGGTGCCAAAATCGTCGTACTGGAAAACACATCAAACGTCCACCACCTCGTCGTCTGCACCCTGTGCTCCTGTTATCCCTGGTCTGTACTCGGCTTGCCTCCGAACTGGTATAAATCCTACGCGTACCGATCTCGAGCCGTGCGAGAGCCGAGAGCCGTCTTGCTGGAATTTGACCTTAACCTGCCCGATACCGTAGAAATCCGCGTCTGGGACAGCAACTCGGACCTCCGCTACATGGTCTTGCCTGAACGCCCTGCTGGCACGGAGGACTACACCGAAGAACAACTCATCTCACTTGTCACGCGCGACTCAATGATCGGCGTCGCCAAAATCGAACCGCCCGCAAAGTGAGGCCGGAATGACGCAAAAAACCGACAAAAAAATCGCCACCATGGACGCACAAATCGCCCTGCCCAGAGAAAATGGAGAACTCGTTTTTCAGGCACCCTGGGAAGCACGCGCTTTCGGCCTTGCCGTTGCACTCAACGAAAAAGACCTCTACGAATGGCGTGAGTTCAGTTCCCAATTGGCTTCGGAAATCGCGGCAGCAGAACAAAACAACGACCCATCGAGCTACTATACCCGATGGGTCGCTTCCCTCGAAGAATTGGTCATTGACAGAGGCTTGATCAGCCGAGAACAACTGGACGCCAAAACAGCGGAATACGCCTCTGGCATTCACGATCATCACGATCATCACGATCACTAAAAATTTACGTCTCTTCGCCTTTCATCCTCTCATCCTGAAAATCCTGATTCTGACTTTTTTTATCGCTCTCGCCCCGACACAAACAAATCGTAAGAATTTGACTGCCAGCCGCCATCATTTACAATCCCATCATTCGTATCTCTCAGCCATTTGACCATGCGATCCTTCATGCGCCTGAGCACATGTTTGTACCCCAACTTAGGAGCTAAATTGTGCAACTCCCCGGGATCACTCTCCAGGTCGTAGAGTTCATCTTCACTACACGGATTGTAGATATACTTCCACTTTCTGGTCTGCACCATCCGAATCGTACACAGTGCAGGCTCGTACCCGTGATGCTCTGCAAAAATATCCTCTCGCCAATCCGATGGCGTCTCCCCGCGCAGTAAGGGCAGCAAAGAACACCCATCGACCCTATCGGGAATATCCGCACCCGCCATCTCGAGAAACGTCGGCATAATATCGACCAGACTCACAAAATCATCGCAAACACGATTGGGTTCAACAACACCCGGCCAACGGATCGCCAATGGAATCTGGTGCGTCTCGTTGTACATATTCATCATCTTATTGAACAAGCGGTGACTGCCCAACATATCGCCGTGATCCGAACTGTACAAAATCACCGTATTATCCAATTGCCCCGTTTTCTCTAAAGCATCTAAAACGCGCTTCACCTGATCATCAATAAACGTGCAATATCCCCAATACGTCGCGATCACCTTCTGCCAATCGGGCCAGGTCAAATGGCTGGCATTCCACCTGAGCATTTCCTTTTGCTGAACACTTGGTTTATCGACAAACTGCTCGTCGAAATTGATCCAGCGTTCCACAGTATCGGGATCGTACATTTCATCGTAAGGCTCCGGCACACTATAGGGAAAATGCGGTCCAAAAAAGCTGCTGCAAATCATAAAAGGTTTATCGCCCTCACAAAATCCTTCAATCAGATCAATCGTCCTATCCGCAGTCCAGTGCTCCTGCATATACTCGGCGGGCAACTGCGACCGCCCGCAAAAAGGCGCGTCACCTCCCCATTCCATGCGCTGAACTTCCTGTACATATCCCCAATCAAAACCCGCATCGCGCACACTCTGGTTCCAATCGCGCGTCCTATGCCACGGATCAAACCCCCAAAATTCGCTATCGCCCTCCCTGGGCAAATGCCACTTCCCCACATAACCGACATTATAACCTGCGTCAGATAAAATCTGCGGATATGCCGCCTTATCCAGAATATTCAAATCAAAAGCCCGATTGAAATTGCCCATATTCGACAACTGCCCGTGATTGTGCGGAAACATCCCCGTAAGCAGTGACCCCCGCGCGGGAGAACAAAGCGCGATGGGCGTATAAGCCCGGCAAAAACGCATGCCCTCTCTGGCAATGCGATCAATCGCTGGCGTCTTGCACACCGCATTGCCATTAAATCCCAGCGCATCGTAACGCTGCATATCGGTAAGCAAAAAAAGGATATTGGGTCTCTCAGTATTCATATCGGCCTCCTGTGTCAGCGGTCCGTTTTATCTCCCCGAAAACAAATCCAAAACAAAAACGCCCCCATTCCCGTGAACACTGCCCCGGTTAGAAAAAGACTCGAATACCCCGCAACCGGAATCATATACCCACCGCCCAGTGCCATTGCCGAATAGCCCGCCCCAGACATCATAGCAGTCGCACCCGACATCGCTGTACGCCAGCGCACTGGCACCAATTCCTGGTGAAAAATGGCAAACGCCGAACGGCGCAGCGAAGCCATCGCCATAATCCCCACCAGGCACAAACCAGCAACAATCCAATTTGAAACCAACGCCATAAAAAACAAAAAAAGAGCTGTAACAACCGTTACCAGAACCACCGTGCGCCGAATGCCAAAACGAGCAGAAAAAAACGGAAGGGACAGCGCAGCCGGAACAGCGAGCAACTGTCCCGCTGCGAGTTGCACACTAATCAGAGAAAGACTGATATTGAGTCCCTCATCCATATAAACATTAAAAAATGTTCGCGCAGCTGCTTCGCCTGCAACGTGGAGAACAGAAATCAGCGAAGTAATCACAATAGCCGCAAGAGGAAGCGCAGGCGCATCGGACACATCGCCATTACCCCCCTCTTCCCGCCGGCGTTCAACCCGAACATCCTGCGTCGCGAGCAGCGCGAAAACCGCCGGAATTAGACAGAGCACCCCGATGAACAGCGTATAGCGGTAAACAACCGGCTGCGCGAGTGAAACATTGAGCACACCTGCCAAATAATCCGGAACAACGCCCCCCAACACACTCCCGACAAAACCCGAAAATGGCATCAGCGCGGCCTGCACGGCAAAAACCGGATCGCGCTCAACTGGACCGGTAATACCCATCAGATAAGGCGTACCATTCACAATAAATAGCGCAATACCCATCACGCCGAGCGAATAAGATATTAAAATAAAATAATCGCGCGGGCTGCCAGCAGAAATCAACTCTGCCTGTGAAAGCAATCCAAAACCCACCACAGATACACAAATCCCAACAACCATCGTAAACCGACTGCCCCAGCGCCCGCCCAGCATCCCGCTGGGCAAACTGGACAGAGCAAAACAAAGTGCTCCCGTCGCATTTGCCAACCCCACAAACTCGGTATTATACCCCAGGCGCAACAAATAGAGATTGTACAAAAGGGGATAAATACCACCAAAAAGGACAAAACCAACCAGCGCATTAGCCATTAAATAGAGGCGCACATCGCGGGAAAAATGCACATTTGAAAAAAGGATCGGCATCGGTGCTCACCTGTTTCTACCCAAACCGTGCTTTTTCCATGCTGCGGGCAGGTCGCCTTGCAGGAGTTCGCTTTGTATGCGGATATGTGCCGTATCTCGGTCCGCTGTGTGTGCGGCCCAAAAAGTGCTATCTCGCGTGGTTGCCTCTGGCAGAATCACAATTTCCGGCGCTTCAAAAATTGCGGGTGGCAAATCCATATTGAGATCATAGCGATAGCAACGCGTTGTCGCTTGCGCGGTATAATCGCGTGTTTTAACCGTGCAAATTTGACGCTCGGGCAACCAGTATTCATTGAGATATCGCGTATTTTGCTGATAAACCTGCCAGTGATCTATGCCGCGCAATTGCAAGAGCGCGGGAAAATTGAGACGCAGATCATAGCCCACAAGTGAAAAATCGTCGCGGGCGATCCATATATCGCCGAGCAACCCCGGCTCATTCCCGTGCCGCGGCGACACACCAATGCGCGAAACGTGAAGATCGCCCACATGCACTGTGGAAATGCGTTCATAGTGGTAGTATTCAAGCGCGTCTGGCGACAGCGGATGCGGCGCAATTTCAAAGGCTTTATCATCTACAATACCCCGCGCAGGATTTTGCGTGAGACCCGGGGAAACACTCAACCGCCACTTGCCCCAATTGCGTATGCCTGTAATATGCTGCGCGATACTATCTGGGGATTGGTGATAGCCTTTGATCGTGTATTCAATACCCGCAACAATTTCTTCTGTTCTGCGGTTAATCACCTTCTGACTGCTGTACGCATCAAATGCGTACGTAGCCATATTTGCGTAACCAGTGTGGAGATATTCAAAGCGGGTATTTGCGATCAAATGACGGACCAGATCGGTCGCAGAGTGCTCCTGCACCGCAGTTTCCTCGCGCAGGAGTATAGGGACGGGTAAAAGTGAAAGTTGCAGCGTGGATATCAGACCGAGCGAAAGCACAAGCGTTGTATCCGATGGGGCATACCCCTGGCGACGCGCCTGAACCTGTACGATCCCCGGCGCGAGTCCTTCTATCTCAATGCGCCCGTGTAGATCGGTAATGTAAACGCGGGGAAATTCGCTCGCTCGTCGGATAACAACGGTGACATAAGGCAGGCTTGCATCGGTATCGGCATCGCGGCACTGCGCGTGAAGAACAGATGTTGAGTCAGTCTGGGCAGACGAGATTGAGGGCCAGAGAAAAGCAGAAAAAAAAAGCGGCAAAAAGCGGATCATTGTTTTTTGCCGCGCGCGAGAATATCCCACACGACTTCGACGCGGTCATTGCGCGTGCCGTAGATCTGATCGTGTAAAAATACGGTCATGTCGGAATACCCTGAAATAAATTGAATTTTATCGCCAATTTTGAGATCGCTATTCGTCAGGCTGAGCAAAGCGTGTTCTGCCGCCAGGCCCGTTACGACAACATCTGTACGGTCTTTGACCTCGGGCAATGAAGGATGGCTACTCGTCGTCTTGCGACCAGCATCGGCGACTGCGCGGTCGGGAGCCGCGCGACTGATCACCGTGGTCAACACGGAAAGTGCGTGTTCCAAACCGCGAACATGGAGCCCATCGCGATAATAAGTATCCATAAAAATGCCCCCGCCTGCCTGTATCTCAGTAATACCGGGAAAATCGGGCGTAAAAGCAAGTGTACCCGTGCCGCCCGCACTGACAATACCAACGCGCAATCCCGCATTCTCGATGAGAGTGCGCGTCTTTGACAATTCTCCCACAGCCTTCCTGCATGCGGCTTCTTTGGCGGTATCATCCAGAGACATTGCATGGCCTTCGTAACCCATAATCCCCGCAAAAACCACACCGGGCGCGGCATCAGCCTCCTGTGCCAGCGCGAGAGTTGGATCACCCGGCGGCACCCCACAGCGTTTCATGCCAACATCTACTTCAATAAGCACGCGCACATCGACGCCAACATCTGTAGCCGCGTCACTTATCGCGCGGATATGAACGGAATCGTCAACCGCCACCATAACATCTGCACGACGGCACAGATTGACCAGACGCGCGACTTTTTCTCGCCCAACAACTTGATTGGCGACGAGTATGTCCGAAATCCCGGCGTCTGCCAGCACTTCGGCTTCACCGAGTTTGGCACAGGTAATGCCAATAGCACCTGCGCGCAGTTGTTTGTGAGCAATAGCGGGCGTTTTATGACCCTTCGCATGGGGCCGCCAGTGCAACCCGCTGTCTCGACATCGAGCCGCCATCTTCTGGATGTTATTTTCCATCTTATCCAGATCAATGAGCAGCGCGGGCGTGTCGAGTACCTGTATGGATTGACCAATAGGAGAATAGGGCATAATAAAAGTTAGAAGGAAGAAGTTAGAAGGAAGAAGGCCCAGCCCAGCCCCCCAGATACTCTTTTTTATCTGCGTTCATCTGCGTCATCTGCGGATCGCGCTTCACCCAAGATGAACATTGCTATCCCGCCAATCAGAAAGCGGAGGCAAGATGCCATCGTCAATAGTCTGGTCTCGCAGAGCAGTCAGATGGGCGTAGGATTCGCGTAGAGCATTGATATCGTCTTCGGTACCTTCGGGCATGGACCAACTCACACCCGACGCAGACAGGGCCACAGGCATAGCCATCATAATATTGTTAAATCCCTCGGCATTGAGATATGCACCGCAGGGCCAATCATAAGACTCGCCCACCAGAACGCCGCGCAGCATAAAAACGCTTTGTTGTGCCGGCGATTGAAACGAAGAACGTCCGCGCAGATCGATAATACGAGCACCTCCCCCGCGCACATGTTCCTGAACACCTGTCCATTCATCGGCACTCATACCAACACCATTGACGGTCTCTCCATCGAGAATATCGGTGAGAGGCGTACCGTCAATCTGAATACCGCCGATAAACACGGCCATCTGTTCGCCGTGCCCTCCATACGTGCGGCAACCAGTGACTTTGCTTTGCAAAATGTCGAAATGTTGTGCCAATCGGGTTTGCAAGCGCGTGCTATCGAGTGCAGCAAGCGTCGTCACACGACCGGGTTCGAGTCCCGAATGTACCAGCGTGGTCAGCCCCGTGATGTCGGCGGGATTAAAAATAATGATGACAAACTTACAATTTGGACAATAATGTTTGATATCGAGACCGAGTTGTTTGGCAATTTCTGCATTATCGCGTCTTAAGTCCTCGCGTGTCATACCTTCTTTGCGCGGCGCGCCCCCGGAACTGATGACATAAGATGCGCCTTCAAGTGCTTCGGCAACATCGGTTGTCCACGTAACATCGGCATTGGGGAAACCACAGTGATAGACCTCCTCAGCCGCGCCTTCAAGCCCCGGCGCAAAAGGATCGTACATAGCCACACGAGACGCCGTGCCCGAAGACAAGAGCGTTTGCGCAAGATTGGAACCAATGGCGCCTGCCGCGCCCATCACTGCAACTTTTTCATCTGTCAGGTACATCGATACTCCTCTTTATGGTGAAGATTGAGAAAACCCCGCACTTTTGTACGGGGTTTTCGGATTTGAATTATCTATCTAAATACTCACTGTGGTAAACCGAGACGCGATGGATCTTCTACTCTGGATTTTGATTCTGAAGGGCTTCATACATCTGAAATGCCTCAGTCGCTTTTTTCACACATTCTGCGGCAACATCGCCTTCCGATACTTCGGACTTGCGCGCATAAACGCGAGACAACGCAGCCCATGCTCTGGAATTACTCGCCTGCAGTTCGGTCACTTTTGAAAAAGCTTCAATAGCCTTGTCATAAGCATCTATTTTATCTGCGAGCAGGCCAAGCTGGTACCACGCATCGGCGTCAGTCGGATTTGCTTCAACGCTTTTTCCAAACAGATCGAGTGCTTTATCGCCCTTATCGAGTTGCTTATACGCAATAGCGAGGTTGAACAGCGCATCCATATTATCGGGTTGAACCTCAACCACTTTTTCGAGAATTTCGGCAGATTTTTCGTAATTTTCAGCCTGCAAATAAATGCTTGCGGCAATATTCAAAATTTTTGGATCATCGCCAGCAACAGCCAGTGCCTTTTCCGCTGATTCCGCCGCGCCTTCTTTGTCGTCCAGTCGATATTGGGCAATCGCCATTTGCTGCAAAATATTTATTTCTTCGGGATCAATCACATGGCCTTTTTTGAACGTTTCAAGTGCTTCTTCAAATCGACCAACATTCATAAGCGCGCCACCCAGATTGAAAAAGGACTGAGCTTTTTTGGGATTGAGTTCAATCGCTTTTTGATACATCTCAATACCCGCTTCTGAATTGCCCGAATTGAGATGCGTAATAGCCAGCCCCTCATAAGCGTCGGCTTCATTGGGATTAATCGTAATGGCGAGATCGAATTGCTCCATGGCAAAATCAAATCTCTGGGCATTCATCCCCTTGACCGCCATATTGTAATACCGCGTCCAGAGTTCTTTGCGATCACTATCGACTTTCTTTTTCCACTTTCTGTCCGTTGCCAGATTATAGTGCTCATTCATCTCTTCAAAAAGCTCTTTCTGGCCGTAAAGCCACCCCAAATAATACTGCACCTCGGAATCGTCGGGGCGTCCTTCTACCGCGATCATATATTGTTCCAGTGCCTTGTCGTATTGGCGCTGGTTGATATACAATTTGCCCGAGCGTTTGGCTACAGAAGCCTGTCCTTTGGTCACTTTTGCCTCAGTAGATTGTACGAACAGTGGCGTCGCAGCAAAGGCCAGTGCAAAGGCAACAATAAGTCCGCACTTAAAAAATTTCATGGGGAGTCTTCCTTTCTCAATGCAACCGGCGCGTTCCGGTAGCAGGTTAAACGATCTCAAAATGAACAGTGCCAATATAGGGAGTGTGCAAAATCATGTCAAGTGTCTGGAAAAATCAACAAATTGACCGCGCCCTGTATTGCGAAGTTGGTTGGTATATTTTATGCCATCAATTTCATCTTTCCAGCGTCCAAAACAATCGTCTAACAGTGTTTCAAATTCCTGATCGGAAACTTGCAATGTATCTTCGCGTACTCGTAGAGTCTCTTGTTCTTCAATAAATGTAACGAAATCCAGGACTTCGATAATTTTCTCAGATGGTAGATTACCTACTTTCTCCAGGATTTGTTTTGTATAAGTCTCTTGCGTGTCCATTTGTATCTATCTCCCTATTGCTCCGAAAGAAGCGTGCCGCCTCTCGCCCAGTGATCGCGGGGAATATCCTCAATAACGACCATCGTGCCATCGGCTTTGGCATCGCAAATATTGACCATCGCATCGGTAATAGCTCTGGCGAGTTCGCGTTTTTGCTCGTGCGTGCGGCCTTCGAGCATTTTGACATTGACAAAAGGCATGGTGTCTCCTTTTAGAAAATAACGAGTTCTGGACTTTGCAATCTGGGAATCGCGGGTTTGGATGCGCCAAATGAAAAAGCAACCGGCAAGCTAACGCCGCGGATGGTACCCAGGGTTCTATTATTCTCGAGATCGACAATAAAAACCTGCAAATTGCCCGTTGTAGCAAATTCATCGAATCTTTGGACACCGGCGACATACACGGTTTTACCATTGGGCATGAGGCCGATATTGGCCACAGTTTCACCGACAAAAATTTCGGCAGTTTGCCTCCAGGTTTGCGTATCAATAACCACAATACCTCCCCAGAACGCAGGCACGGTATTGCCCAGCGCATCAAAACCCAAAAAGAGGCGACTGAGAGATACGACAAGGCGCGTGCCATCGGCGGAAAGCGCGATATCGCGAACTTCAATGCCCAGATCATTGGCCTGACCGAGCGTGAGGCTATCGGCAATCGCTTTGGCTCCCGCATTGACTTTGAGCACGCGGCCCCCGATGGTGTTGTTGAGATAAAGGGTTTGTCCGTCGGGCGAGATAGCCAATCGACTGATGGTTTGATCTACAGAGATACTGTCGATCAGCGCTGGAATCCCCGTGTCAATAACAGACACGGCATTTGTCGCAAAGCCATGCCCAACATAGAGGCGCGTGCCATCGGGTGAGATGACAATACCACTGGGAGTAGGCGGAACATCAATGATGTCCAGAGATTGACCTGCAAGCACATCAAAAACCTCGACGGCTGCACCGGATTCTTCAGTCAGGTATGCAAACTGGTGATTGGGTGAAAGTGCTATGCGAAATCCGCCCCGACTCGTGAATGCTCCGCCGGGTGAGACTGGCACTTCGAGAGAAAGTTGAAATTCGGCGGTTCCATCTTCAGTAAATGCGTGAAAAGTATCGATAGCTGCTACATAAAGCCGCTTGTTGATATTGGAAAACGCGACACCTCGGGGGAGAGAGACAGCAAGCCTTCGGCTGGGGTCGAGCAAATTGGTCGAGATATCGAGAACCTGGATATTGTCACCGACAAAATCACTGATATAAAGAAAACGAGGCTCAGGTTCTGCGGGTGGCGTCGTCGGACTTGAAGACTTGCCGAAAGCATTGACAAAAATCAGGAAGTCTGAAAAGTCGATTGTGCCATTGCCGTCGAGGTCGAGATTTGCGTTGAAACCAGCCTGATCAGCGGACTTGCCAAAACCCTGGACGAACGTCAGAAAATCCGTGAAATCGACTGTGCCATTACCATCAAAATCTGCCGATTTTGTTTCCTGGGCATCGAGCAATGGGGCTGCTAAAAACAGTGTGAGGGATAACGCAATCGCGGTATATTTCATAACATTTCCTTTTTGAAGGGTACTTATGATACACTTGACCGTTGAGGCTGTCAATCTGATTTAATTACATTTTGGGACGCTTTCCATTTGCCTATAGTTCCAGGTTCCAAATAAAAAAGGAGATACTGTGTTACCTGATTATCCGATGGTTTTCTGGATTTTGGCTGTCATTTCTGTAATTTTTGTCGGGATAGCCAAAGCCGGATTTGGCGGGGGCGTCGGCATTTTGGCAACGCCACTCATGGCACTCGTCATTCCCGTGGCAGACTCGGCAGCGATTTTATTGCCACTCTTAATTATCTGCGACGTATTTTCCGTTGCACACTACCGCAAGCATTTTCATCGACGCAGTGTAAAATTGCTCTTACCCGGTGCCGCAATCGGGATTGGTATAGGGGCATTATTCTTTGGGTACTTTAGCACAAATGAGCGCGTGTTGCAAATCGGTTTGGGAATTTTGAGTTTGTTTTTTGTCGTATTCCAGGCTTTGCGTGCAGTAATTACAGGCGCACTTACAAAGCGGCATCCAAACAGCGCAGAAGGCATTCTCATGGGCGCAGTATCGGGCTTTACATCGACCATCGCACATGCTGGCGGTCCCCCCACAACCATCTATTTGCTTCCCCAACAATTGCCCCGCGACCTCTTTGTGGGAACGACCGTGATTCTTTTTGCCGCGATTAATCAAATGAAACTAATTCCCTATTTGGGATTGGATATTTTGCGAGCCGAACATCTCGGCGCAATTGCAATCCTATCACCATTGGGTTACGCGGGCGTGAGATTGGGCATTTTTTTTAACAAGCGTTTTACAGACCACTGGTTTAATATAGTCGTCTATTCAATTCTATTTGTCGCAGGCGTGCAGTTGATTGCGGGCCAAAATCTGATTCAATTGTTAGGGATTGTGTAAACTGAAAAATTGTCCTATTTTTAAAAAATAAAGGGCTGGGGACCGGTGTGATCCTCTCACGTCTCACCTCTGGAGGTTAGCCATGGCATCGCGCATCTGTTTTATACTGACCTGTCTCATCGTTTTTGCCGGGTGTTATACGCAGCTTCGGGCACCGCGCGTTCATCAAAAACAACGCGCTGAATCTCCTGTCAAGCCTTCTGATAAGTCTGTGCAACGGTTTGAATATTACTACTACAATTACTGCAATCCCTCCGATGGGTTTTACAGTCCATACAGATCATACAGACCGTATCGGCGACATCCGGTCTGGAACACGCTCAGCCTCATCTGGCAATATTCGTCCTGGGCAAGTGTGTACGATCCTTGGTGGCGAGGGTGGTCGCCGAGGATTTTGGTGCCTCATATTGTATATGCGCCAGTGCCAGCAGTAAGACCTCAGATAGAACGCGAACAGGTCAACCCGCGTCCCCGTATCAGGTACACAGGCGTGCGTGGCGAACCCGTATCGGCCAGCGCAATTCGGTCGGGCAGCACCACAACGGAAAGCACACAACAGACGGGAAACTCGCGCAGCACCACAACGGAAAGCACTCAGCAAACGGGAAACTCGCGCAGCACCAAAACACAATCAGCAGAAAAATCAGAAAAAAAAGAAGAACAGTCTGAAAAGCGCGAAGAGAAACGCTCAACACAGCGCCGCAGAGGGGGAATGAGATAATGCGAAAACATCTCTATATCCCGACATTTGTGATTTGCGCCTTTGCAGTGTCTATCCATGCACAAGAAGTCGTTCTCGATAGCTTCTCTGGCATAGGTGCCCGCGCCATGGGCATGGGCGGTGCTTATATTTCCATATCCGATGATTTTTCTGGTCTGTTCTGGAACCCCGCGGGATTGGCGCGAATCGAGCGCGGAACCGTAAACTGGGGCGTTTCGCACGACCGTTTTCGCAACATATCGCAATTTTTTGACCGCTCTTCAACCTTTGAATTGCGCAGTACGCGCATTGCATCTCTGGGCTTTGTCTATCCCGTTCCCGTGTATCGCGGAAGTCTGGTCTTTGCCGGAGGCTTTGGGCGCAATCAAAATTTTGACGGGGGATTGCAGATCGATGCGTACGATACCAGCGTCAATTTTGATAAAGCGGGATTTTCAGAAGACAAAGGTGCTCTCGGCGCGTGGACATTCGGGGCTGCAATTGATCTGATGCCGCGTTTGTCGGCAGGGATCTCGTTGTTTCGCTGGGGTGGAACCAACCGCTTTATGCAGGAATTGACCCTTGAGGATGTGCAACAAGTACATGCCGACACCGTCCGCATCTTCCAGCGTTTTGAATCTGAGGAACGCTATTCCGCCTGGGGTATCCAGGGCGGCATTCGGTATTGGCATCCCACGGGTTTCCGGTTTGGCATTGTGGCAACAGCAGCCACGCCTTTGCGCGTATCGGCCGAGCTGGCGGATGAATTTGAAGACGAGTTTGAAAACCGCACAGATACCTATCCACGCGAATCTTTTTCGGACGCATATGAAATTCGTCAACCCCTGACTTTTGGACTGGGAATCGGATGGTCGGCGGGCGGATTGACGGTGAGCGGCGACGTGCATTACGGCGATTTGCAAGAAGTAACCTACGAAGTTTTACCAGTAAATATTGCACCTAATGTCGATGATTTCCGGCGGCAATATCGCAGCGAAGCACGGTTGAATTTGGGATGTGAATATGCTATTTCGCGTTGGGGCATCGCGTTCAGAGGTGGATACTACCGAGACCCGGTTCGCTATGTGGGGGGCGGCAGTGTCCCAGAAATTCAAATTGAGACAGACCGCAATGCGTGGACACTCGGTTTTGGCACCGAATTGGAAAAGGCTATAACCCTGGATTTTGCCGCTGTTATTGGCGGCTACAAAGCCATTGAAGGCAATCGCTCAGATCGCGTACGTGCGGTGCGGGTACTCGCTTCGGCGCGTTTTTATTTCTTTACAGGACTTTAGGGATCACAAAGGAGTTAGCATGGGGCAGTATATTTCTCAAGCCCAGTGGGCAACATTTGAAGCGCAGGGGTATCTTCACCTCGGCAACGTAATGGACGATGGCGAACTGGAGGTATTACAGCAACGAATTGATGAAATCATGCTGGGCACGGCGTCTATCGACTACGACCATGTAATGATGCAACTGGATTCCGACCCCGAGAACGATGGAAAACCCGGCCCACAGAGCAAAGGACATAAATACGCAACCCTCGGATATCGCAAAATTCAAAATTTGGAATTGGACCCCCTCTTTCTCTCCTTTTTGCAAAAACCGCAGTTTCGAGAAATCTGCGAACACATCTATGGCAAAAATACGCCCGTAGATTGTTTTCGGGCGATGTTTATGAACAAACCCGCGCACGACGGCACCCCACTGGTGTGGCATCAGGACCGCTGGACCGATCTAACTCTCGATCCCCAAATCACGATATGGACGGCTCTGGATCCCACATTCGTTGAAAATGGCTGTGTAAAAATTATTCCCGGATCGCATAACAAGTTGATAAATCCCGAACACGGGTCTGGATTTTTGACTGAAGAACACATCGAGACCCTTGTATCCCAATACGAGCCAATAGATTTAATATTAGAAGCCGGCGACTCGATTTTGCTACACAACTGGATGCTGCACAGTTCGGGCGTGAATAAGACAGATATAGCGCGACGTGCATTCAGCGTGTGTTATATGCACGGTGACACGCGCTCATTGCGCGGCAGCACCTTCACCCGTGTCTTTGGCAAAAGCGCAGTGGTTCCCAAATAGGAGATCTTTATGTACCGCATCGGACAACCCGAAAGCAAGCGCGTGGAAACCCTTCTGGAAAGCGGTGAAATATTTCGCTATGGCAAGGCCGGAGAATGCGATCAATTTGAAGCAGATTGGGGAAAGCGATTGGGCGATGTGCAGGTGCGAATGACCACAAGTGGCACGGCGGCGCTTTATTGTGCCCTAATTGGCCTGAAAGTTGGGCCGGGCGATTCGGTCATTGTGCCATCGTGTACCTATATGGCGACCGCACTTGCCGTTGTTGCCGCAGGTGCCATGCCCATTATAGCCGAAGTAGATGAATCAATCACCCTCTCGCCCGAAGACGTCGAGCGAAAAATTGCTCCGCACACAAAAGCCATCATTCCCGTGCATATGTGGGGATTGCCCTGTAATATGGATGCGCTGATGGACATAGCAGAAAAACGCGGAGTAAAAGTATTAGAAGATGCATGCCAGGCCGTGGGCGGTGGATACAAAGGGCGCGAACTCGGATCCATCGGGCATGCCGGGGCATTCAGCTTTAACTATTTCAAAAACATGACCAGCGGCGAAGGCGGCGCATTTGTCTCTGCCGATGAATCTGTGTTTCGGCGTGGATCAGTGGCTGCAGATTGTTGTTCTTATTACTGGAATCCCGACGAGCACCGTCCAGATGAACAATTTGCCGGATTGAATTTCAGAGCCACGGAAATCTCAGGTGCCATTCTCAACGCACAACTCGAGCGCATCGACGAAATGCTCGATCGCATGCGCGGCCACAAACGGACTCTGACAAAAGTGGGCGAAGACGCTGGCTTGACATCCATTACAAACAACTGTCTGGATTGCGAATGCGGTACCCATGTCGGCTTTATTTTCGATTCTGAAAAAAATGCACGCGCCTTTGCCAAACGAATATCGGAATTGAAAGGCCGCGCTTTTTTGCCCATCGATACCGGGCGACACGTTTACACGCGATGGGATCCCATTATGCGGAAGCAAGGCGCACACCATCCCGCGCTGGACCCATTTAATCTGCCGCAAAATAAGGCACTAAATATCGAATATTCAATGGACATGTGCCCTGAGTCACTGGATATATTGAGCCGCGCAGTACTCATTGGCATGCACCCGGACAACGACCGAGAAAAGATAGATGAACTTGCAGATGCCATCCGGGAATCTGCACATGTTGTAAATTCACCCCACGCACAACCTACCACAAAATAATCCGTGAAATCCGCGTAATCCGTATAATCCGCGATCAACAAAGGAGATTTTGGCATGAAAATACAATGGATGTTAATTCTAATTTTGACTCTGAGTAACAGTGTATTGGCTGCACCGAGTAAACCCGCACCTCGCAAACCCAAAGAAGGTCAAAACGAAGCCGCGATCCGTCACCACAAAGAAGGCTTGCGCCACCGGGATGCGGCCTGGGTCTATGAAGAAAAAATGTCGGGCACAGAAGGCGAAGAGCGAAAAACGTACGCGCGGTTTATCCAGGACCTGTACAATCGCGCACTGGGAGAATTTGCGAAAGCGACCGAGCAGGACTCGACGTATTACCAGGCATTTAGCAGTTTGGGATATGTCAAGCGCAAAACCGGAGATATGGACGGAGCAATGGCAGCGTACAATCGCGCTTTGACATTAAATCCAAACTACGCAGAAGCCATTGAATATCGCGCAGAAGCGTATTTGATCATGGGACAGGTGGAAAAAATGAAAAAAGCGTATGGGGTATTGGCCGCACTGAACCGCCCTCACGCAGCGCGATTGTTGACCTTTGTAACACAATGGGCAGATAGCGAAGGGAGCGATGCAGATATGGCGACCTCTTTGCGCGCGTGGGCATCTGAACAAAAAGAAAAACTCGGCGAAGTAAAAACATTTGTCGAGAAGTGGTGATACGCCATCATACTGTCTAATAAAAAAAACTGGTGATCAAACCAATAAAACCACCAAAAACCCCGCCCCAAACAACCAGCCAGCCCAGATGTTTGTGAATCATATCCTGGACAATGGTCTTAACCATTTCGGGCGTCAACTCGTTTAGACGCTGCATAACAATGGCATCAACCCTGTCAATCATTTCGTCCGTATGACTCGCAGTATTTAATCCCCTCTGGATGGCATCGAGAAAGTTGGGTGAGGATAGCAAGAGGCGAATTTCTTCCTGAACTTTTTCGACAAAAGGATCTCTGAGAGGTTGTAACACCGCCGCACCGCCGAACATATTGATCATGCTGCCAAAAGGAGAAGCCATAACGGCCTCCATCAGACGGCTGAAGATGCGGTCGTAGTCAACGGCCTCAATAACTGGATCGGCATCGAATTTATCTGGAATTTTTTGTTCGGCGAGAAATTTTTTAATATTTTCAGCGGTGAAAAACTGGTTCATAATCAAAGCGTGGATACCCGTCTTAAATTCTTCAAACCGACTCGGTACAACGCCCGAACCGTAAAGCCCCGGTACTTTCTCAAAAAGCATGTGAACCGCCAACCAGTTGGTCAGAGCACCCGACGTTGCAAAAAGCCCAACCGCGAATAAATGATCGGAATAAACAGGACTGACATAACCTGCACCGATCACGCCGACCGCGAGCAGATTTGTCACAAGGCTTTTATTCATACTGGCGTCCTTACAGGGAATCTCAAGCGTGGAGATAACAGAACAAAGTGGCAATCAGATTGTCAAAAACGCTCAGACGGCAGACCTCATAACCGTGGGAATTTTCTCGCGGATACCCAATAGTTGCAGCCCGGGGCGCGTGGCCCGCCTGAAGAACGCCCGAGGCATCGGACGCAGCGCGATCGTACACGGCGTATTGCAACTGTGTGCCCGCGCGTTGCGCCGCTGCTGCAAGATCGGCAATCAGGCCCTGATCGAAATGCATCTGGCTATCTCTTGACCAGACCGCCGGACGACCATCGAGCTGAAGTTGTTGGTTCCGCGGCATTGGGGCAGAATCTACTGCGATAAAAATCTCGACCGGATTTCGCGCGGTCCAACCGCGTGCCCCAATCAATCCAGTTTCTTCCTGAACGAGAAAACACAAACAGGTAGTGCGACTGGGTTGTGTCTTTTCTTCTGAAATGCGCTGAAGCAGGCGCAGAAGGGTGAGACTCCCGCCCCGGTTGTCAAATAGCCACGCTGAAACGAGGGGATCGTCGGGTGGCCCGAAAAAATGAGGTCCGCGCACACTGGCCACTGGTACAGCAGTCGATCCAACGCGCACACCTGCGCTGGAGAGTTGTTCGGGGGTCAAACCAGTGAGCAACTGACAGTAGGGCCAGGTAATGCCGCTTTGCCCCGTTGCAAATTGCGTGTTGGGATCCGATGGATCAGTCGTATGTGTAGAACCAAAACAGAGGTGTGCTGCAACCGTCTCTGCGCCATCTGAAACGATTTCAACAGGACATTCACCGAGTTTCCAGGGATGCAACCCACCGCTCGGACGCACCTGCAACGTACCATCGGCATTAATCGCGGTAATCACCATAGCGAGTTCATCCATGTGACTCGCAAGCGCAACACGCCCCAGATCGGGATTTTGTCCGGGAACTTCTACCCAAACATTGCCCTGTTGATCTTGTTTCGGTGCATGCCCCAAATCGGCAATGCGATCCGTAATAACCCGGGCCATAAGTTCTTCGCGTCCCGATGGCGCGGGAACGCGCAAAAGGTCTGACAGCAGAAGTACATTGGGATCATCTTGAGGATAAGACATAAAGTGTCACCTTTTCGTTTCAGGATTATTATCGACCACTAAGAATACGCTGGCGCGTACAATTTATCAAGTGCTTTCAAAATTCATGAAGCCTTTTAGTGATTTGACCGTCTAATGAAGCGCGAATAGACTAATAGACTAATCAACGAATCAACGAATCAACGAATCAACGAACTCCGTTCATTGATTCCCTGTGAGAAAACCATGAACCGCCAATCCTCCCTGTTACCGCGCATTTCAGTGAATCGCCCCGTCACGGTTGCGATGTGCCTGGTCGCGTTGCTCCTGGTGGGTATTGTGGCCTATTTTCGCGTACCGGTAAAGTTCTTCCCCTCGGGATTTACACCGGCTTTTTTGTATGTGGATATTGAATACAATCACCGCAACGCCTCGCCCCAGGAAGCCGAACAACAAATCGCCCGACCCCTGGAAGAACAATTGCGCGCGGTAAAAGGCATAAAGAAAATTCGCACGTACAGCGCGTCTTATGGCGTGGATGCGCCCATTGAGTTTCAGCCCGATACAGATATGGTCCTGGCTTATAATCAGGTCGTTGACCGCCTCGAGCGTCTCAAATTAGAATTGCCTGAGGAAGTGCGCGATCAAGTCTATGTATATAAATTTAATGCCGATAGCTGGGAAATTATGTGGGCGGGCGTCTCTCTGGATCCATCCATTGTCGATCCCTATAAGTTCTTAAACCTGCATGTGAAACGGCGTTTAGAACGGATTGAAGGCGTGGGCAGAGTTAGCTTTTGGGGTGTGGATGAAAAAGAAGTCATGATTGAACTCAGCCACGAGCGATTGATGACCCGGGGGGTAGATTTGGGAACGGTGGTGCAATCGCTGCGATCAGACAACTTCGCGCTCTCGGTCGGGCATGTGCGCGAAGGCGGCAAACAATTTTTCGTGCGATCACTCGCCAAATATCAAAGTGTAGATGAAATCAAAAATATCCTCATCCGCACGCCCCAGGGCGAAGTGCGCCTTGGAGATATATCAGACATAGTTTACGATGTTCCCGGGCGGTCGTGGTATCAGCGCATTGATGGCCAGGCAGCCGCGTCAATCGGGATTTTTCAAGAATCGGGTGCCAATATCGTAGAAGTATGCGAGCGCGTGGTGACGGCTTTACAGGAGATTGAAAACGATCCGATAGTGGGAGAACAGATCGTTTTTAATGTGTTTTTTAATCAGGGCGAATACATCAACGATTCGATTCGCAATTTGGAAACCACAGGGCTTTGGGGTGGGTTGTTTGCCGCGATGGTTTTGCTATTCTTTTTGCGGACAGTGCGAATGACGGCAATTATCACCCTATCTATTCCCCTGTGTGTGATGATTACGATTACAGCACTTTATTTTCTTGGCTGGTCACTCAATGTACTGACTATGATGGGACTGATGGTGGGCGTGGGGATGGTGGTCGATAATGCCATCGTAATCCTGGAAAATATCTATCGCATGCGCGGCAAGGGACTGCCCGGCAAAGATGCAGCCATCGCAGGTGCCGGCGAAGTCGGGTTGGCGATCACCATGGCAACGTTGACAACCGTTGTGGTATTTTTGCCGTTGATGCTGATGAGTGGCAATGTAGAACTGACCTTTTTTCTCGCACGCATTGGTGTACCGGTTGTGGTCGCACTTGTTGGATCGCTATTCGTAGCTCTCATTTTTATTCCTCAGGCGGCATTGCGCTTTGGCAGTTCCCGGGTAAAAGCCGATCCCGCGATAATTCAACGCGCGCGCCATTATTACGCGCGCATGCTAAACTGGACACTCGCACATCGGCGCGATGCATTTTTGATCGCCCTCGTCCTACTCGGAAGCATCAGCTATCCAATGAACGAACTCAAGCGCGGCGATTCAGACGGCAGCATGCTCAACGATTTTCGCATCTATTTCAGTTTTCCAAAGGATTTTGGCATTCGAGAGGCCAGCGACACAATCGCAGAAGTCGAGGATTTTTTAGAGGCTCGCCGCGAGAAATACGGGATTGAAACCATGCGCGTGTGGTTCAGATCTACGTATGGCTCTATTCACGTCTTTCTGAAAAAGACCGATGAGGCGTGGTGGCAAACAACTTACAAATCCGTACGCGCATTGATCGGTATTCCCGTACAACAGCACTTACCTCGCAACGCCGTCATCGAAGACATGAAAAAGCACGCGCCCCAATTTGTAGGCGTCAAAGTGGTTGTACAGGGGCAAAGCAGGAGCAGCGGCGATGGCGGCGATTCCTCCATATCACTAATGCTCTATGGGGATAATGTCGATGTGCTCGCGGAACTGGTGCAAGAAGTTGAACGACGGCTAAAAGAAATCCCATCGGTCATAAGCGTAGATTCTGATCTGGAACGCGCCAATGATGAGGTACAGGTCATTATCGACCGGGAACGCGCACAAAAACTTGGACTCGTAGCTCGGGACGTGGGGCGCAGCATTGGTTTCGCGCTTCAGGGCGTACAATTGCCCTATCTCCAGTCTGACAACCACGAAATCAGGGTGCGATTGTATTTGGAAAAATTGAATCAGCAAACACTGCAACGCCTGAAGCGTTTGACTTTTCCGTCTGAAACGGGCGCACAGGTTTCATTGCTGGACTTTGCCGTATTGCGCATAAATCAAGGACGCGGCACCATCAGACGAGAAGATGGCAAAACGCGGTTGCGGGTGCAGGCTTTCACAACCGAAGAAGATGTCAAAGAACTATATGGAGAAATTGACCGCGCAATGGAAGGATTTGAAATGCCGCGCGGTTATACCTGGGACAAAGGGGAAAGATATTCCAAGCTCCGGGAAGAAGATTATACCATGTATTTCGCCGCGATTATGGCCGTGACCTGCGTATTCCTTTTAATGGGCGTTTTGTTCGAGTCCTTTGTACTGCCATTTTCTGTTTTGTTTTCCATCCCCTTTGCCTTTCTGGGAGTTTACTGGACGCTATTTGCGACCCAAACACCTATGGCTGGATTGGCGATGGTGGGCATCATTGTGCTCATCGGTGTGGTCGTCAACAATGCGATTGTACTGGTCGATATGGTAAATCGCCTGCGCGCAGAGGGCATGCATCGAACCGCTGCGATCATGGAGGCGGGTGCAAATCGCTTTCGCCCCATCATGATGACGACATTTACAACCGTCTGCGGCCTTTTGCCAATGGCACTGGGAAGCAGTAAAGTTTTGGGACAGCCCTACGCACCTATGGGATTCACCATGATCGGCGGCCTGCTTTCTTCCACCTTACTCACCCTCCTCCTCGTGCCTTTGTTTTACACATTTTTGGATGACTTGCGCTCAGCCCTCAAAAGGTTGACAAACAGTGCCTTCAACGCGCTGAAAATTGGCGACACACAGGCAGCAGATATGGCGGATTAATTTTATCCTGCCTCCCCCTCAAATCCCTGCCCATCCGGATTCTGACAGTTTCACTCAATCAAACTCTGCCAACTCTGTTCATGTACCTCAGCTTCCGGCCAGTGTGTATTCAGAATATCTTTAATATTATCCTTCGGTCCCCGAAAGACCATGATCATTTTATCCGACACAAAAAATTTTTCAAGAAATGAACGCACATCCTCATCAGTAACCGAATCATAACCGCCTTTGCGGCTCGGTCTGTTGTAAATAGTACTATTTACTTCACGGTTAAGGCTTCTCTGTGGTGTCTGGTTGTGGACATCTGACACCTTTAGAATTTCACGCCGCTCTTTGAGCGCTTCCCAAAAGCGCGGATTGTTGGGCAACTCTTGGATAAAGTCTGACATTTTCTGTATCAACTCCTCGCTATTGTGAAGTTGCGGATCGGCGAAAATTTCAAGATACCTAATCTCTCCTGATGTCCTCAACCTGCAAGAAGGACTATAGGTCAATCCCAATTCTTCTCTAAAATATTTGGGAATTAGACCATGAATATCACCTCTGAGCGCACTCGATATAAGTGCCGGGACATAGGTTTCTTCACCGAGGCTTCCAAAAGGGATCAACCAGTAACTGAAAACACTCTTCATATTTGAATTAAACACAAAAGCCGCAGGACCAATTTTAGAATCAGTTTTTAGATCCGCCAATGAATGCACAAACCCGCCTGTCTCTCGTTCTTCTGTAATCGGACGAAGCAACTTCGCAACCTCAGTAGAATCGAGGTCTGAGATAACCTTAAAAAATACCACCTGTGTTTTTAGTAATCGAGACTGATATTGCCTGATATCCTCAAGTGAGAGATTCTTGAGCGTTTTTAAGGACCTTTGTTTCTGTATGCCGGTTGTTTGTAAAAGTGCAAAGCTTTTCATATGCGTAGAGGCCCTATTCCGCAGGTCATTCTGGTAAATAGTCATTAGTTGTCTTTTCGCCTCTTTCAAGTCGAGATCGGAAAATTCTAAATTCTGTATCAAATCCACGACTATTTTTATAGACTCGCCGCAGTTTTTGGACAGACCATAAATGGATATTGTCTGGTATAGCGTACTGGTGGTGATATTCAACCTCGTGCCCAATGCCAACAATTGATCCATGTACCCTCGCCTTTTTGCTCCATCCCAAATCAATCTTGAGACTGTTCTTGCAAGCCCAATCTGAGAAGGCTGATCCCGATTTCTTCCTGCACCAAGAAAGACAATATCAATTTTAGTCAAGGGCGCGCGTGTGTCCTGGCGATAAAAAATATGATGGTTGGGAATCTCTGCAAAAGCAGGTAGAACACCAACCACGTAACACAGAGCGAAACTAAATATCACTTTCAGGAACATAAACATATTCATCTGCCTTTCGAGAGAATTTCCCATGCAATTTTCTGATAACCCATATCAACGCAAGTAGAACCGTAGCAACAGTCCAAATAATAAGAGCAATCCCCAATATAATCTTGCTTGGAGACCGGCTTGTATCCTGTTTTGAAGTTGTTGTATCCTGTATTAATCTCAAGGAAAGGGTTATGGAATTGTCATCTGCCATGTATTGGTCTATGATGCGCCGGAGGTCTTCAGTACTAACGGATTCTATATCCTTGATCAATTTCGGATATAGCATGGGGTCATTGGTATGGGCAAATGCCCGCCCGAATGAAGAAGCCATGCTCGAGCGGTTGTAAAATGCGGAATACATGCTGTGCAATTGTTCATTGCGGGCTGCATTGAGTTTATCTTCAGAGATCGATTTCATCTTCTCTAACTCGACACGAATAATATCATGAACAGCATCTGAGGATGTAGTATGGGGCAGGTCTGCAGTGCAATTCATAAGACTGAATCCTCTATAATGGCTGAGTCCTATACTGAAAACCTTTGCAAGTCCAGAATCAACTATATAAGACTTCAATGAATTCGAATTTTTATTCATAATGCGAGAAAGAATGAGCAATCCCGCATAGTCGCGATGGTCTAAGCCTGGTGTGTACCAGCTTTTCCTGAATTTGGCAATACTGAGACCTTTTGTAGTAATCCTGAACTTTTTGCCCAATACTCTGGGCTTAGAAAATTGAGTAGATGGCAATTCGTCTGGTATTTGCTCATTGCCATAAGCTTCGTCCAATTTTGTCAGGACATAGTCAACATCCACATCGCCGATCACGACAATCAATCTCTTTTGGCGGCGCAGAAAATCCTCATAGTACGCTTGTAAACCAACGGGTTCGAGTTGTTTGATAAAATCCTCTGCCCCAACACCACTAAAATTTTTCCTTCCATATACATAGTTCGAAAATCGATTGGAGAATTGTATATTTAAGTTTGCAGCTCTGCCGCTTCTTTCCGTCAGTACAATTTTCTTTTCCTTTTCAACGACTTCTTCATTGATCACTGTGTTGTAATATGTTTCTGAATCTATATCAACTGCAAGATCAAACTTATCCTTTGGAAATCTCAGTATAAAGTGCGTATAATGATGAGAAGTAATAGCGTGTTTTTGGCCTCCATTCTTGCTAACGACTTCGGCATGATTTCTAGTGCCAGACATGATATGCTCTAAGAAGTGTATCCGTCCCTGTTTACCTTCTTCCTCATCTGCCGAACCAGCACTGTAGAAGGTCTGGTATTCAAAGGTCGGGATTGTCCGATCCACGACAATCACGGCGTCAAGATTGGGATTGATGGTATAGTGTTGCGCGGTGAGTTCTTTGGACAACACCTCCGTCCCAACAAGCTCATAAGCCAGACAGTTATTCGACAAGCCCCATACGAGAAATAAAATAATAGCATAAATTTTCTTCATGTTTAAACCTCACGAAAGTTCGACATCTACCGGAGCTTTTCGCTCAATACTATCGCAAATCGCCTCGCATACCACCATCGCCTGACACGCATCTCGCAGGGTTGGTGAACCTGCCTCCCCTTTTTGTACAGCCCGCGCAAAAGCCTGCATTTGCCCCCAGTATCCACCTCGTTTTTCCGCATTGTCCCGCACCGCGGGTGAATAAGACTGGGATGGAATACCGGGCGAGGGTTGGTACCCCCCTTCGGGCGAGTGGGGTTCAAAATCCAACGTGTGTAAATTCACCAAACGCAAATGCGCCCGTGCATCGCCCGCCGCTTCAATCTTACACGTCCAATTTGGGGTACAACCTGTCAGCGTAATCATTCCGGTAGCACCACTATCAAAATGCGCGGTACAGGCAATTGCAAATCGCCCGCCCTCACCAACCGACAAATCCGCGTAAACCCGCTCGATCTCCCCGCCCAAAAAACGCGCGAGATCTACTGCATGGGTTGACTGAAAAATCATATACTGCCAACCCGCGCGATATTCCATGTCATCCTGCCACATCGGGCTGGGCATAAAATATCTGCTCTCCAAAAAAAGCAATTTACCAAACTCGGGCGTCGCCATCAGTTCTCGAAATTTCTGCACCCCAGGCGCGTGTCGCATATTGTGACCGATCTGCGTAATCAGCCCTCGCCCCTCAGCCATATCGGCCAATTCCTGTGCCTGGGCGGTTAAACGCGCCGGAGGCTTCTCCATCATCAACGGCAACCCCGCCGCCAGCACCTGCTTGCCGCACTCAAAATGCATATCTGGCGGTCCCACGATCATCACGGCATCCAGATCTTCCTTCTCGAGCATATCGGACAAATCTGTGTACCATCTTCTCGCCCCAAAAAACCGCGCATTGCGCTCGGCCAACGCCGCTTGCAAATCACAGCAAGCGTACAGATCCAATTCCGGTATGGTTGCAAAATTGGGATACCACGATGCACTCGCCTGTCTCCCACAGCCTACAAACCCAACGCGAACAGGAGCGTCACTCATTTCTCACCTCTCAGTTTATCGCGAAACGACTTGCGAAACTTTTGCACCTTGGGATTGATAACAAAGATGCAATACGGTTGATACGGATTCTCCACAAAATAATTCTGATGATAATCTTCCCCTTCATAAAATATTGGAAGCGGCGCAATCTCCGTCACAATCGGATCGGGCCACAAATCCGACGCATCCGTCTCTGCCA
This sequence comes from Candidatus Latescibacterota bacterium, assembly GCA_022824945.1. Taxonomy (GTDB): domain Bacteria; phylum Latescibacterota; class UBA2968; order UBA2968; family UBA2968; genus VXRD01. The sequence goes on from JAJDYX010000055.1 coordinate 64,815, forward strand.
TTGAATGCTCAGCAATGCTCTTCTGCTGTTCATCGTGATAAAAAATCACCGACCGATACTGCGTGCCCACATCATTCCCCTGGCGATTCAAAGTCGTCGGATCATGCGTGCGCCAGAAAATGAACAGAATCTCCTCAAACGAAATCACGGTCGGATCAAACACAATCTGTACCACCTCGGCGTGCCCTGTGGTACCTGAACACACTGCCTGATACGTCGGATTTTCCACCGTACCCCCCGCGTATCCCGACACAACCTTATGCACGCCAATCACATCCTGATAAATCGCCTCCACGCACCAAAAACACCCGCCCCCGAGCGTCGCGGTCTCCATTGTACTGGACATATTGATACTCCTTTATGACTATTTCACTCTGCAATTTTCATCCATCATATTCCCCCCCACACCTTTTGTCAAGACGAAATCAGAATCCCACCGCGTAGCACATGGCGATTTTCTATTTGACACACGCGCGCGATCCTGTCAAATTAAACCCTTGTCTTATACCGTTATTTTTTTCAACCTTAAAGGAGATTTACATGCCCCAACGGGAATTCAACCTCAAATACGCCCCGCATTACGGCCATTTCTCAAACAGTGCAGGCGATGACTATCTCGACCAGCTCAAATACGCCGCGGATCAGGGCTTTACAGCCTGGGAAGATAATGGCATGCCCAAACGCGATGTGGGAATGCAAGAAAAAATCGCCGCAGAAATGACCCGATTAAATCTCGAAATGGGTGTTTTTGTCGCCACGGGATCCTTTTCAGATGTCACATTTGCCGGCGACGACGAAGACGCAAAACAGGCCGTCTTAAAAGATATCAAAGCCGCCATTGAAGTTTCCAAACGCGTAAATGCAAAATGGTGTACAGTCGTCCCCGGGCTTTACGACTTAAAACTCGCGTGGGATTATCAAACAGCCAATGTGATTGAACTGCTCAAACGATGCTGCGACATTCTCGAAGAATCGGGTCTTGTCATGGTATTGGAACCGCTCAACCGCCTGACGAACCACCCCCGCGTTTATCTGGCTGGCTCGCCACAGGCATATCTGATCTGCCAGGCAGTCAACCACCCGTGTTGCAAAATTCTCTTTGACATCTACCACCAGCAAATCACCGAAGGCAATCTCATCCCCAACATCGACCGTTGCTGGTCTGAAATCGGTGTTTTTCAAGTAGGCGATAACCCCGGCCGCAAAGAACCCACCACTGGTGAGATCAACTACAAAAGTATCTTCAAGCATCTACATGAAAAAGGCTGCACGAGCATCGTCGGCATGGAACACGGCATCAGCCTGCCCGGCAAAGAAGGCGAAGACCGCCTGATCCAGGCTTATGTAGAGTCGGATGATTTTTAGGTAAGGAGTCCATCTCATGAAAGCAATTCTCGTCGGCCTCGGTGGTCGTGCGCGTCACTGGCAGGCCGCGTGTGAAGCACATCCCGAAGTCGAATTGGTCGCATACATTGAACCCTCAGAAGAAAATAAAAAACGTGCGATAGAAGAACGCGGCGTACCCGAAAATCTCATCTTCGACGACCTCAGCGATGCCGCCTCAGTAGAAGCCGACTTTGTCGTGGATGTCACCCCACCCGCTGTTCACGAAACCATCGCGATGAAAGCCTTTGATGCCGGCCTCAATCTACTGGGCGAAAAACCCCTGAGCGATAATTTCGAAGCCGCTAAGCGCATCGTTGAAGCGGGCAAAAAAGCGGGTGTCAAACACATGATCACCCAGAATTATCGCTTTAATGAATTGCCCCGCACCACGCGGCGCTTGCTCGAAACCAGACATATTGGCGACGTGGCGCAACTCGACGTATCGCTCTATGTCGATTGGGCAGACAACCCGGGCAGTCACTATGTGACGGAACCCTATATGTTCCTCACCGACATGGGCATCCATCACTTTGACATGATGCGCTACACCCTCAATGCCGACCCCGTCAGCGCACACGCCATCACCTGGAACTTGCCCTGGGGCTGGCATCAGGGCGACGCCTGTCAGATTATCGTCTTCAAATTTGAAAATGGCATTGTCGCCACACATCGCGGCATTGGCTGCACAATGGGACATGTACCTGCGGGACACAACGGCGAATGGCGCTACGAAGGACCAAAAGGCACGCTGACGTGGGAGGGCTTTGACCTCTTTTACACGCTCAAGCACAAACAGAATCCACAAATCCGCGAACAAATCGAACTCGACGAAATCGACGGACCCAATCCCGTACTCAACGAATTTGTTCGCGCCCTTCGCGAAGATCGCCAACCCGAATGCAATGCCGAAGACAATCTAAAATCTATGTCCATGGTCTTTGGAGCCGTCACAAGTGCAAAGGAAGGACGAGAAGTACAACTGTCAGAACTATAAAAAGGAGACCTCATGGCAGATCTACGGGGTGACACGAGCTGGTTTACACATGACCGATTTGGATTGTTCATCCATTGGGGATTGTACGCATTGCCCGCGCGGCACGAGTGGATAAAGCAGCGAGAAGAAATACCCGACGCGCAATACGATCGATATTTGAAATACTTTGATCCGGATTTGTATGACCCCGAAGCATGGGCAGATGCGGCAGCCAACGCGGGCATGAAATATTTTTGTGTCACCACCAAACACCACGAAGGCTTCGCGCTGTGGGACTCCAAACTCACGGAATACAAAGCGACCAATACGCCCGCGCGCAGAGATTTGTTAAAACCCATGGTAGAAGCGTTTCGATCCCGGGGGATGAAGGTCGGCTTTTACCATTCCCTGATCGACTGGCACCATCCGCATTTCAGAATTGACGCCATTCACAGCATGCGGAACCATCCCGATAAGGACAAACTGAATGAACCGCGCGATCAGGCTCAATACGCGGCGTATTTGCGCGGTCAAGTCCGCGAGTTGCTCACCGAATACGGCAAAGTGGATATGCTCTTTTACGATTTCAGCTATCCGGCTGGCGCAAGGGGCAGGCCCGAGGGTTTTGACGGCAAAGGGCGAGATGATTGGGACAGCATTCAACTGATGAAAATGACGCGCGAGTTGCAACCGGGTATTGTGATTAACGACCGGCTGGATCTGGACGACGTAGAAGGTGGATGGGATTATCGCACACCCGAACAATTTATGCCGCGCGAATGGGTCACCTATCAGGGCGAGCGCGTCTTGTGGGAGACATGTCAAACATTTTCGGGATCGTGGGGCTATCACCGCGATGAATCGAGTTGGAAAAGCACCGAGCAACTGGTGCAAATGCTGGTCGGCGTGGTAAGCCGCGGAGGCAATTTATTGCTCAATGTCGGGCCGACCGGGCGCGGAGTATTTGACGATCGCGCATTGAATTGCCTGAGCGAAATGGGCGAGTGGATGAAATGGCACAGCCGATCCATTTACGGATGTACTGCCGCGCCAGAGGAATTTCAGACGCCGGAGGATTGCCGCTTGACCTATAATCCCGAGACCAATCGAATGTACGTACACCTGTTCACCTATCCGTTCCGCCATCTGCATCTCGACGGATTTGCCGGCAAGGTAGAATACGCCCAGTTATTAAACGATGCGTCAGAAGTACAATTCCACCAACCCCGCGCTGGGCACACGGGAGACAGCAGTCTCGAAAGAGAAACGCTAACACTGGAATTGCCCGTGCAAAAACCCAATGTGACAGTGCCCGTGGTCGAGTTATTTTTAAAGGAGTAAACAAAAAATGACAATGACAGAAACGGACTTGCGAAAACTCAGTGCCGACGAATTGGCGATCTATCGCGAACAGGGCTATGTGATTGTGCCAGATATCTTTCCGCTGGAGGAACTCGCGGAAATCGACCGCGAGATCGACCGACTTCAAGACGCACAAAGAAATACGGGACGCAACAAGGGATGGATCATGCAGTTGGGATTGCGATCAGAAATAACCCGTCAATTTGTACAGGATGAGCGGGTATTGTCACTGATTGAAGATATCGTCAATCCCGGCATCTCAATTTATTCGGCCAAGTTGACGGCAAAAGTGCCGCACTCCAATGACATCTGCCACTGGCACCAGGACAATGCGTATTACAACACCCGCGTCCTGAGCGAAACGCGCATGTCCACCTGGATACCGCTACAGGATGCGGATGAGACAAATGGGTGTTTGTGGGTCGTGCCACAAAGCCACAAGGGCGGCGTAGTCACGCATGGGCCATTTGGCGGCCAATGCCCAAAGTGTATGGGACCCGCCGATCTCATGTTCGACGATGCGATCCCCTGTCCTGTAAAAGCCGGGGATATCCTTTTATTTCACGCCTGTTTGTGGCATCATTCCAAAGGCAACCAGACAGACCACGTGCGGCGGGCATTTATTGTCTCGTATCAAGAGGCCACCGTACCGCGTGGCAATGGCGACCAGTATAAAATTCTGAGGTCCGCATAAGGAGATGGTAGAACAGGAGTTTGGGATCTGTTGTTCCCGCTCGACTTTCACCTTGTATGAAATATAAAATCCCAAAACTAAAGATTTTCTCGCTTCTTCCCTCCATCCGCGTCTTATCCTTCCTTTTCTTGTGCGCTACCCTATTGCACACACACACCTGGGCGCAATCTCAGGCGACCACCGGCGTTATCCGCGGCTTTGTATGGGACCAGTTCGGCAACCCCATAGGCAACGCCACCATCGCCCTCAAAGAAACCAGCACCAATTACCAGCGAACCCTCACATCATCCGATCTCGGGCAGTTCACCGCGACCCTGTTGCCCCTGGGTTTTTACGACATCACAGTACAGGCTGAGGGACAGGCAGAAGTGCGCCAAACAGGGGTGCAGGTGCGGGTTGGCGAGACAGTGGAACTGGTCATTAAAATGGCATTGCAAATGGACGAGGTCCTCATCGAAGCGACGAGACCCACCGTTGACATCACCCAGAGCGAAACAGCCACGCGCCTGCCCGAAGCAGCCGTGCAGGACCTGCCCAACAACGGGCGCAACTTCCTCAATCTCACATTGTTGACTCCGGGCGTGAGCATCGTGCAAGGACCTGACGGCGACGAATTGACCATTGCCGGTCAGCGCGGCATACACAACAACATCTCGGTAGATGGTGCGGATTTCAACAACCCCTTCTTCGGCGAACAGCGCGGCGGACAGCGCCCCGCCTTCACCTTTAATTTAAACGCAGTAGCGGAAATGGTGGTCGTACCCCAAGGAGCCAATGCCGAATTTGGACGCTCCAGCGGCGGCTTTGTCAATGTCATCACCAAATCGGGTACCAACCAATTCCACGGCTCCGTGCATTTTTTTGGCAAACACGACGCCCTGTCCAGCACGGCCAGGCACAACGGGATAGAACGCACGCCCAATTTCAAACAGGGGCAATTCGGCTTCACCCTGGGGGGTCCGCTAAAAAAGGACAGGGCATTTTTCTTTGCCGCGTACGACCAACAGATTTTTAGAGATACGAAACAGAACAATATCGAGCGCGGGGATGCCCGCCTGCGCCGCTTCATGGCCTCCGCGTTCAACCTATCCGACGACTACGGTGCCATAGACCGCACCAACGATGCCCGCGCTTTTCTGCTCAAAATCGATTATCACCTGTCGGAAGAACACTCCGCCACCTTCAAATACAATTACACCTGGTCCGAACAGGAAAACGGCACCTTTGATGTTGACTCCTGGGCGCGCAGTGCCAATGCGATTGAAAGGGACTGGTCACACGCCTTCAACGGCAGTTTGATCTCACTTCTATCTACCAGCACGGTTAACGAATTTCGCTTCCAAATCGCCCGCGAAGATCGTCCCCGCCCCTACGGCGGACCGCACAACCCCACCACCGGGCGTCCCTTTCCCGATACGGGCATGGATTTTGAACACGGCTATCGCTTTGGCATGCCCTTCTTCATCCCCGTCGAATACTACGACACACGCATCCAGTTCCTCAACAATATCTCCATAAGCAAGGGCGATCACCTGATCAAAGCCGGGATCGAATGGAACCGCGTCGAATCCACACAAACATTTATCGGTTTTGCCAATGGGCGTTACATCTTCAGTTCCGTGGATGGCTTTCTCAATTTCGTCGAACAGGGCAACAACTATGTCGAATGCTCCGACGGCAGCACCAGCACCACCGGGATCTGTCCCGAAGGAACGGAAATCACCGGACCTGTCCTCATCTACTTACAGCAGTCCGGCGTTGGCGGCCTGAGCGTGGAAGACGCGGGAACTCAGGATATCCCCCAGCACGAGCTGGCCCTATTTGTACAGGACAGTTGGCAACCCTCGAACAAACTCACACTCAATTACGGCCTGCGTTGGGAGGCGCAAATCCAGCCCGATGTGGTCACCGATCCGGACGAAGTCTTCTTCGCCGATTTCATTGGCAAAACGGTCACCAATCAAACGGGAACATACACATTCCCCTCCAATGGCAAAATCCCCTCCGCCTGGGATATGTTCCAGCCGCGATTGGGCATAGCTTACGATGTACACGGCGACAATAAAACCCTGTTGCGAGGCAGCGCGGGGATCTACTACGCCCGCATCCCGGGCTTGAACCTGGCCAGCACCCGCTCGACCAATGGCTCGCGCGGACAATCCATCTTCCGCTCCAGCGCACTGACGCCCATATTGGGTCCGCCCCCGATCTACGGCGAGTTATTGCCCTCCCCCACAGGCGATCCCTTTCGCCCCAATATCTTTGTCTTCGACAAAAATTTTAAAAACCCCCGCACCATCAGCACACATCTCGGCCTCGAACGCGAATTGCATGCAAAGGGGGTCGTCGGTACCTTCGGCTATACATACTCCCGCACCGATAATCTCACGCGCTTTATCAACCACAACGACGCGGTCTTCGGGTCTCCCTGGTCAACGGGTTTGGGTCCCAATGGCAGCAACGGCATCGGTGACTTGACCGTGGTCGAGAGCACCGCCAAATCGCGCTACCACGGCCTCAGCTTTGGGCTGCGCCAGATGGTGCAAGACGATTTCCAATTCCAGATGAACTATACCCTGTCCTGGGACAAATCCGACGACGACAACGAGCGCGATCCCTTTACCTTTCGCTACGTCAATCCCACACAACTGGACCGCGAATGGGGCTACTCAGACCGCGACCAGCGCCACCGCTTCAATCTGTGGACCCTGACCAGATTGCCCGGCGATATATTCCTCAACAATCGCATAAGCTACTATTCGGCACAACCCACCTCCGCATCCTGCACGGGCCAACCCACGACCAATCCCTGGGGCGCAACCTCTGACCGTATATGCGCCGACAGCAGCATTATCCCACGCAACACCCTCCGCAAAGACAATGCGTTTTTCTCATGGGACGCGCGCCTGTCCCGCCCCATCCCGCTCGGCAACGGCCATTTGGAAGCCATCGTCGAAGTCTTCAACCTGCTCAACACAGACAACTTCCGCGATCCTTCCAGCGCGGGCTTGCTCTTCAACTTTGACGGCACCGTACAATCTGGCCTCGGCGACCCACGCGAAGTGCAAATCGGCATGCGCTACGTTTTTTGATTGCGGAGAGAGATGAAAAATGAGTGAATTTCATCCAGTTCAACGCGCCCCTGAGCCACTTCCGCCCGAAACCTCCTTTACTTACAAGGACAAACCGACTTCCTTTTCGATACAGGATTTCTGGATCTGGGCGGCTTCCGATGTCTTGAACAACACCCTGCGTGGCACGGTCGCGGAGTACATCGTAAGTCAAGCCACCGAGGCCTGTGCGTCGGTCCGGGTCGAGTGGGATCCCGTCGATATAACGACGCCCGATCCCGAGGAGATTAAAATCGAAGTCAAGTCAGCCGCTTACCTTCAGTCCTGGCCTCAGAAACGACCATCTGCAATTTCATTCGGTATTGCAAAGAAACGTCCCTGGGATCCAGAAACAAACCAGTACGGAGAAACGCGGGTTCGTAGCGCCCATGTGTATGTCTTTTGCCTTCTCACTCCTAAGGACGGCCGGGACGTCAAGCCTCTTGACCTGACGCAGTGGGCGTTTTATGTTCTACCAACGAGCAAGCTTGATTCCTCTCTTGGAGATCAGAAGACCGTCTCGCTCTCGCGTCTAAAAAAACTGGGAGCTGAACCACTGGATTATGACCAAATTCGCAACGCTGTTCTAAAAGCGCACAATGATGGATGGAAAAACACATAACAATGACATGGCGTTTATGCACTACGTTTTTTGACTATTTGTACCTTGACAAAAGTTAAAATTCAGCTATTTCATAGTAAGCTTTCTAATATCGTTCGACTCCGAGACGATCCAATAGAATTATTGTTTTATAGCCCCATAGCCATCGAATTATGCCTATCAATACCACCCAATGGGATTCAGCAGAGTACCTCAAAACGGAAGAAGATGTGCAGTTATATCTGGAAGCGTGCTTTGAAGAAGCAGGAGATGATCCCGCTTTTATAGCCCATGCATTGGATGTAATCAATCGCTCAAGGAAAAAATATGAGTCAGTTCGAGAGCATCAAACAAGGATTAATAGAAGCGATTGAGCACGCGGCGGGCCAGGAAAGTGAGGCGGTTGTGCATCTCCCACGCACCCCTGACGTGAAGGCAATCCAGCAAAACAAGGCACTCCAGGATTGTATTGATAACCCCGACAAACAGAGGCGATTATGATTAGAAGCTTCACATTGGATTTTTGGATAGACGATGGTTGGTATGTGGGGAAACTACGTGAGGTCCCTGGTGTATTCAGCCAGGGTGCAAACTTAGAAGAATTAAAAATAAACATCAAAGACGCTTATGGTCTGATGATGGAAGAAACAATGCAGACTCCTGTAGAAAAATCCGACTCAGTAGAACTGAAGATGGAAATACCTTGAAGCGAAGAGACCTTATAAAAGAATTGACTGATGAAGGATGTTACTTGAAAAGGCATGGTGGAAGGCATGACATTTATGCTAATCCCCAGAACAATATGCAAGCACCAATACCAAGGCATCGAGAAATTAGAGAAAGTTTATGTAAATTGATCAAAAAACAACTGGGAATAGATTCCTAACAATATATCATAAATGCCCGACATCATACTCATTCGCATCCTGCGTTCAACGCAGCGTCATCAGAGAGGACAACAACCATGGCTATCCCAAATCCTCTCATTAAATTTACTTACGATGACTACCTGAATACGCCCGAAGACAAGCGTTATGAACTTTTAGACGGGGATTTAGTTGCGCTCTCTTCACCGGAAGAATTTCATCAACGTGTTTCCATCCTTATGGGGACGAAATTGGTTCAGTTCGCGGTTGAGAATCGCCTGGGGAGGGTCTATCACGCGCCCTTCGACGTGGTGCTATCGGATATGGATGTGGTGCAACCCGACCTGATCTTCGTCTCCAATGAACGCGCCGATATCATCACTCCCGCAAATATTCAGGGCGCGCCGGACCTCGTCGTCGAAATTCTGTCTCCTTCCACAGCAGCACGCGATAAGACCTTCAAGCGCAGCCTGTATGCCAGGCACGGCATAACCGAGTACTGGATGGCAGATCTCACCGAAAAAACCATAACAGTTCTGCGTCTCGGCGAGCGCGGATTCGAGGTAGTCAATACCTACGGCGAAGGGGAAACATTGACTTCGCCCACATTGCAAGGATTCACTTTGAAACTCTACGACATATTTTAAGTGCTCGCAGCCTTGACAACATCAAAAAATTCGGCTACTTTGCAATCGCACTGCAAAATAGCCGCTTTTTTATAACTAAAAATGTAATTTCTCGAACTCTTAAATCCTTTGTCGCATCTTCCTAATTTCCCGCCTCATCTCAATGATACCCGACCTCTTACCCTTAAAACCCTACCTCCGCGAAACCGTCTGGGGTGGGCGCAGCCTGGGGACACACTACAACAAAGCACTACCTCCAGATGTACCCATCGGCGAATCGTGGGAAGTCTCAGCATATAAAGGGATGGAAAGCATTGTCGCAGATGGCCCACTCGCCGGACAAAACCTCGCCGACCTCGTCGCAACTTATGGCGCAGACCTCCTCGGACAGCGCGTTATCCAGCGTTATGGCACCGAATTTCCATTGCTCATCAAACTCCTCGATGCACGCGACGACCTCTCCATCCAGGTACACCCCGACGACACCTATGCCCGTGCAGAAAACCTGGGCACGTATGGCAAAACAGAAGCGTGGTACGTACTCAAATCAGACCACGGGCGCGTAGCGTGTGGCCTGAAAGACGGCGTCGATAAACACAGCTTGAAATTATCCATCCGGGAAAACCGCGTGCAGGACACCGTGCAATTCTTCGATGTACAGGAAGGGGACGTAATCTTCGTCCCCCCCGGCACAGTACACGCCCTATGCCAGAACGTCATGATCTACGAAGTACAACAATCCAGCGACCTCACCTTTCGCATCTACGACTACAACCGCCCCGGCACCGACGGCAAGCCGCGCGAACTGCACATTGACCGCGCCCTCGACGTCATCGCCTTTGATGCACCCGCGCCAAAACCGCGGCACTCGCGCCACGATGCAAACGCCACACTCATCGGATCGGAAGACACCGAATACTTCCGCCTCGAACGCTTTGCCCCCGCAGGCACCGTCCAACACACCTATCCCACATTCGCCGCACTCACAATCCTCACTGGCCAGGCCCAATTAAACAAAACCCACACCGCACAAACAGGCGACACCTTCTTCATCCCGGCCAAGCGAACTGTCACCGTCTCGCCTGAAGAGCAGGTGGAATATTTGATCTCATCATGTGGGTAAATCGCTAAACCTGAGCTTCGCCGTAGAGGTCAATACGAGCGCGGAGGGAGGGCTTGATGAAAACATCATCGAGGGGCAATTGGGAAAAAGCGTGTGCGAGAATATCGACCTGCGTGGGCACATCGAGGCGGTAATCGAGAATCAGGCGCTGTTCGCCGCGCACGACACACAGACCACCTGTACCACCCATGAGGTCTTCGCGGAAGAGGGGAATATTCAGACGATGGGCAAGGGCTTCAAATTCTTGCAGAAGTTGGGAATCGGTCATCATGTAAAAATCAAGGACTGAAACTTGAGGAAAGTCGCATCTGACATTTGCAAATATAGCGAAATTAAAAAAATGCACAACTGGATCGGCGAAGGTCGGTCCAGTTTTTTATCAAAGAACATGTCCTTTAATATATGCTTTCAGATCGGATAACGTATTCGCATCGCCCGGCAAGAGCGGAAGGCCGCCAATGCCATGGGAAAGGCTGGTATAAAAAGCGTGGATCTGATACGCTGGATCCACCTGAGCGGGAAACAGAACAACAGCACTTTTGAGAATGCGCTGAAAATCTGTGTCTATCACCTGGCCAATAGCGTCTCTATAAGCGTGCATCTTATCAATATCTTCGCGCCTGGGAATCCACGTCCCATTGTAATCTTCGCGGCGATATTTGGCGTCAAATGCATAAATAGCGCGTTCTCTACTGGATTTAGGCATTCCAGCACATGCATTCGAGTTATAGACTTCAATAATGACATCGGGTCTCAGATCATGTGTAAGCGCGCGTCCCGCCGAGGTGGTATAGGTCATATTGTAGAGACAACGGATGCTGTGCTCACCGCGCCGAAGATGTATCGCAGAGGATTCGCCCTGCGCGGGAGAAACGCTCAGACCGCGATTGGTCAGGTGAAAAAGGTTATCATCGCGGATCGGAACAAAGCCCATATCGCACAGAGAGTGAACGAGCGTAAAATAGACCCAGTATTCGTAAAGTGCGTGTGTATCGCGAAAGGACAGATCAAATGGACCCCCCTTACAGGGCGCGAGCGCGCGATTGAGATCGCGGATGAGCGCAAAAGCCGTCTGGTAACGCACATCGAGATGAACGGGCAAAGCGTCACCGCGTCGCGCAGGTGGCAGAGGGAGCAACCGCAAGCAGCGATCCACGTATATTTTCAAACGATGTCCCAGATCGGTATGCACAATAGGTCTCGCGCGCAGTGACAGACGTTTTAAGTAGGCAACGAGATGGCGATTGAGTGGCGTATCAATATCGGAATGGCGATGGGTCTCGCGCAAATGCGTACAGACGATACCATCCGCCAACGGCAAGTGTGGGAGATCGGTCCCGCTATGCGTCCAGAATTGTGGCGAGCGAATCATATCGACAATAGCATCGGGATCGCGGCCCTGTGCGCGATCAACCGCACGGGTGTGTTGAACGGTTTTGAGACGGCGGTGCGGACGTTTGAGAATCGCATACAAAGTGCGGACGAGTTGATTGAAAAGACGATCCAGCACTTGATGAAAGTCTAAATTGCTGCCTCTGTCATCTATCAGACGCGTTGAGATACGGGTTTGATCGGGCAAAAGGTAAACGAGTTCCCGGCTGATGTGCTCGAGATCGGCGCGCATGAATTGATAATCGGTTTCGTAGTCGAGATGCGAGGGACGCACATCGAGCTCGGCATAGAGCAGATCGACATTTTCTGAGCGAATGCAAAAACGGATATGCCCCGGATGATCGCCCGTTGCGAGCCGCCCCCACAGCGCGTACCCGTCGCGGAGAAAACCGAGGCTTTCGGCAGGTTGGTCGTCGATATAGACCGAAATATCTTCCCCATTAAGCGGACGGATGAGGCAGTTGCACTCAGTGGCTTCTACCAGATGATCAGAAAACACCTGACCCTGCACCGGGGAGAGCAAAATGCGGGCATAATCATTTTCAGCGACAAGACCATCGGATGTTTGCACAAAGGAAGCGCGGATGTGTTGACCTGAGTCCATTGTTCCCGTAGATTTCAAAGGTGTTTGTTTTTAACCATTTTACGGAGGTCGCCTGCAATAATGAATATAAGGAGGAGTTGTGATTCGTGCAATTTTGTGGGATAACGATGGGGTGTTGGTAGATACCGAAGGTCTGTACTTTCAGGCGGGACATGAGGTATTGGCGACACAGGGCGTTGAATTGACGCCTGAGGATTTTGCCGAACAATCGTTAAAAAAAGGACTGAGCGTATTCGATTTTCTGCCCGATCAAAATGCCGAATTGATTGAGCAGTTGCGCTTGAAACGCAACGCGCGGTACAGCGCGTTATTAGCCGAAGGCGTACAGATCGTGGATGGCGTGGTAGAAACACTCGAAACATTCCATGGCCGCGTACAAATGGGCATTGTGACGGGTTCTCGCAGAGATCACTTCGATATTGTTCATGCAAAGACGGATTTGCTCCCATTCTTCGATTTTGTGCTCGCAAGAGAAGACTACGAAGAAGCAAAACCACATCCAGATGCTTATTTGACGGCCATGCGATTGCACGGGCTACAACCCGATGACTGCGTTGTTGTGGAAGATTCTGAGCGCGGATGTGTCGCAGCAGCAGCGGCAGGCTTGCGCGTGCTCGCTGTGCCAAATGCACTGTCGGAATACGGAGACTTTTCATCTGCGTACAAAATACTGAACTCGGTGCGAGATGTCGTAGATGAGATAGAGAAATTGGATTAAATCTATTTTTAGGCTCTTAACAAAATGAGGTATGTGTAATGAGTGAATTAAAAAACAATCCTTTACTTGTCAAAGAAGGATTGCCACGGTACGACGAAATTGAACCAGAACACGTTGTACCGGGCGTAAAACATATGCTATCAGAAGCAGAAAAACAGATTGCGGCATTGGAGCAAAACTTAACCCCATCGTGGGATGGGTTGCTCGTCCCACTCGAAGAACTCGACGTACCCTTTTCTTATGCCTGGGGACCAGTGGGCCATTTGCTCAGCGTAAAAAATTCGGATGCCTTGCGCGAAGCACACGAAGCCGTCTTGCAAGATGTCGTGGCTTATGGTCTGCGCGTGCAGCAGAGCCGTCCCATTTTCGAAGGCCTGGTGGCAATTCGAGATGGAGAGGAATGGGCAAAGCTGAATGAGGCTCAAAAGCGATGTATCGAACTGAAAATTCGCGCAGCCGAACATGCCGGAGTGGGATTAGAAGGCGCGGCGAGGGAACGCTTTAACGAAATCGCCAAAGAATTGTCGCAAATCAGCACAGATTTTTCCAACCATGTGCTGGACGCGACAAAAGATTATGAACTAATTATTGAAAACAAAAAAGATACAGAGGACTGGCCGAACAGTTTGCGACAAGTAGCCGCGCAATCTTATGCGCAAGCCAACGAGGGTAGCGGAGCCACGCCGGAAAATGGTCCCTGGCGCATCACACTGGATTTCCCCAGCTTTTATCCCTTTATGCAACACCATCGCGTACGCGACCACCGCGAGCAAGTGTACAAAGCCTATGTCCAGCGCGCATCCTCTGGCGAATGGGACAACAGCGAATTGATAGCGCGCACCTTAAAATTGCGCAAAGAGCAATCTGCAATTCTGGGGTTTGAGACCTATGCAGACAGGAGTCTGAATGTCAAAATGGCCCCCGATGTGGCATCTGTCGAGCGCATGATCGGCGAATTGCAGGCGGCTTCGCAGCCCCATAGCGAAAATGATTTTGGCGCACTACAAGAATTGGCAAAGGAAAGTGGTCAGGAAGAGCCCGTCATGCACTGGGACACATCCTTCTGGTCAGAGCGGTTGCGCGAGCAAAAATTCGATTATACCGACGACCAGTTACGCCCTTATTTTCCACTTCCCAAAGTACTCGATGGCATGTTTGCACTGTCAGAACGCCTTTTTGATATTGAGATCGCGCGGGCAGACGATGAAGACGCGCACAAATGGCATGAAGATGTGCAATTCTTCAAAGTGCTCCGCAATGGCGAGCGCATCGCGTCGTTTTATCTGGACCCCTATTCCCGTCCAGCAGAAAAGCGCGGTGGCGCGTGGATGAACGACTGTCTGGGACGGCGATGGCTCAACAGCGAACTTCGCTTGCCCGTAGTACACCTCGTATGCAACGGCACGCCTCCTGTAGGAGACACGCCATCGCTCATGAGTTTTTCAGAAGTAGAAACCCTGTTCCACGAGTTTGGACACGGGTTGCAGGGCATGTTGACGACCGTTGACTATGCCGATGTAGCGGGATTGCACGGCGTGGAATGGGATGCCGTGGAAATAGCCAGCCAGTTCATGGAAAACTGGTGTTATCAAAAACCCACGCTGATTGGAATGACCGCACACGTGGAAACGGGCGAACCTCTGCCAGATGACCTGTTTGAGAAAATCGTCGCCGCACGCACATTTCAGGCGGGGTCCTTGATGATGCGCCAGCTATCCTTTGGAAAAACAGACATACTGCTACATTCTGCCTACGACCCAGATGGCGAAGAAACGGCTTTTGATGTAGAGCGCAGGGTAACCGAAGAAATGTCCGTATTGCCCCCGCTGCCAGAAAGTCGCTTCTTGTGCTCATTCTCCCATATTTTTGCCGGAGGCTATGCCGCCGGGTATTACAGCTACAAATGGTCAGAGGTGTTGAGCGCAGATGCTTTTGGCGCATTTGAAGAGGCCGGACTGGATGACGAAGAAGCCGTAAAAACAACCGGACGCAAATTCCGCGATACAATTCTCGCACTGGGCGGCAGCAAACACCCTATGGATGTGTATCGAGAATTTCGCGGACGCGAACCGAGCACAGAGGCGTTGCTGCGGCACAATGGGTTGTTGTAAGCTCAGGGAAAGAGGGAAATCATAATGTTAGAATTCATTTACGACTGGTTACTCAGTCTGGGTGCCGAACCGGAGATGGCTAAAAATTGGACCGCACCACTATTGGTGGGGCTGTGCATTCTGGTGCTCAGTGTGATTGCCGATTTTATCGTAAAGCGCATAGCCCTGCGAACGCTAAAGTACGTGATAGAAAAAACGACAACACCCTGGGACGATGCGTTTGTGGAGCATCGGGTTCTGGACCGGTTGGCACATATGGCTCCCGCAGTAGTCATCTACCTTTTGGCCGACTTGCCATTTGCGGGAATGACAGAAACAGACCGGGATTATTGCGTAGCGATTGTTCGGGATGCTGTACAGATTTTTGTCGTGGTCATTAGCATCTGGAGCATTGGGGCATTTCTCAATGCCGCGCTATCTGTTTATCAGACATTTGAGATCTCCCGAGAAGTCCCCGGCAGGGGTTTTGTGCAGGTCTTGAAAATACTGACGTATTTTGTAGGCGGCATTTTGATTTTGTCAATTTTGTTAGACCGCAATCCCGTATATTTCCTGAGCGGATTGGGCGCATTGATGGCCATACTCTTGCTGGTATTCAAAGATGCCATCCTGGGACTGGTCGCGGGCATACAACTGAGTGCTAATAAAATGGTCGCCGTGGGCGATTGGATAGAGATGCCGAAATACGGTGCTGATGGAGATGTCATTGAAGTGGCATTGACCACCGTAAAGGTGCA
This sequence comes from Candidatus Latescibacterota bacterium, assembly GCA_022824945.1. Lineage (GTDB taxonomy): Bacteria > Latescibacterota > UBA2968 > UBA2968 > UBA2968 > VXRD01. The sequence continues at coordinate 81,118 of JAJDYX010000055.1, forward strand.
AAATTGGGACAAAACGATTACCTCTATCCCAGCGTATTCATTGATCAGCGAATCGTTTAAAAACTGGCGCGGCATGCAGGAATCGGGTGGCCGTCGGATCAAGCGATCACTTTTAATCGATATTCAAACAATCAAATTTTGCGACGAAGAGATGTTGGCGCGATTCTCAAAAATCAAATACATCGCTGCCTATATCGAACACAAGAAAGACGAACTCGCAAAATTCAATCAGGATCAAAAGGTAGATGAGTCGAGCCTGGTAAACGGGCGGCGCATGACCAATGTGGGCACGTTTCGGGCATACATCGTCGCGTATTTGAAAAACCATCCAAAAGTCAACCTGGAAATGACATTTTTGGTGCGCCAACTACCGCCACAAGAACACGGCTTACCAATAGAAATATACGTTTTCTGCAGCGATACGGTATGGGCGAATTACGAGGCGATTCAGGCAGATATTTTCGACCACATCCTATCCGTAGTGCCCGAGTTTGATCTCAGCGTATTTCAGACACCAACAGGGCATGATTTTAAGCATCTCGCTACAAAAAACTAAAAACTGACACCGGAATATTAAATTGTTTTATCTGCGTTCATCCCTGCTTACATCCGCAGGGACATGCCTGCGGATACTTTTATGTCAGACCAACTCAAACAACGCAATCGCGAACTCTCAATCCTCAACGCGATTGCCCATGCGCTCAACCAATCCGTCAACCTCGATCAAGCCCTCGAAACGGCACTTGAAAAAGTAGCTGCATTGCTCGGCTTGAGCACGAGTTGGATCTGGCTCATGCACGAAGACACACACCAACCCTATCTGGCTGCCGCGCAAAACCTGCCCCCTGTACTGCGCGACAACCCGGACAAAATGGGCGGCTGGTGCTATTGTCTGGACACCTACGAGAAAGGCGACTTGAAGGGGGCAGCAAATGTAAATGTCGTGGCCTGTAGCCGCCTGAAAGGACTTGTAGAAGGCACAGATGGATTGCAGTATCACGCGAGTATCCCGCTGTACGCGCAGGAAAAAAAGGTGGGTGTATTAAATGTAGGCAGTGTTGAATGGCGCGAACTCTCAGATGAAGACCTGCGCTTGCTCAATACAGTGGGCGACTTGATGAGCATTGCGATTGAACGCGCGCGTCTATACGAAAAAAGTGTTGAAATTGGCGCGGTGGATGAGCGTTTCAGACTCGCGCGGGAATTACACGATACCCTGGGTCAGAATCTGGTGGCGATCTTAATGCGCCTGGAAACTCTGGATGCCTTGCTCGACAGCAATACAGACCGCAAAATCCTGTCCGAAACCGTGCGCGATGCCATAGCTCTGGCGCGCGATAACCTGGAAGATGCGCGGCGGGCAGTGCTGGATTTGCGCGCTGCACCACTTGAAAATTGCACGTTGATTGAAGCATTGGAAACTCTGGGACAAAATATCGGCGGCGCAGCGCGTGTACGCGTAAAAAGTATTGGCGAACATCCCCTATCCGTCAGGATAGAAGCGAGCTTATATCGCATGGCACAAGAGGCACTGAACAACATCGCGCAGCATGCAGATGCCCAAAAAGTCCTCATCGAACTGACATCAACACCTCAATACGTCCAACTCGTAGTGGAAAACGATGGTCGCGGATTTGATCCGGAAAACGTGCGAAAAGATCGATACGGCCTCGTTGGCCTGAATGAGCGGGCGCATTTGCTGGGCGGTTCATTTGCAATTGAAAGCGCGCCTGACCGCGGCACGCGCTTGGAAATCCACATCCCCCTGGAGCGCGAGATATGAGCAAACCCATTCGCATTGTCGTTGCAGACGATCATCCCGTTGTGCGCGATGGCCTGATTGCCATGCTACAGACCCAATCCGACTTTGAGGTCATAGGAGAAGCTGGCGATGGCGCAGAAGCATTGCACATAGTCGCCGAACGCGCGCCCGACGTGCTATTGCTCGACCTGGAGATGCCGCGATTGGATGGTATTGAGACGCTCCAGCGACTGGGAGAACGGGGAAGTAACGTACGGGTAATCGTGTTTACAGTCTTTGATACGGACGAGCGCATCGTATCGGCAATGCGGGCTGGCGCAAAAGGCTATTTGCTCAAAGGCGCCCCCCGAAACGATGTGTTTCGCGCCGTGCGCGTGGTAAACGAAGGCGGATCCCTGCTCGAACCCCTCGTCGCTTCCAAGCTATTGGACAGCGTGAACAATCCCGATGCATTGACCGCACGACAAAAAGAAGTGCTACACCTGTTGGCAACGGGACTATTGAACAAGGAAATCGCCGATCAACTCAACATTTCCGAACGCACAGTAAAATTTCACGTCAGCGAAATCCTGGGCAAACTCGGCGCGGGCAACCGCACAGAAGCCGCCGCAATTGCGATGCAGAGGGGATTGATCTAAACCTGAAAAGCGTTGGATTCTATTTATATTCTTTCAAGCCCTGCTCAAGCAAGCAGGGCTTTTATTTTTGCAATTCTATCCCAATATCGCAAAAAAATGGAAACTGGGACAAATTTTGAACTTCAGGACAAACTTACGAGGTTGACATCTAAGAGCAAATAGGGCCTATTTTTTAGAGCGATATATCGTCTATAAGGACGCGGTAGTTCAAACCGTGTGCAGGACACACATCCGTTGAGATTGCTCTCAACACAACCATTTTTCAAAGGAGTAGCAGCTATGAAACACCTGCGTAAATCTATCGTTATAGGCATCATAGCTCTGGTAGCTATGAACTTCCCCACCTCCATTTTCGGTCAGACCACAATCGGCATTCGGGGTGGCATGAGCCGGGCGACAGTGGGCGGAATTGATGCAGAAAATGCGGATGCGCTCATCGGCATCACGCTCGGTGCTTCTGCTACTATCCCAATACAGGACAAATTCAGCCTTCGACTCGGTGGCAACTATGTGCAGAAGGGGGCCAAGACCGAGGACGAGGGGCTTGAGGGTAAGATTAACGCAGATTACATCGAGCTTTCAGGCCTGGGCGTCTTCAAGCTCGCGCCGTCTGAAAGTCAGGCTTCAGTATATATGCTCGTTGGACCATCGGTGGCATTCAATACCAAGTGTGAAGGCTCTGTCTCAGGCACCATTCTCTCAGAGAGCATCAACATAGCATCGGACTGCGGCGAGGACACCAACAGCTTTGACTTCGGTATTACTGGAGGGATTGGTGCAGGGATGGCGATCTCCGAACAGATGACGTTCTCGATAGATCTGCTGTACACCCTGGGGCTCCTGTCAGTTGACAAAGTTGATGACGTTAAGACTCGGACCCTGACCCTTCGAGCCGGAATCGATTTTCCTATCGGGAAATAGTGAATGAAAGAAGACATAGACCTGTGCCTTGTTGAGATGAGAAAGGTTCGTTTTGGAACATTCAATCCTGACTCTTTTTACCAATTTGCACAGGTCTTATTTTTTTTCAGGCACTCGATACGATTTATAGAATTGTCACTTTTTTTGAAACTTTATACGGGACAAAGCGTGAGAAACGGAACAGAGGCAAATGGCAAAGTTGACTGACAAGCCCTATCTCGCCTCTCCTACCATATTAGCAGCATTGACGTTGTTTTTGTATCCTTTCGGGAGGGAATTGCCACGATCAATAGTGTGAACGGTTTTCTTTAAGCTGTTGACAAACAAATATTTATGCAAATTGGAATTCGAAGTCTGTAAGTTGTCCAGACAAATCCTTACAAATCCAATTTGCAAAACTATTCACACGGTTGGTCATGGCACTTTCTCTCAAATTCTTTCCCTTCGCGCTCGGCTTCACCAGTCTGCTGAGCCGGATATCCTCGTTTTACCCGCGGTCGCTTTACCCCCAGACCAGCAGCTTTTCCCCTTCTCTGGATCTGGATAGTTCTGAAAGCTATCGTGCAGTATCCTCTCCTGGTGTACCTTCCAATCACGCTGTTTTCCTCCAAATTTTCCGCATAGATATTCCAGGCATGTACCACATGGACTTGTCTCGTGATGACTCTACACGGGACAGGTCTATGCGGTATATCAGCGGTATTTCTGCGTGTATTGAATCCGATGTAACTCGGTGCATCTTGGCAAGAAGCGCATATCGATTTTGCTATCGTCATTACGAAGTAATCCACAGGTGAACCTACCTGGACTACTGACTCCGCAGAGCCTGACCTTGCATGCTTTAAGCAAGGGAATGACGGCAATCTATATGAAATACGCCATGATGTAATTCAGAGTGTTTGCAAAGGATCTGATGCAGGCGATGTATTGCCCAATGCCCGGTCTCTTTCACAGCGAAATTCAACAATGCGGGGGATATATGGACAAGCAGAAAATTCTGATTGTAGATCATGAGCCACTCGTAATCTCAGCACTTGAAAGATTCCTGAGCGACAAATCGTATGAAATATTCACTGCGGAAAATGGGCACAAAAGCCTTGAAATTTTGCACAAAGAGAAAATTGACCTCGCTGTGGTTGAGGCACAGGTAGAGGATATGGATGGGATAACACTGCTGACGCATGTGCAGGCAGAGAAAATTCAGACAGCTATACTGATCATGACGAGTTTGGGGTCCGCAGAATTGGGCGAACAACTGATCAAGGCCGGTGCCGTGAGTGTACTTGATAAACCCATAGCGAGAGATAGATTTTTGACCAAAGTAAAAAGATATATGCCATCACAGTATATGTGGAAAGACCGATTGGAATCATTTTTGGAAGATAATTACAGCAACCCAGACCTGAAATTTGAAGACATCATGCACTATTTCAAGTTTTCTAAGACCTATGGATATGAATTGTTCAAAAAATATTTGGGCGAATCATTCAGGATGTGCCTGCGGAATGTACGCCTATCAAAGGCTGAAGAAGCATTGAAGCACACATCCGATTCCATTTCAGAAATTGCTTATCGGTGTGGTTTTACGTCTTTATCGACTTTTAGTAAGGTTTTCAAAGCGACGTATGGGGAAAATCCAACCACATATCGGAAATTCCATTTCAGAAACTACTTATCTATGTGGTTTTACGCCCTTATCGACTTTTAACAAGGTTTTCAATGGAAATAATCCGATCTCATAAGAAAAAAATGGACACTGGAACAAATTTTGAACATTAGGACAAATTTTACAACTTGATTCTCTCTAATTTGGAACAATATATTTTTTATGATGCGATAATGCGAAAAACGAGATTTGTTAATGAGGCTTTGTTTGATAAACCAATAGAGAGAGACCAATTCTTGGCCAGAGTTAAGAGATATATGCTTTCACAAGATATGTGGAAGAACCGATTGGAATCATTTCTGGAAGACAATTACACCAATCCAGACCTGAAATTTGAAGACATCATGCACTATTTCAAGTTTTCTAAGACCTATGGATATGAATTGTTCAAAAAACATTTGGGCGAATCATTCAGAATGTGCCTGCGAAAGGTGCGCCTGACAAAGGCAGAAGAAGCGTTGAAGCACACATCCGATTCCATTTCAGAAATTGCCTATCAGTGTGGCTTTGCGTACTTATCGACGTTTAGCAGGGTTTTTAAAGCGACGTATGGGGATAATCCAACGACATATCGCAGAAAATGGAAACTGCAACAAATTTTGAACAGCAGGACAAATTCATAGTAAACGTTTGGGTTCCATCGTATATTATGAGGTACCTGAAGCATTTCATATTGTTTTTCGCGTGTAAATTCCACACGAACAGGTATTAAACTCAAGGAGGCGTAACATGAAAAAATTACTGGTAGCAGCAATGGCTGTGGTATTCCTGTCAGGCTGTATGGCCTCGCAGCATCGAAGGGCTGTGCGGGATGATTCGGGTGATCGGATGACCGTCGGAAAGGTTCAAAAGGAAATAAGAGTAGGTATGAGCGGTGCCGAAGTCGCCCAGGTTCTCGGATCCCCAAATATCGTTTCAACAGATGAAGAACGGCGTGAAGTGTGGATATACGACAAAATCTCGACCGAAACAGCATATTCAACCAGTGAAGGCGGCATTGCTTCTCTCATCCTTATAAACAGCATAACCGATGTTTTTCTTGGCGGAGGTGGCGGAGCGTCAGGTACATCCGGAGCCAGTTCAACATCTCAGAGAACCCTCACTGTCATAATAAAATTTGATGAAGATAAAAAGGTGAGAGACTTCGCGTATCACGCATCGCGATTCTGAGACAAATACATCAGTTATAGAAGTGGAAGTTGTGAACCGACTTCAAGGGAGGTCACAGGTGATGTATAAAAAGAATCCTCTATTACCACTACTTGCCATAGGGGTAATAGTTTTGACAAGTTGCGGGAGTATCCCCAAAGATGCTTTTAAGCTAACACCAGAATTATTGCAAAAGAGGGAATTAAAAACGAGAAAATACGAAGGCATTGCAGAAGTTGATATTTTATCGGCATCTGCTGGTGTGCTTCAAGATTTGGGATTCAATATCGATGAGAGTGAAACAAAACTCGGACTTATCGTTGGCTCAAAGGACAGAGATGCGACTGAAATAGGGCAGGAGGTTTGGTGGTGGACTAAGGCGTTGCTTACTTACGGGTACTCGACGCTTACTGATGAGACTGATGACTATCAAAAGTTCAGGGCGTCTGTTGTTGTACGGCCAATATCAAAAGATAATGATAAAACACACTATGTCAGTGTGACATTCCAGCGGATTGTTTGGGATACCGCTGACAAAATTTCGAAACAAGAGACCCTGGACGAGCCTGAAATATATCAAGAATTTTTTGATCGGCTTTCAAAATCAGTCTTTCTGGAAGGGCAAAAAATATGAAAATCTCCAGGACAGTGACGGCCGCGATTGTCATATTAATTGGGCTATCCGGATGTGGAACATCAAAAAATCATTTGCTAAAAATAGATGAAAGCCAGGTCCAGTTGCGAAGCATACAAACCCGCGCATTTGACACCACAGAAAAGAATAAGATGCTTAGAACTGTAATAACCACACTTCAAGATTTCGACTACGTCCTGGATAAGGCAGATGCAACGCTTGGAATGATTAGTGCCACAAAACTCGACAAACATCAATATCGAATAACGGTAACAGTTCGACCAAGGGGCGAAACCCAATTGTTGGTACGTGCAAACGTGCAATACAAAAAAAAGGCTGTTAAGGACCCAATAGTATATCAAAATTTCTTCACATCTCTGGCAAAATCAATATTTCTGACCGCTCACGAGGTTGATTAAACGACCATCGATTTTCGCTCTCATCAACGCCCTCAGACCAGTAGTTTTCTTTTTCTGAATCCTTACTATAACCTATCAAGCCATTCTCTCGCAATGTATCTCCAAACCCATGAAAAAATCCATTCTCTATTCCGTCTTCTTTAATCTCACCCTCTTGCTATTCGTGCAGGACAGCCGTGCTCAAACGCCTCTTGAGGGACATACGAATGCGGTCGAATCCGTGGCATTTTCTCAGGATGGCACGGCACTCGCTTCTGGGTCAAGGGATGGCAGGGTTGTGCTATGGAACGTGACGGCCAGACAAAATACCGCCACCTTTGAAGGACATACGGATGTGGTCAGTGCCGTGGCATTTGCCCCTGATGGGACACTACTCGCTGCCGGATCATCAGTGGATGGCACAGTCAAGCTGTGGGATGTACAGGCGGGCACAAATATTGCCGTCCTTGAGGAGCAGACAGATGTGGTCAGTGCTGTAACATTTACCTCAGATGGGATATTACTCGCTTCCGGGTCTGTGAATGGCGCAATCCTTCTGTGGGACGTGGCAACAAAGACCGCCACCACCCTTGAGGGACACAGGGATGCGGTCAGTTCTATGGCATTTTCTCAGGATGGCACGCTACTCGCTTCCGGGTCAGCGAATGGTACAATCCTGCTGTGGAATGTGGCGACGGGCACAAATATCGCCACCTTTGAAGAGCATACGGATGATGTCTCATCTTTGACGTTTTCACGCGATGGCACGCTACTCGCTTCCGGGTCTGATGATAACACGGTCAAGCTGTGGGATGTGCAGGCGGGCACAAATATCACCACCCTTGAAGAACATAGAGATGCCGTCAGTTCTGTAGCGTTTTCGCAAGACGGGACGGTATTATCCTCCGGATCAGTGGATGGCGCGGTTATACTCTGGAACGTGGCAAAAAGAAAACAGATCACCACCCTTGAAGAACATAGAGATGCCGTCAGTTCTGTAGCGTTTTCGCAAGATGGAACGCTACTCGCTTCCGGGTTAGTAAATGGCAGGATCTTGCTTTGGAACGTATCTGAATGGACGCTGCCTCGTCCCGATATACTGAGAAAAATCTCCGGCGACAACCAGCAAGGCACAACCAGAGCAATGTTGGCGAATCCCCTGATCGTTGAAGTACGAGATCAAAACGATAATCCCTTACCAGATGTACAGATCACATTCAGAGTTACCGCCGGCGCGGGAAAGCTCAGCGGACGATTCACGATTGAGTACGCAACAACTGATGCCAATGGCCGCGCAGAAAGGACGCTTATCCTCGGTCCAAATCCGGGAACAAACACCGTTGAGGTATCTATCGTCGGGCGCGATCCGGAGATGTTTAATGCAATAAGCATTGGAACGCCTACTGTGCCGAACCTGGACGGTGATTATCCAACATGGCATGTACCCGACGGTGCAATCGCACGCCTCGGCAAAGGACCCATTGGTACAGGGGACAAAGCGGTCGCATTCTCACCAAACGGCCAAAGCCTCGCTGTAGCAAGTGGCATTGGCGTATGGCTTTACGATGTGGCGACCTTCCGTGAACTCATGCTCCTACCCTCTACGAGTGCCGTCAGTTCTGTCGCGTTTTCAAGAGATGGGATGCAACTAACTTCAGGATCAGTAGATGGCACTGTCAAACTGTGGAACGCGGCAACGGGACAAAATACCGACACCTTTGAGGCGCGCAGGGGCAAGATCTCTCCCGTGTCCTTTTCACAAAAGGGGACACTAACAGCTTCCAGATCTGTCGAATCGGTGGCATTTTCCCCCAATGGAACGCTGATAGCTTCTGGACGAAAGGATGGCACAGTCGTGCTGCTGGATATAGCGACTGGAAACGCCACCACACTTGAAGGGCATACAGATTGGGTCAGTTCTGTGGCGTTTTCCAGCCAGGGAGTACTCGCTTCCGGGTCTTTGGATAGAACGATCAAACTGTGGAACGTGCAGACAGGCACAAGGACCGCCACCTTTGAAGCACGCAGAGGCAATGTCTTGTCCATAGCATTTTCACCCGATGGAACAATACTCGCTTCCGGGTTAGGAGATGGCACGATATTGCTTTGGGACATAGCGACAGAAAACACCACCCCCCTTGAAAAGCATACAGATGATGTCCGCTCCGTGGCATTTTCTCAGGATGGCACGCTACTCGCTTCCGGATCTGATGATAATACGATCAAACTATGGAACGTGCAGACGCGCACAAATACCACCACCTTTGAGGGACACACAGATCCTGTCAATTCTGTATCCCTATCTCAGGATGAGGATGAGAGACTGCTACTATCTTCCGGATCTTTAGATGGCACGGTCCTGCTGTGGGATGTAAACACGCGCACTACGACCACCCTTGAAGGCCATACGCAGTCTGTCAGTTCTGTCGCGTTCTCTCCCGATGAGGGTGAAACGCTACTCGCTTCCGGGTCTCTGGACGGCACCATCCTACTGTGGGATACAGCGAGAAGAGAGCAGATTACTTCTCTTGAAGAACATTCGGCAGATGTCTTTTCTGTGTCATTTTCTCCAGGTGGGAGACTGATAGCTTCTGGATCAATAGATGGCACCATCCTACTGTGGGATATTGTGACTGAAAATACCGCCACTTTTGAGGGACATACACAGGCGATTAGTTCTGTCGCCTTCTCTCCCGATGAGAGTGAAACGCTACTCGCTTCCGGATCAATAGATGGCACGATCCTCCTATGGGACGTAGCAACGCGCACAAATACCGCCTCATTTAAAGTACCTGCGATCAGTTCTATGGCATTTTCGCCTGATGGGACAATACTATCTTCCGGGTCAGTAGATGGCACAATCCTGCTGTGGGACGTTGTGACTGGAAACACCACCACTCTTGAGGGGCATACTCAGGTGGTCAGTTCTATGGCATTTGCGCAGAGTGAGGATGGGGAGCTACTACTGGCTTCAGGATCTCTGGATGGCACAATCCTCCTGTGGAACGTAGCAACGCGCACTACAACCGCCACTCTTAAAGGACATACACAAGCAGTCAGTTCTGTATCCTTTTCACCTGATGGGACAATACTATCCTCCGGGTCTCTGGATGATACGATCCTCCTGTGGGATGTAGCGACGGAAAACGCCACCCTTCTTGAAGGGCACAGGAACAACGTCTTTTCCGTAGCGTTTTCTCCAGATGGAATGCTGCTATCTTCCGGATCAGAGGATGGCACGATTCTGCTATGGGATATGTCGCCGTATATCACGTCTCAAACGCCCAATCCCGACTTTGATGGTGATGGGACTGTTGGTATTCCCGACTTTTTGCTTTTTGTAGAGCACTTCGGGCTAAGTCAAGGCGATGCAGGATATGATCCGCGGTATGATCTGGATCGGAATGACACCATTGGAATTGGTGATTTACTGATCTTTGTCAATGCCTTAGAAGGCTCCCTGAATTAACCACTGCTTTAATCGCATTCTACAGGATTAAAAGTCAGCTAATCATGAAACCTCCCGTTAAATTTCTCTTCTTCGTGCTCGGCATCACCAGTCTGCTGAGCCTGATCTTCACGATCTACCCGCGGTCATTATCTCCACAGACCAGCAGCGTAGCCTTAGAGACCACTGCGCCACCTTCTCTCGACTTTGACGGCAGTGGGATTGTGGATTTTCCCGACTATTTAATGTTTATAAGCGCATTTGGATCTCAAGAGGGCCAAGATAAGTACAATGCAAAATACGATCTCAATAGCGATGGCAAAATTGCTTTTGAAGACTTTCTAATTTTAACCGACAACTTTGGCAAAAACGTCGTAGCACAGAAGCCGCCAACGCCACCAACGTCGCCTGCGCCACCGGGTCAGGGCACTGCTCGTCCTGATTTGATAGTTGAATCACCCAAAGTCAGCGATAGTAGCCCGGATGCAGGTACGTCCTTCACGCTGAGTGCCACTGTTCGCAACCAGGGCGGCAGTCGGTCTGACTATACCACATTGCGCTATTATCTCTCAACCGATGCGACCATCACGACAGGTGATACAGAAGTAGAAACCGACTACGTGACCCGCCTCGATCCATCTGCAATTAGTGATGAGTCCGCTCGGATAGAGGCCCCATCAAGTGAGGGCACGTATTACTACGGAGCCTGTGTCGAGGCAGTCACTGGCGAATCTGACACGGGAAATAACTGCTCCAGCGCTGTCACCGTCACTGTTCTTGGCTCTGACTTAATCGTCGAAACGCCTACAGTCAGCGATAGTAGCCCGGGACCAGGCGCATCCTTCACGCTGAGTGCCACTGTTCGCAACCAGGGCGGCGGGCGGTCTGACTATACGACATTGCGCTATTATCTTTCAACCGACGGAATCATCACGACAGGCGATACAGAAATAGAGACCAGCTACGTGAGCCGCCTTGATCCTTCTGAAACCAGCGATAGGAGGGCTTACCTGGAAGCACCGTCGAGTGAGGGCACGTATTACTACGGAGCCTGTGTCGAGGCAGTCACTGGCGAATCTGACACAAGTAACAACTGCTCCAGTGCTGTCACCGTCACTGTTAGCGGTTCTGACTTAATCGTCGAAACGCCTACAGTCAGCGATAGTAGCCCGGATGCAGGTACGTCCTTCACGCTGAGTGCCACTGTTCGCAACCAGGGTGGCAGTCGGTCTGACTATACGACATTGCGCTATTATCTCTCAACCGATGAGACTATCACGACAGGTGATTCAGAAGTAGAAACCGACTACGTGAGCCGCCTTGATCCTTCTGAAACCAGCGAGGAATCCGCTCGCGTGACAGCCCCATCGAGTGAGGGCACGTATTACTATGGTGCCTGTGTAGAAAGCGTCAGTGGAGAAAGCGATACGAATAACAACTGTTCCAGTGCTGTCACCATCACTGTTAGTGGTTCTGACTTAATCGTCGAAACGCCTACAGTCAGCGATAGTAGCCCGGGACCAGGCGCATCCTTCATATTGAGTGCCACTGTTCGCAATCAGGGTGGTGGCGCGGCTCCCTCTACCACATTGCGCTATTATCTGTCAACTGATGCGACTATCACAACAGGTGATTCAGAAATAGAGACCAGCTACGTTAGCCCCCTTGATCCTTCGGAAACCAGCGATGAGAGGGCTTACCTGGAAGCCCCATCGAGTGAGGGCACGTATTACTATGGTGCCTGTGTAGAAAGGGTCACCGGGGAGAGCGATACGGGTAACAACTGCTCCAGCGCTGTCACTGTCACGGTTAGTGGTTCTGACTTAATCGTCGAAACGCCTACAGTTAGCGAAAGTACTCCAAAGGCAGGTGCATACTTCAGGCTATATGCAACTGTTCGCAATCAGGGCGGCAGTCGGTCTGAATCTACGACATTGCGCTATTATCTCTCAACCGATGTGACGATCAATACGAACGATCAGGAAGTAGAAAACGACTATGTGAGTCGCCTTGCCCCTTCTGAAACCAGCGAGGAATCTGCTTATTTGAACGCCCCATCGAGTGAGGGCACATATTACTACGTAGCCTGTGTCGAGGCAGTGTCTGGCGAATCCGACACGGGTAACAACTGCTCCAGTGCGGTCACTATAACCGTGGGAGGCACAACTCCCCCACCCCCTCCCACTCCCAATCAGCCCCCAGTATTCAGCGAGGGCGCGAGCACAACCCGCAGCATGGCAGAGAACACAGGGGCAGGTCTGAACATCGGAAATCCAATCAGCGCGACAGATAGCGATGGAGATCGCCTCACCTATAGCCTCGAAGGTAGGGATGCCAGAGCATTCACCATCATCTCAAGCAGCGGTCAACTCAGGACCAGATCAGGTGTAACGTATGACTACGAAACAAAGAACAGCTATTCGGTAACCGTGCGAGTGCAGGACGGCAAAGGCGGTAGTGCGACCATCGCCGTGACCATCACCCTCACCGATGAGAACGAAGCACCCGGCAGGCCCGATGCGCCTACAGTTACAGCCTCAACATTGAACAGCCTGAGCCTGCGCTGGACGGCACCGACGACCTCCGGGTCTGCTATCAGTGACTACGATGTGCAGTATAGAGCACAGGGTGGTAGTTTCACAGACTGGCCTCATACTGGAACTGGCACGACGACAACAATCACGGGCTTGACCGCGAACACCAATTACGAGGTACAGGTGCGAGCGACCAATGCACAGGGCGTGAGCAACTGGTCGCCATCAGCTACCGGAACGACCACAGCCAATCAGTCTCCAGTATTCAGTGACGGTACAAACACGACCCGCAGTATAGCCGAAAACACTGGAACAGGGCAGAACATCGGAAATCCGGTCAGCGCGACAGATGGCGACAATGACCAGATCACCTACAGCCTCGAAGGCAGGGATGCTTCTGCATTCACTGTCCAGTCCAATAGCGGCCAACTCAAAACCAGATCAGGTCAGACGTATGACTATGAGACCAAGGACCGCTATTCGGTAACCGTGCGAGCACAGGACGGCAGTGGCGGCAGTGCGACCATCGCCGTGACCATCACCCTCACCGATGAAAACGAACCACCGGACAGGCCAAATGCACCCACAGTCACAGCTTCATCGAATAGCCTGAGCGTGCGCTGGACAGCACCGGGAAATACCGGTCCTGACATCAGTGACTACGACTTGCAGTACAGGGCGACAGGAGGTAATTTCACCGACTGGCCCCATACAGGCACGAGCACGACGACGGCAATTACAGGCTTGACCGCAAACACCCGTTACGAGGTGCAGGTGCGGGCGACCAATGGCGAAGGCACAGGCGACTGGTCGCCATCGGCTACCGGAACGACCAGTAGTGTTGGTGCTAATAATCCCGATCTGATTGTCGAATCACCATCGGTCGATAATAACACCCTTTCACCAGAGCAAGCCTTCAGGCTAAGTGCGACTGTTCGCAATCAGGGTGGGGAGCGGTCTGCCTCCACGACATTGCGCTATTATCTGTCAACCGACAATACGATCACGACAAGTGATACAGAAGTGGGTACGGACTACGTGAGCCGTCTTGATGCTTCCAGGACCAGTGATGAGTCTATTCGTTTGGACGCACCATCGAGTGAGGGCACACATTACTATGGGGCATGTGTCGAGACCGTCAGCGGGGAGAGCGATACCGGAAACAACTGCTCCAGTGCTGTCACTGTCACTGTTATTGGTTCTGACTTAATCGTCGAATCGCCTTCGGTCAGCAATAGTAGTCCGGGACCAGGTGCATCCTTCACGTTGAGTGCGACTGTTCGCAATCAGGGTGGCGGGCGATCTCCCTCTACGACATTGCGCTATTATCTATCAACCGACCAGACGATTGACCAGAGTGATACAGAAATAGATACGGACTATGTCAGCTCCCTCGATCCTTCTGAAACCAGTGATGAGTCGGATTTCTTATCAGCCCCGTCAAGTGCTGGCAGATATTACTATGGAGCCTGTGTCGATGCTGTCACTGGCGAATCCGACACCGGAAACAACTGCTCCAGTGCGGTCATCGTGACCGTAAGGAGCGCCCCCCCTCCACCCGCCCCCAACCAGCCTCCAGTATTCAGCGAGGGAACAAGCACCACGCGCAGCTTGGCAGAAAATACAGCAGCAGGGCAGAACATCGGAAACCCGGTCAGCGCGACAGATAGCGATGGCGACCAACTCACCTATAGCCTTCAGGGCGGGGATGCCTCTGCATTTACCATCGTCTCAGGCAGTGGTCAACTCAGTACCCGATCGGGTGTGACGTATGACTATGAGACAAAGAATACCTATTCGGTAACCGTGCGAGCACAGGATGGCGAAGGCGGCAGTGCGACCATTGCCGTGACCATCACCCTCACCGATGAGAACGAACCACCGGATAGACCAGATGCACCAGTAGTCACGACTTCGACCTTGAACAGCCTGAGCCTGCGCTGGACAGCACCGACGAATCCCGGTCCCGCCATCAGCGACTACGACGTGCAATACAGAGAAGCAGGCGGCAACTTCACCGACTGGCCCCATA
>JAJDYX010000037.1 GCA_022824945.1 Candidatus Latescibacterota bacterium
CAATGTGGCTTGATCTCTTGATACACCGCGAATGAAATCCATTTTATGCCGCCTTTTTGAAGAGAGACTACCGATGACTTCATAAGGGTAAGCACGAACATGGATATTAGCAATCTATACTTACTTTTGACACACTCTGAGCAGGTAAGAAGTAAAAGGTGAGACGTGCTTTTATCACCATCCCAAAAGCGAGTGCCTCATCTCAAGTCTCACCAACCTTTCGCGTTCACATTTCACGTCTATAGGGATACACAATTGGAGTACTTTACTGAACTCTGGGAGTCTTTTCTCACCTATTTGAATAATCAACCGCCAGAGTGGATTTACTTTTTTTTGTTTCTGGGTGCTTTTTTAGAGAACGTAGTACCTATCATTCCTGGTGATACCCTGATTGTATTCGGCGCGTATTTGGCCGGCATTGGAATAATCGCCGTTTGGCCTGCGTATTTTGCCATGTGGATAGGCAGTGCAGTGGGCTGTTTGCTCCTTTATGGCATCGCTTATTTAAAAGGGCGGTCATTCTTCTTGCGGCTGAATATAAAGTTCTTAAATGAAGAAAATCTGCACCGCACCGAAACCTGGTTCAATCGCTATGGCGACAAAATCGTCATCTTCAACCGCTTTTTGCCCGCCGTGCGGATATTTGTCGGTATTGTAGCCGGCATCAGCCAGATGCATCCGCTACGCATGACGCTTTACGTATTATTTGGCACATTATTGTGGAATAGCCTGCTGATCTACTTTGGCTTTACGGTCGGGGAAAACTGGCAAATCGTAGTCGCTGTACTGAAAACGTATAACCGCATCGTGGCAATCCTGATCGTTGTGGGCATACTCGGATTCTGGTGGTGGCAACGGAAAAAAAAGCAGAGAGAAAAGTCAACTCCCACCGCCAGAGGCGGTGGCTTGTAGCTGTCACACCCCGAGGGGCGATTCGCTACATTAGGCTTGTTGACACAAAGCCCTTGCCCGGATGTTCCGAGCGGCGTTGCGGTCGGCATGGTCTTTGTGACCACACACTTTGCACAGGAAGGATGCCTGGGTATGCCTATTGTCTTTCTCACAATGCCCGCATTCAGCACACGTCTGGCTGGTATATTTGGGGTCAACAGGTTCTATGCGGATACCAACACGCTTTGCCTTATATTCGATAAAGGTGCGCAGTTGGAAGAAAGACCATCCAGACAGCTTTGCACGCTGAGGCTTGCGAAACCGTTTCTGGCTCTTGCGGATGCCTTCGAGGTCTTCAAGAGCAATCGCTTTGCCAGTGTCTTTAGCCTTCTCAACAATGCGCTTAGAGATGATATGGTTGGTGTTCCTGCGAAATCGGCTCTCCCTGCCGGAGATGGCAGAGAGTTTTCTGCGAACATTTTTGGGTCTCTTGCCTTGCTTGACAAGATCGGACGCTTTCTGCTGGAGCGACTTCTTCAACTTGTGCATCTTTTGGCGGACGTTTTCAACACCATCGCCGGAAAAAGTCTCGCCATCGTCGGTGACTGCGATGTTCGTCACGCCCAGGTCAACGCCGATGAAGTCTGTCGTCGGAATAGGCGGGCCGTTGGGAACATCTACCGAGACAAGCAAGAACCATTTGCCGTCTTTACGAAGCATTAGATCTGATTGTCCTTTGGCATAGCCGAACTGCTCACGCTGGTAATTGCCCATAAGCATCGGCACAAGCACGCGCCCTTCAAGGGTGAGCAACGAAACACGATCTATGCCCTTAAAGCTATACAACCGTTGATCATAGGGCATAGCAGCATGCTTACGAAACGACGGTTGCACCTCTTTATCGCGTTTATATGCCTCTACAACCTGGGCAATACAGCGACACGCCATCTGAGACGAAAGACCAAATCGCGCACGCAACACGTAGTAATACAGCTTGTGCAACGCAATGCCGTTTGCCAACTTGCGTTCATAAGCCTTCGATGCAAGCCAATTGGCAGCCTCGTTGAACCGCTCAACAGTCGCTTTTAACTTCTGTGCTGTGTCCGTATCCGGTAGCAGTTGTATTTGTAACGTAAGTATCATACTGATAACTATAATCAGGTATGAAATGGGTTGTCAATATCAACTTTTACGGCAAAGCCCATTTTCTCCAACCACGCCCAAAGGACATGGCTTCTGGAGGTAAAATGAAAAAGATCCGCGTGGGGATATTATTTGGTGGAAAATCGGCAGAGCACGAAGTATCACTGCAATCTGCGCGCAACATCATTGACGCGATTGACAAAACCAAATACGAAGTCGTGCCAATAGGAATCGACAAATCGGGTCAATGGTTCCTAAACGAGGCCGAACAACTATTGCCAGAAGCCAATACAGAAGGGCTTTCTGACGCAGATCAAAACGCACTGATTACGTTGATGCCAGAAGGGCGTGGTGAACTCGTAGGGCAGTCTGCATCCGACTCGGTCGATGTGGTTTTTCCCGTCTTGCACGGACCCCTGGGAGAAGACGGCACAGTACAGGGATTTTTGAGATTGGCCGATGTCCCCTATGTAGGTGCCGATGTACTCGGCTCGGCTGTGGGAATGGACAAAGACGTTATGAAACGCTTGCTGCGCGATGCCAATATTCCCGTTGCCGCGTGGCGAACAGTACATCAATTCCAGTTAGACGACCTGGATGCGGATGATGTGATTTCAGAACTGGAATTGCCCCTATTTGTAAAGCCAGCAAATTTGGGTTCATCAGTCGGCGTGAGTAAAGTCCACGACAAAAACGCGCTAATCCCCGCGTTGCAAGAAGCATTTCGCTACGATAAAAAGGTACTGATCGAAGCTTTTGTCGAAGGTCGAGAAATCGAATGTTCGGTATTGGGCAACGAAACGCCCATTGTCTCAATCCCCGGCGAAATCTTGCCACAACACGAGTTTTATTCTTACGAAGCAAAATATCTGGATGAAAAAGGCGCAATATTGCACATCCCCGCTGATTTACCCGAAGAAGCCGTAACACAGATGCAGGCCCTTGCCATTCGCACATTTCAAGTCCTGTGCTGTGAGGGCATGGCACGCGCGGATTTCTTTCTCAAAAATGACGGCACCTTTGTGGTAAATGAAATCAATACCATTCCCGGCTTTACGCGGATCAGTATGTATCCCAAGCTGTGGGAAGCCAGTGGCATTTCTTATACTGAATTAATTGATCGCCTCATTCAACTGGGCATTGAACGCTACGAACGCGAACAAAAACACAAAACATCGTTTTTTTAACCACCAGCTTAGCTATCTTCTCTCTCAGCAGGTTTGGGGTTGCCAAAAATAGTCCGCTTTTATATCTTTGACCGACACGCCGCCCTAGCTCAGCTGGTAGAGCACCTGATTTGTAATCAGGCGGTCAGCGGTTCGAGTCCGCTGGGCGGCTCCACAACTTGTGCTGACACGATTTTAGTCAGTAAAAAACAACGGGTTATGACAATACGTCGTAACCCGTTTTATATTATACACCTCGGCGATGCCCCGTGAAACACTCTTGTCCTCAGAATATCATGCTATATATTGCATATCAAAAGAGGGAGAATCATTCGATGGTAGAAACAGGAACAACGGAAATCTTCATCACATTTTTATTGGCGATCACAGGATATGTGGGCTTAACCATCGTGGTCGTGCTTACGCTGCGAGGACAATATCCGACCGTGCTGTGGCGCGCTATAGCACTCATCATTCTGGCACATGTGCTCATGGTATGGCTTTATCGCTATGATTGGCAATTCGATCTCGCCGTGCGAAATGGTTATGCGGGATTTGCCATTTTCCACACCGCACTTATATTGATTTTGCTCTCTACCTTTACGAATAAAAACCTATCTCAAAAACTCATTCACCTGTCATTTGTCGTTGCGACAATGGGCGCGACCGGTGCATCGCTTCGATATGACGAAGTATCAATGTACCGCTTCATTGTAATCCCCTGTGGCCTGATCGGCGGGATAGGGCTTATCAAATTTTATATTCTGGATCGAAAAAAAAGGAAGGCCAACCTCTTTTCTTGATAAGGAGACTGCGCTATGAACAGACGCTGGCTAAACCATTGCCTGACCGAAGACGAACGGCTCGAATTTGAGGATCGTGGTTATCTGATCATCGAAAACGCACTGAGCGATGCCAAAAGAAGACTATTGACCAAAGTGGTTGACCGCGTCAATGCCGAAGAACGCGAAAAGCAAAAAATCGAACCACATAAGCGTGTTCACGAACGCGACTTTCTGGGGCGGGACCGAGCATTTATTGACCTGATAGATCACTACACCACATTCCCAAAAGTTTGGGGTATCTTGGGCTGGAATATTCAAATCTATCTGGCCCACCTGAACGTGACGCCTCCCGAACCACCAGATAGCAAACGCGGTTTGGGAATCGGCTGGCATCAAGATACCGGGCGCGTGAATCAGGAGATGGAGACAAACCCCAGGCCGCGCTTATCCGTCAAAGTGGCCTACTTCCTATCGGATACAAGCGAACCAGAACGCGGCAATTTTCACGTCATACCGGGAAGCCAGTTAAAAAATAAAATGAATTGGCCGAACGGAAATCGCAATCAGATGGTAAAAAGCGCCGTACCTATCCTCGCACCCCGGGGTTCTGCCGTTATCTTTGACCGTCGATTGTGGCATTCGGCGAGTGCAAATTATTGGACGCAACCCCGCAAGGTGCTCTTCTACGGCTACGCTTATCGCTGGCTTCAAGCCCGCGGCGAATGCAATGTAGAAAATTTCTGGGATGAACTAAGCCCAATCCGAAAGCAAATGTGCCGGCATTCCCCTTCAGGCATTCACGGCTACACATCGCCAACAGAAGAGGACGTGCCATTGAAAGGCTGGATCCGAGAATACCAGGGCGAAGAAGCCGTGATGCCATAGCATTATAGGCAGGGCTTCAAGGATTCCATTATCAACGAGGTTGCCGGTCGTATTCATGGTATTACTCTGCTTGAATGATCGCAGCAATCAGTTTGTAACACGCGCCTTTGTATGGTTCTCCAATACTAATCGTGAGGTAGCACTCGCCAATATTATACGTACCGTCCAGCTTCGCGAGATAGGCTCGTTCGTATTCGGGATCGGTGACCCAGAGTTCATATCGCGTCCCCAAATGGGTGAATTGTCCCTGTACACGCCGCTTCGAGTTGCCAAAGGCTTCGCCGGGCTTGAATACAGCGAGCTTGAGGTTGATTGCATGGAGCAACCTCAATGAACTCGTGGGCAAACTGTCTGTATCGAGTGGGATCTTGTCGTTCCGTCCGTGATACGTGCTAAAGCCATCAATCCAGAGCGGCTCGACGGGATCCGTAATCACCGGCAGATCGAACGAAGATGCTTTTCCCACTTTCACCCAATAGTACTTGGGATCAAGCAACCAATTCTCGGTCTGATAGTCCTTTGGCTGTGGCTCCAAAACAGGAATATCGATAATGTCGAGCACCCGAGGATCACTGCCATCTTCGTACTGGCGCTCATACTCGGACACCTCTTGGTTCTCGCGTGCGCTCACAAGCCGAATCCAGGACCCGGCTTGACCTTCCATCCACTCACGACCAGCGATGCACCGTCCGTGCAGTTTCCGGAAATTTGCAAGGCAGATGATGCGCTTCACGTCCTGCATAGTCAGTGACCTTTCCTGGCCATGTGCGGCGTTTATTTTTTTCCCCAGATAACGAGGCAGAGTTCGCTCTCGTCGATCAGCGTGTACTCGGGAGAGTGTCCCGACAACTTGCGGCTTTCCCGTAGTATAATCGGCACCCCATCTCCCCGCCGGTCCATCAGATTCATACGTCCGAGGTCGGTCGGTGCGGGACAACGTGCGAGAAGCGATACGATCAGTTCATTCCGGCTAGCTTGCCTCAGATGTAGGCTGTCTGTCGTGAGCGTGTTTGCCAAGGCACCGGGGACGTATAGTTCGAGGCGGTCTCCAAACAGATGCAGACGAATCCGCATCCCTGCCATTGAATAGTCCCGGTGAGCGACCGCATTTACAAGTGCCTCAAACACGGCACGTTCGCTGAACTGCGGGTAATCGCTCCGGGCTGTCGTCTTGGTTGCTCGCACGCGCATATTTCGACGCACAAAGTGCAGTGCTTCTGCAACTTGCTCGTCAAGTGGGCCTTCTATATCACGTGCATCGGTCTGGTAATCGACATCGGTGCGATCACCAGCATAACTAACTGCCTGTATATATGCGTGGGGCAGCCACTGTTGTGGTTTTCGTGTGCATAGCAGAACGCCCGCAAGCGTGAGCCGAGGGGTGCTATCCTCGTCATTGGCTACAAGACCGAGCTTGCGGGCCGCCATCTCGGTGACGCCTTCCGCGATGGAATCCTCCCGCAGAAATCGGCGTGTCAACGCGTAGTCCAGATCGCCCAATCCTGTGCCGGGCACCAGCGATTCATCGAAACGGATCATGCGGCTTTGGTTGCGTTCTTGGATAAGCCGTGCCAGAATCTCAACAGGCATCTCCCGTTTCGAACTTCCAAGCCTGCGGAAATATCCACCTGGGCTCTTGTGTACGAATAGGCTACGCGGTATGTCCACCCGAATGACGGGTAAAGTCCGACCATCGGCTAGATTCAGCTCCAGTTTGTGAATGCCGGCGTCGAGTGCTGGTTTAATGGCGTCGTTGCAGATCTCACTTACCCATTGCTCGACAGCGTCCAAGCATTCCAGTGGAATACCGAGAATCTCCCGGGTTTTGTCATCCACTCCCAAGACAAGGGTTCCACCCCGGCTATTCGCAAAGGCGGCGAGTTCGTCAGCGAAGTCCTGACGGCGCGGGCTAGTGATGCGTTTTCCAGCCACGACGACGCTCTTGAGTTCCAAGGTTGAATCCTCACCGAGCCGGATGCGATGGGATAAACTCGTATCAATCATAAGCCGTGTTCTCTGGAAAGCATTATATTTCCATATCCATAGGAAACATATATACAATAATTTTAAACATCGGCGTTTGCAGGTTGTGTGTCAAATCTTTTGCGAACCGAGATAGTCGAGACTTATAGAAAAAAATTCCTGAAGGTGGGGATTTTTAAGTGATAAAACCTGATCAATATCTCGAATTTTTTGTAATTATTCAAGTATATGTTAGCAAGGTCGAGAAAAGGATTTCTCGACTACGGCGCGCCTACGTGGGGTGAAAAAAGGACGCTGTCGCAACTTGCCAAATGCTAAGGTCAATGATCTTTGTTGAGATGTAGGAGCCGGGAGATCGGGAAAGTAAACAGCCTTGTATTTTTGACTCATAAATTTATCCTCTAAATATGTGCGTATGAACTACCATATTATGGTAGTGTTGTCAAACAAATAATTGGGGGAGAAGCAGTGATGCCTTGATGCGGGCCAGTACCTCTATTGCTCTATCAGAGTAACGTGACGATTCGCTCCGCTGTATTGCCGTCCCACAACTCGGGCAAGCGACCGGCTTTATAGTGCCCATTCAAAACAGATTCAGCCTCTGCAACAATGCGTTCGGGACAAACACCCACAAGTGTATTCGTCCCAATATCTACCGTCTCTGGTCGTTCTGTATGCTCTCTAAGCGTCAAACACGGCACACCCAAAGCCGTCGTCTCTTCTTGCAAGCCCCCTGAATCTGTCATCACAAATTTTGCATTTTTCTGCAATTTCAAAGAATCGAGATAGCCTACCGGATCCATAAGTTTGATATGATCCATCATCTCAAGCCTTTGCAAAAAACCAAATCCGGACAGGCGATTGCGTGTTCTCGGATGCAAAGGCCACGCAATTGGACATTTGAGGGCTTGCAACGCGGATACAATGCCAGCCAACGTATCTGGACAATCGACATTTGAGGCCCGATGGAGCGTGAGAAAAACGTACTCTTGAACCGATAAACCGTGTATCTCCAGAATGCGGGATTCATCGGCTTTGGGGGATAGCAACATCAGAGAATCTATCATCACATTGCCCACAAAATGAATGCAGTGATCTGCAATGCCTTCGCGCCTCAGATTTTCACACGCCTGCTTAGAAGGTGCAAACAGAAGATCAGATATGGCATCCACCACAATTCGATTGATCTCTTCGGGCATTGACCGATCCCAACTTCTCAACCCTGCCTCCACATGTCCAATGGGAAATTGCAATTTCGCTGCATCCATCGCACATCCCAAAGCAGAATTTACATCCCCAACGACAAGGACCCAATCCGGTCTTTCTTGAAGTAAAACCTCCTCAAAACCCATCATGACCTGTGCTGTCTGGTACGCGTGACTGCCCGACCCCACATTCAATTCATAATGAGGTCGGGGAAGATTTAAGTCTCGAAAGAAAATCTCGGACATAAAATCATCGTAGTGTTGTCCCGTATGCACCAGAATCGGCTCAAACACATCGGGCATCTCGACCAGTTGATTCCAAAGCGGGGCAACTTTCATAAAATTGGGCCGCGCACCCGCCACAAGAATAATTTTCACCTGTATTCTCCTTACTATTTAGAGGCTTCCGGCTGCCAAATCGGATACCGTATATCTGCCCGCTGCATTTCGCGTTGCAACCACTGATTAAACAGATGTTTGCGGATCTCCTTTTTAATCCTCTTATCCAGCGTTGCCGGATAGCATTCCTGCACCAGGTACAGCGCAAAGCCTTTTGATACTTTTTCTGGACCAAAAATTTCACCCGGCAAAGCGGCAAAAACACGCGCTGCAATCCCCTTTGGCAACTGCTTGCGCCGCACACGCCCCAAAAAGCCACTACCTGGTCGCGTGTGTGCATCTTGAGAAAACCGACGTGCCATCGCATAAAAATCTGCTCCATCTTCCCTAATCTGCAAATCAATCTCGTCGATCACACCCTGATCCGCGTGAAAAATCCAGCAAATCTCCGCCTCGTCAAATTCAAGTGTGTGTTGCGCGAAATACGGTTCGACCTGCCTCTCGGAAATCTTCTCAGACAGCAAATACTCTATCCGCCTCACCTCGGCATCTTCTGCCACATCCTGAAGCGTAATACCCCGCTTTGTAAGATATGCCTCTGTATCTTCCACTCGTTCGAGACGATGTTGATACCGCCAGTCATCTACCTTGCGCTGAATATCCTCCTGCGCTGCACAAACACCCTCGCGTCGGGCGAGTTGCCGGATCAATTCTCTACGCGCAAATTCATCAAAAAAACGTAGATTATCGGCAACACCTAATTGTCGCACGACATGGCGCAATGACACCTCAGTACCATTAATCTGAATCAGTATAGCATCCTCTGCCATCACAACGCCCCCTCCTGAACATCGTACCTTGCCGACTCGTAAAGCTGTCGCAAGGGACTCAGCAACATTAGCAAGACCGATTGCCGGTCAGTCATAATCTCTGCCGTACCCTTCATGCCGAACATCAGAGGTTTGTCATACCCCTTCACGTGCATCGTATTTTCTTCTAACTCGACAACACATTTAAACATCGGTCCAATACTTTCATCTATCACCGCATCGGGCGAGATGGATGTAAGCCACCCGCGTTTGATACCAAAATCCTGAAAGGCATACGCATCGTATTTCAGCTTGACCAACTGCCCGGGCTTGAGCAAGCCCACATCTTTATTCAACACCATCACCTCTGCAACCATCGGTGCCGAGGCCGGTGCCAGCGCGAGTAATGGCTGCCCCTTGCTGATCACCTGTCCAATCGCATTCACCATCACCTGTGTGACAATGCCCGATTCAGGTGCTATGATCAAATCCGACTCAGCTTCGAGAGTGCGATCAATGCGTTTGCGCGCCTGCTCCAATCGCAAGTGTGCAGTCTCATAAGCGTGTCGCATCTGCGAAGCCTCGCGCTCGTGCGCAATACGCGCTTCTGTGATTTGCCGCTTGAGATCAGCCACGGCCATTTCATTTTTATATATCTCCGACATACGCGATGGAAGTGCGGACAGAGCACTCAAATACTGCACACGCGCGCTATTCATATCTGCCTGGCTGATCAACTCGCGCTCAAACAGCGTCTTTTGCTGCAAAAACTCCTGTTTTAAGTGATCAATCTCAGCCTGACGAAACCCAATCTGCGCTTGCAACCCCGCATCAGAGATTTTGTTTTTCGATCCCTCAACCTCGCCCACATCGCTTTGATAATCTTCCAACGCATCCTGGTGTGCCACCATAAACTGCTGCAAAACAGATAGACGTTGTTCCAATGCACCTATCGTCTCTCGATTTAACCTCGCCCTTTGTGGCAACACCGTCTTGAAATCATATTCTGCTTTTTGAAAAGCCATCTTTGCCTGTTCCCATTCCCGCAAGTCTCCCCAGGTCTCCCACGATTTCAGCTTAAACAACACCTCACCTTGCTCGACCTGATCCCCTTCCTTAACACCAATCAACTCAATCTCACCGCCTCGCTGTGCCTGCATCGTCTTCACCTGTCCTAAGGGCACCAGCCGAAAAGGTGCTGACGCCACCACATCTACCTCGCCCCACCACGCCCAGGTAATGGCAACAATCACAAATAGCAGCACAATATAGAGCAATGCACGTCCCCAAAAGGGCCGCAAAGATCCCATAAACGCATGCACCTCTTCTGCCGCGTCATCTTGTCCCTGGATGATACCGTGAGACATTGTCTCTGCTGGTGTCTCTAAAAGCGATTCTGCCATTCAAACCACCTGCAACTGTTGGCTACACATGTGATAATACAAACCCTCTTGCACCATCAACTCATCGTGTGTCCCCATCTCCACAATATGACCCTTATCTAAGACCACAATCGCATCTGCATCGCGCACCGTACTCAACCGATGTGCGATAACCAACGCCGTGCGATCATCCAAAAACAGATCTAAATTTGCCTGAATCGCCTGTTCTGAATCCGTATCTAAGGCATTGGTCGCTTCGTCAAAAATCAATATCTTGGGATCATGGTAAAGCGCCCGTGCAATTGCAATCCGCTGCCTTTGCCCACCTGATAGCCCCACACCCTGCTCACCCACCTTGGTCTCATAGCCCAAAGGCATATCGCTCACGAAATCGTGTACACAGGCCAACTTCGCAACTTCCAAAATGCGATCCATGTCCGCATCTGACTGACCAATGGCGATATTTTCTGCAATCGTGCCAGAAAACAAAAACGGCTCCTGCATCACCATACCCACCTGCCGACGCAACCAATGGGGGTCTAAATCTCGCACATCCATACCATCTAAGGTCACGCGACCCTCTGACGGATCAAACAAACGGGGCACCAACTTTACCAACGTCGTCTTACCTGCGCCGCTGCGTCCCACAATCGCCACTTTTTGACCCGGCTCAAGAATCAGATCTATGTTATTCAACACATAAGGTTCGTCAGAACCCACACCATATCTGAAAAACACCTCATCAAAAACCACGCGCCCTTCCAAATGCTTTAAGATCAAACCCTGACCCTGTTGCCGCGCATCTTCCATCTGCGTGTCATACACATCATTCAGCCGATCCAGAGCAATACGCGCCTCTTGCACCTGCGGCCATATCCCAATCAACCCCATAATGGGACCCATCACATTGCCAATCAGCGCATTAAACGCCATCAACTGCCCAACCGACAGGTCTCCCGCAATCACCAATGAGGCGCCATACCACAAAATCACCGTACTGCTCAGCAAATTGATCACGCTTCCAATTCCTCCAAACAGCATCTGCACTTTTAACCGTTGAAAGCCTATCTGAATTTCCTTTGTAAACTTACCTTCCCAATGCCACCTTGTCGCGCGCTCCACCGCCTCGGCTTTGACCACATCAATACCGTGCAGAGAATCAATCAAGACCGATGATTGTTCTGCACGCGCCAGAAAAGCGCGCTGGCTGAAAGACTTCAAAATGGGCGTATAAATCAGCGTAAGCCCTACAGAGAGCGGCACAAAAATCAGCATCACCAGCGTCAATTCCGCATTGTAATAAAACATCAAGCCCAGATAGACAAATAGCATGATAAAATCCAGAACTGCAGAAACCGTCGTATCCGTCAACAATCGCTGAATCGTTGCATTCTCTCGAAACCGAGTGGTCAAATCGCCCGTGCGCCTGAGCGCAAAAAACCGCATGGACAGTGCCAATAAATGACGATAAAAACGCGACAACATCGCAATGCTCAACCGCGCACTCACATACCCGATTAAATAGACGCGCAACGTCGATGTACCCATCTGAAACAACGCGACAACGACCATACCCACCAGCATCAAGTTCAACAAATCCTCGTCGTGATGCACCAGGACCTGATCGACAATCGTCTGCATAAAAATAGGCGATGCCAGACCAAACAAACTGAGTATCAAAGACGCCAGCAATACCTCAATCAATATGCCTGTATAGGGCCTGATCAATGGAAAAAACCGCTTAAAAGAAGACTTTGACGGTTCATTTTCTGCCACCTGATCCGTGTAGTCTATCAACAGCGCCATATTCGTCCAGCCCTTCTCAAACTCTGCCCGCGGCAGCTTGCGAATACCCACGCCGGGGTCTGCTATCTTCACCTCCTTTTTATTCATCTGATACAAAACCACAAAGTGATTGCCTTCCCAGTGCAAAATGACTGGCAATTCTGTTCGCATCAGAGCTTCATATCCCGTACGCACACCGCGCGTGACAAAACCTATGGTTTCCGCAGCCTCGGCCAATGCCGCCATCGACGTGCCATACCGCGACACATTGGACATATCGCGCAACCTGTTCAACCCAATAGGCATCTTGTAATACTTACAAATCATACCCAAACACGCCGCACCACAATCCGATTGATCGTGTTGCTTCAAAAACGGAAAGCGAAACAATGTAGGCACTTGTGGTTTTGCACCATCTATTCTGATATTAACCACATTGGATGCTGTATTGGACTCTGTGTCTTTTGAGGGAACAGATCGCACAACCGTTGGCTCAGGTTGCGCTTGTCGAAACAATGCGCCATTTGATCCCTGACCTCCACGCAATATGCGACCTTTCTCCAAAGCCTTCTCAAATCCCGGCATTATAGCTTTTAGCTTATTAAAATCGCTTTTATCTATATAAAAGAGCACACTATCACGCCGACTGCGAATGACCATTTCATCATTTCTGCCATCACCAAAATAATCTCCCTGGCTCAAAATCACCACATCCCCATCTTCTGACACAGCCTCTAACTGACCGTTGCCAATCAAATAAAATCGCTGCCCCACCTGACCTCGCTCAACAACCGTCGTTCCCTCCTCAACCACCTCGCGCTTCAACCGCGCGAAAAACACCCGCATCGCATCGCCTGGAACATCCCCTTTCAAAAATCGCGTAAAATCCCGATACGCAATACAGGAGACCTGCTCTTCGAGGTAGTCTTTCACGTCAGAACTTTTTCTTACAGCCTTAAAAAACTCATCCTTCGGCACCTGCAACACCTCCGCATCCTCAACCGCTCGCACCGTTGCCCGATGTTCCTGCCTGCCCAACAGTGCCCCTTCGCCAAAATGATCGCCCGCATACAAATAGCCCACAGTGGTCGAAGAGCCATTTGCATCCTGTTTGATCACCCGCAACCGTCCAGACTGCACAATGTAAAACGCCTCACCCGCTTGCTCCTGTTGAAAAACAACACCGCCAAAGGAAAAATGAACAGATTGCGATCGAACTGAGTTTTTCAAGAAAAAGTGGGAAAGATTCATTTTTTGATCCATTATGTGGTGTGGCTACGCCATGCCCACGGCGTAGCCACAAAAATAACGGGTTGATGCACCTTACCAAATAGGATTGGAACAGTAAATTACGGGGGTTCGCATTCGACGGTTAGCTTTCATTATGTAATACCTCATGAGTGCTTGACTGGGTGGTGGCGGGATTGAAGAACTCTCTTCTTCTGGCTCATAATGGCACAAGCCATCAATACCTGCCATTTCTTCACAATTGAGCGTTGTTTGATGGATAGATAGTGCCGTGCAAGAGGCGAAAGCGACATCTGAATCTGAATACGTAGTCAAGCGATTATTTGATGCGATAGCGGACATGATATCCTCCAGGTAAATGAAAGAAATTGTGATACCACATGTGCAGAAGTAACAGTGAGTTACCCCTTAAATTGATGCGGATAGGGGTAGAGGGATAGGTCCCAATAATTTCAAAACAGCATCTGATTAGGTATTATCAGGGGATACTCAACCCCAGGCTCAGGAGGGTCTGCATAATTAACAACAACACCGCCATAATAATATAGCGAAGCTACAGTATTAACATATTCCAAATCATCTCCTAATTCAGAAGCAATATCTTGCACTGTATCAAGAACTTCCCCCAACAGGCACAAGCCATCAATACCTGCCATCTCTTCACAATTGAGCGTCGTTTGATGGATGGGCAGCGCCGTACAAGAAGCAAAAATAGCGTCTGAATCTGAATACGTAGTCACACGATTATTTAATGCGACAGCGGACATGATATCCTCCAAATAAATGAATTGTAAAATTTATCAAGTACTGTGTGGAATAAATCTGGTTTTTTAGTACTTGAAAAATAAAATTTACAACAAATGACCAACGTGTTCCACTTAGCCAAATACTTACCGGGTTTTAAACTTCATTGGCCAGGACCAGGGGTAATAAGGGTCAACATCATCCAAAATACCTTCCAGTGTTGGGTCATATCCTTCACTGAACTCTTCCTCCGGAGTTGGGTAACATCCACCAGAGACCTGAGTAAATTGATGCGCGTTCAGATCCGTCGTTTCAAACGGTAGATCGGTCACACATGAAGCCGATTGCTCAGGATTTGATATGATTCGTCTCGTCATTCTTCCTCACCTCCTTTCTTTAACACCTCAGCGCAGTGCAAATAGCATCCCTTGTTGGGGACGCAAGAACCCCGAGAGTATATCGCTGAAGTGTCGAATTTTGCGAAGCGTTTAAGCGCTTTATGAGACCTGGCGCGATTACTACCAGGAATCCCACCATTCGCTCACCGCATCTTGGATAGCATCAATAATAATTTCAAAGGGCTCAATTGGCTCTCCTCCTGGTAAAATGCACCCACCTGATGTATTCGCCATCTCACCACGCACAAGATCGATCTCTTGACCAGGGAGTTGAACACAGGTCACAGAATCTTGTGCTGGCATTGACGTAATGCGCTCAGTCATCTTCTCTCACCTCCTCTCTTCACTACCTCAGCACTATATCCCTCTATCTATCAGGGGGCCATGAGCATATCGCTGAAGCGTCGGATTTTGCGAAGCGTTTTGTGTGCTATAGCGCGTGTCTCGCATAAGCCCAACAGCACCGCTTCAACTTCGTTTGGATGTAAATGTTGCATCAAATGAAGGCTCAGGCCTTCAATAAGGGACATATCCTGCCCCAAAAATGGGATGCGTGGCAACGGGCCTTGTACGCTTCCCAAATAGTTAAATCCCTTAGACACACTTGTTGGGTTACCGGACACATCACAACTCTGTGAAAAACTCACGGTTATTGGAATCGGACACACAGGTGCATCGCGTTTGGTCAGCAGATCTTCAAACAAGGCCATGTGTTGCTGTGCCGTATGATCCCAGGAAAATTCAAGCGCGCGTTTGCGAGCACGCTTACCCACTTCCACGCGCTCCGTTTTGCTATTCAACAAATCGCGCACAGCATCCGAAATTACCTCAGGAGCGATATAACCCGTCACATTCAATGGTTCGTCTTCAAACCGCTCAATCTCGATCAACCGCCCACAAGTACCCAACAACTCTGGCGCACCCGCAAAATTGGTCGCCACAACAGGCAGACTGCACGCCATGCCCTCCAGTACAGTTGAGGGACAAGACTCATACGAATACACCGACAGCACGCACAATACATCCAGCATATTGTAATACAGCGGCATATCTGTATAGGGTTGTGCGCCCAAAAAGACCACATTGGGCGGATGCGTCACAGGCGCGAACTGTTTGCCAATCACCGCAAATAACACATTGGGATTCAGATCGGCCATTCGCAAAAACGGATACGCGCCCTTGCCCGGCTCAAACCGTCCACAAAAACCCACCACAGGCATCTCCAAAAAGCGTTGATCACCCGCCTTCTCCGCGACCTCCTTTCGCGCTTGCAACTTATCCATCGGCACAAACACCTCGGCATCTACCCCATTGGTAATCGGGTACAAATACGACTTGTCAAACACCAGCTTACCCACCTCATCAGCAACATACGCCGACTTGGGTGACAGGGCATCATAAGGCCGCAACAGCGAATAACATTGAAGCACCTTATCGACAAAATCCCGATTGTTTCCAAAAGAACACGACAGCCGAATCACAATGGGTGCGGGACACACATGGCGAAAAAACGCCAGGTCATCTGCTTTGGGTTCAAACATCAGCACACCGTCAAATCCCTGCCGCGCAAACCACTGACGCGACGTATCAATCGTCTCAAATGCGGATCGAATACCGTGCAAATTCGGACCATACTCCACGGCTTCAGACGCAGGCATATATACCTCGCAATACTTCGATAACGCCTGCACATGGTTAACCCCCGAAAGGGCCGCCCCGCTATTGGGCTCTATCATTTTCTCGTGGTCGCGATATGGATGTGGCACGTAAATTTTCATTTTTCACCTCATTTAGTTAGCGGTCAGCCAGCCCAACTACCAGTCATCAGTCCACCCAACCCAACCTCCCAGATAGTTCCGGGCAGCCCCACCCATTCGCTTCTCAACCCCGGCAGCAGGGGAAAGATCATGCCTGAGTAGCGAAGGGGGGTATGGGGGAGAAATTTAATGGCTGACCGCTAATTCTATAAACTTTCGCGTATGCACAGCACCATCCATAGACAGATGGTGTTCAGGCACAGAACTTTCGAGCATTTCGGCAACCGTTTTTGCCATCTTGGTCACACCGAGCTGATCGGGGTGCATCACCTGTGCAATACCCAACCCCATCAACTTCTGTGCGCGAAACACCTGATCATCCATCGCAATGCTCGGCACCAGAATCGATGGCACCTGTGTCTCAAGCACATTCATACACGTATTGTAGCCCGCACGACTAATCGACAAATCCGCGTATTTCATCCACGCCAAAAAATTGGACGTAAAGCGCTCAATGCGAAACGGACCATCACCACATAACTCGCGCAAAGCGTCAAAATGCATTTCGTCAATAAACGCACCTGCAAAAATCACCATCTCGCGCCCATCCAGTGCATCATCTCTATCCAATTGTTTCCACGCTTCAATACAAGGCGCAACAAGCGCAAGCCCCTCAACCCCACCACCAGCACTGACCAACACATACCGATCAGGCGCACCATCAGGCCGAGATGCGTCTTCGAATTTCTCAGAGACAAACCCCGTATAAATGATGGGAATACCGATATCAGCAGCCCAGGGAAAATGATCTTCCAACCGCGATAGTTGGGAATCGCCATGCACCAATACCGCATCGAAATACAGATTCAACACAGGCACAACCTCCTCGTAATACCGCCGGTTAAAAGCCAAATACTCGTAATGTATCCCGCCAAAAGGCACAGAATCAAACCGCATCGCATCCCCATCGCGTCTCTGGGCAAGTGCGATAGTCGGTTGCAACTCATCGCTCTTTGCTCGCGTTGGAACATCGCGCAGCGAACACAACACCTTCGCGCCGGGATTGACCTGATTGAGCCTGACAATCGTATTGAGGATTTCGCCCTTGAGCGACCATCTGGAAAAGGGGAAGAACTCAACACAAAACACATCCGGACAAATCTGTTCCATAGCTTCGGAAAGCCCGGCCTGACGCTCGTGCATCACAGCCTGCAAATCGCGCTCCTTATCAACAGACTCAATGCCCTGTGGTCCCGTGCGAAGAGGCGGCAGAGGAATACGCATCACCCGTTCATCGAGATCAGCCCCAGAAATCGGGCGTCCGCCATCGAGAAAAAACACATCGCATGTTTTGGCCATTTCATTGACAATCTGTCGATTGCGAAAATGGTGCCCAACGCCAATGAGATGCTGGCTGTAAAACGCAACGCGTTTGCGTCGGGTTTTTAATGGTTCTATACAAGAGCCTTCCACAAAAACGGATGAACTGCTCTGGCAATTGTACACCGCTTGCGCGGATTCATATATCCCGCGATAGCCTCCCACAACCCGTGTCCAGGCCCGCTCTGACCGCACCCATTCACTTCCCTGTTGTCCCAATTGCGTCCGCAGTGCGGGATTCTCGATGAGTTCGGCACACGTCTGGATGAGACTCTCGACATCATCTGCCACAAAAACGCGCCCGGTTTCGCCGTCTGTCACCACCTCCATAAGTGCAGACACATCACTCACAACAACGGCTTTTTCCATCGCCATCGCCTCATAAGGCTTCATCGGTGTGACCAGTTCGGTAACGCGGCTACGTGTGCGCGGAATCACAAAAACATCTAACATCGCGTAATAAGCAGCAATTTGGTCGTGCGGTATTTCACCCGTAAAAATCACCACATTCGCCAGACCGCGTTCACGCGCTTCGCGCTGCAACGCCGGCAAGTCTCGTCCACCGCCCACAATCAACACTTTGAGATTGGCATACCGCCCGCGAAGAACCTCACACGCCTGCAACAGCAAACGCAATCCCTCCAGCGACCGCACAAGACCGATATAGCCCAACACCACATCGCCCAATTCAATCCCCAGATGATTGCCAAGTTCGCGTGACCGTTTCTTCGGTACATATTGCTCAACCGCCACACCATTGGGCACCACGCCAATTTTGTCTTCGTCAACACCCTCACGTATGCACTCGGCTTTCAACACCTCGGACAGCGTCACCACGGCATCGGCTCGCTGCATCGCACTGACATGTTGCGCGTGCTGCTGGCGATACGCCTCTGAATCGGGAGCCATTATGCCTTGCGCCACACCGCTATCGTGCCACAACCCTCGCACCTCGTACACCACAGGCAGGCCATAGTGATGCCCTATATCAATCGCAACCTGCGCGTTTTTACCCGGCGAAGCAGCGTGCAACACATCGGGTTTTTCTGCTTCAACAGCCCGCACAACGCGCTTGCGAAAGTATTGCTCCTGTCCCGCACGGTAGATATACGGGGTATCTGGCAATTGAAATTTACCCAGGCGTTTGGATAGACGTGCCGTGTATTCTTCAGAAGTATTTCTCAAATAAGGCACGTCATTGATATATTCGACACCATCGGCGAGTTGTTCAGACACTCCCCTCCGCGTGAGCACCACAGGATCAAAGCCAAGCACTTTCTGCGTGTTGATGATATATTGGCTTCGCAAACTGTAGCCGTTTTGTCGGTGTGGCAGCGAAATATCCAGAATATGTAAAATCTTCATCACTTGATCTCTCCAATATCGCGGACATTCCGCCCGCCTCAATCCCGTTTGTGCGATTTGCACTCAGCATATCCTGCAAATACCGTGCCTATTTTTAGAAAAATCAAAAAAAAGTGCCTCAGAATAATCTAAGGCACTAAAAAAACAACAACATGTAATTATCGTTAGCAGATCCACTCTTACTAACTATTCACAGAAAAGGGGTACATTTTGTTCCATTTCAGTTCAAAAAAGTGAAAAAAACAACCCTATCGGACGCAAAATCACAACCTCATGGTGGCGCATCACTCTCGATTCGGCTATCTCGAAGCCGCACAACGCGCAGGGTACGCTGCGCCACATCTTCTTCATGGGTCACCACCAGAACTGTTTGCCCCTGTTGGTGAAGGTCTTCAAACGTAGATAGTATCTCCTCACCCGTTCGCGTATCCAAATTCCCGGTGGGTTCATCTGCCAGCAGAGCAGAATAAGTTTTAAAACAGCTTCTAACCACAAACGCCCGCTTAACGCGATTCACCAAAATGGGAAACAAAAATAAGGAAATCCCGAAAATCAACAGGCCCATCCCCGTTGAAATCTAATTTTGGATCGTAATTATCATCCGTATGCAAGCGCTTAAAACCATCTGCAAAAAGATGAAAATCGGAAAATGCAACACGCCCATCGCCATCTACATCGCATACGAGATCCGTCGCCGTACTCCCGCCGGTTGACAGCGTGTAATCCACGCGCCGCCTTTCTCCCGAAAGCGATGTTTCCATCACAATAAATACAACCTCGTCAAAGCGATTGGCCCGGGGAATCATCACTGTTCTCCCATTCGGGTACAACAACTCGACACCCGATGGAGAAATCAGCATAACCTGCAAGATCCATGCCCCCTGGTTGTCCAGCGCAAACGCTCCCCGAAGCCCGCCAGTGATATTTGACGTAGGCACGCGCAAATAGGTCGTCCCTAAATGATCAACCGTTTTAGTCCCTTCAACAGAGCCACCCGTGTCGAGAACAATATTGGCATGCTTTATTGAGGGCAAATCGCGCGCTTCAACATAATACCCGGGGCGCGTGCGTACATCAGTCAAATAATTCCACGCGGCAAACCGCGGCATCACCTGGGCAAATCCTCCCAAAGGCATCCCGTCATCAATAAGCGACAAACTATAATTGCTCGGATCGCGTCTTCTAAGCAACTCCCAAACACTTTTGATCACATCCGCTCCGTACACCTGCTCCATGTGGTGGGCAAAAATGGACGCGCCGAAAGGATGGAGACTATTCGAGAATTTGTCCAATGAAGCTTCGGGATCGTCGTAAAAACACGAACGATAGCTCGAGCAACTCATATAATGATAAAAATCATTCACATCGGGATAGGCCACATCCTCCATCCAGGTCGCCGTGAGTTCCTGCCACCACGCAGCGTCATTGTCGGCATAATATCCAAATTGAATCGCGTGAAAAAACTCGTGGGCAGCCGTTACGCGCAATCCGTTGAATCCGCGCGAATTTACGGGATAAATACTATCCGTAAAATTATTGTCAATTTCAATATAACTCGGCGTTCTCGATTCCGTATATGCAATCGGATGTGCATAGCCATAAACCGATCGAAGGGCGAGATTTTTAATATACACATCGTAAACACCATCGCCATCGGATGGAGGGGGATTGTATCCCAACTGATTGATCTCCAAATCCCAAACCGCCTCAAAAACCCGCGCAGCTTCATCGACATAATCTGGCACGCCATTGGCATCTGCGTCTGTTGGAGCAACAGCGTGTGTTCCCGTCGTATTGTAGTGAATTTTGAAACGTCCCTCCGAAGACAGAACCGAATGACTCAGGATAGGACGCTGCTGGAGAAAAGCAAATGCCTCCTTTGCAGCGGGAGGCAAACGATCCCAATTCGCGGTCAGACCCCTTATTGCCGATGTTCCACAAATAGCTCTATCCAGCCGAAACTCACTGTCAACGGGCAGAACCTCGGGGAAAAAATGGGCACAGGCGCGACAATAAATATCGTGCACTTCAGTTCCGGGCGCAAAAATGGGTGGAACTTGTGCATGCACAGACCCGCCCGCCCATAAAACAATCGCCAACAAAACAGCAAGTCTCCCCATCTCAGTCCCTTAATGATCATAAAATGGACGGTCTTGAATCCGATTTGTCTTTCATTCCCATTCCACAGTCCCTGGTGGTTTGTGAGTAATGTCGTACCCCACGGCAGCGACACCGGGCAGATTCAGTATCTCGTCTGCCATATCGCGCACCAGACTGTGGGGCAACTCGGCAAATCGCGCAGTCATAAAATCCGGAGTCGTAATCGGGCGCAAAATCACAACCTCATCCTGTCCATCAGTCGTCAACGGCACCAGAACAGTCGGCATCTGAGACACAGCGGACATAAGACCCGCGCGGTCGAGTACCCGCATGGCAATCGCATCGGCCTCTCGTAAAACCTCGAGCCTCTGATAGGTCAAAAATGCGCGTTTGAGACGCAACTCGGGCAACACATCTGGCGCAATAAGACAAACCACGCGATTAACACCCGGCACGCTATTGGTAATCCGCGTTGACATATCTTCGAGCAATCGCCAATCGCCATTACTTTCGGCTGTGAAACCCGAAACAACCGCAGGATGCGAATACGTGCGAAAATCACCCTGAACCCCCACACTCTTAACAGGCAAAACCTGCAATTGCAAACCCGCCTCAGAAGCGATCTCAGCAGCCCTCTCTGCCGCTGCAATATCAACCCCATCCACCGCACCATCAGAACACAAACAGCGCACAGCCAGACCAGGACCGGGAAACGGATGTCGCCACACCAGATGATCGGGCAACCCCAACGCGCTCCCCAACTCGCGCACCTCATCCTTGTACAACTGTGCCAGAGGCTCGACAACCTTGCCCTGTGCAATCAACTCATCGATCAAATCAATGCGATTGTGGTGCGTCTTAATCAACGCTGCGTGCTCTGTCCCTCCCGATTCTATGGTATCGGGATAAAGCGTACCCTGTCCCAACACCCATTGATCTGCATCCAAATGCAAGTGCGCCATCACCTCGTCCTTCACCTCTAAAAATGTGTGTCCAATCGCCTCGCGCTTTGCTTCTGGATCGACCAGACCTTCCACACCCAACAAAAAATCGTCACTGGCATCCTTGACCATCAAATTGTCAAACCCCTCCTTTTTCAGAAAAACCTCCACCGCTGCCGTCTCGCCTTTTCGCATAAAACCATTGTCAATATGCAACCCCAACACCCGATCTGCCCCCAGCGCCCTGTTAAACAGCACAAAAGCCACCGAAGAATCGACCCCACCCGACACCAGTAAAAACACATTGCGATCCCCCACCTTCTCCCGCATCTCCTCCATAACCACCTCGGCATAATTGCCCATTGTCCAGGTTCGCGGGGCATCGCATATCGTCAAAAAATTATCGAGAATATCCAATCCACGCGGCGTATGTGCCACCTCGGGATGAAATTGCAAGCCGTAGATTCGGCGTTTGATATCGCCAACTGCTGCCGAAGGACAATCCTCGGTCGCCCCCAAAATTTCAAAACCCTCTGGCAATGTTGCGACCACATCGCCGTGGCTCATCCACACCTCCAGGGAATCGCCAAGCCCGGCAAACAAATCTGATCCACCTGCAATATTCAATCTGGCAGAACCGTATTCTCGCACCTCACCTGCAACCACCTCCCCCCCCATAAGCATGCACAACAACTGATGCCCATAACACAGCCCGAGCACGGGCAAATCGGTATCCAGCAATTCGGGATTAAACGCTGGCGGATCGGGATCATATACACTGGCTGGACCACCCGAAAAAACCATGCCCGACACACCACGCAATGCCGCAGGAGCAACATCCGGCGGAAAAATTTCGGAATAAACCCGCAACCTGCGAATCCGATTGGCAATCAAATGGGCATATTGCCCGCCAAAATCAATCACGGCAATGCCGTCGCGCATAAAAACTCCCTTCACACTTCAATAACCGGCAACCCCGCGCCCCACGTCTCCCAGGCAGACACCACCGTATCGTTTGCAGACTTGAATGGCGCGGGACAATCGAGCGTATAATGCAACCCCCGGCTTTCGCGCCGGGACAATGCACAGCGCACAGTCAGCGCGGCAACAGTCGTCATATTGCGCAACTCCAGCAACGCCTCGGTAACTTGTGTGCGCTTATAAAATTCTTCGACCTCCTGCACAATCACACCAATGCGACGGGCTGCGCGCTTCAAGCGAAAATCCGACCGCACAATCCCCACATAATCCCACATCAAACGCTGTACTTCTTGCCGGTCGTGTGATAGCAACACCCATTCTTCTGTATTAAACACATCATCGTCTTGCCATGCCGGCACATCGGGAAAATCGAGCCGCGTATCTATATGCTGCTGGATATCGGAAAACGCGCGATCAGAAAAAACCAGAGCTTCTAAAAGCGAATTGCTCGCCAGACGATTTGCCCCGTGTAACCCCGTACAGGCGACCTCACCCGAAGCGTAAAGCCTTTCGATATCCGTACGCCCATGCGTATCTGTGAACACCCCGCCACACATATAGTGCGCCGCGGGCACAACCGGAATGGGCTGCTGCGTAATATCAATGCCAAATTGCAAACACCGTTCATAAATCGTGGGAAAACGCTCCCGAAGCTCTGCACCTGGACAATGGGTAATATCGAGAAACACACAGGGATCACCGCTCTTTTTCAACTCGCTATCCATCGCCCGCGCGACCACATCCCGAGGGGCAAGCGGCCCCATCTCGTGATAATCAGCCATAAATGCCCGCCCCGTCCGATCCACCAGAATACCGCCATGCCCGCGCACCGCTTCAGAAATCAAAAATGAATCTGCATCCCGGTGATAAAGCGTCGTGGGATGAAACTGCATAAACTCCAAATTGCCCACACTCGCGCCCGCGCGATACGCCATGGCAATACCATCGCCCGTTGCAATGGCCGGATTGGTCGAATGCAAATAAATCTGACCACTCCCACCACTACACAACAGCGTAAACTTTGCCAAAAACGTCTTCACCTGTCCATGCACGGCATCTAATGCGTAAACGCCCCAACACTGAATCTTCCCCGGCGTTGAAATTTTCGAACCATATACATGGTGTTCCGTGATCAAATCAATCGCCATGTGATGCTCGTACAACGCGATATTGGGATGTGCTGCTGCTGATTCGGTCAACGCCCGCTCAATCTCTCGCCCGGTCAGATCCGCAGCATACACAATGCGATTCTTTGAATGCCCGCCCTCGCGCCCGAGTGCGAGATTTGGAATGGCTGACTTAGTTGTACGCTGCTCGCTCGCCCGCGTAAACTCTGCCCCCCATGCAATGAGCGCCTTAACCATATCGGGACCTGCCTGTACCACCATATCCACCACATCTTCCCGGCACAAACCCGCGCCAGCCTGAATCGTATCCTCCCGATGAAGTTCAAACGAATCGTCGGGATGCAAAACAGACGCAATACCACCCTGTGCGTAATTGGTATTGGATTCCTGAAACTCTTTTTTTGTAATCAGGGTGACAGACCCGGTCTCTGCCGCTTTAAGCGCAAATGAAAGGCCCGCAATACCACTGCCAATGACCAGATAATCAGATCGAGAAACCTCAGACATAGCGTACCCTACAGGTCAAAAAATATTGAGCCGCGTATTGACGATTCGATACGCGGCAAACATACTAAAATCAGTCTGTGATCGCCTTGACTTACTTCACAATTTCACGCAAAAAATCTTCCGCCGAATATTCATTGCAACCCACAGCTTCCATCACCAGATCCAATATCTCACGCCGTGTTCGGCGCCCATAGAGCAAATCTTCCTGTACTTCTCGCGCCTTTCGACTACTCAACCGATCCGCGATCTCCTTAGGCGTCAACCACGCGCTTCCCGCCTCTGCCATTGTCATACCTCGCGATAGTGATCTAATCCCTCAAAAAATTGAACGGAAAAGATACGGAAAAAAAACATAAAGTCAATTGATAGCTCATATAGTCGATATACACTTGAAAATTTTGAAACAATTAAGTAATTTTGCGTAGCGAAGATACCTGTAATGAACAAAAAGGAGATATAGCCATGAATTTTCAACGTCTATTAATCGCAGTTGCTCTCGTCTTTGGAATCGCAGTCTCCGTTCAAGCGCAGGAAAAACAACCTGCGGATTCGACAAAAGTCGCCAAACAAGACGCCGCAAAAACTCCAAAAAAGGGAACACAAAAAAAGGACACACCAAAGAAAACCATTGCCGAACTCACAAAATCCAGCCGCAAGCATCCCGGTCTCTTCACAGTTTATGAAGACACGACCACAGGCGCGTTGCAATTGCAAATCCGCGAATCGCAAATCGGCAAAGAATACATCTACTTCACCCACACCGTTAATGCCCCGGTATCAGCGGGAACATACAGGGGCAACTATCGCGGCAGCCGCGTGCTTTCCATTCAAAAGCACTTTGACAAAATCGAAATCATCTCTGAAAACACCGCGTATTATTTCGATCCCAAAAACGCCCTGAGTCGCGCAGCCCAAGCCAACATCAGCCCATCCATACTCGTATCCGAAAAAATCGCGGCACGCAATGACTCTACGGGCAACATCCTCATCAAAGCCGACGCTATTTTCCTCACAGAAGCACTCCATCGCGTCAACCGAACGCAGAACCGCAAAAACTTTTCACTGGGTAGGCTCAGCAAAACCAAAACCAAATGTCTATCCATCAAAAATTATCCCAAAAACACCGACTTCATCATCGCCTACACCTATGAGAATCCCAACCCCAAAGGCGGAGGCGACGGCATAACCGATGCCCGCAATGTCACGATTACCCTGCAACACACGCTAATCGAAATGCCCAAAAATGATTATCAACCGCGATTTGACGACCCGCGCGTCGGTTACTTCAGCACGCAAGTGACCGACCTGACTTCCAAAAGCGCGACGCCTTATCGCGATTTGATTCACCGCTGGCACTTAAAAAAAAGAGATCCCAAAGCCAAACGCTCTGAACCAGTCGTACCAATCACCTATTGGATCGAAAACACCACCCCGAAAGAACTGCGCCCAACCATCAAAAAAGCGGCTCTCGCCTGGAATATCGCCTTTGAAGCCGCTGGATTCAAAAATGCCGTACACATCCAAGAACAACCCGATGATGCCGATTGGGAAGCCGGCGATATCCGATACAATGTCCTGCGCTGGACCTCGTCACCCAATCCGCCGTTTGGCGGATATGGGCCGAGCTTTGTCAACCCGCGAACCGGACAAATATTGGGTGCGGACATCATGCTCGAATTTGCATTTCTCAGGAGCAGCCTGCGCTATGACAAGCTCTTTGACAACGCGATACCCAATGCCGACCCAGACATGCCACAATACTGTTCCCTGGGCCACGAGTTACACGCATCCAACCTCTTTGGCACACAGGCCCTGCGCGTTTCTGGCGCGTCCAAACTTGAAGTTGACGCATTGCTAAAAGAGAGCATCTACTATCTCATCCTCCACGAAATCGGTCACACGCTCGGCCTCAACCACAACATGAAATCCAGTCAACTACACACGCCAGCACAACTGCACGACAAAAGCCGAACCGACAAAATGGGCCTCACGGGTTCGGTCATGGACTATCCAGGCGTCAACCTCGCATTGCCCGGACAAAAACAGGGACATTACTACACCACACGCCCTGGACCCTATGATATTTGGGCCATTGAATTTGGGTATTCACCAGGACAGAAAAATGTCAAAGATGAACAAAAACGCCTCGAAAAAATTCTCGCGCGCTCCACAGAACCCGAACTCATGTTTGGCAATGACGCCGACGACATGCGCTCGTCGAATCGCGGCATTGACCCGCGCGTGATGATCTACGACCTCAGCAGCGATGCCATTGCCCACGCCACGGGTCGAATTGAACTGATCAACGACGTAAAAAACAAAATCCTCGCAAAGTACAACACCCCGGGCAACACCTACCACGAACTGAGATCGGCCTACCTCATTCTCTCGACACAGCATCGCAATGCCGCAAC
Organism: Candidatus Latescibacterota bacterium; assembly: GCA_022824945.1. GTDB lineage: Bacteria > Latescibacterota > UBA2968 > UBA2968 > UBA2968 > VXRD01. The sequence continues at coordinate 27,336 of JAJDYX010000037.1, forward strand.
CGTCCTCTCCCGTTATATCGGCGGCATTTACGTCGATCGCGCAGTCATCGACCAACCAGGCGCAACCCGGCCATTTACGCCAGTTGCTCTCGCCGACCAGAAACGCGCGATGGACGCGCTTGCCAAATACGTCTTCTCGCCCAATGCATTTGATACGCCGCCCAGGCTCTATAACCATTTGCAGAAACAGCGACGCGGATTCGACTTCTCCAGCGCCCCAGAAGACCCTAAAATTCACGACCGCGTAATCGGCATTCAACAACGCGTCTTCAGCCATCTCTTACACCCCACGGTCCAGGCCCGCCTGCTCGACACCGCGCTCTACGGCAATGAATACGCACTGTCCGAAATGATGACCGACCTGACCGATGCCGTCTTTGCGGCAGACGCCGAGGGCACGGTCAATTCTTTTCGCCAGAACTTGCAGGCTGAATACGTCAATCGACTCATCGACATCATCGACCCCGAAAGCAAGCGGATCCATGCATCTCGCGCCATCGCCCTGCACAATCTCAAAGCCATACAAAGCATGCTTAAAACGAAAAAAACAACCGATGCAAGCACTGAAGCTCACACCGGCTATATCCTCCACATGATTGAACAGGCACTGGATAAAAGTTAGACCAAAATATGTCCATCACAGACTTACCCGCGACAAACGCCTTTCTCAACGGACTTTGCACCATATTTCTTTTGTTGGGATTCATCTATATCAAACGCGGCGACATCAAAACGCACCAGAAATGCATGGTCACAGCGTTGATCTTATCGGCTCTCTTTTTGACCTCATACCTCATCTATCATAGCCAGGTCGGATCTGTACCCTATCCACACCGCGATTGGACGCGCCCGATCTACTTTGCCATACTCATCCCGCACATCATCCTCGCCGCTGTCAACGTACCCTTTATCATCGCGCTCGTCTGGCGAGCCTACAAAGGCGAATTTGATCGCCACCGCCGTCTGGCCCGGTGGGTTTGGCCCAGTTGGATATTTGTCTCAATTACCGGCGTCATCATCTATCTGATGCTCTATCAACAGTAGTCATCCCGAAAGTTGACCGTCATGAAAATCCTGATATCCGGTGCTTCTGGCCTCATCGGCTCGGCACTCAAAACCGCACTGAGAGCGCGCGGTGATCGCGTCTTGTCTCTCACCCGGCGCAATGCCCGCAACGACGATGAAATCACCTGGGATCCATCTTCTAATACCCTCGATCCCTCGCGCCTTACCAACATAGATGTCGTCATACACCTCGCGGGAGAAAACATCGCCTCCCGACGCTGGACAGCAACGCAAAAGGCGCGCATCCGCGACAGCCGCGTACAGGGCACCACATTGCTCGCCCAAGCACTCGCGACCATATCTCCGCCGCCAAAAGTCTTCATCTCCGCATCTGCCATCGGTTATTACGGCAATCGCGGCGACGAAATCCTCACCGAAGACAGCCAGCCCGGGGCAGGCTTTCTCCCCGACGTATCCATCGCCTGGGAAAACGCCGCCAAACCCGCCACAGAAGCTGGCATACGAACCGTTCATCCGCGCATTGGCATTGTCCTATCCCCCACAGACGGGGCACTCGGCAAAATGCTCTTGCCCTTCAAATTGGGATTGGGTGGCATCATCGGGTCGGGCAATCAGTACATGAGCTGGATCACCCTTGACGACCTGGTCTCTCTATTCCTCTTTGCAATAGACAACGAATCTGTCAACGGCGCAATCAACGCCGTATCTCCAACACCTGTCACCAACCGCGAATTTACCAAAACCCTCGGTCGCGTCTTATCTCGCCCGACAATTTTTCCCCTACCCGCCTTTGCCGCCAAACTCGCACTGGGCGAAATGGCCGATGCCCTCCTGCTCGCAAGCACCCGCGTTATCTCTTCACGCCTCGAAAACACCAGCTTCTCCTTTGCCCATCCCCACCTTGAGTCTGCCCTGCGTCATCTGTTAAAAACGGGGTAAGAGCACTTCACACCATTTCCGGAGAAATACTTATGGCCTCACATGAACCCAGCTTTAAAGAAAGCGTTGACCTCATGTTTAATCGCGCAGTAGCAACGCTCGATTTGCCCCCGGGACTGGCCGACCAGATCAAAATCAACAACAACATTTACATGGTGCGCTTCTTTGTAAAACTCCGCGACAGCTACCGCATCTTCACGGGATGGCGCTCTGTTCACAGTGAGCATCGCTTACCCGTCAAAGGAGGCATCCGTTACGCGCCTACAGTCAGCCAGGACGACGTAGAAGCACTCGCCGCACTCATGACGTACAAATGTGCGATCGTCGATGTGCCCTTTGGCGGTGCCAAAGGCGGGCTATGCATTGATCCCCGAGAATTCAATGAGCATGAACTCGAACTCATCACCCGACGTTTTGCACAGGAATTGATCAAAAAGGGATATATCAACCCGGCCCTCAACGTCCCAGCACCCGACATGGGAACTGGCGAACGAGAAATGGCCTGGATTGCAGACACATATCGCAGCCTGCATCCGGAAGACATCAACGCCATTGCCTGTACAACGGGCAAACCCTTTTCCCAGGGCGGAATTCAGGGGCGCGTCGAAGCAACCGGACGCGGTGTATTTTACGGCATCAAAGAATTTTTCAACAACTCGGAAGACGTCAAAAACGCGGGACTGGAAGGCAATTTGGAGGGCAAACGCATTATCGTACAGGGATTGGGCAATGTTGGCTCTCACGCGACCAAATTTCTCGAAGAAGAAGGTGGCGCGCGCATCATCGGCATTATTGAACGCGAAGGGGCAATCCTGTCAGAGAAAGGATTTTCAGTCGAAGAAGCCGCTGCTTACCGCGCGGAACGCGGTTCATTAAAACACTTTCCGGGAGCCACGTATATTGCAAATGGCAAAAGCCTGCTCGAAGCAGAATGCGACGTACTCATACCAGCCGCCACGGAAGGCCAGATCACACTTGAAAATGCCAGACGCATCAAAGCGCCAGTAATTGCAGAAGCGGCCAACGGTCCCGTCACTTACATGGCAGACAACGTATTGCGCAAAGCAGGCAAAACCATCATACCCGACGCCTACCTCAATGCGGGCGGCGTCACAGTTTCTTATTTTGAATGGATAAAGAACCTCTCGCACATACGCTTCGGACGCCTCGACAGACGCCACGAAGCACATCGCGGCGCACAAATCATCACCGCCCTGGAAGAAATGGTTGGCAAACCCGTTCCAGACCACCTCAAAGCAAGACTCTCTTACGGCTCGGATGAACTGGACCTCGTGCGCTCTGGCCTCGAAGACACCATGAGCATCGCCTATCAAACCATGAGTGAAATCCGCAATTCGCGCGACAACGTGCCAGATTTACGCACCGCGGCATTTGTCATCGCCATAGAAAAAATCGCACGGGCGTATATCGAAATGGGACTATAAAAAAAGGGCGAGGCATGCCTCGCCCCTACAATCTGTGTTCATCTGCGTTCATCTGCGGATCACCTTCTGTGCAGCGCAAACAATCGCATCTACGGCTCCATCAACACCCAGAAAGCCGGTATTCACTATTGCAGAGTATAGATGTGGATTATCCCAATTCACCTTATAATGGCGTTTGATGTACGTCCTGCGGCGATCATCCACTTCTCTCATCCGCCTTATTGCATCCTCATCGTTAGTCAATTGATCGCGTTCTTTCACCACATCCAGCTTAAAATTTTGCGTCGCCACCACGCGCACATGCAATGTATCCTCGCGGTCTTTTAAAACAGCCTGCCCGCCTCTGCCCAATATAACCACATCGCCCTGATCGGCCATCTGCATCTCTACCTCTGCGGTCAACTTCGCATACACCTCTTCATCCATGGTTATCAGTGCCTGATCTCTGTGATCAGACAACTCGGGCACAGTCGCCGCTGCCCACCACTCGTATTCCGACAACCCCGTCAAGGTATCTGCGTATCCAGGCGTGAGAAATTTTCGCAAAATTCTCAGTGCGGGATGTTCGGGTAGTTCGTCATAGCGTTCAACTTCTGACACGGGCACTTTGGCTTTTTGCGCCACCTCCACGAGCAAATCTTTGTCTATATTGTGATAAGACAATACCTCGGCAACCTTCCGGGCAACAGTACGGCCATCACTGCCGTATTCCCTTGAAATAGTGATAACACCCATGGCACGCCTCCTTCGTAAAAAAAGGCCAACGAGTAGGAGCGGGTTTGAAACCCGCTCCTACCGAGCGATTAACACTTTTAACCGATCGGCAATCGGTTTAATCATATCTTCTGACAAACACATGGGATTAAAAATCAACTCGCCATCGTAAACACCCGATGTACCAACATGAATACTCGGATCACCTTCCATCAACTGCCGCGCCACCTCAACGCCTCTTTCCGCCGGAGAAAGCGCGAGCCGCAAAATGGGTATTGTGCGATAGGCATCCATGCTCATATCGCATCCCGGCAAATCGCCTATCGCATCTGCCAAAGTCTGAAGGCACTGCGACCAGCGGGCCTGTCGCGCCTCATCGCTCTCTGCGACGAACTTTTGCAGTGCAACCATCAACCCCGCAATCTGCTCTTTCCCCACCTTGCACGGCCGCCCAATCCCGTGCTGCGGCGCACCCGGCAATGCAGATTTATCAATCAATTCAGGCGGAGGATCCCACAAATCATAATACACATCCAGATCGAGATGCTGCAATGCCGCCGAGGAAACCAGATCCCGACGTCCGCACAAAATGCCCGAACCTTGAGGCCCACCAATGGTTTTCCCGCCGCTAAAACAAACCGCATCGGCACCTTCGCTGATAAACCGCTTCAAATTTGCCGCAGGAGGCAACTGCCCGGCAGCATCGACAATGACGGGCACGCCGCGTTTGTGCGCCACAGCCGTCACCTGTGGCAGAGGCGGTTGCGCGAAAGACTGCGCCACATAAACAATCGCCGCGGTCTGATCGGTCATCGCATCGACAATTTCCCATGCCTCTGTATCGCGCACCCCCGCGCCGCTAAACCGGTCGGGAATACCCACCTCAATGAGCGTCACACCCACCGAACGCACCGCGTGATCGTAAAAATTGCGATGTGACCGGGGCATAATCACCTCATTTTTCATCCCCAACGTATCGGGCAATCGGTTCATCTTTCCCGGATCCATACCCGTAACACACGCCGCCGTTGCAAGCACCAGACCCGCTGCAGCACCCGATGTCACATATCCGGCTTCGGCACCTGTCACCTCGGCAATCAACTGCCCGGCCCCCGCCTGTAGCTCTGCAATATCCACGCACACCTGCGCTGCCTCGCACATGGCATCAATCACATCCTCATCCATGCGCGCCCCGCTCAAGCGCGTCACTGGCCCGGCAGCATTGATAATCGTGCGCACGCCCAACTGTTCAAAAATAGATACCATATTACCCCTCCCTCAATTTAACGCCTCTAACCCCTCAACTGTTTCAACCTCGCGCATCATTTTTCACTTCATTCAATATGATTGTCCTCATGACCGCTGTCAAGTAGAACTGCCCACCGCAAATCCCTTGCCCGATTTTGCGATGTTCCTTACCATGTGCCGGTTCACAACTATCCAATGAACGAGGTAAGCTATGCAAATACTCGAAGCTACGCCAAACCGCTTTCAGGGCATTGAACTCGATCCAACAGCACTGCCGCACGATCCCGAGGAATTTCGCACGCGCCTTTCTGCATCTCTCCAGGAGTGGGAACGCGAGGCATTTAAGGTCGTCTGGATCAATATCCCCATTGAACGGGCCACGCTCATTCCAGTGGCGACACAAGCGGGATTTTCATTTCACCACTCGGGAACAGACTATCTCTTGCTCACCAAACGCCTCGAATCCAACGCCCTCATACCCGAATACGCCACGCATTACATAGGCGCGGGCGGGGTCGTCATCAACAAGCGCGAAGAACTCCTGGTCGTCAGCGAATTGCACCGTCGCTCTGAATCGCCCTACTACAAACTCCCCGGAGGTGCTTTACACCCAGGCGAACACATTGCCACCTGCGTCCAGCGCGAAGTCTTTGAAGAAACCGGTGTGCGTACAAAATTTGAAAAACTGGTCTGCTTCCGGCACTGGCACGGCTACCGCTACGACAAATCGGACATCTACTTTGTCTGTCGCCTTTCGCCCTTGAGTGAAAATATTTCCATACAGGCCGAAGAAATCGAAGAATGCCTCTGGTTGCCCGTCACAGAGTATCTCTCCAGCAAAATTGTCAGCACATTTAACAAACACATAGTCAAAGCCGCTATCGAAAGCCCCGGCGTCACCCACATGGAAATCGAAGGCTACTCCGATCCCGAGCGCCACGAAATTTTCATGCCCAATGGCATGGCAAAAACATCTAAATCAGGATCCATCAGGATAATCAGGATTGAAGGATAGCACTGGAGAGTGATAAAAACCCGCAGGGCGGAGGAATTGAGCGGGGACTGACCGCTGAAAGCTAAAAAATGATCACATTGGATAAATGGCGACGCGGATTTTCATTTGCGCCCGATGGGCGAAATGACTTGACCATGTACCTCTGGTTCTACGAGTGGAACATGTTTGAAGCCATACATCCCGGCCAGCACACGGGCGGGGATCATGTACCGCAAAAAACACTGGACGACAATGCAGGTGTCCTCGAACATCCCGACCTCGGCCTGCGTCTCAACGTCACAGGCAGTGAAAATGGGGCTGACCTGCAACTCTCTATCACCAACAAAACCGACCGCACCTGGCCCAAAATATCCGCGATCATCCCCTGCTTTAACCCCGGCCAACAGCCCGAAGTCTCCGAAACGCCAGCATTTTTTGACGACGACCACGAGCGCACATGGTTCCTCGCCGAAGAAGGCCTGGTCCCCCTCATCCGCCGTGACATACACTACAATCATATATTTCGCAATGCGATTGATACAGAAACTATCTGGTCTGACAAATGGCCCACATCGCCCACCAATGCCACAGGCGGCATTCTGATACGCGAATCCACAGATCGCACATGGGTGGCGGGCATAGCCTGGGCAGACTTTCTCTCCGTTCAAGGTCACAACCCCTGGCGCTGCATGCACCAATCGATTCGCGCAGGTGCGCTCGCACCCGAAGAAACCGCGACGATACGCGGCAAAATCTACCTCTTTGAAGGCACGCGACACGACTGCATCGAAAAATTTAAATCGGACTTCATATATTAAAAAAAATACCGGGATAAAAAACTATCCCGGTATTTCTCTTGCCGGATGCTGATGTACGGACGGGTTGAACTGCTATCGCAGTTGTACGTCGCTCAAAACCCGCCCCTGCTTATACTTTTGCCACGGGGAACTGTATCTCCGTCACATAATCCTTCGGATCGCCATCGGGCCTAAATTGCAAATGCACTTGCCGATTCGGCCCGGTGATCTCATAGCCATTGGCCTCAATCCATTGAATGATCGATTGATAGGCTCGCGGAAACCCCTCAAAACCTCCGTGATGCACCAGGCATGCCATTTGATCACTTAGCAACTCTTGGACCTTGACGCCATCACCTTCTGGGATGGATTTTTTAATCGGCAAAGTCGCCTCGACTTGCAAATTTTCGCCCCATTCGTGCCACAAGGTCAGGCCCGGTCCTGCAAACTGTCCCTTGTGTTTCACAATGTGACCGACAATCGCATTGTACAGGCGATCCATCACAGAACCGATGGTTTCAACGTTGGGGATGGCCTCCTGTTTGGAAGCGACCAGGATCGGTTCCACTGTTTTGATGACAACTTCATAATCTGGCATTTTATCCTCCGTTTCGATAAGACTTAATCGAGCACCCACGCGGGCAATGCGTTCCCGGATATCTCTGGCAAGATCTTCGAGTTCGGCCTGTTTCAGCAAAAGCATACCGCGAAGTTGATCAGCCGAAAGGTCTTCTTTCAACATTTGATCAATCTGGCTCAGCGACATACCCAGATCTTTGAGTGCCAGCAGGCGATTGAGCCGCGGGAGTTGCTCGAATGAGTAAAAGCGGTAGCCGGTTTGCTCATCGATGTAATCGGATTTGAACAAACCGATCTCATCGTAGTAGCGCAACGTCTTGACCGGCACATCGACAAGCCTGGAAAATTCTCCAATTTTGAGCATGGATTCTCTCCATGTGATACGGGTGTTTGAAGGCCTTCAACGGACAATATACACCTTCCAGTAACTGGAGAGTCAAGGGCTAAAATAAAAAAAATTAAAAAATGTATTCCGAACTCCTCAATCGCCGTTTCATCGCCCTGCTCATTGTCTCTTTTTTTAGCAGCTTTGTCTCTGCTCCCCTCAACACCCTCCTCCCTGTATATGTCGAAGCAGACCTGCTCGGCACACCCCTCTTTTCCGGGGGATTGCGTGCAGCATTTCTCATTTTAGGCGGTGTCTTTGCCGTGCCTGCGGGCCGCCTTGCCGATACCTGGGGTGTCAAACCCGTTTACGTCCTCGGCACTTTGGGACCTATTCTCGCCGGAGTTATTTTTTACAGCGGCGATCCTCTCCTCCTGACTGCTCTGTGTACCGGTATTGGCATCTCCTCTGGCTTTAACAGCGCCGGAGGACAAAGCTATCTCATCAGCGCAGCCCCATCCTCTGTCATCGGCATCGCATCGGCTGGTTATTTTCTCGGCAACACCCTCGGCTCAGCTTTAGGAAATCTTCTCTCCGGCCCCATCGCCGATGCGTATGGATTTCAAACCCTCGGTTTTTGCATCACACTTGCGGGGGCAGGTCTCATCCTGATGAGCATCCTGACCCTCCCCGCAATTCCCTCGCCAAAATCTGCTGACAATGGTCGCAACCTGTCCGCATTCATACAACTGTTTCGCCGTCTCGACGTGTGCCTCTTGCTGGGCATTCGCTACCTACCCACCAGCTATTGGGGTGCTGTCACCCTGCTCTTACCCCTGCTCATTTTTCGCATTGCGGGCACCAGCGCCTCAGCCACGGATTATACTGCCATCAGCCTGACCATTGCGGCCTGTTTTCAGGTACTAACCGGTCGGCTTTGCGACCGCATTGGGCGCTGGCGTCCCATCCTCGTATCCGCATCGCTCGTCGCCATCAGTGCCCTCGGCCTTGCTTTGACCGCGCACACCCTTGTTGGCATCTACGTCTTTGGCATTCTCGCAACCGCCTCGGCCTGGTCTCTCTCGACCACCATGCCGGGCCTCATACAATTGATCGCCCGCGAAGACGAAAAAGGCCGCATCGTGGGCGCTGCTCACCTCGCCTGGAGCCTGGGCATGCTCTCCGGCAGCCTCGGCGGCGGAAAACTCATCGACTGGGGCCCCATCTGGCCCTTTGGCATCTCCGTATTATTTTGTCTCGGCGCACTCGCCTGCGGTATAGGTCTCTTTCGCCTATATGGAAAACAAGAAAACCCATTGAATTGAGGAACTGCTATGAACGACAAACCACTAAAAATCATTGTCTTCGGTGCCCATCCCGACGATTGCGATATCAAAGCGGGCGGCATCGCCATCAAATACGCAAACCTCGGGCACGAGGTAAAATTTGTCTCTGTCACCAACGGCGACGCGGGCCATCACGAAATTGGCGGCGTTGAACTCGCCCGTCGCCGCCGCGCCGAAGCCCAGGCAGCAGGTGCAGTCGCGGGCATTGAATACCACGTAATCGACAACCACGATGGCGAACTTGAGCCCACCCTTGAAAACCGCAAAAAAATCATCCGCATAATTCGCAACTATACGCCGGACCTCATCCTGACCCATCGCCCCAATGACTACCACCCCGACCACCGCTACACCTCCATCCTCGTACAGGACTCGGCATACATGGTCACCGTACCCAACATCTGCACAGACACCCCCGCCCTATCGTACAACCCCGTCATCACGTACCTGAGCGACAACTTTCAAAAACCGCAACCTTTTTCTCCCAATGTCGTCATAGCCATAGACGATGTCATAGAAAAAAAACTCGACATGCTGCACTGTCATACATCGCAAATGTACGAATGGTTGCCCTTTAACGCGGGCCACCTCGATCAGGTACCCGAATCGCCGCAAAGCCGCCGAGAATGGTTGCGGCATCGCCTCAATCAATTTCGCGCCGTAGCAGATCGCTATCGCGACCTATTGATCAAATACTACGGACAAGAACGCGGCTCGAACATTCAATATGCCGAAGCTTATGAAGGCTGCGAATACGGCAGCGCGCTTACAAATGACAACATCCCAAAACTTTTTCCCTTTTTTAAACCCCACTGACGAAAATAAAAAGGGCGCATTTAAAACGCGCCCTTTTCTCGTGCTATGCTTTCACACTGTTTAACAAAACTTAGCGAGAGTCTGTCTCCTATTACTGTCCTAACTCAATCACACCGCAACCGATGCGTGCGCCAGCCTTGCCCGAAGGTTGTGAGACAAAATCATCAGCACCTGCATGGACGATGATCGCTTTTCCAACAATATCTATGTCTGAGCCAGTGTTCATCTCCCAAAGATTTGTCGTCAGTTCAATTTTTCCCATGCCTTGATCATCGACAGTCATATTGCCAATGTCGCCGAGGTGAAATTCTCCTTCTCCCCATTTTCCGTGTGCAACGCCAGTGGGATTCCAATGCCCGCCAGCCGATTTCCCGTCTGGAGCACTGCAATCGCCAGTTGCGTGGATATGGACAGCGTGTTCGCCCGCGGACGCATTAGCGAGCGAGACGACGAGCTTGATATTATCACCAATTTGCGTGAAAACCGCTTTCCCAGCCACACCGCTTTCGTTCGTCTCGCCGATTGTCGCAGTCGCCATCAAGGTCGTTTGTGTATCAAAAACCTCAAACTTCCCATCCTTGACAATCAGGATCTTTGCATCGTAAACCGCGTCGCCATTGGCATCAAAGGAGAATTTGCCGAAAACGGTATCAAAATCCCTGATATTGGCGAGTGCATCTCGAATTGAAGTGGCCTCGGTGGATTGTGCATTTGCAATCGCCTCTGCCAAAATGCGAAGTGTGGTATAGGCACGCGCAACATAGTTGTTCGGTTCCCCACCGTATTCAGCCCTGTAATTCTGCACAAAGGCGTGATTTCCCGGTGTGTCGAACGCTGTACCCCATCCTATGATCGTGATCGCACCCTCAGCGGCTGCACCTGCTTTTTGGACATTTTCTACAGTCAGGGTACGCACGATAAAGGTAGCAGATATACCGAGTTGATGTCCTTGCTTTAGAATTTCAGATTTTTCTGGTGATAAGGACGAAACAAAAATGACGTCAGGGTTCAATGCCCGTATTCGAGTTAATTGTTCAGAAAAGTCGGTATCATTGCTCTGGAAGGTTTCAGTAGATAGCACCTCAACGCCCTTCGCAGCGAGCACTTCTCTTATGACTTTGTCCGAATCGATGGAAAAAAAATCTAGCTCGTCATATAGCGTAGCGGCGGTTTGATAACCGAGTTTTTCGTGCGTGGCTTCAATGCCACTCGGAATAAGAACATCTGTGGTCAGGGCAACACGAAAAACAAAATCTCCAAGCGCGCTGAGACCAGTGGCGGCTGAAGTCGGACTAATCGCCACCACCTGATTTTCTTGTGCAATCGGAAAAACCATCCTCGTCTGGCTTGAGGTAGAAGGGCCGATAATAACAGGCACGCCTGCTTGGATCAGTTTATTATAGGCCGCGACTGCGCCCTCTACGGTGCTCTGATCGTCCTCAATAACAAACTTAAGTTCCACATTGCCAATTCCCTGACGTGCTAAATCAAGACCTTGCTGTATCGGTATGCCAAATGAATCATGAAGGCTTCCCGTTACCGGTAGGACAATCCCAATGGTAACGCGCTCAGATGTACCCGTCACCTGTGCCCTTCCACCAATGGGCAACGCAACCATTGTCCTGTAGCCTCCATTGATCGGGATACTCGACCAGCGCCCCATCACAGAGCCATCCCGAGACGCACGCGCCTGATAATATCCACTCGCCTGACCGGATATCTCCACCGTGACGCGCCCCATATCATCAGTCATACCCGACCACTGATAATCGGGCACCTGCCCGGCAACAGAACGCGCAAACTCGACCATCGCACCTGCCACAGGCGCGTCATCTTGCGACACAGTCGCCACCACCGTCGCCTGAGACATACCCCCACCCGCTACAGCCATTTTACTCAGCGGACGTCCAATCTGCTCATCTACCTGGGTAGATTCCATCCCGCGCTCACCACCGCAGCCCCACATGAAACCTGCGGCGAGAACGACCACCATCACACTGCGAATCCTGCTCAACATAAACCTCTCCTTGTGAATGATAATTGCATACGAATTTCGTACGCCTCAAAATATACGCCACGCACAGGTATCACACAAACTAAAACGCACTAACCATCCGCACATGCACCATGCCCTGTCCCAGGCTCTCGCCCCGTGGCAAACCATAATCTATCCCAACCGCGCCCATGCGTCCATTTGCCAAAAGTCCCACACCATAGGACACGGGCCACGAACGCATCCCTGCCCCCTCAATCCTTCCCGCATCGACAAATGCAAAAAGCCGCGCTTTCGGTCCCAGCAACCATCGCCACTCCACATTGACCCACCCCGCATTTGTCCCCCAGAACATCTCTTCCCGATAGCCCCGCAGCGACTGTGCCCCCCCCAGCCAGATGCTGGCAGTCTGCGGCACATCCCCCTTTTGTCCCACCCAAAAAGCGCGCGCCCGTCCCGCAATAACAGACTGCCTGCCCACAGGCAAAAACACCTGTCCATCAACCTCCCACCGCACGCGCCTGATCCCACCTGAAACCTCGCCCATCTCTCCCCTGATCTCCGCCTGCCAGCCGTTCATAGAATGCCCTCGCCGATCAAATCGAACACCCGACTCGAGAGACCACACCCTCTCTGCCTCGTAAAACCCCAACCCTGCGGAATCGGGCAAAACACGCCTGTGTGCAACCCCGCCAAAAAATCGCGTCCCCTCTCCCAAAGACACATCTGCGCCTCCCCCAAACTTATGCGTCACATACCCCATGCGCGCAACCATTTCCACCGCACCCCAACCGGAAATTGGACTACTTAAAATATAAGGTTCGCGATACGAAACGCGCAAATTCGACAACCCCACCCCTTGCCGCGACCACAGCGCGTACCCCTCTCGTCCCCCACCGGAAAAATTCAGAACATCGAGCGCGATCTCCCCGGTCAAACCCTGTCCGGACCCCATACCAAGCACCCCTTCAATGCGCGTGTGGCGCGACTCCTCCAAATCGATTACAAGAGCCATCTCATCACCAGTAGATACAAGCTCAGGCGTATAAACTCGGTCGATAAACGGCAAATTTTGCAACTGCCGCACAAAAGCATCCACGCGACGCTGGTCATACATCTCGCCCGCAACAAACGATATATGCCGCAACAAAACATCTTCCCGCGTCGTTTGATTGCCCTCAAAACGCACCATATCGACATGCACCAGAGGACCTGGCGACACCACCACCTGCACACTCGCGCCATCACCCTCAAATTGCACATCTGGCCGCAACGCGCAAAACGGATAGCCCCGGTCTTCATAAAAACGCAACAAACGACCCAACCGCTGGTCCAAATCACTATCGAGCAACACCATACCCCGCGCCAGACCAAAAGCCATAAGCACATCCGATTGATCAAAGACCAGATCGCCACGCACCTCCACAGACGCGACCCGCGTTCGCGCACCTTCAACAACTGCAAAAGCCACCGTCGCGTCGTCCCCGCGCATAGCAATCCTGGGAAAAGCCACCGCCACCTGCCAGAATCCACGCGCCTGATACCCCTTCAAAATGCGATGAACATCCTTTCGCAACAACGCCGAATCCACTGCAACCCCTGACCGCGTAACCAGCCAACCCCGCACATCGCGCACACTTACGAACCGCGCACCTTCAACCTCCACGCGCTTCACAATCGCACGCACCTCTCCCCCCGCACTGGACACAATACAGATCATCCACAGCGCAAGAAGCAAGCATCGCCATACTCTTATGTATTTATCTGTATTCATCTACCTATTCTCAGCCCCAATCGCGGCAGGGATGCCGCTCCTACATTTGATTTTCCATCTGCGTCCATCTGCGTTCATCCCTGCTTACACCCGCAGGGACATGCCTGCGGATCAAAACACCGCCCGCATCTCCACGCGCCCGAGATGTATCGTCTGACGAGTCGGCCTTACACGACCATCGTACATCACCCGCGCCGATACATATTTGCCAAAGCGGTAATCCATCCCCAATCGCCACCCCCAGTTCTGCCCCTGACGATTACCCCTTGCCAACCCCAAAAATAAGGGCGCTGTATCCGTCGCCCAAACCCGCGTCCAATCCACTCGCCCGCGCAATCGCCCGCGACCGGGCAAAGCGTAAATCACCTCTGGCTGAACACCGATATGCCACACGCGCAACGCCCGGATCCCTTCCCAATCTCGCCCGCCCAAAATGCCCAACCGCAAATACCATTTATGCCCGGACCTGAACGCACAGCGCAACGCACCACTCGCCCCATCAATTCGATAGGCAAAAGCACCTGCGCCCTCGCGTGCTCTATGCCCCAGATCAAATTCCGTCTCCAATTCAAGACGATTGATCGGTCTCAATTTTCCCAACACACCACCCTGCACAAAAAATTCGGCAGCCCCCCCGTAAAACGCCCGATTAACCAAATCGCGCACGCGCGCAGTCAAACGCAGCGATCCCCGCCTGTGATACCGAAACAAATAAAGACGCACCAACCCATCCCTGCGAGCGCCCAAAATCCCGGCATCCGCATCAAAACCCAACAGATCCCAGGGAGTCGCCTGCTTCGCTCCAGCTGCAATCTGCCGCTCCGCACGCAACGATGCATCTATCGCAACAGCGGACAAAATGTGCTCATCTCCTATTAAACGCCGAAAATCAATTTCCACGCGCATGCCCAGTGCGCCATCGCGTGCCGGGGCAAACTGCCCGTAGTCATACACCCGCACATAATTGCCATCGACATCGGGTACAAACTCTTCCACATCGCGCAAACCATCGCCATTGGCATCCTCCCAGATATATTCCCCCAGCCCGGATGCCACCTCGACAAAAACGGGCTGACTGACCCGCGTACTCGAAACGCGATACGTTATCTGATGCGACGAGCCAGGACGATTATGCCCTAACCGCACGCGCCCCAGGTGTGTCGTCGTCTGCTGATGTTCGCGCCCGATATGGATTTTCCCATGGGTATAAGAACCGGAAAAAATCCAACCCTTCCAATTTGTCATCTGCGCCCTGTGGGTGTGCAACCACCCGCGCAAACTATCCTGCCACACCGCTTCTCGCTGCCTGAACTTCCGGTATTTCAACTCCGATATCCACGACCAATTCCGCCCTTCGCCAACACCTATGTGCCACACCAACTCCTGTTTGTCAATACCCTCGGGCAAAATGCGCGGACGTGTGGCATAAAAAAGCGAACTGCTACCCACCCCATCGCCCATCCCATTTTCCAGCGAAAAACGAAACCCCGGCACAACACCTCCCATCGACACTTCAATTTGCCCCTCGTGCCGGCGCATCTCGCCGCTACCGCGTCCGAGCGACTCATAGCGGTACATCCCTACAGGCGCGTGAATCCCCACACTTTTCCGATCCGTTCGCACAACGCCCAAATGCCGTCCGTATTCCCCAGTAACAAAAAACGCCTTGCCCAAATCCCAACGCACCGCCATCTCACCCTCGCGTTGGGCGGTTCGCGCAGTATCGGCTTGCCACCCCCATCGCCCGGCTGCCCGCCCTCTATCCAATCGCTCAAATGCTTCAAAATTGGCCCCAATCTGGCGAAACCGACCCGTGACTTCCAAATTGCGCGCTTTCCACGCGCCATCCATGCGAAACCCGCGTCCACTTCCCAAATCCCGATCACTCAAGGCGAACTCTCCTGAAATACGCGCATTTGACCACGGCGTGTACGTCGCGTACACCACCCCCAACTGCCGATGCACTGAAGCTATCCCAGGCGACAATGCAGAACGATCAGATTCTCGAATCAGCGTTGTTCCCACAGACATCCCCTCAGCGAGAGACACGCGAGACTCTATACCCATCAGCCGGCTTCTCATACCAGCATCAATCACCTGATATTCCACTGTAACGCGGCTCTCCACCCCAATTGGTATCTCAGGCATAAACGCCACATGCCCGCGCTCGTAATCAATCGTATAATCTGCCCCATCCCCTCGATTGAGCAATCGCCCATTGAGATACACGCGCTCAGACTCTGGCACAATTTGCCCCCTCAACCCACCACCCGACAATGAATAGGGACCCTGAAACCCCTCAACCGTCACCAGCCGCCGCGTTTCCCAACGCCCCCGGGACACCGCCCCAAAAGCCGCAACCTGCCCCTTCTGCCGATGGGCCAACACACGCGCACCCTGCAACTGCCTCCGATAACGCCCAAACACAGTCCCATCAAACGCCACATCGAGATCTCCGAGCGTAGCCGATACCTGATCGGCGTCAACCTGAAAAAACACGCGATCCAATTCCTGCAACCGCTTTGATCCCCCCTGCTCGCCTATTGGCAAATTGCGATCAGACAGCACAGCCAATAAATTGACCCCCTCGGCGACCTCGCCCGAAATACGCAACTGCAAAGCCTGATGAACCGCGTGTTGAGACCCCGCAGTTACAGAAATACTCTTATGACCGCCAATCGTCAACTTCTGCTCTTCATCCCTATCTCGCACCGGCGGAGAAAACACACGCACAATCGGCTGATCTCCACCGCCTTCCCCCGGTTGGAACTGACGACGCTGAACCACAGGTGCGGTCACCAGAGGACGCTGCCTAAAACGCACCACAATCTCCACACCCCGCACAACATCTCGCAAAAGCGTCAACAACGCGCGATCGGCATCTGTCACATAATCTCGATCCCGAATGAGCAACACCCCATCCACCCAAACCCGTTCGCTCGCCGCCTCAATCGCACGGTCAGAAACCGCAAAAGGCCCGCGGCTCCCATCCGCTTGAAACACCCGTTCCCCATCGAACAACGTAAACTGCTCTGGCATGGGAACCTGTGCCTGTGCCGTCGCGACAAAAAGGGAAAAAAATACAATGCCCTGAGCGATACAAAGGGAGCTAAAACTCATCTCTCGTGTCTCGCATCTAAAAAAAATAGGACATCCCGCCCCTGCGGAACATCCCGGCCTTTCCTCACTTCATCCTTTACACTTCACTCGTCACCCTTCTCACTCTTCCCCCTTGAAACTTGTATTTGCAACTTCTGAATGCGCCCATTGCCCGAATCCAGAACGAACAATCTGCCAGCGCGTCCAAGTGCGACACCTCGGGGAAATTGGAACGCCATCGCACCCCTTCCCGGATCTGGACCACCCAAAGAGCCAACAACATCGCCAGAATCGAGATCAAACACCACAATGCGATGGTGGCCCGTATCCGCTACAATCAACGTCCGCTCTGGCCCCACGCAAAGCGCCGAGGGCTGCAATAAAATATCTTCACCCATTGTCTTTTGAAAATTGCCAAATCTGTCGAACACCGCTATCCGATCATTCTCACTATCGCAAACATAAACCACCTCGCGACCCTCTATTGCAATCCCCAAAGGCCGCCGCAAATTGCCAGCCCCATACCCAAACCCACCAAAACTGCGATCAACGCGGCTATACGTATCGATCTGCACCAGTTGATCGGCATCGATATCGCTCACCAAAATCTCATCAGCATCCGACACGGCAATGCCACTGAGCGTACCCAGATCCATAGAACCACCAGCATCCGCCCCACCAATCACCGATAGAAGACGCAAATTGAAATTAAACACCTGGATGCGGCGATTTCGCCCATCGGCTACATAAATCTCCAACCCCTTGCTCGCGGCAATACCACCCGGCTTATTAAATTGCCCATCTTCCCAGCCCGGTCCCCCCACTGCCCTCAAAAAAGTTCCAGTTGGAGACAATTTTTGGACGCGATCATTTCCCGTATCCACCACAAACACATTGCCCGACGTATCCAGAGTCAATCCCTCCGGATCGAGAAACTGCCCATCGCCACCCCCTATTTCGCCAAAAACAGCCTCAAATCGAAACTCGACCTGCACCTCTGCCCCAACTGTACCAACCCACGCAAATACAATCAGGATACGCAAAATATGTCCCATAAAATTGCTCCCTCTTCCGATCAACGCGAAACACTTCGGCCCTCTCGCTTATACCTCTCGAGCAGGGTCTTGAGTTCTTCAACGATCTCGGGATATTCTGCATAACAGTTAAATCGCTCAATCCGGTCGCGTTCGAGATCATAAAGCTCGCCCGGATGATCGTGGGGTACATACCCGCGTTCTTCCACAAACCAATCCGGCTCTTTATTATCATCCCCACTCGGTGCATCAATCAACACCCAGCAGCCCTTCCGAATGGCGAACTTCCCCCGAATGCTGTGATGCACAGTCGCCTCCCGGATCGGCGTATCAAAAGCCTCATCCAAAAGCGCGGGCAATATATTATAACTATCTTCACCCATATCTTCCGACAAAGACGCGCCGGTTATCGCCGCTGCCGTAGCCATAAAATCGGACATACAAATCACCTCGTCGCAAACCCTGCCCGCCTCAATCTGACCGGGCCATCTGGCAACAAACGGAACCCGGTGTCCGCCTTCCCACACATCGCGTTTCAACCCCCGCAAGCCATCCATACTGTAATGACCGTATTCCTGAATCCGTCTATACGCAAAATTTTCCGGCCCATTATCGCTGGTAAAAATAATCAGCGTATTCCCGGCAATCCCTCTTCGATCAAGAGCCGCCATCACCTCGCCCACAGTCCAATCCACTTCACACACAAAATCTCCGTATTCACCGGCCTCGCTCATACCCTTAAACTCATCTATTGGCACAATCGGCGTATGCGGCGCCGTCAGTGGAAAATACAAAAAAAACGGTTGATCATCCGCCGCTTCAATATATTGAATCGCGCGCTGGGTCAACTCAGGCATCACTGCTTCGAGAGACCACCCCGGCGCCATAGCTCCGGGCGTCCCAAACATCTCCTCGGGCTTCTCCTCCACTGGCGCATCCACCAATCTATCATTTTCAAACCAGGTATAGGGCGGAAAATTGGGCACATCATCGCCAAAATAATAATCAAATCCACATTCTACAGGACCGCCAGTGACCGGCTTACTAAAATCGATATTCTTACCCAATTCATACCGCTGATCCCTACCCAGCACCCCGTATTCCGCGCCCTCATAGGCCGCACGTCCATCCTTTGTCTCCCAGTTCCATCCCAGATGCCACTTTCCAATACAGGCCGTGCGATACCCCTGATCTCGCAACAATGCAGCCACCGTCGTACGCTCCGGCTCAATCAAAGGCGGATCCCAAGGCCACAACACGCCGCCTTGCAACCGGGTTCGCCACGAATATCGCCCCGTAAGAATCGCATAGCGAGACGGCGTACAAACGCTTGACGGCGCGTGGGCATCGGTAAAACGAACCCCCTGCGACGCCAGCCGGTCCAGATTGGGCGTTGGGATTTTAGACTCTGGATTCTGACACGCCAGATCCCCATAGCCCATATCATCAGCCAGAATAAAAATGATGTTTGGATTGGACTGCGTCATCTGTTTACCTCAAATCTTCAAATTCGCCTGAATACTCGCCACTGCCCGCTCGACATCTTCTCGATGTCCAAACGAACTCAATCGAAAATAACCTTCGCCTGCAGGACCAAACCCCGAACCCGGCGTACCCACCACATGGGCTTCTGACAACAACTTGTCAAAAAAGTCCCACGACGACATACTATTCGGAGTCTTGAGCCACAAATAGGGCGCGTGTACACCGCCAAAAACCATTATCCCGATACCTCTCAGACCCGCCCGAATAATGCGCGCATTCTCCATATAATACGCAATCATCTCCTGACATTCTCGCTCACCCTCTTCGGTAAACACCGACAAAGCACCCAATTGCACAATATTCGAAGCACCGTTAAAAAACGTATTTTGACGCCTGCCCCACAGCGTATTCAACTTGCCCGCCTCTGCGTCTTCCACAATGAGATCCATCGGCACAATCGTCCACCCCAGGCGCACACCCGTAAACCCGGTATCCTTGGAAAAACTATTGATCTCAATCGCACAGGACTTGGCTCCCTCAACCTCGTAAATCGTTCTCGGCAAATCCGCATCCGAGATATACCCGGCATAAGCCGCATCGTAAATAATCACCGCCTTGTGTGCCCTGGCATAATCCACAAACGCCTGAAGCTGTGCCCGAGTTGCCACAGCACCCGTTGGATTATTCGGGCTGCAAATATAGATCAAATCCACTTTCTCATCCGGCACCTCGGGCATAAAACCGTTCTCCTCAGTACACGGCATATAAACCAGCCCTTCGTACTGATCATCCACCGCCTCACCCGTCCGTCCGGCAATCACATTGCTATCGACATATACCGGATATGCCGGATCCTGCACAGCAATCACATTATCCATACCAAAAATCGACTGAATATTCGCCGAATCCGACTTGGCGCCATCGCTCACAAACACCTCAGACGCATCGAGATCAACCCCGTACTTTGCATAGCGTTTCGCCAGAGCCTCCCGCATCTCTGGCTCACCCTCTCCGCCATCGGCATAGCCGCGATACGTCTCCACATGCGCCATCTGATCCACCGCATCGTGCAAACCGGCAATCACGCTTTTGGTCAGCGGTTCAGTCGTATTGCCAATGCCCAACCGCATCACGGACACCTCTGGATGGGCATCGAGAAAAACCTGTGTCCGCCGCGCAATCTCGGGAAACAAATATCCCGCAGCCAATTTGTCATAATTTGCGTTAATACTCGCCATGTAATCTAAATCCTTTCGCGTCATAGTTCACCAGAAAACAAAATATCGCGCCAAAAATATAGACGCAACGCCCAAAAGTCAAAGACCAAAAACGCATAACCCAATAAACCGTATAAACATTGTGTTGCATAGCCATCCCATTCAGCTTAATTTTTAAGAGGGGCTGGTTGGGCGGGATTTTCAAACTTCACACTTCAAACTTCAAACTGGAGTACGCATGGGATACACAACTCAAGTGCGCGAATTTACAATGGCCTGTAACGACGACCTGCCAGCACATCCGCAAAACATGACAGCAGAAGGCATCGCATTTATACGAGAAATGGTCAACGATGAAATGGACGAATTAATGGCCGCGCAAACCGTCACAGAACAGGCCGACGCACTCGTCGATGCGATTTACTACATCTGCGATTTTGCCGTACGCAACGGCATCAACCTCGACCCGCTCTTCGCCATCGTCCACAATGCAAACATGCAAAAAGTCGTAAACGGAAAAGTCATTCGCCGGGAAGACGGCAAAATACTCAAACCCGAAGGATGGGAAGACCCCGCGCCCAAACTCATAAGCGAAATGACCCGCCAGGCGCGTGAAGGCGGGTTTGATAAGGACACCCCATGATCTTTCGACTATTTTCCATAATTTTGCTCATCGCCTTCGCCCTGATCGGCACAGCAGCCGGCAATGCCCTCCGCATGCTATTCGATAAACCCTATCGCAAACGCCACAGAACACCTGATACAGATGACCTCATAATCACCGCTGTAATCAGCAACAGCCTCATAGCTGCGGCCATCGCCTTCTTTTCAGGTGCGCGATTCATAACCGCATTTATAGGTGGCGCCGTGCTAACCGTTATCCTGGGCGACCGCCTCGACCGCGAACCTTTTGGGGAAACTTTATCTCTGGAAGAGGAAGACGAAGAACTCGCCATAAAATGACCCAACGTCATCATATTCCAATAAAAGCAGCCCATCCAATTTCAGGACGGGCTGCTTTGTTCGTGGATTACATGGTGTTAGTGGTCCGTCAAATAAGTTTTTAGCCTTAATTCACTGAACTCCGACATTCTCAGAGAGGTGTCATTGCGGCATGGTGTTGAGCCGCAATCCAGTCTATCAGATAACACAATAAATGTTATCAAGTTTTTTTGACAGACCACTAACTTGTTTCAGGGCGTTGGGATACAACAGCTCGGTAAGCCTGGCGAGGGTGTTTAGGCTTGTCGGGAAAGCGTCGCTCTAGTTCTTTGCTTTGCACCATTTCTCCGAGGTGTCCTAATAGGTTTTTTTTCTGAAAACCCAGGTAATCGGCAAGTGTAGCTGCAGTTACCCATCTCCCTTGATCGCATATCGCGCGAATGACAGGGCGTAGGTTTTCCCGACGCGGCCGCTGGCCAAGTTGGTCAATAGCGGCCTGGATATCATCAGTAAGCTTACCTGTATCCGAGCCCAGCTTACCTGTATCCGAGCCTAGCTTACCTGTATCCGGGCCGAACTCCCCCCCATCCGCACCGCGTTCCTTACCTTTTGCTCTATATTCTCCAACTTGTGATATCAGTACAGAAGTCAGTGTGTAGTAGCTATTGGGCCCATGAGAATGAAGCGCCAGCAAATCTCGGTCGCGCAGGCCGCGCAAAAGATAACTGGCACTCAAGGTATCCAAACCGGATAAAGCACGCAGCCTGGCATTGTCTATCTGATCATGACGATAAGTGTAAAGCAATGCCCGAAACTCATTGCGAGAAAGCTCAAAATCGCCGAGAGCCGAGATAAATTCTCGATCAGTTGCATTTAGTGTAAGTGTATTCCGAAGTGTAACCGTAACACTGCGGTTGGTCGCATCTATATCTGGTTTTGGCAAAAAAGCGTCTTCCATCTCTGCAAACATCCGCGGGATACCCTCGCCCTGATCGCGTGCGAGCCCGAGATCTACGAGCACCCGTATAATGCGGGGATTGCGACTGTGATGGACGCGCCTGAGCGTGAGTAACGCTTCCGTGGTCAAGTTGCCGACCAGTCCACCTGGACTGACCACCTCCATGCGGTCATCGAACAGCCAGACCTCTATGCCAGCACCTTCAACCCTGTAATCGCGGTGCGCGATGGCATTGAGCAACGCCTCCAGCCACGCGAAGTCCGGGTATTCGGCAGACTCCTGAAAACGGCTACCCACGAGCCGCATAGGGCGTCGCAGCAAACTGCTGATAACAGTACGAATTTCCGATATAACCGCAGGTAAGTTGCCTTCGCAGCGCGGGCGTTCTTCGACATTGTGCTCGGGGCCAGTATATCGCTCTGTACCAATGACGCGAAATAGACGGACACCGGCATTGGGATGGTCCGGACCGTAACGGGCAAAGAGCAATTCCGCAGCATTTCGAAGCACGATCCCTCGCCCACGGCGGTCAGCCAATTTGCGCTTGAGCAAATATTCTTCGTCAGTCAAAGCGGATAAGCCCGCCCCTTGGCGTGCGCGTTCTAACAGTTGTTCGTCTAAATCAGCCAAAGTAATTGATGATCGTCGGCTTTCCCAACTCTCCGTCATACCTTCAAACTTGAGCGTATTGATTTGGCTCTCGCTGGATTGCACGGTCTGGTCACCCATTCGCAGCGGGAAGCCATCCCCGATTACTTGAACGGGAACATCTGAAGCCGGCACATCAAAAACAATCACTTCGCGCCCTTCAACCTTCATAACAAAACCATCGGGTTGTACGGGCCGCAAGCGCGTGCTCGGGGTCTTCAAGATACTGTTCAAAGCATCCTGCGGTAGCTGGTGTCCTGTAATGATGCGGTCATCCTCTATACCCAGGATAAGCACGCCACCTTCGGCATTAGCGAAGGCAGCGATGTATTCCGCAACCTGATCCCGCACAGTGCGGCGATTACGTGACCTTTTGGCCTCACCTGCGCCATCATACAACGACTTGCGATCAAAGTGCTGGCCTTCGTCTTGATCCAGAAACGGCGTGATGTCGAATCGTAATTCTGCCATTATAAACCGCCTGCGATAATTTGGCGCAATAGCCCTTAGCTCCCCGATAAACACTCGAAGAACGCATATTCAATATTGCATTTAGTATAGCCAACTTTGTCCGCATATTCAAGACTGCGAAGAAAAAAATAGCCTATCCAAAAGATTGGATGGGCTGCTTTTTAAACTACACGGGCGTATATGGCCTTAGCGATGTTCGGAGGTATCAGTAACCGACGACCGTTTGCCTCTGAGTCCATCTATCGCCTTGCTGCGCTCACTCGCGGACTTATGAAACAGCCCGCGCACAGAATTAGACCCCTCGGAAACCTCGGGAATATCAGAGGTATCGATCTGCTCATCGGGCAGCGCCGCAAGCGCGTCCAACTCTTCTTTCTGAGCTTGTGTTAATTTAATATCCCGACGCTTCATACCTTAATCTCCCGGTTCGGATTGCTTTTCGGATACAAAAATATATCGTTCCAAACGGGCTTCAGTCAAGTACCAGTCAAGTAAAATAACCGTCGTATATTCAATAATTTATGAGAAACATGATCTCATATCGCCGGTTGCCAGTCAAGTACCAGTCAAGTAAAATAAATGTCTTATTTTCAATAATTTACGAAAAACAGGTTCTCGCATCGTCGATTGTCAATCAAGTAACCGTCAAGAAAGTTGAAAAATTCAAGCTCTCGGTCGATTGAGAACTTGAAAAACAACACGGCTTTACTAAATCCTTTACTAAATCCTTTACTAAATCCCCTAAATATTCCAAAATTTAGTAAAGAACAAACCTCTGAAAAACAAGTATTTATATATATTCCTTTTTTGCACTACTCCTTTTCAGACTCATTTTCTTTACTAAGTTTTCTTTTCGGATGCGCTTCTGTAAGCACCCATGCGGGTTGAGCGCGGGAGCCCTGGTTGACGATCAAATCGGAGAGACGCAATTCCTGTATAAGATTACGGACCCGGATCTTCTTCTGCTCGTCCGTCAGCCGATCAGGAAGCTCCGAAATCAGGGCCTGATCGATCTCTTTGCGACTGACCGGGCCATGTTCGCGGATCAAGGTTAAAATCATATCCAGGTAGTACTGCTTGTCAAATCCGCGTTCTATGAGGTAACGGTCAGTGTCATCCGTCACCTTAGCAATCAATTCAGCGACCATTAAGTTAGGGTAACGGCCTTCAACAAGACCGCTGGCCTTCAGAGAGCGATGATCTTCCCGGCTGATACGCATTCCCTTTTGCATCTGGTCAAGTAGCATAACCTGACTGAGGTTCAGGTCAGTTCGTTCCATCAGGAGCCGAGTATAGCGCTCATCAAGAATGCGACCGTGGATGCTCACAGCCACGCTATTTGTCTGCGTCAAATCGTAGTCTGGAAGCGCAAAGAAACGCTTCCTCTGTGTATCGAACATGCGCTTAATGCCGCCACCCTGAGTATCAATCAGATTCAATTCAACCATGGCATCAGCTAAGAATGGATTGCGGTAGATAGCCTGGGGGGCGTCTTGTTGGATGACTGTCTCGACATCGCCGGGCAGAAAGTCTCCGACATTGGTCAGCAAAATGCGGTCGGGAAATTCGACGACGACAATCCGTCCACGCAGACGATAGTCCTGATGTGCGATGCTGTTGTGCAGGGCTTCGCGGATTACCCAGGGGGCGTACTGAGTAATTTCTTGAGGGAACAGTGTCCCGCTCGGCAGGGCGCGCACAGTGAGGTTGCGAACACGCTTCAGAAGGCGATCTCCCGCAAGCAAGAACGGCGGCCCAATGTGCTCGTAATCCAACTCGCGATTCTGGTCGTCCTTGAGCACCCAAGAAATTTTAGCCACCATTGGCGAGAGTAGCACCGACGATTCCGGCCGTCCCAGCAACAGCAGTGCGGTATTCGTCACAGCACCCTGTCTTAAAACCCGAGCTTTGTTGAGAAACGTCGCGTCGTCCCACTCCTCAACCTCATCCGCCTGCACTGGATGCTTGATGACGAACTGCTCGCGTGCCTTGACCAGAGCATTGGGGTCAAGATCATCAAGCCTCGCCTGTTCACACACCTCTGCGGACCAGTCGCTCCCGCGTGTCCAAATCGCGCGAGCCTTCTCAGGATGCTTGCTTCTCAGTTCATCTATCGCTTTACTCCGCTCACTGGCGGACTTATGAAACAGCCCGCGCACAGAATTTGTCCTCTCAGGTCTCTCAGGAATATCAGAGGTATCTATCTGCTCATCGGGCAGAGCCGCAAGTGCGTCCAACTCTTCTTTTTCAGCTTGTGTAGATTCAGTATCCGGACTCGTCATACCCTACTCTCTCAGTTCGTACAAGCCCTCAACCCAATCGACGGACAGTGTCGTCAGGCGTTTGAGAACGCGTGTGGTTGTATCAATGATCATTTGGTTTTCCGTCAAACAACCATCAAACAAATTACAAAGCGGTAAGTGGTTTGATAACAATGGGTTACAAAATCACACTTGCTCCGTCGAGCCATTTTTCGAGTTTTCTATCAAACAACCGTCAAACAACCATCAAACAAATGATCGTCAATCCGCCTGGGCCGCCCAGAAGGGCACGTATCGACGATTTCTGGTGCCGCTATTGGCCATCTCAACGGCGATGACACCCGCTTCGACAGCTTCTCTCAATAACCGTGAGGCAGTCGAAGCGTTGTGGTCTGGGATGCCAAATCGCGTGCGGATTGAGGTGTTGGTAACAGCGTTGCCCATCACATAATTCAGGCAGGCGTGAAAATAACAGGCGCGAATTCGTTCCTGCCGATCCAGATCCCTCAGTGCCTTAGGCGCAAAAAGCGTGACGCGAGTGGCATCTCCTGGCGTCTCGAACAACGGCGCAGGAAGCTGGAACAACTCAATTTGGAATACCACCTTGTCGATGCCGCTACCGCGCTCCTCGCACAAGTTGAAGCGCCGCATGAGCGATGCCAGTTTATCATTCCGCGATTTCGGTGCCGCATCCACCAATCGGTCAATATCGACGAGGGGTGCGCCGGGATTGGTAATCTCGATTCGGCCTTCGAATATTTCTACCATTGGCCCCGCGCCAGTAATCGAAAAATCCTGGTGGATGAGTGCGTTGGCGACCAATTCGCGCACGGCTACGATTGGAAATGTCGCTACTGTTCGGCGCAGAGCCTGTTCAATAATCTCGTTCTCCGGTAATAATGCGTGGATGTATTCGTTCAGCCCTTCAAATCCACAGGCATAGCCCTTGGGTACTTCGCGTTCCTTAAAGGCCTCCAACCGGCCACTGCCCTTGTAATGGATGACACGCATGGCCTTTCGACGCAAGGTTCGAAAATTGTCGAGATCTTTGGCAAAGAGTATCGCTCCGAGATTGGTGATGTCCCATCCACCAGCTACCGAAGGCCGGATCAATTCGTCGCTCGCCAGCACCTCAAGAAGGCGCCGCTGTGTCTTCGGCTGTGGCAGTTTCAGCAGGTCGAAATAGGCCTGACAGTCCAGTAGACGAACAACATCGTCACCCGTTGCCCGTTCAAGTGCAATCCCTTCCTCGAATGGCGTCTGGTCAAAAATGCGCCACAGTGCCCGCTCTTTTTCGGGATGATCCTTGAGCTTTTTCTTATAGCTACCCACGCGGATGTATTCCTGACCGGCAAAGCGCACCGGATGCCGCGTAGCACGGTTAATTTCCGTCAGTATGACTGACCCCTTCTCGGTACTCAAGGGGAAAAAATGAAAATCAATCTTCGGTTCGAGCAGACGCAGCAGCCAATTTTCCAGTTCCTCATTTCCCTTTTTGGCGGACCTGGGATCGAAGCTACTCCCCACGACTGCGTGGTCATGATCGCGCACACCCCACACCAGATAAGCCGCGGCTTTGCCTACAAGTGCCGCCGAGTTGGCAAGCGCAGAAAGATACTCACCGATCTCCTGTGGGTCAGTGTTGTCTTCCTTAAATTCTACCCACTCGGTCTCGTGCGGCAAAGCGCATAGCTCCCGGAGAAGCCCTTCCAGGTACTCGGGAGAACGTTGACCGTTCATGTCAAAACCTCCGCAGAAGCATTTTCGTTACAGTACAAGTCATCCAAATCGCCAGGAGCCGCTACTTCCCGCGCATCTACCTTGCCCGTGACCACACCGGCAATCATTCGTGCTCAGTTTATCGGCCCTGCTAATCAGCATATCGCAGATGCGATCTTTCAAACCGTGCTCGGTTGTGTCGGTGATCATTTGGTCTTCCATCAAACAACCATCAAACAAATTTAAAAACAGTAAGTGTTTATATAACAATAATTTAAAAAATAAATTTGTCCTGTCGAGTCATTTTTCCGGTCTTCTATCAAACAACCATCAAGCAAATGATCGTCAATTAACATAAGTTCAAAAAAATAAATAATTTAAATAAAATTTACAACTTCTTAACCCGCTTTGCGTCAATTACCAGCAGATAGAAACTCGGATAAAAGCAGTCATGGAGAATGCCCCCAGTGAAAACGGACCTTAAGTTCGCGGAACATTTCAGTGGCACTTTATCTCCCTTACCCATTTACTCGTTTAGCACTTGAAGAACGCATATTCAATGTTGCATTTAGTATAGCCAACTTTGTCTGCATATTCAAGACTACGAATAAAAAAAACAGCCTATCCAACTTTTTGGACGGGCTGACTGTGGAACTGCTTTTAGTTTTTTGTCAATTTTCACAACTCGAGTTTCGCAATATTCTCTCGCACCTCGTCGGCAGATTTTTGCAGGGCTGCTGTCTCTTCTGCCGTCAGGCCAATTTCGATAATACTCTCAACGCCTTTGGCGCCGAGCTTTATGGGCACCCCCACAAACAGATCGTGGATACCGTATTGCCCGGTCAGATACACCGCGCAGGGCAAAATGCGTTTTTTATCATGCACAATCGCCGCGGTCATTTCGGCAACCGCCGAAGCCGGTGCGTAATACGCACTCCCCGTCTTGAGATGCCCCACAATCTCCGCGCCGCCATCCCGCGTCCTCTGCACAATCGCATCGATAGTGTCACCATCGAGCAATTCGGTAAGCGGAATCCCCGCAACAGAAGAATAGCGAGGCAGGGGGACCATAGAATCGCCGTGTCCGCCCAGCACAAAAGCCGTCACATCTTCAACGGAAACATCCAGCGCCTCGGCAATAAAAAACCGAAACCGCGCAGAATCGAGAATACCGGCCATCCCAACCACGCGATGTGGAGGAAAGCCGGTTTTTTGCAACGCCACATACGTCATCACATCGAGCGGGTTGGACACCACGATCACAATGGCATTGGATGCGACATCCCGCACCCCTTCAGAAACCGTCCCGACAATATCGGCATTGGTCGCCTGCAAATCATCGCGGCTCATACCGGGCTTGCGCGCAATCCCAGCGGTAATCACCACGAGGTCACACCCTGCAAGCGCGCTGGGGTCATTGGTGCCAATCAGGCGGGTATCAAAACGCTCGACAGGTGCAGACTCCGCCATATCGAGACCCTTGCCCTGCGGAATCCCCTCGGCCACATCGAGAAGCACAACCTCGCGGGCCAATTCTCTCTCGGCAATGCGCTGTGCAGAAGTCGCCCCCACATTGCCAGCACCAACAATCCCAATTTTGTTCACCTCACGCCTCTCGCCTCTTACGCGTAAACACTCACCTTCTTGCGCTTCTTACCGAGATTCTCAAACTTGACGCGCCCATCGATGAGCGAATACAACGTATCGTCTTTACCCTTCTTGACATTATTGCCGGGATGAATTTTTGTGCCGCGCTGGCGTATAATAATTGTCCCCGAAGAGACAACCTGACCACCAGGGGACTTCACACCCAGGCGTCTTCCAGCACTATCTCTGCCATTTCTCGAACTACCAACACCTTTTTTATGTGCCATGAAAAGCCTCCTTAATTTTAGCTTTCCGCTACAATTTTTTCAATCTGAAGTTCGGTATAGGATTGCCGATGCCCATTTTTTCGGCGATAATTTTTTCGGCGCTTCATCTTAAAAACCGTAATTTTATCTGCGCGACCATGTCCTTTGACAAGAGCCTCGACAGCAGCCCCTTCAACTTGAGGCGTACCCACTTTGATTTCATCGCTGCCACCTACGAGCAACACATCGGGCAAAGTGAGAGAAGCCCCCTCCTCGGCATCGAGCCGGGCAACGCGGATATTATCGCCCGCTTCCACCTTATATTGGCTGCCAGCGATATCGACTACTGCATACATATTTAAACCTCCAGAAACTGTCCCAGTCCTCAACCTCCAGTCCCCAGCCCCACACAAACAGACTTCCCGACCCGGTGTGGATCGAGAAATCTAAAGAACATAGAATGTATCCGAAGTATCACTTTATGTCAAGTTTGAACTTCATTTGTCACATCGATCTTCCGCTTCCGAGAAAAAACGCGATAATCTTCTTCGCGCAAATCCGGAGCCGATTCAACATCGAGCCAAACGCGCGTGGATTTGCGAATGGCTTTGAGGCGCTCTCTGCGATTCTCGAGCAAATAAAACCCGAGCGTGGGGTGAACCTGCACGGTGAGACGTCGT
This sequence comes from Candidatus Latescibacterota bacterium, assembly GCA_022824945.1. Classification (GTDB taxonomy): domain Bacteria; phylum Latescibacterota; class UBA2968; order UBA2968; family UBA2968; genus VXRD01. The sequence goes on from JAJDYX010000037.1 coordinate 57,699, forward strand.
TCGAGCGCGGCTGCGCGAGATCGTTTGAGCCAGCGTTCGATACGCGACAGCACGGTTTCCTGGCTCGGAATGTGCCCCGTACCATGGCATTGCGGACAGGGTGCAGAATAGGTGGACATCAAACTGGGACGAACCCGCTGGCGGGTCATCTCCATGAGACCAAACTCCGTAATGCGCGAATACCGGATCTTGGACCGGTCGCGGCGAATAGCCTGGCGCATTTCTTCTTCAACGCGCTTGCGATCTCGCGCATGGTCCATATCGATAAAATCGACAACCACAAGCCCGCCCATATCGCGCAAGCGAAGTTGACGGGCAACTTCTCGGGCGGCTTCCAAATTGGTCTTGAGCACGGTCTCATCCTGCTTGGCGCGCCCTTTACCCACGCTGCGCCCACTGTTGACATCGATGGCAACCAGCGCTTCTGTCGGATCAATAACCAGATAACCACCACCCCTGAACCAGATTTTGCGTTCCGTGAGTTTTTCAATTTCGGCTTCAATGCCAAAAGCGTCAAAAATCGGTCGCGTATCGCCGTAGTATTCAACAGTCTGGCGCAACTCCGGCGAAACCCCTTTGAGATATGCCTGAATTTCCTTGTATTCGCGTTTTGAATCAACGACGAGACGATGAACATCCTCCGTGAACAAATCGCGGATAAGGCCAGATGTCATGCCCACTTCTTTGTGCAGCAATTTGGGACCGCTGTTTTTCATCCCTTGTTTCTGAATTCTTCTCCACGTTGTCAAAAGCTGCTTGAGATCGCGCCTGAGTTCCCGCTCGCCCTTGCCACGGGCTTCGGTACGCACAATAAGGCCAAAGCCCTCGGGCTTGATATTGCCCCCGATATCCCGAAGACGTCGCTTTTCGCGCCAATTGGTAATTTTGCGCGATACCCCTACTTTATCGCCATCGGGTACCAGCACCATAAACCGACCGGCGAGTGATGGCACGGCAGTAATGCGCGGTCCTTTTGTGTTGATGGACTCTTTTTTAATCTGCACAATAACCTCCTGGCCTTTGCGCAAAAGCTCATCAATGGAGAATTTGCCCTGCCCATTGGTCTGATCCCGGATATCCTCGAGAATTTCCGAGTCGAGTTCGACCATTGAGCCGGGCGAGCCAGGCATATCAGAAACATGTAAAAAAGCTGCTTTTTCCTGCCCAATATCGACAAAACCTGCCTGTAAGCCAGGCAGAACAGCGGTTACAACCCCCTGGTAAACATCACCAACCATGCGTTCTTTTTCAGCGCGTTCAACGAGAATCTCCGCGAGCCGACCATCTTCGAGAATGGCAATTCTCGACTCGTGTGAAGCGACATTGATAATGATTTCCGTTTTCATTTTATTTATCCTTACTGATATCCGTCTATCTCCGGTCAAGTCCAAAAAGTTCTGTAAAAAGGTAGCCCCGTGACATAGGGGTCAGTGATTTTATTTTAAATCCGTCATATCCAGATAGCGTCTGCCGGTGAT
>JAJDYX010000053.1 GCA_022824945.1 Candidatus Latescibacterota bacterium
TATGGCATTACCAAAGGGGGGATTATTACGCTGACGCGATTGGCAGCGGTTCACCACGGGCGCGAAAATGTGCGTGTGAATAGTATTGCGCCCGGGCATCTTCACACGACTTTTGTGCGTCAAATTTCCGAGGAGGCGCGAGAACGCCGCCGCAAAATTGCGCCGCTGGGTACAGAGGGTAATGCATGGGATATTGCATGGGCAGCCGTGTTTTTGGGTAGCGATGAGGCGCGCTGGATTTCGGGCGTGGTTTTGCCCGTGGATGCCGGGCTTTTCGCAGGGTCGCCGCTGTCTATGGTTGATAATTTGAATGAAGAGTAGGTGAAAACACAAAAAAAGGAGTTCTTATGGCTTATAAATTTCAACCGGGTAAGATGTATCGGATGCCCACGCATTTCGGCCCGCTTATGGGGCCTCGTCAGGGTCCAGATGGTCGCAAATTTGAATGTGTGGATAATCCGAAGAATACGTCGATTTCGGTGTCGTTTCTTTCAAATGCAGAGCAGCTTAAGGCGCTTTTGCCCGATTGTTTTGAACTCGGCGGGGAGCCTGTGGTGACGGTGTATGCCAATTATATGAAGGAAATTGAGTGGCTGGCAGGGCGCGGTTACAATATTCTCGGTGTTTCTTTTCCGGCGGTGTTTAAGGGGGAGAGAGACCATGTTCGCGGGCCTTTTCTCTCTGTGCTGTGGGAGAATCTCTGTGATCCCATTATCACCGGGCGCGAGGAACTCGGGTTTTCGAAAATTTATTGTGAGATGCCCGAGCCGCGTATTACGAGTAGCGAGGCGCAGGCTGTTGCGGGTTGGTTGGGGTTCAATTTTCTGGATATTTCGGTGACGAATTTGAGGTCACCGTCCAAAGATCCGACGCCTGCAAAAGGCGGTGGAGGGAAGGTCGATGGGACGCTGCACTACAAATATATGCCGCGAACGGGTGTGTGGGGTAAAGAGGATATTGCGTATCCGGTTATTACGCCAGCAACGGGGGGGCATCGAAAGCTTGAGGAACACCTGGTCGGCGATGGGTGTATTACATGGAACCGCGCGCGTTGGGAAGATTTGCCTACGATGTACAATATTATCAATGCGCTGGCCGATCTGGAGGTTGTGGAGTATTTGGGTGGGTCGCTTACGCGCACGGTTGGCGGCAAGGATTTGAGCGACCAACGTATCCTGTACTAATGCATGGCCGCTCCGCCCGATACGCTGATTGCCTGTCCGGTCATGTAATCGCCATCGGGGGAAGCCAGGAATGCGGCTACGTTTGCGACATCTTCTGGCTGTCCAATGCGGCCGAGTGGATTGTTCTGAGAGGAGCGTTCGACCATTCGCGCTCTAAAGTCTTCGATCGATGTTCCTGTAGGTTTTAGTCCGCTGGCTATGCCGTGCAGGCGTTCGGTTTCAATGAGGCCGGGACAGATCGCGTTGACCTGGATGCCGTAGGGTCCCATTTCATGGGCGAGGCATTGCGTGAATCCGATGACGGCAAATTTTGAAGAGCAATAGGCCGCGAATCTGGCAACGCCGCGCAGGCCCGCGGTTGATGAGATGCTGATAATTTTGCCTCCGTTGTTTCGTTGGATGAGGTGGCGGACAACGGCGCGGGAGCACAAGAAGGTGCCTTTGACATTTACGCGTTGAACATGGTCGAAGACGTCTTCTTCTAATTCGACAATGGGTACGCGGTCTGATCCAGCGGGAGCACCCGCGTTGTTGACGAGGATGTCGATTTTGCCAAAGTGTGCGAGTGCGGTGTTCACCATTTGTTGGACTTGATCTGCGCTGGTGACATCGACTTCTGTTGCGAGAACCCGGCGTCCCATTGCTTCGATTTCTTCGGCTACTGCGGGCAATCCAGCCCAGTCGCCGCGGGCATTTGCATTCAGGTCACAGATAACAATATCGGCGCCTTCTCGCGCAAAACGCAACGCTATTGCACGTCCGATTCCGTGTTCACCACCGGCGCCGGTTATCAGGGCGACTTTGTTTTTGAGGTTGGGCATTTCTTTCCTTTCGTATGAAGTTGATGATGTCTATTATAGCAGGTGGAGGGTAAGAACGCAACAATACCGAGAGGATGCATCATGAAATACACTGTTTTGTCAAAGACTGGCTCGACGCGCGGCACGGCTTATGGGATGAGTAATAAAATTATTACGCACGAGGGCAAGACGCATGTGGTGTGGCTGGATCAGATTCACAAGACGTATGCGGCAACCTATTGTCACGAGGCCAAGGCGTGGAGCGATCCCGTTTTTGTGGCAGATGGGGTTGACAATCACGCGGGTGCGGCGATGACAATGGATTCTAAGGGGTATCTCTATCTCGCGTTTGGTCCGCATCACAATCCGATGCAACACGCGGTGAGTGTACGTCCCAATGATACGTCCAGGTGGAGACTGCTTCCTCCTTTTGGCGGTGTGAATGCGACTTATCCCAGTCTGGTGTGTGATGCGCGCGATGTGTTGCATGCGTGTTATCGGGGGGCATATCAGCGCGAGCGGCCCTGGGGGCTGTTTTATCAGAAGCGGTCTGTGGATGGGGATTGGACAGAACCGGTGAAGCTGGTCGATCCGCAGGGACCGGCGGCTTATGTGCATCTTGAGAATTGTATCCACATTGAGGGCGATGTGCTGTATTTGTCTTTTCATCTGGCGCGGAGCAATGAGGATAATCCGGGAGATACAAAGGGCCGTGGGTTTGGCATTATGCGGTCACGCGATTGGGGAGAGACATGGGAGACTGTGGCGGGTGAGGTGCTGGACTTGCCCGTGACGCCAGATTCTCCGTGTGTGATTGAATACAGCGATGGGTTTGATGTTCGCATTGGCAATGTGGTGGCAGGTGCGGGCGATGTGGTGCTTTTTACTTTGAATCGGCGAGAGGGCGAGTTTGAGGAGACGTTTTTGTATCGCTGGCAAAGGGGGAAGTGGGAGCGGAAGTCTTTTTTGCCTTTGGCTGAGAAAGTTTTTGGGCGGTGTGCGATGTCAGATCGGTGTGTGTTGAGTGTGTCAAAGGATGGTGTGCTGTACGCGGCGGGTGTGGTGTGTAAGCGCGGTGGGCATTGGGCCGATCCGACTAATGCTATTGTGTTGTTTGTATCGCGGGATGTGGGAGAGACCTGGCGGGCGTACCGGATTTCGCCGGAGGATGAGACGGTGTCGGATTGGTTGCCGAGTTTGGAGCGTTGTGCGACATCCGAGAACAAGATCGGGGTTCCCCAGCTTTTGTACACGCACGGTGAAAAAGGTGAGGGATGCAGCCCGGATATCGATACGGAAATTCGGCATGTGTTTTTGGACGAGGTTGCCGAGTGCGAGAATGCACTGGTGGATCGCGCGGTGTCGGGTTTGGGAAATATTACCGGGTTGCCGTTTTCCCGGGCGCAATGGAAAAAGGTGCGGGGGCAAATTGAAAGGCAGGGGCGGCAATATGTTGCTTTGCGCAATGTGTCGGTGGGATATGATGTCGAGCCTCCGCTGGTGTTTGTGCCGGGGGATGTGCCCGAGGGCGAGCAGCAGCCGTTTGTGCTGAGTGACGCAAATATTGCGCGGCCAGATGACGACGATGAACTGGCTTTTTTGCCGGCGAGTTCTCTTGCGCGTTTGATTGAGCAGCGGGAGATTTCACCGGTTGAGTTGACGCGGTTGTACCTGGATCGTCTTGCGCGTTATGGGGAAAAGTTGAAGTGTGTGGTTACGCTGACAGAAGATCTGGCGATGGAACAGGCAAGAGTCGCTGAGGCGGAGATTGCGAGAGGCGATTATAGAGGTCCGTTGCACGGCATTCCCTGGGGTGCGAAAGATTTGTTGAGTACAAGGGGTATTCGCACGACGTGGGGGGCTACGCCGTTTAAGGATCAGGTGCCGGATGTGGATGCGAGTGTGGTAAAAAAATTGAGACAGGCGGGTGCTGTGCTGGTTGCCAAGTTGTCACTGGGTGCGCTGGCGTCGGGACCGACGTGGTTTGAGGGTATGACGCGCAATCCGTGGGATACCGAGAAGGGATCGAGTGGGTCGTCAGCCGGGTCTGGTGCGGCGACTGCGGCGGGTTTGGTGGGATTTAGTATCGGGTCTGAAACGCAGGGTTCTATTGTGTCGCCGAGTCACACATGCGGTGTGGTGGGGTTGCGCCCGACTTATGGGCGCGTGAGCCGTTATGGGGCGATGGCGCTGAGCTGGACAATGGATAAATTGGGGCCTATGTGTCGCAGTGTGGAGGATTGTGCCGCGGTGTTTCACGCGATTTGTGGACCGGATGGAAAGGATCGTTCGGTGGTGGATGCGCCGTTTAACTGGTGTCCCGATGTGGATTTGTCCGGGTTGCGGATTGGATATCTGGCGGCTGAGTTTCAGAAGGAGGCAGATGGCGAAGATCCCACTGGCGTTTATGCCGCTGCACTGGATGTGATGCGCGGTTTGGGTGCTGATTTACAATCCGTTTCGCTGCCGGATTATCCGACGGATGCGATTGCGATGGTGCTGAGGGTTGAGGCTTCCACGATGTTTGACGATGCAACCCTGCGCGGAGAACTGGATGCGATGACGGAATCGGATAAGAGTTCGTGGCCCAATACTTTTCGGGCGGCGCGCACGGTGACGGCTGTGGAGTATTTGCGAGCGCAGCGTTTGCGTGCTCTGTTGATGCGCGATGTGGCGCAGGTGATGCAAGACTGGGATGCGGTGCTGGTGCCGCGCGGCGGGAGGACGAGTTTGGCTGTGACTAATTTGACGGGTCATCCCGCGGTTATTTTGCCGTGTGGGTTTGCCGAGGGTACGCCGAGAGGGTTGACTTTTTTGGGCAATTTGTACGATGAAGCGACGATTCTGGCTGTTGCACGAGCCTATGAACAGGCTACTGATTGGCACGCGATGCATCCGGTAGTGTGAGAGGTGTTATTCGTTCAGGACCGATAAGAGGAATTGGCCGTAGCTGTTTTGCGCCATGGTTTGTGCGAGTTGTTCGAGTTGTGCTGCGTTGATGTATCCCCGGCGATAGGCGATTTCTTCTATGCACGCGATTTTGAGGCCCTGGCGTTCCTGAATTGCTTGGACAAATCCCGATGCCTGGTGAAGCGATTCAAATGTGCCGGTGTCGAGCCAGCAATACCCGCGGCCGAGCAATTCGACTTCGAGTTGCTTGCGTTTGAGATATTCTTCGTTTACATCGGTGATTTCGTATTCTCCGCGCGCCGAGGGTGTGAGGTTGTTGGCGATGTCAACGACCTGGTTGTCGTAAAAGTAGAGGCCGGGAACTGCGTAGCGCGATTTGGGGTGTTCGGGTTTTTCTTCTATGCCAATGATACGACCTTTGCTGTCAAATTCGATGACGCCATATCGTTCGGGATCGGTTACTGAATATCCGAAGATGAGACCGCCTTTGGTGAGTTTTCCGGCTCGATCTAATATTGCGCCGAGTCCGTGGCCGTAGAAGATGTTGTCGCCAAAAATTAGACAGACGGGGTCGGTGCCTATAAAATCGCTTCCGATCACAAATGACTGGGCAACGCCTTCGGGGCGCGGTTGTTCGGCATAGGTGATGTTGAGGCCGAGATAGGAGCCGTCATTGAATAAACGCCTGTAGAGGGGCAGGTCGTGGGGGGTGGAGATGATTAATATATCGCGGATGCCGGCCAGCATGAGGACGGAGAGGGGATAGTAGATCATGGGTTTGTCGTAAACGGGCTGGAGTTGTTTGCTGACCACGCGCGTGATGGGATAGAGGCGGGTGCCAGATCCACCTGCGAGTAAGATGCCTTTCATATATGTCTCCTGAAGGTTAGGCGTTAAATATGGATACAGATGTGCGATATTGTCAAGGGGTAGAACACATGAGGTGGTATTTGGTTCAACTTTTAAGGAGGTGAAAATGAGCGATAAAGGGTATGCGAATCCCGATTTGTTGATTTCGCCGCGGGATTTGTATGAGAGGGCTGCCGATGTCTGTATTGTGGATACGCGGCCGACGCATGCTTATGTCGCCGGGCATATTCCAGGTGCGCTTCATCTGGATCTTTATTCAATCAGTTTGAACGATACCCGCGAACAGGCTTTTGATGCGTTTATGTGGATGCTCGGTTATTTGTTCAGTAACCGGGGTATTGGTACGGATAAGACGGTGGTCTGGTATGAAGACGATTCCGGGGTGCGCGCGGCGCGCGGTTTGTGGATTTGTGAATATCTGGGTCATTCCGATGTGCGTGTGCTGGATGGGGGATGCAATGCGTGGAAGGCTATGGGTTATGAGTTGACGACGGATTGCGAGGAGGCCGCGCCCGCGGAGTTTGTCATATCTGCGGTGCCGGGGCGTCACATGGGGGCAGATGTTTTAAATGGTCTTTTGGGACGCGAGGATGTTGTGCCTCTGGATACGCGGGGTGATGATGAGTATTTCGGGCGCAATGTGCGGGCTGCGCGAGGGGGTGCTATTCCCGGTGCTGTGCAGGTTGAGTATGTGAACAATCTGGATGAGACGGGGGCGTTTAAGCCAGCGGATGAATTGCGGGCGATGTACGAGGCTGTGGGTGTTTCGCCCGATAAGGAAATTGTGCCTTACTGACAGGGTGGGTACCGCTCTTCCCACACGTACCTGGCATTGCGGTTGCTGGGTTATGAGAAGGTCCGAAATTATATCGGGTCGTGGAAAGAGTGGGGTGACCGGCTGGATTTGCCGGTCGAGATGCCTGAGGAGAAGTAATACAGGAGGAAATCTGTTTTGGATTATAATAATCGTCCCAATGTTCTCATTTTAATGTCCGACCAGCATCGCGCGGATTGGATGACGTGTGCCGGGAATAATACGGTGCCTACGCCGATGATAGATCGCGTGGCTGCGCGGGGGGTGCGGTTTGAGAATGCTTATTGTCCCTATCCGGTGTGTACGGCTTCGCGTATGTCGCTGTTGACGGGTTTGTATGCACATAATACAGGGGCAATTAATAATAGTGATCGGCTGGATTGGCGCTATCGCACGGTGGCACATCATTTTGCGGATCATGGATATTTGACGAGTTTGATCGGCAAGATGCATTTTAACGATGCACACAATCACGGGTTTGCGTCGTATTTGTCGATTAACGATTGGTTGATGTATTTGGGGCCGAAGGTGGGGCATTATGCGAATGAGATTGCCAATCACGCGATAGGCGAAGGATTTTTCGATTCGGTTTTTGATACGGGGAGTGGGTTTCCCGATATGTCGTCACTGTGGGATGGCCCAAGTCCCTGGGCGGGCAATGTGGCGCGGTGGGATTTTTCGAGTACGGCTTCGCCGCTCGATGCCGAGGATCATCTGGATATGTTTGTGGCGCGCGAGTCTGTGAAGTTTATGCGCGAATATCGCGATCAGCCGTTTTTTCTGGTGGCGAGTTTTATGAAGCCCCATCCGCCTTTTTACCCGCCGCGCGAATGGGCAGAGCAGTTTCCGCCGGGATCGGTAGATCTGGTGGAGGTGGGGGATAGTTCGCAATATCCGGGGCATATTCAAAAACGTATTGATAGGACGCAGGGTATGGGTGAGAAGCGGCTTCGGGCGCATAAGGCGGGGTATATGGGCAATCTGGCTTTTGTCGATTATTGCATCGGGCATGTGCTGGATGGACTGGAGGCGTTGGGGTTGGCAGAAGATACGATTGTGGTCTATACTTCGGATCACGGCGAGATGGCCGGTGAGCACGGGTTGTATCAGAAGTTTTGTATGTTTGAACCTGCGGTGAAGGTGCCTTTGATTGTGAGTTGTCCTTCTCGTTTTCCAGAGGGTCAGGTGGCTTCTGCGTTGACCGAATATTTTGGATTGTATCCCACGCTTTCGGAGTTGTGTGGGTTGTCGGTACCCGATCGGACGACGTTGGTGGATTTTGATGGTGCTCGCGAAGTAATGGATGCGAAGAGTTTTGCCAGTATTGTGCGCGATCCCGATACCCCAGGTCCCGATGCCGCGTTTTCCGAGCACGGGTTGCGCTCTCCCATAGCCCAATATATGGTGCGGGCTGAACGGTTTAAGTACGTTTATAATGATGGTGGTTCGCGGCATGAGTTATACGATTTGGAAAATGATCCGGGCGAGTGTATCAATTTGATTGATAATCGAGGTTTTGCAGGTATTTGTGCAGATTTGCAGGAGAGATTGTTCGCGTGGTACGATCCAAATGCTAATCCTTACCGCGAACGGTGAGATGAGGTATTGGAGGGGCTATGGCAGACCGAAAAACTATTTTAATGCAGGTGATGCGGGGTGAGATAACTGTTGATGAGGCAGCCGATCAATTGGGTATTTCGCGCGGATCGTTTCGGGATTTTCAGAGGCGGTTTTTGCGTCAAAAATTGCCCGGGACGGAGGAGATGGTAAAAGCACCGGTTGATCAGCCGGTGACGGTGTTGCGCGATCAGTGGGGCGTGGCGCATATTGAGGCGGCTTCGATGGCGGATTGTTTTACTGCGCTGGGATATGCTATGGCGCAGGACCGGCTGTGGCAGATGGATTATATGCGGCGGTTGGCACACGGGCAATTGTCGGAGATTTTGGGAAAGGATTGTCTGGCGCAGGATCGCTTGCATCGAACGATTGGTTTGACGCAGGCGGCACAGGGAGCGGCTTCGGAGATGTCGGATGAGGTGAAGATGGTGTTGCAGTCGCTGGGTGGTGGTATTAATGCGTGGATGGAAGAGATGGGGGATCGGCGTTGTGTTGAGTTCGATTTGCTGGATTACGATCCAGCGCCGTGGACGGTGGTGGATTCGATTGCGATATGGAAATGGCGGTGGTGGATGCTGACGGGACGACTGAGTGGGGTTGCGGTAAATGAGGCGGCCAAACGCCATTTGTCTCCCGATTTGTTCGATTTGTTTGTGACGACAGAGGCTTCAGAAGAAACTATTATTCCGTCTGATGAACCGGCTGGTGTGGGGGGATACGATACGGGGATTGGCAGCAATAATTGGGTGATTGGGGGCGAGCGGACGGCGAATGGCAAACCCGTGCTGGCAACGGATCCGCACAATGATGTGAGTTTGTGCAGGCAGTGGTATCAGGCGCAGGTGCGCGCGCCGGGTATGGATGCCGTGGGTGCGTTTTTTTTGGGGACGCCGGGTATTTATCTGGGGCATACGCGCGATACGGCGTGGGGCGTGACCAATCACTCGGCTTCGGTGCGCGATTTGTATGTTGAAGATGTGTCGGGGGAGGATGAGAATTTGTATCTGGATGGCGATGCATGGCGTCCGTTTGAGGTGGAGGAGCAGGCGATTCCCGTGCGCGATGCCGCAGCGGATGTGCTGGTGATTCGCCGATCTCGTCGCGGTCCGGTTGTCAATGAGTTTGTGCCTGCCGTAGATGAGGGCGATCAACCCGTGCTGTCTATGCGCTGGATAGGGTCTGAGGCGACAACGGGATTTGAGGCGATGCTGGGGCTGATGCGCTCGAAAAATGTCGCAGAGGTTCTGGATGCGCTCGCCAAATGGCCGATGCCTATTTTAAATTTTGTGTTTGCCGATTCCGATGGACGGCTTGGATATCACGTGGTGGGACATGTGCCAACGCGCAAGGGGGGAGATTTTGGTTTTCGCCAGGCAAATGATCCGGATCACGAATGGGGTGCGCCACACGCTTTTGACGCGTTGCCGCATCTGTTGGATCCCGAGCGCAATTGGGTGGCGACGGCAAATAATCCACCGTGGGGTGGTCGAGGTCCTTATCTGTCGCTGGGGGCGTGGTCGGAGGGCTACCGTTTTCGGAGGATTAGGACGCGTATTGAGGCGTTGGAGACACATACGCAGGAGAGTACGGGTGCCATTCATGCCGATGCTGTACATGGGCGGGGAGAAGACCTGGCGCCGATTGTCGCAGAGATTGCACTGAGAGCGGGAAATAAACGCTTGCGCGATCTGGGTGAGTTATTGCGCGGCTGGGATGGTGCGTATTCGGTTGATTCGGTCGCCGCTACGGTGTTTACGACTTTTTGGGAGCACTGGGTGCGGTGGGTGGTGCGGGTTCGGTTTCCCGAGCATGTGGTTCAAGTGGTGGTGGGGCGGGGGGGGAGTGTGGCACGGCGCGTGTTGACGGGCCAGGCGTTGGATTGGACGCCGGACGATTGGGATCTGGACCGGGAGGTGCATGCGGCATTAGGAGATGCGCTGGATTGGTTGCGCCGCCGCGTGGGTCCGCGCAGATCGCAGTGGCGCTGGGGGCGTTTGCACACTGTAACGTTTCGGCATCCGCTGAGTGATGGTGGGGCATTGTCAAAGATGTTTGATGTGGGACCTTTTGAGTCGTCGGGGAGTACGGGTACTGTGCGCGCGACAGGGTATAATTTTGGCAAGCTGTTTGAGGTTGGTTCGCTTTCGACCTATCGGATGGTGGTGGATATGAGCAATCCGGCGCAGAGTATGGCGACGGCGGCTGGCGGACAGTCGGGACATCCACTCAGTCCGAATTACCGCACGCAGTCCGAATTGTGGGCCGCCGATGAGTACCATCCCCTGCTGATGGATTGGGAAGATATAGTGGAGAATTTACAGAGCAGGTTGGAACTGAATCCGTAGTTTGGCACGGTATTTGCACAACTGAGCTATAGTGCCAGATTTTGGCCGTTTTTAGATCGTTTTTTTCAATGGCAGGATCATTTTTTTCATTCTTGTGGAGGAGTTTTGGCATATGAAATTGACGCTTTCGATTCCGCGTTCTCGTCCGGCGCATCTGGCGAGCTTTTCCGCCCCAGAGGGATGTGAGGCACCGTTGTTGCAGTTGAAGGGTAGAGGTGAGGTACTGATTGCCGAGCGCGATCCGTCTGCGCCCGTTTATCATGTGAATCTGCCCGCGCTGGACGGGGGAGAGGAAGCGAGTTTTGAGGTGTTGGCACTGGATAGTGCAGATGCGGCTGCGGGGATTTCGTCGGATGATGCCGATGGGAAACTCAGTGTTTCTCTTTCGGGTTCGCCATTTATGACGTTTCACCATGCGACGGATTATCCCAAGCCGGTTATCAATCCGATTTTGACGCCGAATGGGACCAATATGTTGCGCGAGCCGATGGCGGCGTGGGGAGAGGGTGAACATCCCTGGCAGAGGGGTTTGACTTTGATGCAGGGTGCAATTAATGGGGTGGATTGCTGGAACGAGCGGCCCAATCAACCGGGATATGGACGCACGGCACAGGATGATATTTCTGTTTCGCACAATCCATTGTCCCTGGTGATCGCTTCGGAAAATACGTGGTATGAGGGCGACCGCGCGTTGATGAGTGATAGTCGTTCGTATCGGTTGTACGATTCGGGTCGAGATGCCGCGGTTCTGGATATTGCGCTGACGCTCAAGGCTTCTCACGGTGCTGTGACGATTGGGGATACGAAGGAGGGTGGATTTTTGTGCATTCGCGTGAATCCGTCGATGAATGCCAATGCCGATGGAGAGATGCGCAATGCCTATGGTGCGACGGATGAGACGGGGTGCTGGTCGTTGCCTTCACACTGGATGGATTACTACGGTCCGGTGGGCGATGAGGTGGCGGGATTTGCCATTTTTGATCATCCACAGAATTTCCGATATCCAACCACATGGCATGTGCGCGGTTATGGGTTGTTTGCACCCAATTGCTGGATGTTCAAGCCCGATCACTATCTGGCCGAGGGCGAGTCTATGACGTTTCGCTGGCGCGTGATTGTCCATACGGGGGATACGAAGCAGGCCGATATTGCAAATCGCTTTTTGGATTATGTGGATGGGCCGCGTGTGGTATGGGGATAGATTGCATAATTTGTCTTGATGGCGTAGCGGAATAACAGAAAATTGCCTTTGGATCAAGAGGTATTTATGCTATATTTTAGGACAGTTACACACCACCAACGGTGAAGGGAATTGGAATATGGCTGTCACAGACCGATCACAAGATACGGATAGGCACATTGGGCGGCTTGAAGGCATCGTAGAGCAAATGGTTAAAGACCAGGCCGAGTATAGACAAGACATGCGTGCCGTATCAGATCGCATCATAGATCAAATGGTTAAAGATCAGGCTGAGTATAGACAAGATATGCGTGCCATATCAACTCGTATAGATAATACGACAAACCGTATAGATAAATTATTATATTGGCAGTTGGGACTCTTGTCTGTGATTATCGGCGGTATAATCGGTATCTATTTCAAGTGAATGATAAAGAATCCTTCGACACAGATTTCAATTTATTTTTTAAGCCTCGAGTTATCTCGGGGCTTTTTTTATTAGGGAGGGAAAAAAGCTAAGGGTTGTGGAGAAAATTTGCGATTTGGTCTCGTATTTGGTCTCGTACTTTGCGAAATACGCGCATGCGCTCTTCTTCTGTGCCCCGGGCATCGGCGGGGTCTTCAAAGGGCCAATGTCGCGTGTTTTTGGCACCTGGGAAGATCGGACAATTTTCTTTGGCGTTGTCGCAAACGGTGATGGCGAGATCGAAGTCTCGATTGAGATAGAGGTCGATGCTGTCGGATGTGTGGTGAGATATGTCGATGCCGATTTCACGCATGGCGCGAATGGCCAGTGGGTTGACTGTTGTGGGGCTGACGCCTGCGCTATAGGCGTCGTAAGTACCGTTGCTCAGATGGCTGAATAGCCCTTGCGCCATTTGGCTGCGGCAGGAGTTGCCCGTGCAGAGGATGAGTACGCGGTTCATAGTAGGAATTAAAAATTAAAAATTAAGAATTACAAGCAACAAGATGTTACTTGACTGACAACTGACAACTGATCACTTTTAACAACAACCTTTGGCGTCTGTGCCGGGTTCGGAATGACAGCGGATAAATTCGTAAAAAAACGCGCCTGCAGTTGCGCCGAGAATGGGACCGAATACGTAAGCGAGAAAATGGGTCCAATCACCAGCAGCCAGAGCGGGACCAAGGCTGCGTGCTGGATTCATGGAGGCTCCGCATAGCGGACCGGCAAACATGGCTTCAAACCATACGGTTCCGCCAATGGCAAGGCCGGCGGCTTGACCTGTGGCGCGGTAGTCTGTGGCAACGGCCATGATGACGAGCATTAAGAAGAAGGTGAGCAAGAATTCCCAGATAAAAGCTGTGGCAAAAAGGTTGTCCATCGGTTGTGTAACACCCAGGTTGAGGGTCTGCTGTGGGTGTTTTGCTTTTAAGATGGGTGTGAGAGACCAGAGGTGAATGCTGCTGGCGGCGATGGCTCCGAGGCATTGGGCCGCGATATAGGGCAGGATTTCGCGTTTGGGAAAGTGACGAGTGAAGGCAAAGGCGGTGGTGACAGCGGGGTTGAAGTGCGCGCCCGATATGTGCCCGGTGGCATAGACCATTGTCATGACGATGAGGCCAAAGGATGTCGCAATACCCACATGGGTGATGGCACCTTCGGATAGCTGGTTGATGGCGACGGCTCCGCATCCGCCAAAGACGATGGCAAATGCGCCGATGAATTCGGCACCACATTTTTTTAGCAGGTTCATGGTGTCCATTTCTGGATGTCGGCGAGGATTTTTTCGGCATCCGGGTGATCGGGTTGCAGGCGCAGCGCGGTTTGCAATTGCTGGACAGCGAGGTCAAAGCGCTGATGCTCGGCATGGAGATAGCCCAGACGGAGGTGTGAGGGTACGTGGACAGGGCTGATGGCGATTGCGCGCATATACCCGTTAATTGCGCGTTCGTTTGCTCCTTTTTGGCGGGCGATCTCGGCCATCTGGAAATACGGGCGGTGGTCGTCAGAGGTGAGTTCGGCGTATTTCTGAAAGGCTTCATAAGCACTGTCTGTTTGCGCGTTTGCGAGATAGCTCAGGCCGAGGTGATAGCGCGGGATGACGTAATTGGGTTCGACTTCAATGGCTTTTGAAAAGGCTTTGATCGCTGCGTCATAGCGCTCGATAAGGTGGAGTATGGTGCCGAGGCGAAAATGGACGCGGGTGAATTGGGTGTTGTGCGCTGCGGCTTTTTGAAGGTGCTCAACGGCTTGGTCATGATTCCCTTTGCGGTGTGCAATCAGGCCGAGTTTGAAGTGTGCATCGGCGAATGTGGAATCGCGTTGTAGAGCTTGATGGTAGTAATCGGTGGCTTCGTCGATGCGGTCGAGTTCATTATAAGCATTGGCCAATTCATAACAGGCAATGGGGTCATCGGGATTGGCCTGGATGGCCTGGCGAAGTTGGGTGGTGATTGTTTCAAAGGTTTGGGCGTATTGATTGAAAAACATGCTGGATAGGGCTGCTTGAATATCGGGATTTATGGGCGACTGCTGGATGGCCTGTTCGAGTTCGTTCATGGCTTCGTCTGTGCGTCCGCGATTTTTGAGGAGCAGAGATAGGCGATAGCGCGCGGCAACGTGTTCAAAGTCGATTTTGAGGGCGTTGCGATAGGCGTTTTCCGCTTCTGTTATTTTGTTGCGCGTTTCGTGTATGCGCCCGAGATAGTAGTGGGGCATCGCGCTTTTGGCATCGCGTTGCACGGCGCGTTTTAGACCGCCTTCAGCCTGTGTAAGCAGAGCGTCGTCAATGGGAGATTGTCGCAGTGCCCGATACAGTGTCATCATGTTTTCGGTTGCGATGTGAAGAGCTTGTGGATCGTGAAACATGGGGATTTGCAGGCGGTTTTTTTCATGGGGTGTCAGGGTCACGTTTAACTGATCTGCAATGGCGTAGAGTACGGGCAATATGGCGTCGAGCGGCGTAGAGGTGGATGCCTGACCCGTAAAGGTTTCGATGACTTCGCCTGTGGTTGTATGAAGCATGTCGGTTTCGATCTGGATGCGCGATCCCACAATGTCGTAACGCCCACTTAAAATCAGGTGGATGTTCAATTTTTGTGCGAGATCAGAGGAACTTATCGGCGTGTCTCCGAGTTTGTGGCGCAGATATTCTTCGTCAACGGCATGTATTTTGGGCACATGGTAATAGGCGTTGATATATCCTTCGACAATGGCTGAGGAGAGCCAATTCCACTGCGGGTCGCCCAGTGTGTTTTCATGTGGCAATACGGCGATGTGCCATTGGGCGTAGATGGGCGCGTGGATCAGGATGATCAGGATGCTGAGCTTGAGGAGTTTTTTCATGTCATTTCTTACCTGTTTCTAAGTTTTCATCATCGTGCGTGACATAGAGAAATGCGGTACACATTTCGTCGGTTGATTTTTCGCCCCATCGCACCAACCTGGGAGGATTGTTGGGGTTTCGGGGGTTGTCGGCAGAGTTGTCGTAAAAGGCTTCGAGCGCGATGCGGGTGCCGCGCGGGAGTGCGATGGGTGTTTTGTACACATAGGTTTCTTGCCAGTTGAAGTCCCAGGGTTTGACCCATATCAGGGGTTTTTGAGTGCCGTCGGGATAGGTTGCGGTTATTTTCATTTCTGTGCCGAGCAGGTGCATGTGGGGCAAGATACCGAGCAGATGCTGGTCGCGGGTGATGGTGAGTGCTCCGGTTACTCTGTGTCGTTTGATGTTGGGTGGAATGAAGAGCAAGCGGCTGTTGATGACTTCTTCTCTGAGCTGTTTTTCCACGGGTTTTTTGGCAAAGTAGATTCCCAGCCGAGAATGATCTTTTACGGCGCGACCAATTTTGTGATAGTGGATTTGAAGTATGATGTCGCTATTGGGCGGTAAATCGCGACCTGTGCCATCTGGCAGGACAAAGGGGGTATTGCCGGGTGCCCAACCACCCAGAGATTCGTAGATGGGTACGCCAATACCGCCAAAGCAGGGGTATCCCGGCGAGGATGCGTTTTCCTGTTGCAGGCGCGCTTTGCCAGAGATGTCTATGTACACGCTGACGTGGTGGACGACTTCGCGCTCTCCGGGCAGGACTTCAATGGCCGATACGTAGTTGCCCGTGTCCTGTTTTGTGGGCAAGACAAAGCAGCGGTATTCGTCGCGGCCCGTGGCTTCGAGTGGATAGGATGCTTCGGGTTCGAGGATCAGGTCGGGCGTGCCCAGGGTCCAGCTTTTGGAAAATGCGAGAGGTTCGGGTTTATCGGAGGGATTGCCCTCTGGCATGCCGCTGTTGACCCATTGCGCGAAGGTGTGTATTTCGGCGTCTGTGAGACTGCGGGAATTTTTGAAGTCGCCATATTCGGGGCGCGCTTTCCAGGGCGGCATGATGCGGGCTTCGATGGAGTCGCGCATCTGATAGGCCCAGGCGAGTACTTCTGTGTAGTCGAAAAAGGGCACGCGACCAATACCGTTAGGGCGATGACAGTTCTGGCAGCGGTTTTGGAGCAGGGGCAAGATGTCGCGATAAAATGTTGGGGAGGAGGTGTTCGCTACGGTTGTTGCCCGGGGCATACGTCTGATTTCACAGCCAAAACTGGGCAGGTTGGTGTTGGCGATTTCGCGGTTGGCGAGCAGTGCGTCGAGGGCGTCCCACAATCCGCGCGAGGTCGTGTCTTCGGGGATGCCCCAACCGTTGTCGATTTCGCCCTTGTAGCGCAGGCGGCGCTGGGCGTCAAAGAGAAAGGCATGGGGGGTATGTGTTGCGCCGAGGTGGTCGGCGAGTTTGTTGTGCGGGTCGCGCAGGACCGTGAAGGGTACGGGGTTTTGGGTGTAGTGTTCTTTGATGTCTTTGTCGGTTTCGTTAAAATTGGCATTTACAGATATCAGGTGTACACCTTTGGAGGCATACTGATCGTGTATTTGTGTTCGGTGTATGTCGTATTTTAGCGAGGCGGGACAGACGACGGAACTGAAGATGATGACGAGTGCGCGGTTCTGAGATAAATCACTGAGGGTAATGGGCGAGCCGTTGAGGTCGGCAAGGGCGAAATTATTGAGGGTGTCGCCGATCTGGAGGGGGGTTGCCCAGAGGCGAAGCGGGAGGGTGAGAAAGAGTGCGATGACGAGAGGGCGTTTCATTGTGGTCATGTGTTGCGTTTACGCAAGTAGTCGATGAGGAAGATGAGTGTGACTATCCCAAAAAATCCGGCGATTGATAGGGCGATGTAATGGCTTTCGTGCGGGAGTCGCCAGTATTGTATTATAGTAAATATAAGGGTGGGGACAAAGAAGACAAGCGCGCCGAGTAAAGCATATCCCGACTGTGTGGCAGGTTCTATCTGAGAAGAATCGCGGGTTGTGGGTTGTTGTGGAGGTATGGTCGGAGGGGCTGTTTCGGGTGGTTTGACGCGGGCGAGCATTTCTATGACGCTTTTGCGATAGCTGTTGTCGGCGGCGGCATATACGCTCCAGAAGGCAGAGATTTCTTCTGTACCCGTACGGGTAAATTTCTTTTCGAGTTCGCGTTTGCGCTCAAGAGAGAGTTCGTCGGGTGCTTTTTTTTCATGTTTTCGAAGGTCGTCGAGAATATGCGTGAGGCTGGCGTCGTACCCGTGAATCCAGGGATAGGTGGCGTGTTGGATCAATTTTTCATCGGGGTTTGTACCGCCAAATTCACGGAGATATGCGTCGATGAGTTTTTTCCGCCCGATTTTAGACCCTGCGCCGGGAAAGTGTTTTGCCCGCAATTTGCTGTCGCGTTGAAAGGGCAAATAGAGATGGTTGTGATCCGCTATTTCGAGGATGCGTTTGAACGGGTTGATGAGCGTTTGGCGGTGGGACATGGAAAGAATAGTTGTGAGGCTAAAAAAGTCGTGCAGGAAGAAAAAGAGGGGAGCGGTTAATCCTGTCTATCCTTTCATCCTGCACATCTTGATCATCAATTGACTGTTTTTCCAAAGTTTTGGACAAATATGAGAAAGTCGGGAAAGTCAACAGTGCCGGATCCGTTGAGGTCGAAGGTCGTATTGGCGGTGCCAAAGGCACTTACGAAGGAGAGGAAGTCCTGAAAATCTACTTTGCCGGACTCATCGAAGTCGGTGCGTGGATCAGCGGGGATGAAGATGGCTGAACCAGTGATGGTCAGGCTGATTGAGGCTTTTTCCGGGTCGTCTGAGAGTACGTCGATGGTGCCGGTAATTGGACCTTCGGCTGGCGGATTGAAAGTCACTGTGATGTTCTGAGATTGACCGGGTGGCACTGTTAATTGGGTTTCTGAAAATGCAATGCCCGCGATGTTGGATTGGATGTCTGTTATGGTGAGCGGACCTGTACCAGTATTTGTGATGGTAAATGTTGTTGTGAAGTCTTTGCCCACTTCGATGTCATCCAGGCTCAAATTTTCCTGAACCAGTGAAATGACCGGGAGTTGGGGCGCTTCGATGGTGAGGTCGAGAAAGGGTATTTCCAGGGTGCCAACACTTTGTTCGCCGTGTTGGAGGGTGATTTTACCCGAGAATGTACCGGCCTGTGTTGGTGTCAGGGTGATTTGTACGGTTTTGCTTTCACCGGGAGCTATGGTCAGGGTGGATGGCTCCATTGTGATGCCTGCGGGAGCTGTGTATCCAGTGATTTCGAGCGGACCTGCACCGGTGTTTTCGATCTTAAATTCTACGGTTTTGGACTGCCCCACGTCAAGGGTGCTGCCAAAGTAAAGCTCTCTTGGAAATAGGGTGATAACAGGCGTTTTGTTGAGTAGTGCATCGACTTGCGCGTTGATCAGGCCATGAGAGCCGCTGGCGATTGCTGTGGTTCTAAGGCGAAGAATGCCTTCCTGGTCAATGACGAGAATATCTTCGTTGCGGGTGCCGAGAGTTCTGGAGACGCCGGAGGCGTTGATAAGCATGGGCGTTGTTACCGTGGATAGTCTCGTATAGGACTGAGCCTGTGCGGCGTTGCCGTCGTATCTGTCGAGTGTGAGAATCTGTACGCCGGTTTTGTCTTTGTTGCGTTGGTGGATATTTTGTTCAAAGGCGGGACCCGCCCCTATGCAAGTTCCTCAGTTGTAGCCGATAAAAAATAGGACGGAGACCGTGTTGTTCGCATGGCTGACGCCGTAAGAACTGCCATTGGTGGCTTGAAGTTGAAATTCGCCTACTTTTTCACCTACTCCGGGTTGAGCGAAAGCCGTTGTGCATAAGCACAGAAATAGGATGATAGAGAAAAAACGCATTTGCAGGTGTTTCATGGTGTTCCTCCACAATGTAGGGGCGAGGCATGCCTCGCCCGTTTTAAGATATAAGAAGAGTAGTCGGTCATCTTACCGCTTACCTCTCACCGCTGTAATATACTAAATCGCGTGCAAAATGTCACGGGGTTTGCGCTTGATTTTGGGGTTTTGTTTATCTACATTGTGTTCACGTTTGGGCTGTTTCGGAGTTCCCACTTTTTTTTTCTATGTCTTTATCTCTAAATGACTTTGAATCTGCGGTTCAGCGCGCAATCGCGCACCGCGATGGCGGCGATCTGAAAGCGGCTGTTGCGGGTTTTGATGCGGCGATTGCGATCCGCGATTGCGATCCCGTTGTGTTTGTTCAGCGTGGGATTACATACGGGCAATTGGGGAGATTTGATGCGGCGATTGCGGATTTTGACCGCGCAATCGCTCTGGATCCAGATGATCCCTATGTGTGGAGCAATCGCGCGATTGCCTGCGGGTTGATGGGGCAGTTTGATGCGGCGATAGATAGCTTTGGAAAGGCTGTTGCGCTCGATCCGGAAAATACGCAGGCACTTGCCAGCCGGGGGGAAACCCTGCGCGAGATGGGGCGGTTTGAGGAGGCGCTGGGGGATCTCAATCTGGTTTTGGCGTTGGATGCAGATTATTTTGGTGCATTGATCAGCCGCGGGCACGTGTTGATGCAGTTGGGGCAGTTCGATGCGGCGGCGGGCGATTTTGACCGGGCGATTGCGGTGGGCAATGGGCATCCAGATGCGTTTGCCGGACGGGCGGAGGTCTATCGGCAGGCTGATGAGGCTGAGGCCGCGCTGGAGATGTTTGGGCAGGCACTCGAGGCGATGCCCGATCATCTGGGCGCGTTAATCGGGCGAGGTGAGGTGCTGCGAGCGTGCGATCAATTGGAGGACGCGCTTTTGGATTTTGACCGCGCACTCGTTATCGAACCCGATGATCCGGATTTGTTGGCCGCGCGGGGTGATTTGTTGCGGCAATTGGGGCGAAGTGCCGAGGCAATACGCGATTTTACACGGGCGCTGGAGATATTTCCCGATCATCTGTGGGCGCTTATGGGGCGAGGCGTTGCGTTGCGGATGGAAAATGATCCCGAGGCGTCGCTGGTCGATTTTGATCGGGCGGTGATGCTGGATGAAGGAGATGCGTGGATTTGGGCAAATCGCGGGGAGTCCCGACGGATGATAGGGCAGTTTGAGGCAGCGGTTTCAGATTTTACGCGGGCGTTGGATCTCGATCCCGAAAATGGATGGGCACGAGAACTTCGCGCGGAGACGTTTCGGCAAATGGGACGGTTTGCCGAGGCGGTTGAAGATATGAATCGGGCACGGGCGCAATGAGTGAGTCGCATCATACCGTATTTAATCATTACGGCACGAGCATTGTTGTTGCCGACCGCACAGTCCCGTTTGAGGAGACCATTGTGCGGTTTGGGGAAGCACTGTCCAAAAAGTGCCGATTTCAAACGCGCGCGCGGCGGTTTTACGATACGGTGTGGATTGCCGATTGTTATACGGATTACGTGCAGTCGGCGCTGTTTCGCAAATACGAAGGGCCGCTGATGGAGGGTATTGCGCTTCGCACGATGGGCAAGGGGCTTTCCAAACAGCAGGTGCTGGCAGGGGCAATGGCGGAGGCGGTCGAGCGCATTTCGTTTTTTGACGCGCTGGCGAGCGGGCGGGAGACTCCGATTTATGAGTTGACTGCTGGTGTCGAACTCGTACCGACCGATATGAAGGCGTCGGATGTGCCGCATTTGAATGATTCGGCCAATGGTGTTTCGGCGGGCAATACCGTGCTGGAGTGCGTGTTTCACGGTTTGCTGGAGATGCACGAGCACCTGGATGTGGGAAGGCATTTTTACTGGCCCGGATTGGAACACCGGCAATTTATCGATCCAAATTTGACGGATTTTGCTCCTCGCGTCGCAGAGAAGATGCTGGCTGTGGCCGTGCCGGGAGATAATGAGAAGGTGACGACGGTTCACGCGGTGGTATGTCCCAAAGATTTGGGACCTCTGGTGCGTACGTGTACGCATTTGGATGGGCGCATCGCGTTGCAGCGGGCGTTTAATGAGACAGTGCAGAGTCACAAGACGCGGTTTGTATCTGATTTGCAGACTTTCGATGCCGAGATTGCGCTGTGGGATTTGCCCAATTATTTTACGGATGATTTGATAGCCGATATTCAGGTGGTGTTGAGCGGTATGAAGTCTTCGGTTTATGTGCAAGATTGGACAGATCCAGAGATGCAGATTCCAGTGTTGCGGCCTTTTAGCTTAGAGACTACAGAACACGAGCGGGACCACGCGATGATCGAGACGTATGTGCATCGCATTATGGTGGATTCGGGCAATTATATTGTTTGGATGTGATGGAGTGCGTCATGATGCCAAAAACGGTTTATCGATTCGGCGTTTTGGGAATTGCATTGACCATGGCTTGTAGCAAGGCGACCGATCCAGAATACGTGATTGAAGAATCTGTTGTGACCACGCCTGCGGGCACCGAGCATGTGCAGGTTTTTGTTCCGGCGAGCACTTTTACGATGGGGTCGAGCGATGGTCCCACCAATGAGCGTCCGCCGCACGAGGTGGAACTCGATGCCTTTTATATCGATAAATACGAGGTAACCAACGCGCAGTATTTGGCTTATGCTGAGGCCACGGGAAGTGAACAGCCGCAGTACTTTCGAGTAGAGGGGTTTGATCAGCCAGATCAGCCAGCGGTGGGGCTTTTGTGGTCTCAGGCGCGGGATTATTGCCAGTGGGCAGGTTTGCAGTTGCCGAGCGAAGCGCAGTGGGAGTTGGCCGCTGCGGGTACGGATGGGCGCGTGTTTCCCTGGGGCAATGAGCCTGCGAATGATTCGCTGTGCAATTTCAATTTTAGTTCGGGTCCCATGCCTGTGGGTAGCTATCCAGATGGTGCAAGTCCTTATGGCGCGATGGATATGGCGGGCAATGTGTGGGAGTGGACGCGGGATGAATACCAGCATACGTATTACGCAAATAGCCCCAGGCACAATCCGGTGAATTTGCAAAATGCGGGTATGGAAGATGGGCCAGATCGCACACTTCGCGGAGGGAGCTGGTTTTCACCACAACCCAGTATCCGCGTGTTTGTGCGGAGTACGGTTTTGATTATGGAAGAGCGGGCTGAGTCAGGCGAGGGTTTTTACACGAGCCAGATATTTACCCACATTGGATTTCGGTGTGCGCGGGGAGAGCCTTAAGCGCAATACCGCTGTCATCGCATTGGTGGCCGTTGCTCTTGTGTTGTGAAGGTTTATATGTTTTTATTTTTACATTAACAGGACATGTTATGCGGTTTGGGAAAGTTCACATTTTATGGATGATTCTGGTGTTCGCGTCGTGCAGCCAGGAACGCGAGGTGCCGAATTTGGTGCGCGCTTCTGAGCCGGGGTTTACGGGGTTGGAACGGTGCGCGATCTGCCATACCGACAAGTATGCCGAGTGGCGACAGAGTTTGCACAGTGTCGCGATGACTGTGCCGGGTGATTCGACGATTGTGGGCGATTTTGACAATGTGTCTCATGTGTATGGCGGGGTGCGTTCGCGTATGTTTCGCAAGGGGGATGCGTATTATATGGAGACCGAGGGCGAGGATGGGCGCGTTGGGGCATATCGCGTGGATTACGCGATTGGCAAGCGACAGCATCAGGCTTATTTGACGGCTTTTCCCAATGGGCGGTGGCAGGTGTTGCCCCTGTATCACGATGGTGCGACAGATGATTGGGTCGATGCACAAGAAGGGGGTGTGGTGGAACAGTCGCGGCCTCTGGCGAGAGAAGATTATTATTATTGGACGAATACGGGGCGCACCTGGAATTTTCACTGTTTTGATTGCCATGCCAGCCGGGTGCAAAAGCATTACGATGTGCCTACCCATACTTATCGCACGACTGTGGGCAGTCTGAGTATTGATTGCGAGGCATGCCATGGTCCGTCGGGCAAACACGATGAGACGCGCGGGCAGGTCGGTGCGCCACTGCATTTGTTGGCATTGCGGACGCTGGATAAGGAGCGGTCTGTCGAGGTGTGTGCACAGTGCCATGCTGCCAAGGAGATTGTGGCAACCGGGTATTTGCCGGGGAAGAATTTTTACGATTATTATTCTCTTGTGTTGCCAGATGACGCAGCGATCTTCTATCCCGATGGACAGCCCCGGGTTTATTTGTATCCCGCTGCATTGCATTTGATGAGTGCGTGTTATATCCAGGGCGAGTTGACGTGTACGACGTGTCACGATGCGCACGGAACAGCGCGCGATGTCGATCTGGTGGCGGATCGAAATGGCGTGGAGTTGTGCGAGACGTGTCATGAAGATGTTGCGGCTGATCCGGTCGCGCATGGGCATCATCGCGCGGGCAGTGTGGGCAATCAATGCGTGCAGTGCCACATGCCGTATCACTATGTGACAGGGGAAAATCTGACGGATCACCGCATTGCATCTCCTGCACCGGAAAATACGGTGATCAATGGCGTGCCCAATGCGTGCAATCAGTGTCACGACGATAAGTCGGCGCAGTGGGCTTCGTCGTGGGCAAAGCAGTGGTACGGCGATTATCAGGATGAAATTGTGGCGCGTACAACGGCGATTGCCAATGGGCAAAAGGGCGGTGGTGTGGTGCCGTTGGCGCGGTTGGTAAACGATGGGGCTGAGAGTGCGGTGTGGCGTGCAACGGCGGCGTCTTTGCTGGGCGGTTTGGAGGATGCGCGTGCGGTTCCGGCGCTGGTTGAGGCGATGGATGGCTCACATGCGATGGTGCGGATGAAAGCGGCGATTTCGCTGGGGCGTTTGGGCGATGTGCGCGGTTTGCCCGCGCTTTTGGATGCGTTGTCCGATTCGGCGCGCATTGTGCGGGTGCAAGCGCCGTTCGCGCTGATGGATATTGGCTATTTGCCGGATGGTTTTGCTGTAGGTGATGCGTTTCGCAAGGCACTTGAGGAGCATCGCGATGTGGTGTATGGCGTGCAGGGCGACGATCCGGGCTTTCACGAGAGTTTGGGGCAGGTGTATGAGGCACAGGGGCTTTTTGAAGATGCGAGGCGGGAATTTGAGATTGTTGCAAAGTTAGACCCCCGGCATCCGGAAACCGCGGCTGATCTGGCGCGATTGGCGGGAAAACAGAAGCGTTTTGAGCAGATGAGAGGGGTGCTGAACGAAAAGAGCGATTTGACTTCCCGGTTGCGCACAGGTGCATTGTTGTTGCACCATGGGCACTATGCAGATGCCGCGGACGCTTTTGACGATGTGCGCGATGGTTCGCCCGTTTTGCATACTGCTGTGGGAAATGCGCGGTGGGGCAGTGGGGATCGCGCAGGTGCTATTGAAGCCTATCGCCGAGCGCTTGTTGTTGCGCCGGGATACAAACCGGCGATCCGACAACTCGCGTTATTGGCGTTTTCGGCTGGGGATGGCGAGGTGCGCGATGATTATGACTGGGATGAGATGCCGATAGGCGATTGGGTGGAAAAAGGGACTGTACATGCACTATCGGGCAATTGGGCATTGGCACGCGCGGCTTATGCCCGGGCGTTGGATATGGAGGATGCGGGTACGGGATTATTTGGATTGGGCAGGCAGGCGCGAGATGTGGGGATTGCAAAGTCGGATTCGGCTTTTGCCGCTGGGCATCGCGTCTATGTGCAGGGCGCGCTCGCAGATGCGTTGCCGCATTTTGAGGTTGCGGTGAAATACCATGCGACCCGCGCTGATGTGTATGCGATGCAGGGGCTTATTCGCGCTGATTTGGGCGATTTGGAGGTTGCGGAATCTCACCTGCTCAATGCGTTGATTGTCGATCCTTTTTATGTGCCCGCGCTTACGGTGTTGGGTACGGTTTTACAGGAGCGCGGCGATTTAGAAGGTGCACTGTCTGTGTATCGGCAGGCGTGGGTGCTGGACTCCGAAGCGCAGGGGTTGGAGTTGCTTATGGGGCGGGTTTATGCCATAAGCGGGCAGCGAGATAGTGCAATTGCGGTTTTGCGGCGCGTGATTGCGCGCGAGCCGGGCAATGTGCAGGCGCGCGATTTGTTGCGCGGATTGGGAGGGCGTGAATTGTGAAGGTCTGGATGAAAATTGTTGGTGTTGGCGTGCTGGCATTGGGTTGCGTCTTTGGTGTGTTTTACGTGTTGCAGCCGGAGGAGGCGGTTCGGTTTGTTGCACACCCGGGTTTTTTGTTGCGTATCCAGAGTGACCAGTCGTGCGAAGGGTGCCATCGGAATATCGATCCGGGCATGGACAAACAGTGGCGCGAGAGTGCCCATTTTCAGGCCAATGTGGGGTGTGCGGATTGTCATGGGGAGAACCACGAGACGGTTTTTGCGGTTCGGGGACAGGTGTCGGCGGGTATGTGTGGCAAATGCCATGCAAAAGAGGTCGAGGCATTTGCAGAGAGCGGACATGCCGATGCGGAACTGGCCGCGTTGTCGGATGCGCGTTTTTTGGCGCAGTCGCGCGCGATGCAAGAAGAGGGGTGTATGGGGTGTCACAGTATTGGTGCCCGGTTTGCCGATGGCAGCGTGGGGGGGTGCAACACCTGTCATCCGAGTCATGAATTTAGTGCGGCTCTTGCGCGAGAACCCGAGGCCTGTGCCGTTTGTCACGGCGGTCCGGACCATCCGGTGATGGAGGCTTATAAAACGAGTATTCACGGGGTATTGTACTATATGGATAGAGATGCTGAGAAGTCGCCGAGTTGCGTGACGTGTCACATGCCCAATGGCGATCACGGGCATGTGGCAAATATCGGTTTGGGTGCGGTGTTTACGGGTGCCGCGCTCGAGGAGGATTTTTTGCCGCATCTGGCGATGAAGCGTTTGACAAGAGAGAAGTTTGAAGCGAATCGAAATGCGATGTTGCAAGTGTGTGCGCCGTGTCATTCCAATCGCTTTTCTCGCGAGAGTCTGGAGCGCGCAGATGCGATTAAGCGCGAGGCAGATGCGCTGGTTGCGGAGTCTTATGCGTTGATTAAGGCATTGTACGACGAAAACGCGCTGGATCCCATGCCCGAAGATCGGCCGGCCAATCCAGTGGTTGGACACGCTTTTGAACTGGGTGGGCAGCAGTTGTATGAAAATACATCGGAGATTGAGCAGGCGTTTTTTAGGTTGTTTAAGTTTTATCACGCGACCACGTTTAAGGCGGCGTATCACCATTCGCCAGATTATAC
Source organism: Candidatus Latescibacterota bacterium (assembly GCA_022824945.1). Taxonomy (GTDB): domain Bacteria; phylum Latescibacterota; class UBA2968; order UBA2968; family UBA2968; genus VXRD01. The sequence continues at coordinate 26,124 of JAJDYX010000053.1, forward strand.
GCATTGGGAGGGGATTGTGAGAATGAAGATGGAGATGGATAAGATTCGCACAGAGGCAAAGCGGTTGCGGTTAGAGGCAAAAAATGCAACCACAGATTAACACGGATGAACACAGAGAAAAGGCAGAGGGAATATTCAAAGGTAGTCGGTCAAAAAGCAACCTCATCAACACGATATGGAATGGCCGTAGGGGCGAGGCATGCCTCGCCCGTGTTTCTCATCGCGGCATGGTCCCGTATAGAATTACTACGGGACATGCTTTAGCCGCGATCCAGTGTTTGTAAATGATTACTAACTGTTAAAAAGTGTAAAAAAAAATGATTGCATAGCGCGTAATTTTTTTTTACATTAGGGTGAATTTTTAGAAACAATTTTGAAACAAAGTTTCAATCTGTTATGTCTTGATAGCTATTTTTGTATTGTATGTTTCAGATGTGATAACAAACAAAAGGAGGTGGTGAGTAGAGTACAGACTTATTTTGCGTTGCATAGTAAAGTTGTTAAGTCGTTCATTTTTCGCAGTTTGCGAAAGGAGGTAGCACTTTGAGATGGTTTAAAGTTCTGAGTTTTGTCGTCGCAGGTGTTTTGGCTTCGGCAAGCATGTCTTCGGCTCAGGTGGCCGGCAAATGGGGTTTGGGCGGTTTCGTCAGCTATACGAATCCCGTGTTCACCTTTGGTGATCGGTTTAGTGGTGGCGTGAATAAATGGGGGCTTACTGCCAGTCGCGTGAGTAGCTCTCGCCTGACCATTGAAGCCGAGTATCACCACGCTCAGATGGATGGTGGTGTCCTGGAAAGCGGTGAGTTTACCTGGTCCCCCAAGGCTTTGACAGCCAAACAATATAGCAGCAAGGATATCAACCCGGGTAGTGCATATACGAATCGCTTTAATAGTGTGTTGATGTCCGGGTTGTGGTTTTTCAATGCCGATCGCTCAATGGATGAGGGGAGTTTTTCGCCCTATATCGTTGCGGGTGGTGGTTTGTACGATCACAAGACCGTAGCAGAAAATATCGTTTGGCCCGGGCAGAGTCCAAATGATGCCAGGGGTGTAGATGAGACAAATTTGGATGCCCAGGGCGATATATTGCCCCAGGTGGTGATGGACCGTCAGGAAGATACGCGTACGGCCGTGACCGCAGTGTTGGGGTTGGGGTTAGAAGCGCATTTGACGCAGACGATTGCGCTGGATGTGCGTGCGCGGTATCATTTTATTCTCGGCGAACTCCGCCCTTACGATGCGTGGGGCCTGGACAAGGCATTTCCGCTGCAGATGTTTGATCTGAGTGCCGGGTTCAAGTTCTATTTTTGGGACTAAAGGAGGTAAAAGTTGATGCATAAGTTATTGAAGACATTTTCAATTGTTGCGCTGTCCTTGCTCGTTGGCGCGGGTGCTTCTTACGCCGCGACAACGGGAAAAGTGCAGGGCACAGTGCGGGACGCGCAGACAGGTGAAGTAGTGCCGGGTGCCAATGTGGTGATTGACGGCACACAACGCGGTGCGGTTACCGATAGCGATGGCTTTTTTGTCATTTTGCTCGTCGATCCCGGCACGTATTCGATGACGGCCTCGTTAGTGGGTTATGATGCCCAGCGTCAGACCGATATCAGGGTTCAAACTGACTTGACGTCAACGGTTGATTTTCAGATTCGAGAGGCAGCTCTGGAATTGGGTGAAATCACGATAATTGCCGAGCGTCCACCCGTTGAGCCGGATAAGACGACGAGCAAGTATATTATGAGTTCCGAAGATCTCGAGGCTGTGCCCATCGTGCGCGATATGGGTGAGTTCATCGAGCTTCAGGCTGGTGTTTCAATCGATGCCGAAGGCGATGATCTCCAGATTCGCGGCGGCGACCGTGAGGATGTGGCATACATCGTTGATGGCGTTCGCATTTCAACGACCGATCACGTGGGTTCTCGCACGGGTATTGGGCGGAGTCTGAACAAGAGTGCCGTTCAGGAACTGCAGGTGATTACAGGTGGTTACAACGCCGAGTATGGCAATGCCCAGGGCGGTGTGGTTTCCATGGTGACGCGCGATGGTGGGTCGTCGTACAGCGGTATGGCGGATTATCAGTTCACACCTGCAGGGCAGAAGCACTGGGGTGCGAATGTGTACGAGTCAACCATGCACCGCGGCAATAACAGGTGGGATAACCCCGACTGGGTTGCAGAGCAGATCACGCTCCCCGTTGACCTCAATGGCGATGGTGACAACGATGTGGTACAGGCGCACAAGCGTCTGGACTACACGGGCAAAATGGGACATCGCATTAATGCCAATATTGCGGGTCCACTGAGTCGGGACCTGACATTTTTTGCCAGTACAGATTGGCGCAGACTGCCAACGGCAATGCTGAGTTCCGATTTGACGACGCCCCCGAATACGCGCAATACGGGGAAATTGACGTTTGCCGCATCTCCCAACTTGAAGTTGCGCGTGGGGGGAGTATATAATAGCAGCCAGGGAACCAGTAATCCTTCATCTGATGAAGGTGGTCGGTTGAATTTGCGCGACTATGGCAAAAACATCTTTTTGCACGTCGTAAATCCAACGGGTGATCACATTACCACAGATGCGTTGTTTTACGGTGCTGTGACGCACTCCCTGTCTCCCAAGACCTTTTACGAGTTGAATCTGGGCTATTCGGTTTCGTCGCGCGATACAACGGGTTTGCATCCTCACGCTGTGGTAAGTGAAGACCTGACGTCTGCGAGCACAAAGGACGCGGCGGGTTATTTCACGATTTATCGCGAAATAGCCGATTGGCAGCGTTATGGATACAAGCGGTTGAGCCTTAAGGCAGACCTTTCCAGCCAGGTGAACAAGCAAAACTTTGTAAAAGCAGGCGTGGAAGTGATCCGCTACGATAACTGGCACCAGCGGAGATGGTCAACGGGTCCCACGCACCGCGCTGTCCGCTGGTTTTCCAAGTCCTATACAGAGTCGGCGTTCTGGCCGAATCAGGACAATGTGGGCCTCAATCCCATTGACTTTGGCATTTATCTTCAGGACAAGATCGAGTTTGAGGGAATGATCTTGAATGCCGGTATGCGGGGAGAGATTTTCTTCCAGAACACCTATATGAAAGATGTGGATGCGTGGTATGGCAATACTGCACCGTGGAATGGCATGACGCGCGCTGCCTTTGTTCCCACAGTCAAGGGAACTTCGATCAAGGCATTTCAGCCCCGCATTGGCGTGTCGCACCCGATCACCGAAAAGAGCCTCGTGCGCTTTTTCTACGGTCGGTTTGTGCAGCGTCCGCGGTTCCACGAGTTGTTCCAGAATGAGTTTGAATCCAATGCAGCCGTAGATGTTGATCTGAATGGCAATGGCGTTATTGATACGGGCGAACAATACAATGAATACGATGCCGCAGGCGCACAGCACGGCAACCGGTTCTTGCCGCCCGAAGAAACCACTTCTTTTGAGGTGGGCTTAGACTGGAACTTTGTGGGTGATTATGTGCTCGGTCTGACGACTTATTACAAGGCGTCGGGCAATGAGACCGTAGGTGCCTCGCAGCAGTGGTATGATCCAGTACTCAGAAATCAGCCCATAAGTCAGATCAGAGCGTATGCCCCGGGCAACTGGAAAGATGTTCGCGGTTTTGAGATCAATTTGCGCAAAAAATTCTCGAACATGTTCTCGTTCAATGTGGGCTATAACCTGCAGTGGGCAGACGGAGGTCGCAACAGCGCGCACCGCAGAGATGTATATCCCGACTCTCTGTTTGTAGCCAATTACTACTGGAACACCTGGGATATCGATCCCACCACAGGTGCAGAGACGCCTGTATCCTTGCGGGAAAAAGCACGCCGCGAAGGATTGCCCGAGGATCACTACATCATTGAATACGGTGCAGATGCAAATGCCTTTATGCAGGCCAAGCATCGCAATGTGACCGAGACCGCACGCCAGTGGTCCTGGGTTCACTGGTATTCGCACCATTCGTCAGAGGGCGCGCGGTTTGTTGCCGATGAACCTCTCACGAACTTTGGCGAATACGACGATGCCGACAGAGAATACTGGGAGCGCGTTGCCAGCCATCCCGGCATTCCGGGAAGTGGCGAAGGCACGCTGGCAGTGGGCCATGCTCAAGAGTCTGGCGAGCGCACCCCGCTGACCGCTGACCGCCGCAGCTTTGGTTCGATTACGTTGTTGTTTGCCACGCCATCGAATTACGGTCCTTTTGAGGGCAAAGCTGTAGGCAATGTTCGCGCCAATCTGGTGTATCGCCTGTACACGGGTTCCCGGTTTACGTATAGCACGGGTGGTATTCAGGGCTTCAGATATGGTCCAATTCACACGCGCGCAGATTTCAATGCCGAGAAGGTATTTGGCAATACGTCGGGTGTGAATATGACTCTGGCGGTAGAGGTCTTTAATCTGTTCAACCAGAAGGACACCCGCTCGACGAGAATTAATAATGAGAGTACGTTGCCGATTGACTTCAATAGTGATCGCTATCAACAGTATGGGATCCTGGCATTAGAACCCACCAATCCCGATATTGTTGATTTCAATTTGGCGTCACCAGAAAACAACGATATTCTCAATTATTGGGACTCGCCACGCGAGTTGAATTTCAGCTTGCGCATTAAGTGGTAGATCGCGGATGGGCGCGGAAAAACCGCGCCCATCTAAAAAAAATGGGAACCGCAGGTTCCAGCAGTAGTCTATATTATAATAAGGTAAAAATATTCTGATCAGTAGTGTACAGGGGCGCCTGCACACTACCGGCTTCACGGAGAAAGGAGGGATGGTTAATTTTTCGCTTGAAGTCGCCGGGGAAACGCAGTAGTTCGCAAATAGTAAAGATGTCATCAATTCACTCCATAGAGGAGCAGTTTCCATGTCCAAAAAGCTATGGTTTTACGTTTCCGGGTTTTTCGCCGGAATTGGTATGTGCCTGGCAGGTCTGGTGACACAGGCTCAGGCACAGTGGGGTGCCTATAGCCCCGAGATTACGATGGCCCGCGGTCAGATCGGTCACACGATCCACAACCCGGGCATGTCGGGAAAAAGAGATAACGAGACAAAGCTGTCCCAGGCTTCGTTTTCGTATCCTCAGGGTCGCAATATCAAGGTGTATTCGGGCGGTTCTGAGCGCGAAGGGTGGAATGCCAAGTCGAATACAGGAGGAGAAGGCTTCTGGGTGCTTTCCAATACGGGTGGCAGCCCACACGGCACGTATGCCGGTCCGCGTATTACATCTACGGACCTGATTGGTCGTGAGCACAATATGGCGCAGATGCCCGAAGCATACCTGGGTGTTATAGAAGCCGGTGGATGGGCGATGCGTATTCGCGAGGATAACGGTACCGATGCACGTTTTATCGACGGATCGACGATTGCCGATCAGAAGACCAACTGGTGGCCCGCTGTTCACGGTATTGAACAGGTCGGTGCGCCAAACACAATTGGTGTTGTGATCTGGAACTTCCGTTTTGGGCGGTACAATAACCCTGAGCCTTTTGCCCAGCGCATTGGTTCTGGCGACCTTCCGCAATACAGCGCGCCTTCGTGGGTAGAATCCCTGTCTGAAGATGATTTTCCCGATATGATTGGTATTCAAGAAGGTGGTTCTTCCGCTTCGGGTCTGGAATGGACGCGCAAGTGGTTTTCCACGGGTCATCCGGATCACGATGAGTATTTTGTCGTTGAAAACGAAGTGGTGAACGCTTCGGGTTCGGTCGCCGAAGGTGTTTATATGACCTTTGTCAACCGCTTTCACGCGGGACAGGCTTCTGGCTGGCGGGGACCAACTTCGTGGAACCACCCGCGCGACTGGACGCGCGATGATTATTATCGCAACACCTTGTCAGCGAATTATCTCAACGGCGTCAGCCGTGCGGATTACACGGCAGCGTTGGGTCGTTCTGCTGGTTTGCAGCGCGGTGTCGATCTGGCCCAAAAGGGTCATTTTATGACCTATTATCACGATGGGGACTCCGATCATATTACCAATCTGATCAATGATTTGGGCGATCCGTATCGTTATGACATCGCCAAAGAGCGCTATACCCGCGAGCAGACGTGGGTGCGCGAAGGCATGATGCAGCACGCTCAGTATTTCGGTCTGGGCACAGTGGATTGGGAGCCGCCGTTTATGCGCTATGGCGGCATGGATGACGAGACGTATGTGATGCCACACGACAATCCTGCCACGGGGCACAATGAGAGCATGCAGCAGCCCGCTTCGGTGCTCTTCCACGCCTATCGCTCCAAGGGAGACTTTGAGTATCCCTCTCCAGACGTTACGGGCCATGCCCAGATTTACGACCAGGTTGCCAATGGCGGTTATACGGCTGAAAATGAAGAGCCAGGTCATTACACAACCATGGTTTCTTATGGTCCTTACACGTTGCAGCCAGGTGAAAAAGCCAAAGTGGTGATTGCCTATGTAGCGGGTTTGGCGGCTGATCACGCCAAGTATGCCGATTACAGAAAATATGCACAGCCCTTCAACATGGGCTGGATGAATCACTACGGTGGTTTGGGCTCTGAGCCTACGAAGTTGTCAGATCGGCAACCGGATATTCCCCTCGGTGAAGATGTGATGTTCGATCACTTTGAAAATGCCATTCAGTGGTATAACTGGGGTTATGATCTTCCCAACCCGCCGCCAAATACCAAACTGGCATGGGATTCCAACCTGAAGGGTCAGACGCAGATCAGGTGGAGTACGTTTGGCGAAACAGCAATGGATCCGGATTATTCTGGCGCCCAGGCACAGGATTTGCGCGGTTATCGCATCTATCGCTCCAATGTAGAATATCAGGGCGAATGGGAGTATGTAACCGAGTTTTCTTTTGAGGATGCGCGTGCGGGCAATTTGCCTTCGGGCGTTACGTATGATCCTTCTCGAACCTGGTCAACGGTTAAGAGCAATGCCTGGCCAACGGGTATTCCTCTGACGACCAACCAGTTTGTCGATGCTGGAGTAAGTGGTGTTCTCGATCCGGCTGCTGGTCCTGAAATTCCGGGCACATATCTGTTTGACGATAACAGCACCAATGCTGGTTTTCCCAACTGGTATAGCGTGCGTATGTATGACTCTGGTCACGCTGACTGGGTCTATCACGGCGACGTACCTGTTCTGGAATCCTCGCAGAGCACCTCTCTGGGTGCTGTGTACGGTCGTAGAACCGGCATTGTTCCCGTTGTTCCGGGTGCAGCGGTGTTTGATCGCCTCGAAGAGCAGGTTCGCGTAGTGCCCAATCCGTTTAAGGCAGACAGCGATTTGCACACGTACAACCGTCAGCAGAATATGCGGTTTACGAATCTGCCGGGTCGCTGCCAGATTGACCTTTACGATGTGACGGGTCAGCGGATCTGGACATTTTTCAACAATGATCCTCTGAAGGGCGAAGTGGCCTATTTGCAGTTTTCGGAGAACCGTCCGTCGAACTTTGGTGAGGCGATGTTCCCGGGTATTTACTTCTGGAAGGTCACGTCTCTGATGCCGGGTTCAGAAGGCAAAATACAGTCCGGCACATTCCTGATCATTAAGTAAGGCGCGAAGCGTCAGACATAACAAAGGAGAAAGACAATGTTGAAGAAAGTATTGCTCTTCGGTCTGGCTGTAGCGCTTGCCCTGCCGATGTATGCACAGGCTCAGGAAGTCCGTCCGTCTCAGGATTCTTTGGGTCCCTTTCCCGTGGATCAGACACGCGTTCCTCCTGAAATAGAATTGATTGAGCAGTCTCGTATGACCACGACCTCGTATGGTTTCTTGAAGCTGACGGCCAATGCGCGTTCTGCCGCTATGGGTGATGCGTATTCCGCCGTTGGCAATGATCTGTCGGCGATCTTTTACAATCCTGCCGGTGCAACGCAGATTGAACGCTATGCCCTGACAGCGTCTTATATGAAGTGGATTGTAGGGTCCTCGATGGGTACGTTTGCCGTTGGTGCCAAGACGAATGTGGCGACCTTTGCGGTGAACTTTGCCTACTTTGCGGTTGATCCGTATGAAGAGACCACATCGGCTCAGCCGGGTGGGACAGGTCGCATGGTCAATGCTGGCGATATGGCCGCAGGTATCACCATAGCCAAGCAGGTGACTGATAAGTTGAGCGTGGGTGGAAATCTGCGCTGGGTTCAGGAAGACCTGGATTTGCAGTCGTATTCGTCTTATGATATAGATTTTGGCACGCTCTTTTACACGGGTTTCTATTCCACGCGTTTGGGTATGTCGATGCGCAATCTGGGCGGCGACCAGGACGTGATTGGTCAGAAGGCGCGTTTCCCGATGGTGTTCAATCTGTCGGGTGCAGCTGAAGTCTATGGGAATCTGGGCGATCCGCTGTCAGTGACGGTGGCTGTTGAACAGATGTTTTTCACGGATTCGGTGAACCGGTATCACTTTGGCGCGGAAGCATGGGTACAGAACATGCTGGCGTTGCGCGGTGGTTACAAGATCGGTTATGACTCCGAGTCTTGGACAGTGGGTGCTGGTTTGAAGCAGAAGTTAGGCGATCAGAGTGTGGGTGTGGATGTTTCGTATTCAAGGGCTGAGGCACTTGATGAATATCCCATTCGCGTTTCTGTTGGCATCGGCTTCTAAGAAGCTTCCCACCAGATACACCAAAGGCTGCGGTCGAAAGATCGCAGCCTTTTTTTGTTTCAGATTTTATGATTCTTAGTCTGTTCCATGTATAAGCCCGCGCATATACCCGACCGCATAGAGCCGTCCGAGGAAGTTGTAGCCTCCTATATCCTCCTCGTCTATCGCAAAGGTGGGCGTGTGGTCGGGGCGGACGACGCCCTTAAATCCGATTGCTTTGTACGCGCGAATGGCTTCTGCCATGTCGGTGTCGCCGTCGTCGTGAAAGGATTCGGAGAAGGTGGGTACCTGGCCATGAAGGTCGCGGAAGTGGGCGAAGTGAATGTGGTCTTTGAAGTGGTGTATGGTGGCTGGGATATCGGCCCCCATGGCTTTGAAGTTGCCCTGGCAATAGGTGAGGCCATTGTATTCACTGGGGATGAAGGAGATGACGCGGTCATAGGCTTCGGGACTGGTGATGATGCGGGCAACGCCGCGAATGGGCGAGAGCGGCGGGTCGTCGGGGTGCAGGCCCTGTTTGACGCCTGCTTCTTCGGCAACGGGTATCACTCTTTTGAGAAAGTATTCGAGGTTTTCCCAGAGGCGTTCTTCGGTGATGTCGCCGTAGTCTGTGATGGGTGGCGCGTCTTCCATGTCGCTGTGATCGTAGGTGCTGACGAGGGCATTGCCGCGCGTGCGGGTGGTCATTGAGGTGCGCATCCAGCCAAAGACGGCCATCCAGTTGTAGCACATTACGGGAATGCCCGCTGCGCCGAGGTTGCGAATGGTCTGGCAATAGTTGTCAATTTCCCGATCGCGACCCTGAAGGCCCAGTTTGATGTTGTCTGAGATGGGAACAGATTCGACAACAGACCAGCGCAAGCCCTGGTCTTCAATGCGTTTTTTGTGGCGCAAGATGGCGAGATAATCCCAGACGGAGCCAGCATTGGGTAAGACTGTTACGACGTCTTCCACGCCCATTTGAAGCGCGGTCTGGAGGTTTTCATCGGTGAATGGACGGATGACGAGTGCGATTTTCATGGCACTATTTCCTTTTTTTAGCCTACGGTGATTGTTTTTCCGGTTTGCGCGGCCTCGTAAGCAGCGTTGATAATTTTTACGGTAGCTACGGCGTCTTCAGGGGTGGCACTTTCACAGGTGTTATTGAGGATGTCGTCTATGAAGGTTTTGTGGTGCAGGTGGCCTTTGGGGTGTTGTTCGAGGTCGGGTTGGATCCAGTCGCCTTTGCGGCCCTGGGTGTAAATGAGGGTTGCGGGTGCAATGGGATGTTTGATGAACATCGAGCCTTCATCGCCGTAGTGTTCGGCGTAATAGCCTCCTGCGCCACCGCGTTGGGTCCAGTGCATTTCAAAGGTGACGAGGGTGCCGCCAGACATTTCAAAATTCATGATGGCCACGGTTTCATTGGGGCGGTTGATGGCGGGGTCTATCGGCAGGTTGGCATTGGTGAGATAGGGATCCATCATGGCCTGTACTTTGACGACGTCTTGTTCGGTGAGATACCGGATGACGTCTATGCCGTGTGTACCAATGTCGAGGACGCCACCCCACAAGCGGACGGCGTTGTCGTAGTGGCTGCCAATGCAGTTGCGATGGCGCACCATTTCAAGACGACCGATTTTGCCTTCTTTCAGGATTTGACGCGCGCCCTGGGTATGCGGAAAGTAGCGATGCATGAAGCTGCAGACGAGGCGGTTGCCCGTGCGGTTGGCTGCCTGGGCGAGAAATTCAGCGTCTTCATTGGTCAGCGCAAAGGGTTTTTGGGTGAAGACGTGTTTGCCCGCTTCGAGGGCTGCGGGAATGATTTCGGTGCGTGTATTCACGCGGGTGAGGAGCATGATGGCGTGAATGTCGTCGCGGTCTAAAATACGGCGGTAATCGGTGTACGCATCGCGAAAGCCGAACTGTTTCTGCGCTCTTGATCTGAACGATTCGTCGAGGTCTGCAACGGCGACGAGTTCGGCATTTGGGAGTGCGTGTACAGGGGGTAAATGGTAATTGCGAGCGATATTGCCCACGCCGATAACGCCAATGCGAACGCGGTCCATGTCAATCCACCAATCCGTTATTTGTGCCACATAGATGAACGTTGACGCCCAATGCTTGCATCATGGCGATTTTTACAGCCAGCGCGTTGTTGGCGGCTTGTGCAGATTCGGCATAAGCGACCTGGATGTGATTGGCTTTGTGGCGTGCCATCATCTGGTCGCGGGAGATGCCGTAGGTGACGGCGTGCATGATGGGCCACTGCGGGGTGGTGGCACGCCAGCGGTGGTCGGTTTCTCGTTGTGGGAGTTCGACGACGCCACCTCGGCCAATGTCCATGTGCAGTTCGTCATTTTGAACGAAGATGCGACTCCAGACGATTTCGCCGGGTTTGCTCACGCCTTTGCAGGTGCCGCCGCCGAGGGGAAAATACATGCTGGGCTGACGTTCGGAAGAGGTGCCTTTGTAGCCGTCGATATAGTGTGCGGGCGGTGCGCCACCTGAGATGAGGAAGACCCATACGTAGTCGTCGATGCCATTTCCCCGATAGTGTTCGCCCCAGCGCAGGTCGTGTAAGGTGTTTTCGGGTGGCTGCTCCAAAGCTTTCCAGATGCGGTTGGTGATCAGGCCGTCAAGGCCCGCACATTCATCGACTTCGTTGAAATGCGGGAGTGCCTCGCCTTCGTAGAGGACCTGGCCATTGGCGCGCGCTTTGACCGGGGGGCGATCTACGTTGTTGAGAATGCCTTCGACCAGATCAGATGCCGGGCACAGGTCTTTGAGGCCCTGTTGATATTGAATGCCGATGGTGGCGCAACCAAAGTCATCGGCAATGCGTACGGCGGCAATGTACATTTTGCATTGCATTGCGATCTGGTCGTCGGTGAGTTCATCGGTGGCGTTTGTGCCGGTGACAAAGGTGAGGCCCTTGCGCTCGAGCCAGGCGCGAACAGCGCTGGCTTCTGCATCTGTGACGGTTTGCATTTCTGCCCAGAGAGCAGATTGCGAGAGGCGTTCTTTGAAGACGCCTGTGGGATTGAGCAAGTGGTCGGGGATGATGGCGTTGAACATGCCCATGCAGCCTTCGTCAAAGACGCCCATAATGGCTTTTTCGCGCTGGAGTTGTTCGGCCAGTGCCTGTCCGAGTTGTGTTTCGGCTTCGGGCAGGCGGATGGTGTTGGTGCCGCGTACATGGGAGGTGTCGTGGGTGACGCTGCCGCTGGTGAGCCATTCGCGCAGGCCGCGTTTGAAGAAGTCGTCAGTAAAGTCCAGGCTCCACAGGGTGCTGTATTCAACTCCGGCTTTGGTGAGGGAGCCGTTGAGGTTGAGCATGCCGACGAGACCGGGCCACTGCCCAGACCAGTTGGCAAGGGTGAGGATGGGGCCGCGGTGTGAGATCAGGCCGTGAAGCACGTGGTGACTGTATTGCCAGACGGCTTCGGCTACGATGAGGGGGGCGTCGGGATGGATATTTTTGAAGACGGCCATGCCTTCTTTTTGCGATCCGATAAAGCCGTGTTCCTCGTCTTGTTTGTAGGGGTGTCCGCGGCGGACTGTCCATCCTTCGCGTTGGATTGCGGCTATGATGGTTTTTTCCATTGCTTCTTGTGCGGGCCAGCACATCTGATTGGCAGATAAGCGCAGGTCGCCGTTGGCGATGAGTACGACTTCGTTTTTTTCTGGTGCTTCGGGTTCGGCGAGTTCGGGAAGTTGGTAAGCCATCGTGAAACTCCTTATGAAGATGTCTGGTGTTGAAAGCAGGGATAAAATAGCCGATAGAATTTGGAAAGTCAAACGGGCAGGACTATTATGCCGATGCGCCGGAGTAATTTTTTAAGCCGCGTTTCCAGAACCAGCGCGAGAATGCGATGAGAAAGACACACAGCAGGCCAGATGTGATCATGCTTTCGGGGGTCAGGCGACCCGAGAGTGCTTCGGCGGGTACGGTGATGGCAAATGCCACGGGTACGAGGAATGTGAGGATATAACGCAGCCAGTGGGGGTAGATGCCAATGGGCCAGCGGCCAGCTTCGTACATGCTCTGGAAGATGTGGAGGATGTTTTCGATGCGCAAGAACCAGAAGGTGAGGGTGGCGAGCATGAGCCAGAAGCTGTAGATGATGCTGCCTCCAGTACAGAGGACAAAGGCGAAGGCGAGGGCTTCACGCGGTCCAATATCGAGGCCCCGATAGATTAGCGCGGCAATGAGTACGCCCGCGCCGAGTAGAATATCGGTGAGTCGCCATATGCGGATTTGCGAGATGCTGGCGAGGAATTGCGCGTCGCACGGTTTGGTGAGGGTGTAGTCAAATATGCCGCGTAGCACATCGTCCATGAGTTGGCTCATGGACGGAGATATGACCATGCCTATCACGCCACCTACGACCATAAATACGCCGAGCAGTGCGAGGATATCGACAGCTTGCCATCCTCCGAGGGTATCGGTGTGTGAAAATACGATTGCCAGACCCGCGATGGCTGTGCCCAGGCTGAGGAGGGATTGCAGAAGTTGGACGTAGAAGTTCACGCGATAGGCCATTTCGTTGAGGATGCCAATGCGGAAGAAGGTCCATATTAGTTTTAAGTAGTACATGGGTGGGGTCCCTATGATCCAACCGCCGAGTATTTTTTTACCCCCAACCGCCAGGTGAGTTGGATTGTGAGAAAACCCGCGAGCAGCCAGACGGCTTGCATGGTGAATCCGTTTAGTATCTGTTCATGCGAGAGGCGACCGAGCATGAGTTCGACGGGAAATGCAATGGCCCAGCGAAAGGGAAGCGCATCGGCGAGGGTCTGGATAGCACCCGGTAGCAGGTCAATGGGTGCGATGCGCCCGGAGAGAAATAGGCCGAGGGTGAAGTACATTTGGTTGATGGCTTCGTTGCGCGTGGTCCAAAAGGCGACGAGGGCGAGGGTCCATTCGATGAAGAATCGCATGAGGAACGCTATGCCCAATGCCATTAAAAAGACGGCAAATGTCTGTATGTGAAAGGCGAGATTGGGTTCAAAGAGAAAGAAGAGCAATATTGCCGTGGGAAAAATGATGACAGCGGTCAGGACTTTGTACGCGATATTTTCGGCTATGTCGGCGTGTATGGGATGGATGGGTTTGAGCAAGAAGTTGGAGAGTTCGCCCTGGCGAATGCGAAAGTCGTATGTGTGCATGATCCAGGAGAAGGTGAATTGGTTGACGAGCATGAGTACGATGTAATAAGCGGCAAAGTCGGCTGGTGAATAGGTTCCCACACTGCCCCCGCGCGCATGGGCGACTGTAGTCCATACGGTGAGGTAGATGATGGGTTCGAGTATGCGGCTGATCATCCATATCGCCATGGCAGCGCGATATTGAAATTGTTCGAGCAATGAGGTCTTGAAAAAGGCCCAGTAGATGGCGGTATAATGTTTCAATTTGAAAATACCTGTTCGATGACTTCTTCTATGGGAGGGTCTTCTACAGTGAGATCGATGACGGGTAGATTGGCGAGCAATTTTCCGGTGACATCGGCGGTTTTTGTTTTGGGGACGCGCAGGGTTACGCTGTTGCCCTCGGCGGTGATGACTTCGCCGTAGGAGGAGAGGTCGGCGCGTTCGGTTTCGAGATCGACGACTATGGTTTTGTGAGGTGAAAAGTGTTCGATAAGGGCATTCAAATCGCCATCGAAGAGCAATTCGCCGTGGTGAATGATGATGACGCGCTTGCACAGGGCTTCGACATCGGCCATGTAATGCGAGGTGAGCAATACGGTCGCGCTGTGGCGGCGGTTGTATTCGCCCAGGAAGGCGCGGATGCGGCGTTGCATGGTGACGTCGAGGCCAATGGTGGGTTCGTCGAGGAAGAGGACCTGTGGACGGTGGAGCAAGGCCGCGGCGATTTCGCATTTCATGCGTTCTCCCAATGAGAGATTGCGCACGGGTTTGGAAAGCAAATCGCCCAGGTCGAGTAAGGTGCTGAGTTCGTCGAGGGTTTTGTTGTATTCGCCGTGAGAAATGCGGTAGATCGCTCGGTTGCGTTCAAAAGAATCGGCTACGGGGATGTCCCACATGAGCTGGTTGCGCTGGCCCATGACAAGGGTGATGCGGTTGAGGAAGTCTTTGTGGCGCGCATAAGGGGTGTGTCCAATGACTGAGATTTCGCCGGCTGTGGGGTGGAGCAAGCCCGAAAGCATTTTGAGGGTGGTGGTTTTGCCAGCGCCATTGGGTCCCAGGAATCCGACGATTTCGCCTGGCGCAACGCTAAAGGAGATGTTTTTGACGGCTTCGACATCGCGTGTGGTGCGCGAGACAAGGCTTTTGAGTGCTGCGCCCAATCCGGGTTCTCGCTGGGGCACTTCGTAGGTTTTTCCGAGGTTCTGGACGGTGATGTCGGAGGTGTTGGACATGGGCGAAAGGTAATGTGTGTTTGGGAAGATGTCAACTTTGGGGAATGGGAGATTCGTGGAGATAAAATTGGGTGCCCCATTTGTCGAGGTGGTCTGTCCAGAGGAGGCAACCGCCGCTGATGAGGCAGCCGCCGTTGTCGATGTGATCGAGTACTGCGGCTCTCATGCTGCTGTCGCGTGGGGCTGTGGAGAGGTCGTGGACATAGGGACCGAAGATGCGGTCGAGGCTGCTGTATTTGTTGCGCGAGTTGAGTGGAAAGAGATAACATTCGCGCTGGAAGCGAACGATGTTGGAATTTTTTGCGAGCAAGTGCTGGTATGTGGGGTCGAGCAACCAGGATGTGCAACAGATCGCTTTGAAGGGGCGGTCGGGGAAGTGTTTGGGAAAGAATTCGGCGACCTGGCGGAGGGAGTCGCCGCAATTTTCAAATGCCATTGGTCCGTCTTCGGGGATGTGTATTTCGAGAATGGGATCGCCTTCGGTGAGGACGCAATCCCATTGGGCATGCGGGAGGCTGACGGGCTGGCGTTGTGCGTGGCCATCTGGGTGTATGGGGTTGCCGATGATGTGGGTCGAGGTTTCGGTGAGTTCGGATGTCCATGCCTCTGGATCTTCTCGTCCGCCCGCGCCATTGAAGTTGCCGTCGGTGCGAAATTCCAATCCGGATTCGCAAAGGAGACACAGATGTGTAGAGGTGCGATGGCGGTACGCGCGCATTTTTTGGCGAAAAGGACCGATTTTGTACTGCAAGCGTCCGATGCGGTAGAGGTCGCCGTTGAGATAGCCGAGTAGCCAGGGCAAGATGCGCGTGCATAGCCCCCAGGCGCCGGGGTCACCCGGGTGGAAGAAACGGCCGTTTTTGAAAATGCCGATGTCGTGGTATTGCTGCGCCCAGACGTACGTGTCGCGGCAGGTGAGGCGGGTGATGTGTTCGGGTATGTCGCGCGATTGGTGGTAGGTGCGGAGTTGCGGTATGCCCGAGAGTGCGATGAGGAGATAAAAGGCACCGCCGTAGTTGCCGAGTAAGGGCGTGAGGAGGGGCCAGGCGCGGGTTGCCGAGTTCTGGGTACTTTTGTCGATGAAGAGGAGGCGATGGGCATGCCATGCCAGGAGCGCGAGGTCGGGGTCTGTGGCGATTTGTTCGGCGGCGCGGATTGCAAACTCTATGGCGTCAGGTGGCAGATTTGCCCAGTCGCCATTTTCGCGGATGGCTTCGGGCTGAAGAAAGGGGAGTTCGCCGGGGAAGGTTGCGGTGGATTGTTCCCAATGGGTGTCGAGACCCGTGTTTTTTAGTATGGGAATGAGTTTAGGGGACATTTCACGAAAAGACAAGTTGGATTACAGAGTTGGTGATTAAATTTCATTTGGAAATTAACATGCGACATGGTAATTTTCAAGAACTTTGAGCGATTTGGATGCCCATTTTTTTTACCTACTTCGGGAATCCTCTTGGAACGCGTCCCTCTCAGGCATTATGCCACCCTCCTGATACACTATCTTCGCCCCCATTGGAAGCGCGTTGTTTTTCTTGGCGTTTTCATGTTCACTGGCATTGGTCTCAATCTGCTCAATCCCCAAATCGTCCGATATTTCATCGATACGGCGCAGGCAGATGGTGCCGTCCAAAATCTGATATGGGCGGGTATCGCTTTTCTCGCCATTGGCATTATTCGCCAGGGCGTGCAGATTGTGAGTTCTTATCTCGGGCAAGATGTGGGCTGGCGCGCGACGAATCAAATGCGGAATACGCTCGCGCACCATTGCCTCAATCTCGATATGGGCTTTCACCACGCGCATACTCCGGGCGAGATGATCGAGCGCGTTGACGGCGATACGACGGCACTTTCCAACTTTTTTTCGCAATTTGTCATCCATGTTATTGGGAGCTCATTTTTTCTTTTGGGCGTTCTCGTTCTCATCTTTCGGGAAGATTGGCGCGTGGGTTTAGCTCTGACCGCTTTTTCAATTCTCGCCTTTATTGTTTTTAATCTCACGCGCAATATCGCCGTGCCCATTTACACGGCGGAACGCGAAAGTTATGCGCGTCTATACGGTTTTATCGAAGAGCGATTGCTCGGTCTTGAAGACATCCGCACAAATGGTGCAGGTGACTATACTGTGAATCGGTTTTACCAGGTCAATAACGGCGTTTTTGACCGCGTAAAAAAGTCCGAGCTTATGAGCGAGGGATTGCGTGCCATTACCGGTATTATGTTTGCGCTCGGTTACGCGCTTGCAATGGGCATGGGTATCTGGCTTTATCGGGAAGGTACGTTTACGATTGGTGCGGTTTTTCTCGTTTTTCACTACACGTCGATGTTGCGCGAACCGCTTTTTCAAATTAGCCAGCAAATCAACGATTTGCAACGCGCAACCGCCGGGCTTAAACGCATTGAAGAATTTCACCGCATCCAGAGCAGTATTCCGGATGGCAGGGAGAAGTTAGCTACGGGTCATCTGTCCGGTGAATCAGTACCTCTGGGCATCGCGTTTGACAATGTCCATTTTGCATATAACCCCGGCGATCCGGTTTTGCAGAATATTTCCTTTGCTCTCGATCCGGGCAAAACCCTCGGCCTGTTGGGGCGCACGGGCAGTGGCAAGACGACGATTACCCGCTTGCTTTTCCGCTTTTACGATATTCAGCGCGGACAAATTCACATTGGAGATCAAAATATTCGGGATATTTTTCTCGACGATTTGCGGCAGCATGTCGGTCTCGTTACGCAGGATGTGCAACTTTTCAATGCCAGTGTACGCGACAATCTCACCCTTTTTCGTCCCGATGTTTCGGAGAAAAAAATCATTGCCATACTGGAGGATCTCGGTCTTGGTGCGTGGTATGCCGCCCTGTCCGATGGTTTGGAGACCGAACTCGTCTCAGGGAGTCTCTCTGCTGGCGAGGCCCAGTTGCTCGCCTTTGCCCGCGTTTTCCTCAAAGATCCCGGCCTGGTCATTTTGGACGAACCCTCATCGCGGCTCGATCCCGCAACCGAGCAGAATATCAACGTTGCAGTCGAACGACTGTTGCAAGATCGCACGGGCATTATTATTGCACATCGCCTCGAGACCGTAGAGCGCGTGGATAATATTCTCATTCTCGACGACGGACAGGTGGGGGAATTTGGCCTTCGCACCGAACTCGTCGCAGATCCAAATTCGCAATTTTCACGCCTGCTCAATACCGGGTTGGAGGAACTTATCGTATGACGATGGGGCAAACGACATGGCGCCTGCTCAAGTTCCGTCCTGGACTTTTTTTGTTCACGATATTTTTTCGCGGTATTGACGATATCGCGCCCTTTCTCGCTGGCGTTATCATGAAGGGCTTTTTTGACGCGCTCACGGGTCAGGCTGAGGCGGGGTTCACCGCCTGGTCGCTGGTCGCGCTTTTTGTCGCCGTTGAAATTGGTGATCGCATCGCTCTTCTCGGTTCGGCTTTTGCCTGGCCGCGCTGGTGGTATGCTATTGAAACGCTTTTGCGGAAAAATCTTATGACTGCTATTCTCGAGGTTCGAGATCCTGGACAGATTTCCACGGTCTCTGGCGAGGTAACCAACCGATTCCGCGACGATGTATTGGGCATTATTCAATACCTCAATCGATATATCCATATGTGGGGCAATCTCGTATTTGCGGCACTCGCTATTTTTTATATGTCGAGCATTGATCCCTATATCACTTTTATCACGATTATACCGGCGATATGCGTGGTTATTGTTGTCGATTTTGCCCGCAATTATATTCACAAATACCGCACCGCGCAACGCGTTGCAACGGAGCGATCTACCAATTTTATCAACGAGATGTTTCAGTCTATTCTCGCGATCAAGGTTGCCACTACACAAGCCCAGGTGATTGACCGCTTTCGAAGGCTTAATGATGCGCGCCGCGTATCTACGCTTATCGATAATCTTTTCACTCAAATCCTGAGTTCTATCAATTTCAATCTGGGGCATATTGCCACGGGTGTTATTTTGATCCTCGTGGCGGAAAAGATGAAGTCGGGCACGTTCACGGTTGGCGATATGGCTCTTTTTGCCACTTATGTCGGTCAGGTTGCCCGAAGCGGTTCTCTACTCGGTACGATTTTGACCAATCACAAACGCGCCGAGGTTTCTTATTTTCGGATGGCTTATACGATTGAAGATATTCCCCGCGAACGCATTTCTCAACACACGGATGTTTATCTCGATAGAGAACCCGATGAATTGCGTTTGCCTGCCCGTGTGGAATCGGACAGGCTCAACGCACTCACCATTCGCAATATGACTTATATTTATCCCAAATCCACAAATGGGATTCACGATATTGATCTCGTCATTCCCTCAGGATCGTTTACGGTTATTACGGGGCAAATCGGAGCGGGAAAAACCACGCTCATCCGCGCACTTCTCGGTGTTCTTCCGGTTGCGAGCGGAGATATTTACTGGAATGGTGAGAAGGTTGCGGATCCCAAAATTTTTTTTGTGCCTCCACGCTGTGCTTATACGCCGCAAATCCCGCGTCTTTTCAGCGAGTCTCTGCGCGATAATATTCTTTTGGGATTGCCCGATGATCCACGAGCACTCGAACACGCGCTTTACAATGGCGTCATGGAGACCGATATTTCCACCCTTGAAAACGGCCTGGATACGATTGTGGGACCGCGCGGTGTCAAACTTTCCGGGGGGCAAATTCAGCGCACTGCTGCCGCCCGCATGTTTATTCGCGATCCCGAATTTTTGGTTTTCGACGATCTGTCTTCTGCGCTGGATGTGGAAACTGAGCGCATTCTCTGGCAGCGCGTTTTTGAACACCGCCGGGCTACCTGTCTCGTGGTTTCTCACCGCCGTCCCGCGCTTCGCCGCGCAGATCAAATTGTCGTTCTGAAAAATGGTCGTATCGAGGGCGTGGGGACGCTGGACGAGTTGCTCGAGTCGAGTGAGGAAATGCGGCAGTTGTGGGATCAGCGGTGAAAGATAATCCGCAGATGACGCAGATGGACGCAGATAGATGCAGATAAAAGCAAAAGGCGAAAGGCGAAGAACCACACAGGCGTAGGGGCGAGGCATGCCTCGCCCAGGATACACAGATTACATTTTAACAGGAGGAATCCCCATGGCTACTGCACTTGTTCATATTGGCGTGCGCGCCACAGACATCGATGAGACCATCCGTTTCTGGCGGGATGGTCTGGGTTTGCGTCTCGTTCAAGATCGGGGGCAATCTTTTGATCTGACGGATGGCTATCACAATTTTCGCATTTTTCAGCACAATGGGCCTTCTCGTCCAGAGCACGTTAGCGGGATGCTGGATTATTTGCATATTGGCATTCGGGTTCCCGACCTGGAGGCTGCGGCGCGGCGTTTGACTGAGATGGGTTACGAGATTTTTTCCGATGGTCTGGGCGGTAAAGAGCCGTTGGCTCCGGATGCGCTCGAAGAGGGTGCCTTCAAAGTAGAGGATCCTGATGGTATCACTGTAGATATTACGTCCAGCGATGACCAGTGGCCGGGTACCGGTCTGCCCGCGGATTGAGTTGAATAAGGAGTTCTCTATGAATATCAATTTGGATGGAAAGGTCGCGCTTATTTCTGGTGCGTCACGCGGTATTGGACGCGGTATTGCCCTTCAGATGGGACGGTCAGGTGCGAGGGTTGTGGTCAACTATCGTACGCATCCCGATGAGGCAGAGGATGTTGCAGATGAGATTTGCGATGCGGGGTCCGACGCGCTTGTCTATGGCGCAGATGTGTCTGACCGCGATGCGGTGGATGCGATGGTCGCCGCTGCGGTTGAGCGATTTGGTCGTCTCGATATTGTGGTTTCCAATGCGTATTACAGCAAGCGTGAACCTTTTCTCGATCTGGAATTGGATGGCGCGCGGCGTACGCTTGATGTCACGTTTTGGGGGGCTTTCCATATGGCTCAGGCTGGCGCCCGACAGATGGTCAAACAGGGCGAAGGAGGTGCGATTCTCTTTATCAGTTCTGTTTTGTCCAATATTCCCTTTTCTACTTCGTTGCCCTATAATTCGGCGAAGGCGGGGATCAATCAGATGTCGGCGACTATTGCCAACGAGTTGACCGTTCACCGTATTCGCGCCAATGTGATTACGCCTGGTTACATCGATACGCCCGGTGAGCGTCAATATGCGACTGAAGAACAAATTAGCGAGGCTGCTACTGCACTGCCCTGGAAGCGCTTGGGGACGCCGGAAGATATTGCCAATGCTGCCGCGTTTCTCTGTTCCGATGCTGCCGACTATATTACAGGGACGGTGTTGAGTGTGGATGGGGGGTATTGGTTGAAAGTTGCGAGATGATGAAAGGAATAAATACATGACCACCAATTTATCTGAACATATCAAACAGACCGCGCTGTGCGATACGCACGAGCATCTTCGTCGGGAGCCTGACTGGCTTGACGACGGTCCCGACGTATTACAGGATCTCTTCGGTAACTATGTGCCTGCGGACCTCATTACGGCTGGTGCATCGCAGGAAGCCCTGAGGCGTCTCACAGATGCCTCAGATCCAGACCTTGCCGGGCGTTTTGAAGGTATCCGCGCAGCGTGGGAGGCCACGCAATACACGGGTTATGGCGAGGCCGTGCGGCGCATTGTCACCGATGTGTATGGTTTTGACGATCTCACACCCGATGTGCTCGCGCCCGCACAGGAAAAACTGATCGAATTGCGTACTCCCGGCGGTCGCTACAATTTGCTGCGCGAAGTCGCCAATCTCGACCATATTCAAACCGATGATTCTTCCTGGCCCTGTGACCCCGACGAATCTGGACCAGACTTTTTTCTTTACGATCTTTCATGGGCGGGGTTTTGCAGTGGGCAGATAGACCAGGAAGCCATTGCCGAAGATACTGGTATTGCTGTTGTTGATCTCGATTCGCTTCAGAAGGCGATGGAGGCGATATTCGAGAAACACGCGCCTTGTGCTATTGCGGTTAAAGCCCAACATGCGTACAATCGCACCCTCAATTGGCAAGCGCGCGCGCGCGGCGATGTCGAACGCGCGCTTTACGCGACGCTTAGTTCGAATAACAATGTTTCAGAGTCCATGCGATTGTGTCTTGGCGATTGGTGCTGGGCACGCGGTGTGGAACTGACTATTGAACACAATTTGCCTTTCAAAATCCATACGGGCTATTACGCTGGCAATAATCGCATGCCCGTTGATCGCATCAAAGCTGGCAATCTCTGCGCGCTTTTGGCCAGGTATCTCGACGCTCGCTTTGTGCTTATGCATATTGCCTATCCCTATAGCGATGAACTCATCGCGCTGACCAAGCACTACAAAAATGTCTGGGCAGATCTGTGCTGGGCATGGTCTATTAATCCCTATGCCTCGAGCGACTTTGTCCGCCGATTTATCCACGGTGCTCCTATCAACAAGCTCTTTGTTTTTGGCGGCGATACGCGCTGGCCCACCAGCGCCGCTGCTTACGCTTTTCAAACCCGGTTTTGGCTTGATAAAACCCTTGAAGCAGAAGTAGAAGAGGGCTATCTGACCGAGTCACAGGCTATGCATATTGCGTCGCGTGTGATGTACGACAACCAGTACGAGTGTTTTGATCTCGAAGGTACGCGAAATGCAATTTACCGGGCGATGCGAGAATAGGAAAGGTCCAAAATCTCAGATAGAAAGAAGGCGATGTCCCACATTGTTGTATCCACATGGCGATTTGGTCTCGCTTCTAATCAACCCGCCTGGGAAATTTTAAAAAGCGGTGGCTCTGCGCTCGATGCTGTTGTGCGGGGTGTTGAAGTTGCGGAACGCGATCCTGCGGTCAAGAGCGTTGGGTTCGGCGGATATCCCAATGCCGAGGGCGAGGTCGAAGTCGATGCCGCGGTTATGGATGGACGCACCCTCGGTTATGGTGCGGTGGCTGGGCTTAGAAATATTGCTACGCCCACTGCTGTGGCGCGGCGCGTGATGGAGAAAACCGATCACGTTTTTCTGGTGGGCAATGGCGCGCTGAAATTTGCTCGTGCACAGGGATTTGAAGAATGCAACATGCTTACCGAGCATGGGCGAGAAGCCTGGGAAAAGTGGAAAAGAGAGCGAACAGGTCCTCCCGCAGATGTCCACGATACCATTGGCATGATCGCGCTTGATCAGTCTGGAAATCTCGCGGCGGCCTGTACTACAAGCGGTGCGGCTTTTAAGTTGCCCGGTCGCGTGGGCGATTCACCGCTTATTGGTTCGGGCCTTTATGCGGATAATGACGCAGGTGCTGCCGCGGCTACTGGTCGCGGTGAAGAAATTGCTCGGACCTGCGGGTCGTTTGCTGTTGTTGAATACATGCGGCAAGGCAAATCGCCGCAGGAAGCCTGCGAAGCTGTTGTACAACATCTCATTGCGCGCGTTCCCTCTGCGCGCTCCTATCAGATGGCCTATATCGCCATTGATAAATATGGCAATTGGGGTGCAGCCGCAGCCCGTTCTGGGTTTCTATCGGCTGTCACCAGCAATGCGGAAAAGCAACTTTACAAAAGTCGATATTTTATTGGTAACGGCGGGGTTGGATGATGGGATTGCGTTCCCATACTGACTTTATCAGCATGTACTTGATAAACATGGCGCTCAGACTGTGCGTGCTCGTGGTATTTGTGATTGATCTTAGATACAGCGTATGCCTTGCTGCCGGTCTCGATTCTATGGTCGTCCAATCGGTTGTCTCTGTATCTGTCGATTCTACGGTCGTTGACTCACTGCTCTCGACTGATCCTGCGATGATCGATTCGTCCAGGTCAGGTCACGAGCCCTCGACAACTCTTAAGATAACAGATCCCTCGCAACCTCCTGCACATTGGGTTACGCCTGCGGGGGACTCCACATGTGTTCTCGATGCCTTTGACTATCCGGGATTTTTGAATACTTATCCCGACGAGATTTGGGGGGGACGATCGGGCGCGTTGTTCGGAGAAACAAAAAAAGAAGATGTTTACTATCGAATTTTACAAGAAGACAATAACCATTATCTGAGCGCGAAAACAAAAGGCAGTGCCGTAAATTTTGGGAGAGAAGCAAAGCTCACGTATCGCGGCAGAGAAATCAAAGCAAGTTTGCGTTTGTTCCAAAAATTGCGCTGGCGCTGGCGGGTACACGATTTGCCCGAGGGATCTGATGAAACCGACGGCGACAAAAATGACAGTGCCGCTGGTGTGCGTCTGATCATAGGAAGAAGTAGATTGAATCCTCTAGCGGGCAAATCACTCAAATATATCTGGAGCGAAACACTACCCAAAGGCACGGTTATTTCGAGTAGCAGACAACATATGATTGTGTTGCGTAGCGGTACAGACGATCTGGGGAAATGGGTTTGGGAAGAAGTGAATGCATATCAAGACTATCGCCGTCTGTTTGGTGGTGATCCTCGTCCGGTAGATCTTTTGGGGTTGCTTACCGATTCAAATAATACGGAGACAGTCGTCGCAGCGGATTACGATGATATTATCTTCATTATTCCAAGGCCCACAGTTGAAATGAATCCGGAGGATACAGAATGAAGAACAGTCATGCTCGTTCATCTTGGGGACAATCTGTTGGTCCGACAAATAGCCTAACGCGGAGGCTGATCATGGATGCACAATATATATTAAAGGCAAGTATGCTTGTCGTGCTGCTGGTTACAGCATCGGCAAAGGCGCAAAATGTTTCGGTCACCGACTACAAAGTGCCGGTGAGTCGGGTGGATAATCTACGCATTGATGTATTGAGTTTTAATTTGACGACCGAGGGCAAGGAAGTTGTACACGAACAGGGCGAAGTTGGCCTTGTGTACAAGAAGTTCTACAGTTCCCTGCCTTTTGCATATTTTATCGACGCGCTCAGTTCGGCTTCGTATTTTCGCCAATTTTCGTTTGAAGACTCTGAGCGAACGGGTACTTATGACATGAATCTCGATATACAGGTTCAAAAGTATTTTCGGGAAACCAATAAGTTTTTCTATTTTGTCAGTCCAGATGCTTTGATGCGTAAGGGCTTTGATCGTCCGCAGACGGATGTCATTTTAGGTCTTGGTTATGGTCGGTTTATCAATGCCACCGCCTTGCGCAAAGCCGTGCGTATCGAAGACTTTTTGTTTGAAGAAGGCGTTATTAGCGATTTCTTGCCTAAAGATACGATGATCGCGCTTGGGCAAATTATCGAAAAAGAAGCAGAGTACCGCAATATCTATGGCGATCGTACCTATCTGCACTACTGGTACGAAGATATGAGCAGTGAAATTGACAAAACCGGTCTTGTGACCGGGGGCGGCAATATTGGTCCTGTTGGCCTCTTTCGCATGCGCGAGGTACTTACACAGGAGCAGATCAGCGACCGGTTTTTTGGTTGGGATGTCAATGCGGGGGTTCAGTATCAATTGCAGACCAGGGACAAAGACACAGAACGCCCTCCTCCTGCTCTGGCTCTTAATGTGCGGTATTCCCGACCTATCAGTTGGCGGATGCAAGTCAACACGGATCTCAAATTGGATACCCCATTCAAGAGGGACTATTTTAGGCGAGAGTATAATATCCGGCAGAACATCGATTTTATCTACGAAATTACCAACAAAATTGCCTTTGTGACCTCTAATACACTGCACGTCAACAAAGAACGCGATCAAGATGCGAGATTTAGATATATTTCAAATATCAGTTTCACATTTTTTGTCGAAAACAGTATTAGCTTGACGGCTATTGAGCAAATTTCCAAAGAAGAAGGGTATCCTTTTAGGCAGAGCCTTCTTTTTGCTCTTAGCTATCGCATTTTTTGATTTGTGCGATCTGGTGTAAAATTTGGAAATTGGTCGCGTGTCAAAAATACTTGTGAACATAAATTTTCTCTCATATCTTATTGAAGAGTTCTATTTTTAGCTTATGCATCCCAAATGGTGTAAGGTACGAGTTTATCCATCCCATAGTTGGAGGTTTTATGGCAAAGGAAGAAAAAGTTGTACTGGAAGGAACGATTGTCGATATTTTGCCCGATGGGCAATACAAGGTTGAGATTGAGGGAGGACATCAGATTCTCGGTTATACGTCGGGCAAAATGCGCCGTTTTAATATTCGCATTGTTGTGGGCGATACCGTCACGATTGAGACCTCTCCTTATGACCTGAATCGGGGGCGCATTACATTCCGCGATTCTGGAACAGGTGGGCCACCCCCTCCGAGTGCACAAGGAGGCGGGAGCCGACGACCTGGCCGCGGTGGCCGCAGGTCGCGTCGCCGTCGTTAAATACTCAATATCGACACGTAAATAACCACCCGCGAGTCGCACGCACAGCACGATGTCAGTAGCGCCAATGGCATGGGACTGCCTGAAAATGCGTTGTGCATACCGGGTGGCTTTTTGTTTTTGCGGGATAGGTCAATTCAAAGGGAGGGTATATGCCGGAAGAATCCAAAACTGTGCAACCATCGAGAGAAGAGGAAAATCCAGATCTCTATGCACTGGATCCACGGGCGGTTCAGGAACCCCCACAAGGGCTTCGCGGTACGCTGAAGTTTCTCGGTCCGGGGCTGATCCTGGTGGGGTCTGTGGTGGGTTCAGGTGAGATTATTTTGACGACGAATTTGGGTTCTATTGTTGGATTTTCAATGCTCTGGTTTGTGCTGGTGAGTTGCTGGAGCAAGAATATTGTTCAGGCGGAACTCGCGCGTTTTTCAGTTGCTTCTGGCGAACCTTTTTTGCACGCTTTTAACCGATTGCCCGGAAAGTTGCCCGCGTTTAACGGGCGGAAGGTGTCGTGGTATATCTATTTCTGGTTGCTCTGGATTATTCCCGGTCAGTTGATCAGCGGTGGTATTTACGGGGGGGCTGGCCAGGCGATTCACATGGCGCTGCCTTCTCTCGGCTCGGAATGGTGGACGGTTATTCTGGCTGGTACGGCGTCTGTGATTATCCTGACGGGGACGTATCGTTTTCTCGAAAAGTTGATGACGGTTCTGGTGGTTATGTTTACGTTTATCACGATTGCCTGTGCTGTTTTGCTGCAGTTGACCGAATATGCGATTACGTGGGAAGAGGTGCGTGGTGGGCTGACGTTTGGTTTTCCGGCTTTTGCGCTGTTGGCCGCGCTGGCGATGTATGGCGGCACCGGGGTGGGTTCGGGAGAACAGATGGCCTATACGTATTGGTGTGTGGAAAAGGGCTATGCGCGTTTTTCTGGACTGGCAGATCAGTCTAATGCCTGGGTTCAGCGCGCGAGGGGATGGATTCGGGTGATGCAAACCGATGTGCTTTTGACATTGGGGTTGCTGACTTGTGCGACGATTCCGTTTTATATGCTGGGTGCAGGGGTGTTGTATCGGCTCAATAAACAACCCGATGGTCTGGAGACCATTCCCGTGCTTTCCAATATGTACACGCAGACGCTTGGCGAATGGGCGTTCTGGTTGTTTATGGTGGGTGCTTTTTTTGTGCTTTATTCGACGGCGATATCCGGTCTGGGTGGTGGGGTGCGCATTTTTGCCGATGGGATGTCTGTTATGGGTTTGGTCGAGCGCAATGATTACAAGACCCGGGTTCGCATTTTGCGCATTTGGGCGGTGGTTTCCCCGCTGGTGACTTCTCTGGCGTATTTCTTTTTTCAAAATCCGGTTTGGATGCTGACTATCGGGCATTTGTTTGGGGCGATTAAGTTTCCTCTGATTGCCGGGGGGACGCTGTATTTGCGCTATAGACATCTCGATCAACGCCTGAAGCCGTCTTTGAAGACGGATCTGCTGTTGTGGTTCTGTTTTCTCCTGATGATTGGTCTGGCGGTTTATATTTTGTACACGCGTTATTTTTCATGATGTGCGATGAGGGTGAAGACTATGACTGTTCCTACCTATCGTTCAATTGGTGTGCGGCCGTTGATTAATTGTCGCGGGACATATACGATTATCAGTGGTTCGCTGATGTTGCCCGAGGTGTGCGATGCGATGATGGAGGCGGCGAAGGCGTATGTGCATTTGGATGAGTTGATGGATGCGGTGGGGGCGCGTATTGCCGAGTTGATGCAGTGCGAGTGGGGGCTGGTGACAAATGGATGCGCGGCGGCGCTGACGCAGGTGACGTCGGCGTGTGTGGCGGGTGATGATCCGGATAAGATGAAGCAACTGCCCGATACGACGGGGATGAGGAATCGGGTGTTGTACCAGCCGGGGCATTTGCACATTTATACGCATGCGATTCGGGCGGTGGGGGTGGAGATGGTGGAGGTGGAAGATCACGATGCGCTTTCTTTGGCGATTGATGATCGCACGGCGATGTTTGCGTTTTTTGGGGATCAGACGGATCATAGCGATATTCCGCTCGAAGATGTGGTGGCGATTTGTCGTCGCAAAGGGGTGCCGGTGTTTGTGGATGCCGCGGCAGAGCGGCCAGATGTGCCCAATGCGTATTTGCAAGCGGGTGCAGATGTTGTGGCTTATAGCGGGGGTAAGTGTTTGCGCGGTCCCCAGTCGTCGGGATTGGTGCTGGGGCGCAAGGATATTTTGCAGGCGGCGTTTGCCAATGGCGCGCCGCACCATTCGCTGGGGCGGGCGATGAAGGCGGGTAAGGAGGAGGTGATGGGACTGCTGGCGGCGGTGGAGAAGTGGGTGCAGCGCGATCACGATGCCGAGTGGGCAGAGTGGGAGCAATGGTTGCAGGTGATTGGCCGTGCGGTTGTGGATTTGCCGTCGGTGACGACAAGGGTGCGAGATCCCGGGCGGTCTAATGTGGCGCCGATTCTGGAGGTTCACTGGGATCAGGCGGTGTTGCCGATTGCGCCAGAGGAGACCCAGCAGCAGTTGTCAGATGGCGATCCGCGCATTGAGCTGTTCACCCACGATAATGGCGTAGAGGTGATGCCGTATATGATGGAGGAGGGAGAGGATGTGATTGTCGCACAGCGGTTGCGTGAGGTGTTGGAGGGGGCGTGAAAGGAGATAAAACATGAAACGCATTATTTCAGATCCAGGGATTCTGGGCGGGAAATCAGTTGTTGAAAATACGCGCTTGAGTGTTGAGCATATTTTAGGCTTACTCGCGCGCAATATGTCACATCGAGAAATTGTAGAGGCGTATCCGGTCTTAACAGTTGAAGACGTGAGTGGGGTTTTGGAATATGCTGCAACGGTACAGAGATAGGAGACCCAGATGAAATTCACGATCACGATTTATACAGATGAGGATGGTGTATATATCGCGGAATGTCCGTCAATTCCAGGATGTGTAAGCCAGGGTAAGACTGAGGAAGAGGCTGAGAAGAATGTGTTGGAAGCGATCAAAGAGTGCTTAGAGGTGCGTGCTGAATTGGGAATGCCTTTGAAGGTGACAACACGCGAAGTTGAAGTGGCAGTTTGATGCCTCCAGTTCCTGTTCTTCGACCTCGTGAAGTAATCCGTACTTTTCGCAGATTGGGGTGGCGTGTGGTACGCCAACGAGGCAGCCATATTATAATGGTGAAAGATGGACACAGGGCAACATTGTCGATTCCAGACCATTCAGAAGTGGCACGCGGTACGCTACGTAGTCTGATTAGCAAGGCGGGAGTGACAGTAGATGAATTTCTCAATGCAATATAAAGGAAGATATGATGAGAAATTTTAGAATTATCGTTGAGAGATATGCCGATGGTTATGTGGGATATCCGATCGGATTGAAAGGGGTCGTCGTTGGGCAGGGAGATACTTATGAAGAGGCATTGGCGGATGTAAAATCTGCCATTCGATTTCATATTGAGACGTTTGGTCAAGAAGCGTTATTTTAAAAAGAAATGGTGAACGCGCATGCCGGATAAACGGCCCAACATACTTTTTGTCCAAACGGATCAGCAGCGGCCGGAGTGGGTCGAGATGAACCCCGATATTCCGGTGCGCACGCCGCATTTGCGGGAACTCGCCGAGCGCGGCGTCTGGCTTGCCAACGCAATCTGTCCGTCGCCCGTTTGCGCTCCGTCGCGCGCATGTCTGGTGTCTGGGCAGGAGTATGATCGCACACGCGTGTGGGGCAATAGCACTTATGCCCCCGATAATATGTTCAAGTACCACCTGCGTCTGCGCGACGAGGCCGGATACCACGTTATGGGGGCTGGCAAACACCATGTGGGCAATAATCAATCGGGGAATCCGCCCAGGTTTCACTGCGGTGTCGATGGGTGTCAGGGCATGGAGGCATGGGGGTTTTCCGATGCCATTTTTAATGCGGGGCTGAACCAGGCGACCATTTTGATGCGCAACAATGAGATGGTGCCTCAGGATGCGTACATGGCGTTTTTGCACGCGCGCGGCCTGGCAGAGGAGCATATTGCCGATTACATGCGCCGAAACCGGGAGGGCGTGTGGACGGCTACTTTTCCGACGACACTTCCCGACGATGCGTACTTCGATACCTGGATCACCAACAATGCGCTCACCCTTCTGGATCGGGCGCCCGACGATAGGCCGTGGTATTTGGAGGTGAATCTGCAGAATCCCCATCATCCGTGGGACATTACCGAGTCGATGCACCGATGGTACCGCGAGCCGCCCATCGAGTTTCCTCTTCCTGGGTTTAACACCGAGGATATCGCGCCGGAGACGCACCAGGAGGTGCGTCGCAACTGGGCTGCTACTGTCGAACATCTCGATCTCTGCCTCGGGCGTCTCATTGGGCGCGTGCGCGAGCGGGGCGATCTCGATGATACTATTATTGTTTTCACCAGTGACCATGGCGAGATGCTCGGCGATTACGACCAGTGGCAGAAGTTGTCGCCCCTGCAGGCTTCGGTGGGAGTTCCGCTGGTGATCGCTGGGCCGGGCGTGGAGGCTTCCGGACGCGATGACGCTCCGATGACGACGCTTGATCTGACCGCCAGCTTCCTCGAGTGGGCTGGCTTGACACCTGGTGATGATCTCGACAGCCGTTCGCTCGTCGATTATCTCGGTGCCCGCACGCGCAGGCATCGAGACCTGGTATTTTCCGGTCTGAGTGCCTGGCGCATGGTCTTTGACGGGCGTTTCAAACTGGTTCGCGGCTATGATCCGGCAAAGCGCATTGGGGGCGATGTCTTCGAACCGATGCATGTGCCGTCCGATGAGACGGAGCGCCTTCAGCGCGAGCGTCCCCAGTTGCTGTTCGATCTGCAGCGCAATGAGCGGGACGATGTCGCCGCTGAATTTCCCCGGGTCTTTCAGCGGCTGAGTGCCGCGCTCGATGAGCATCTGGCCATTTGAGACGCTTTGAGGATGTGCTTATGTTAGAGATAAACCGATCGGCATTTAAGGCGATTGGCGAGTCGGTTCACTTTGATCCGCTGGTCGATATTCGGCATCCGGAATTGGTGCGTATTGGCGATGATGTGGCATTTCACAATGGGGTGTTTGTGAATCCCTGTGGCGCGTGGGTCGATATTGGTAGCCACACGCATTTTGCGCCGTATAGTGTGTTGTACGGGCCTTTGACTATTGGCAATTATGTGGCTGTGGCGGCACATGTGGTTTTTGCGAGTGTGGGACACGGGTACGATCGAATCGATATTCCGATGGTGAAACAAAGGGTGCAAAAGCGGGAGATTGTCGTGGAGGATGACGTGTGGTTTGGCGCCAATGCCGTGGTTATTGGCGGGGTGCGTATTGGAGCGCACAGTATTGTGGGGGCGGGCGCGGTTGTGACGCGCGATGTGGAACCGTATTCGGTGGTTGGAGGCACACCGGCGCGGCTGATCAGGAAGCGGATCCGCAGATGAACGCAGATGTACACAGATGAAAGGCGTGAGATATGAGGATATGGCGATGACAGGACGCGAGTATTTGGAGTCGATTATGCCAACGCGCGAGATGGTGGATCATTTTGTGACGCCTGCCAGGGCAGATGTGCCAGCGGAGTTGGCGAGGATTATGTGTAATAATGCACAGTCGGCGTTTGATCCGGAGATCGGGTGGGTGGTTTGCGATGGGTTTCGCGGGGGTGGTGTGGATGATTCGCGCGGGTTTTACGCGTACGAGAAAGACGGTGCGCGGCAGGTGGTCAATTATGCGGATCGTCCGTGTCGCATTCATACGTATGGGAATAGTTTTACGCATTGCGATCAGGTGAGCAATGGGGAGACGTGGCAGGAGTATTTGGCAGCGCATCTGCTGGAGCCTGTTCGCAATTACGGCATTGGTGGGCACAGTGTGTATCAGGCGTATCGGCGAATGTTGATTGTGGAGAGGGAGTATCCCGCTGAGTATGTGATTTTGAATGTGTGGGATGACGATCACTTTCGCAATTTGGACGCGTGGCGATCCATTCGCATGGGACGACAGGGGCGGTTTACGCTGCCGCATTTGCGCGTGAATCTGGAAAGTGGTATTGTGGAAGAGCGCGAGAATTTGTGCAAGACGCCCGAGGAACTCTATCGGTTGTGCGATGCGGATTGGGTGTGGGAAACTTTTGGCGGTGATCCGATTTTGCATGCGGCTATGGCGCGCAAGGGCAGTGTGGAAGATGCGTCGGCTATGGCGCAAGGTATGGGAGGAGAACTCGAGAATGCGGGATCGGATGCCGAGGTTTATAGTCTGCATACCGAGGCGGCTTTGTTTGCGACTCGGTATGTGATTGAAAAGGCAGAGGCATTTACAAAGGCAAATGGGAAGAAGCTACTGGTTATTTTGTCATTTGGTTCGGGTAATGTGACTCGGGCATTAGAAGGTGAGCCGCTTTTTGACCAGACGTTTTTGGATTGGTTGGCGACAAGGGATGTGCCGGTGATCGATTTGCGCGATGCTTTTCGGGAGGAGTACGCGACATATCGGGGGGATGCACAGGCGTTTTTGGAACCGTATTATATTGGGCATCACACGCCGCGCGGAAATTTCTTTTTTGCATGGGCGATTAAAGATCGAATTGTAGAATGGCTCGATCCCAGGCCATTGCCCTATCGATAGGAGAGTGCAATATGACCCCAGAAGAAAAGTTTATGTTTGATCTCGACGGGTATCTGGTGATTAAAGATGTGTTGAGTCAGGAGGAATTGGATGTGCTCAATGCAGTGGCGGATCGAGAATTTCCCAGGGATTACGGGGATGTGGAGGCAGATGATGAATTTGGCAATGCCAAAGGTGTGCGTCGCGCACCGAGTATTGTGGATTGGGATGTGGCGTGTCGAGATTTAATTGATCATCCCAAAGTGTTGCCTTATCTCGTTGACTTACTGGGACCTAAGTTCCGCCTGGATCACGATTATGCCATTTTTATGCTGAAGAATGGGAGGCGAGGCAGTTTGCACGGCGGGCAGCCGAATTTGTTTCACCATTATTACAGGTATCGAGATGGCGTGATGCAGTGTGGTTTGTCGGTGTTGACGTATGTGTTGTCGGATGCAGATGCGGGAGATGGGGGATTTGCCTGTGTGCGGGGCAGTCACAAGAGCAATTTCAGGATGGATTTGCCGCGCGATGTGCAGCGGTTTGAGCGGGTTCCGCACTATGTTGTGCAGCCAGAGGCAAAGGCGGGGGATGCGATTTTTTTTACTGAGGCTCTGGTACACGGCACATTGCCGTGGCGGGCAGACCACGAGCGCAGGGTGTTGCTTTACAAGTACGGTCCGGGGCATTTGATTTCCGCGCCAAAGGGGTACGATAGTTCGGTTTATGAGGGGTTGACTGAGCAACAGAAGCGGATTTTGGAGTCTCCCGGTGTACATGACCGGCCGGATGTGCGAATAGACGAGGGATAACATGGCAAAGACGCGACGATTGACAATGGCACAGGCGATTGTTCAGTTTTTAAAGGCGCAGTACGTTTCGCGCGATGGGGTTGAGCAGCCCTTTTTTGCGGGGATGTCGGGTATTTTTGGGCATGGGAATGTGGCGGGGATCGGTCAGGCGCTGCACGAGTATCGCGATGAGTTTCGGTATTACCAGACGCGCAATGAACAGGCGATGGTGCATACGGCTGCGGCTTATGCCAAGATGAAGAATCGGTTGGGTACACTGGCGTGTACGACGTCGATTGGACCGGGGGCGACGAATATGGTGACGGGCGCGGCGACGGCGACGATTAATCGTTTGCCGGTGTTGCTGCTGCCGGGTGATATTTTTGCGCGGCGAAATGTGGCACCCGTGTTGCAGCAGTTGGAGTCCAATGCGTCGCAGGATATTTCCGTGAATGATTGTTTTAAGCCGGTGTCGCGGTACTGGGATCGGTTGAATCGGGCAGATCAGGCGATTTTGGCATTGCCCGAGGCGATGCGGGTTTTGACTTCGCCTGTTGAGACGGGTGCTGTGACGCTGTGTTGTCCGCAGGATACGCAGACAGAGGCTTTTGATTATCCCGAGGCGTTGTTTGATAAACGGGTGTGGGTGGTGCCGCGCAACCGGCCAGATCGCGATCTGGTGTCAAAAGCAGCGGCGTGGATTCGGGGGAGTGTGCAACCCATGGTGATTGCGGGCGGGGGGGTGTTGTACAGCGAAGCGACAGATGCGTTGGCGGCATTTGTCGCGCAGACGGGTATTCCCGTGGGCGAGACACAGGCGGGCAAGGGGTCGCTTAATTACGACCACGCCAATAATCTGGGTGCGGTGGGCGTGACGGGGACACCGGGGGCGAATATTGTCGCGCGGGAAGCAGATCTGGTGATCGCTATTGGTACGCGGTTGAGCGATTTTACGACGGCTTCAAAGACGGCGTTTCAAAATCCAGATGTGAAATTTATCGCGATTAATGTGGCGGAATTTGACGCGGCTAAACACGGGGCATTGCCGCTGGTGGGCGATGCGCGGGTGGTGTTGGAGGAGCTTGCAGAGGCGGTGCAGGGGTATCGCGTGTCGGGGGATTTGACACAGCGGGTTGCCACATTTCGAGAGGGATGGGAGGCCGAGGTGGATCGCATTTACAATTTGGGGCATCGGCCCGTTTTGAGCCAGGGTGAGGTGATTGGTGCGGTGAATGAAGGTTCGGCGCCGGAGGATGTCATGATTTGTGCGGCGGGCAGTATGCCGGGCGATCTTCACAAGTTGTGGCGGACGCGCAATCCCAAGGGGTACCACCTCGAGTATGGATACTCGTGCATGGGATACGAGATTGCCGGGGGGTTGGGTATTAAGATGGCCGATCCATCCCGGGAGGTGTATGTGATGGTTGGGGATGGGTCGTATTTGATGATGGCTCAGGAGATTGCGACGGCGGTACAGGAGGGGATTAAGCTGAATATTGTGCTGCTGGATAATCACGGTTTTGCGAGTATTGGGGGTTTGTCGGATGCTGTGGGCGCGGATGAGTTTGGGACAGAGTACAGGATGCGCGATGAGCAGACCGGGCAATTGGATGGCGAGAATGTGCCGACCGATTTGGCGACAAATGCCGAGAGTTTGGGGGCTTATGTGTTGCGGCCCGAAGGCAAAGAAGGGTTGATGAGGGCGATTGAGGAGGCGCGATCTGTGGATCGCACGACGGTGATTGCGGTGGAGGTAGATCGCGATGTGCGCGTGCCGGGCTACGAGAGCTGGTGGGATGTGCCGGTTGCCGAGGTTTCGACGGTGGAAGAGGTGCAAAAGGCGAGAGAGGAGTTTGAGGTGATGGTGAAAAATGAGCGGTATTTTTTATAAATGAGGTGCTTTATGAATATTCCCCCATCAGAACATTTTACGCCGGTTTCGCTGGCGAAAAATTACAATGTGGATCGCGTGCAATTGGATGGGTTTGGTGGTGAAGATTTAGGGGCAGTGTATGGTAGGCAATCCATTCTGGGAATGCCATTTGATCTGGGCGCGCCAGGCGAACCCAATGGGATATTGCTCGATGGCGATGCTGTGCGCGTTGATATGGGCGGTGCGAAGGCGAGCTATGTGGTGTTTTTGCACGGGGTTGAAAATCGCGTGAGTAATTACCAGGAGGAGTTGGCCGATTTTGCTATGGATGGCAATGAACTCGGTGATCACGTGTCGGATTACGTGCTGGAGTATGAAGATGGCGAGGCGGAGGCGACGCGTATTTTGCGCCGGTTTGCGATTCAGCAGTCCCGTATTGGGTGGGGGGCAAGTGCGTTTGCAGCGATGCCTGCGGCGAAACCAGGGGTTGTGATGGGTGCAACGGATGAACACGGTCTGGGACGTCGTCCTGCTTCGGCTTATGGTCGCGCCGAGACCCGGCATAGTTCTGGGCGAGATGGTGGGCGCATAAAGTTGTGGGTTTATGCGTTGCCCAATCCCCATCCGGAGAAACCTATTGGGCATCTGACATTGGTCCCCAGGAACGAGCGGTCGCTGGTGCTGGGGATAACGCATACGCAGGTCGAAGATCATCCGTTGCGGCCGGGTGTGCGCCAAAAATTGAAGCTGGGATTGCCCGAGGGCGCGCAGTTGAATGGGAATGGTGAGCTTGAGGATATAGATATTGACCTGGGCGTGGTGATGTCGGCGCGGGCTGTTCTGGATTACGATGCGGAACGCTGGTTGAGTGCAGAGGTAGATGTGCAGCCCGAGAGGTCTTCTTCCGAGGTTGTTGTCGAGTATATCGCACACCCGCAGGGGAAGCTTTATGTGGAGGGGGATGGGGAGGCGCAGGCTTACGATCTGGCAGATGCAAAGCAGATTGTCGAGGTGCAGCCCGCACATCGTCCGGTCGCAATTCGCGTGGTGGAGAAAGGGACGGAGACGCCGGTTGCTGTGCGGTTGCACATGCACGGTGAGGCTGGAGAATATTTGCCGCCGAAGGGGTATCATCGCAAGGTGAACCCGCACTGGTTTGAGGACAATTACGGCGAACACGTCAATGGGTTGAATCAGTATTGTTATATTCCGGGGGAATGTGTGGCAGATCTGCCTTTGGGCGATGTGTATGTCGATATTCAGAAGGGATATGAGATTGCGCCGATCCGCGAGAAGTTCACGGTTGGTCCCGATACTGATGTGATTACTTTTGAAATTGACTGCGTGCTCAAGTGGCGGCAAAAGGGGTGGGTGACAGCCGATACGCATGTGCATTTTTTGAGTCCACAAACGGCGCTTCTGGAAGGTGAGGGCGAGGGTGTGAATGTGGTGAATTTGCTGGCGAGCCAGTGGGGTGAAATGTTCAGCAATGTGTCGGATTTTGATGGTAAGACGACTTTTGGCGCGCGGGATTTTGGTGGGGATGGCGAGTTTCTCGTGCGCGTTGGCACCGAGAATCGCATGCAGGTGCTCGGGCATATTTCGCTGCTGGGTTATTCGGGGCTTATGATTCATCCGCTGTGTTCGGGTGGACCGTCGGAATCCGCGCTGGGCGACGCGCAGGAAGTGACGATGGCCGAGTGGGCGCAACAGTGTATTGATCAGGGTGGGCTGGTGGTGATGCCGCACGGTCCAAATCCACAGTGCGAACGCGCGGCAGATATTGTGCTGGGTCTGATTCACGCGATGGAGATGATGACGTTTAATCCGCACAATGCACAGATCAATCCCTATGGAATTGCCGATTGGTATCGCTATTTGAATTTGGGGTACCACATTCCGGTTGTGGGCGGTTCGGATAAGATGGCGGCTGCGTCGCAACTCGGCGGGGTGCGTACTTATACGCATCTGGGAGATCGCGAGTTTAGCTATGAGAACTGGATGGCAGCGACAAAAGCGGGTCATACGTTTGTGACGGTGGGACCGCTTGCGGAGATTCAGGTGGAGGGAAAGGCTCCGGGTTCACGGGTGCAGTTGCCCGCTTCTGGTGGGACGGTCAATGTGACGTGGGAGGTGGCGTCGGTGCGTTTGCCGATTGATCAGGTCGAGGTCATTGTGGGCGGGCTGACGCATGAGCAGGTGAATGTGGATAAGAGGCTTTCGGCGTCGGGGAGTGCAGAGGTGCGGGTGGAAGATTCGACGTGGATTGCCCTTCGGGTGCGCGGGAGTTATAAGGGGCAGCACGGCGAGATTGCCGCACATACGAGTGCTGTACAGGTGGTTGTAGGGGAGGAACCGATTTTTTCGCAGGCGGATGCTACGACGGTTTTGGAACAAATCGAAGGGGCAATTGCCTATCTGGATACGCTCGCACCGCGACCTGAAGCAAGGCGTCTGAAACAGATGCGCGCTACGCTGGAGGCCGCGCACAATCGTCTGCATCAGCAGATGCACAAGCACGGTATTTATCACGATCATACGCCCCTGCACGATCACGGGCATGGACACGAGCATTAGAGAGGTTTTTAAGATGAATGAGCAATTTTCGTTTCGCCCTGTACGCAAACCGAATGTAATCTGGATTTTTGGGGATCAGCACCGCGCGCACGCATTGAGCTATCGGGGTGATCCCAATGTGTTTACGCCGAATATCGACAATCTCGCACGCGAGGGTATGCGCTTTGACTGCGCGATCTCCGGTGCGCCGTGGTGCTCGCCTTTTCGCGGCGCGCTGTTGACAGGTACTTATCCGCACCAGAATGGCGTGACGCAGACGCCGTCTCCACTGGATCCGGCGATTCCGACTGTTGCTATGCCTTTTAATGATGCGGGGTATCACACGGCTTATGTCGGCAAGTGGCATGTGGATGGGTCCAATGCTCGGGAGAACTGTGTTCCTCCCGAGCGCAGGGGGAATTTTCAGTACTGGATGGGGTATGAGAATAATAACAATCAGAACGAGTGCTATGTTTATGGTTCGGAGGGCGAAACGCCTCAGCGTTTAGCTGGGTACGAAACCGATAGCCTGACGACCTTGTTTTTAGACCATCTTGTGGATCATGTGGGTGATAAAAAAGATTATCAGCCGTTTTTTGCCGTACTTTCAGTGCAGCCGCCGCACAGTCCCTTTGTGCCGCCTACAAATCCGGATCGCGGTGCGCCTCGGATTCATCCGTCGGATATTCAACTTCGGCACAATGTGCCGAATGTTCCCCGGATCCGCGAGCGGGCAGCTCTGGATCATGCGGGATATTACGCGATGGTGGAGAATCTGGATTACAATGTGGGGCGGATTCGCATGGCGCTCAAGGATATGGGTGTTGATCGGGAGACTTATGTGATTTTCTTTTCCGATCACGGCGATATGCTGTGGAGCCACGCGCAGACGGGCAAATCATCGCCGTGGGAAGAGTCGATCCGCATTCCGTTTATTATCGGTAAGGTGGGGGGTGGTGCTAATATGAATACGGGTTCTACTGATGCGGTGATCAATCATGTGGATATTGCACCTACAACTCTCGGCCTTTGCGGTATTCCTGTTCCCGAGGGCATGGTCGGACACGATTATTCGGGGCACTGTATTTCCAGCAATGCCGCCGAGTTCAAGGGGAAACCGAATAGAGGTTCAGAACCCGATTCGGCGTATTTACAGCAGATTCCCCGAAAGATGCATTCGCACACTGTGAATAGGGCGTGGCGAGCTGTGGTGATGCGAGATGGGTGGAAATACGCCTGTACACCGGGTAATGATTGGTTGCTTTTCAATACGGCGGATGATCCGTATGAGCAGGCTAATTACGTTTATAACAGGGCGTTTCAGAAGGAGAAGGAGCGGTGCCACGAGCGCCTCGCACAGTGGATTGAAGACACGGGCGATGATTTTGAGTTGCCGGATATTCGGCTCGGGTAAAGCGCGTACATTGGGTTCTGAAACCAGTTTTTTCTTGCGGCGTATAATGAGACCGCATAGATTGATAGGCTGTGCGTTTTGGAAGGGGCTTCATTGTGATGTATTGACAATGGTGATGCCGATGCCGACGAGCGCGAGGCTGAGGAGGATGGCGGGTGAGATGGGGTCGCCGAGGAAGAGGTTGCTGATGATGACGCCGACAATTGGGGTGATGAATCCAAATACAGAGAGGCGGCTGGCCGAATAGCGTTTTAGCAGGCTTGTGAGGAGGATAAAGCAAAATCCCGCGACGACGAGACCCTGATAGAGAACGGCACTCAGGACGAGGATATCGAGTTGAATGGCCTGTGTTTCAAATAGTGCGCTGAATAAAAAAAAGATGGGTACGCTGGGGGCGGATTGCCAGATCAAGACTTTTCCGGGGTGTATGTTCTGGACGAGACGCTTGAGATAAACCTGGCGGGCGCCGAGCAGAGCGGCACTTGCGAGTACGAGAATGTCCCCTAAAAGATGTTGAAGTTCGCCGAGTGATAGGCTTTCGGCAAAGATGAGTACTACGCCGAGAAAAGACAATACCATGCCGGTCATTTTGCGCGTGCTGATTTTGTCGCCTGGTATAAAGATGTGTGCAAACGAGGCGGTGAAGAAGGGATAGGCCGATATAAAGATGGTCGAGCGGCTGGCGAGGGTGTAATCGGTTCCCGCATTGAGCAGGTAGATTTGCGCGAGAAAAAGAAAAATGAGGCCGATAATGCCTCGTCGTTCGTTGGATTTGAGTTTCAGGTCGAGTTTCAGCGGAAGTGTCCAGATATAGACGACGAGGCCGCCGAGCAAGAAACGCATGCCGGCCAGGCAAAGCGGCGGAATACCAGATAGCCCGAGTTTGATGGATACGGAATTTCCGCCCCAGAGGATTGCTGTCAAGAAGTTGAGCAGGGCAGCGCGGGTGTTGAGGCGTTCGTTCTGTACATTCACGATCCGTCTCCGGAACGCAGATAGGCGCGGATGAATACCAGAAGCAGGGGGAGACCGAGCCAGAGGGGTTGTGCGATTGCCGCGAATGTGCCGATTACCCCTATCAGTCCCGAGATGATGAGTCCGCGGCAGACTGTGATGCGCGTGGCAGGAGAGGACAGGATATTTATTGTGCGACCAGGTAGCCCCCCGGGTTGCTCAATGGCGTAATATCCGATGAGGGCGACCGCCCATGATAACAGGGCGAGGTGCATGTTGGATGCCGACGATAACAGGTTCAGGTCTATGCCGAGGTCGCGCAGGTGTGCGTGCAGGCATACGAGGAATGCGCCATCGCGCAGGGGTCGAAGCAGACCCACTTCGTCGAGTTGGGCACTGCGCCGACGCTCTGCATAAGCGATGAGCTGAAAAAAAGCGTAGAGCACGACAATGGCGATGGGATACTTAAAGACCACATAGGGGATCACGTAGTGCAAGTGGTCGTAAGCGAGTATCGCTGTGCTTCCCGCGATTAGAAAGGCTATGAGTGGTACGGCGTTTTGTTTTAGAGATTTCATAAGTGAGATGTGATTATATTGTGTTGTGTTGATGTTGTCAAGGATGGAGGTTGCGTTTTGAAACGGTGGATGCTGTGTTTTGTATGGGGTATGATATTTTTTCAGGCCCCTGTGGACGCGCGGGATTTTTTGAAAGAGATTGAAGCGCATTACAGCGATGGCAAAATTGACGATGCCCTCGAGGTGGCGCGCGCTTTTGTCGAAGCACATGCCGATAGTGTGGGAGCGCACGGTTTTTTGGGGACGCTTTACGCTGAGGCCGGGCAATTGGACGCTGCGGTGGCCGCTTTTCAAAAGGTGGTGGAGATAAAACCGGGTTCTGTTCGCGGATATCGCGATCTGGCGCTGGTGTTTGCCCGACAGGGCAAATTTTCTCAGGCTCTTTCTGCACTTGATCAGGGTATTGGGCAAAGCGATGAACCCGCTTTGCTTTTGGCAGAGCGCGCATCTCTCAATGGCGATCTGGGCAAGCCCAGAGAAGCGATTGCAGATTTTGAAGCCGCGCTCAAACGCCGCCCCGATTTTATCGAGGCGTATCAATCTCTGGCGTTAATCCATATTGCGGTGGGCGATACACTCAGTGCTATCGCTGTGATGGATCGCGGTCTTGCTGCCAATTCGGACAATGTGATGTTGATGGTCAATCGGGGTGGGGTTTTTCACGCGCTGGGGATGACGCAGCGGGCATTTTCGGCATATCGACAGGCTGTTGAGGCTGCACCAGAAGATCCATCTGTGTATCGCGCGCTCGGTTTTATGAGTGCAGAAGTGGATTCTTTAGATATCGCACAGTCAGCATGGGAAAAAGTGCGCGATCTCGCTCCGGATGATCTCGAGGTGCGCGATGCACTTGCACAGTTGTACGCGGCCAGGGGTAATTTTGATGCCAGTATTGGCGAGATGATAGGTATTTTGGAACGCGCCCCCGATGGCAATTTGGTGCGATTTCGGCTGGCAGAAGTCTATGTGGCCAAGGGCAATATTGCACAGGGCAAGGCCGAACTGTTGGCCTGTATCTCGCGTGCTCCCGAGTGGATTGCGCCCTATAAGCGGTTGGCGTTGCTGTATTTGGGCGAAGAGAAGGTCGATTCTGCAGGCGTGATTTACGAGAAGGCATTGGCGATTGATCCCAAAGATGCCGAAGTTCACAACAATTTGGGGTTTATTTATTCGGCTCGGGGAGATTTTGACAGGGCGCGAAGAGCGTATGAAACGGCAATGGCCGAAAGTAAGGATGCCAGTACGCTGCGCGATGCGCAGGGCAATCTGGATATTATTAAGTCGATTCAGGCGGGGAAGATGCGGGTGCGGCATATTCTGGTGAAGACGGAAATTGAGGCTCAGGAGATTTTAAATAAGCTCAAAGCCGGAGAGGATTTTGCCACTTTGGCGAGGAGTTATTCTATTGATCCCTCAAAAGAAAATGGCGGAAGCACGGGGTTTTTCTCTAAGGGCGATTTGCATCCGGATTTTGAAGCCGCAGTGATGAAGCTCAAACCCAATGAAGTCAGTGGGGTTGTCAAAACCCCTCTGGGCTATCACGTGATTATGCGGGTTAATTGACGGTGTTCTATAAGACACTATCGACGCACGGCGGCGCATTTTGGTCGCCGTTTCTTTTGGGATAGATAAGCGAATGAAAACTGCGCGCCGGGTGATGTTATGGGGCATTGGGTTAACGCTGCTGGCGGTGTTGATCTACGAGGTTGGGATTATTGCTGCCTGGACGCAAGTGCGGCAGATGGGATGGGGCTATGTACCTGTTTTGCTCATTGCATTGGGCTGGCATGTGAGCAATACGTGGGCATGGGCGATGTGTTTTGATGGCGACCGTCCGCATTTTTGGTCACTTTTTTGCACGAAGTTGTCGGGAGAAGCCATTGGCAATGTCACACCGGCTTCTCATGTGGGCGGTGAGGTGGCCAAAGCGTATATGTTGCGCGATCGGGTTTCTGTGGCGCGGGGCGTACCCTCTCTTGTGATCAATAAGACGGTTGAACTGGTGAGCGGCCTGGTCTTTGCGCTGATTGGCACGGGGTTGGCAGTGGGCATGTTTCCGCTTTCTGTAGAGGTGCAGATTGGATTGGGGGCTGCTCTGGTGTTGGGCACGGTTGGAATTGTGGCGGCGTATGTGTCTCAGCGCCAACGGGCGTCTGTATGGATGCTGGATGTTTTGAAGAAGTTGCGTCTCTCTTTTCTGGAGTCGAGGCGCGAAAAATTTGAAGAAGTTGATCGGACGATTGCGGCATTTTATCGGCAGAATCGCCAGGGGTTCTGGGTGTGTATGGTGTTGCAC
This sequence comes from Candidatus Latescibacterota bacterium, assembly GCA_022824945.1. GTDB lineage: Bacteria > Latescibacterota > UBA2968 > UBA2968 > UBA2968 > VXRD01. The sequence continues at coordinate 69,381 of JAJDYX010000053.1, forward strand.
ATACTGAGCTGGGTTTTGGGAACTTTTGAGGTGTATGCGATTCTCGGTTTGTTGGGACAGCCACAATCTTTTTTGACCGCTTTTTTGCTCACGTCCCTGTCGTTGATTATAAATACGGCCTTTTTCTTTATTCCATCTGGTGTCGGCGTTTTTGAGAGTGGGCATGTGTTTCTTTTTCAATTGTTGGGATTGACACCCGAATTGGGATTGGGCGTTGCATTGATCCGACGCATTCGGAAAATTTTTTGGGTGTCTTTTGGATTTGTTTTGATGGCGGTGCGGCGGTGAATATGTGGGGAACTACTTGCGTATAAAAACGTTAGTATAGCTAACCCGGACTTCTGTCCGGTTTTTTTATATTTTTACGATGGCACGGATTTCGCTTATATAGGAATAGATATTTTGTGCCTGTTTGCATGGTCTTCTGTTAAATATTTGTTTAATATAGATATAGATTTTTATATTGCTGAGTTTTTCGCCGGTATTCAGGAGAAATATGTTGTTAAATTGCAACAGGTGTGTTTTTTTTTCACACATGTTCAAGCTATGTGTGTCCTATTTGGGGATTTTTATCTGTGTGCATTCTCTTCGCGCCGAAACTTATGATTTGTCCGCGAGTATTGCACAGGCGATGCGCGTGCATCCCGGCGTGCGTGCCGCAGCGGTTGATGTCGATATTGCGCGGGCGCAATTAGATCAGGCCAATGCCATCCGCTTTTTGCCACAGTTTGAATTGCGATCCGTTATTGGTCCCTCGCCCGAGGCGCGCGGTGACGCGCTCACTGGCAATACTATGCTGAGTCATTTGAGTGTGTTTACGCGTACAGAGGCCACGGTTGTACAACCTTTGTTCACATTTGGCTATTTATCCGGAGCCAAATCAGCGGCTATGGCAGGGGTGACGGCTCAGCAGGCGGGGCTGCGAAAAGCGCGGGGCGATCTGGAGCTTCAGGTTGCCGAGGTGTATTTTGGGTTGCAACTGACGCAGGATTTGTGGGCACTGGCATTGGAGGCACAAAGTGATTTTCAAACGGCGCGCGATTTTGTGTCGGAGAAGCTGGAGGCAGAGGAAGGCGATTTTACGTATGTCGATCTGAACCGCATTGATCGGTTTGCCTTTGATGTGCGCGAAAAAGTACACGAGGCAGCGAAAACAAAAGCACTTGCCGAGTCTGCCCTGCGCCTGCTTTTGGGATTGAGCGAGGAGGATTCGCTGACTCTCGCTGATCCACTAACGCCGGTTGATGTGGAGATTGAGCCGCTTGAGTTTTATCTTAAGCGCGCGGGAGCGCGCGAGGATATGCAGCAGTTACAGGCTGTTGTGCAGGTGCGCGAGTCTCTAATGCAGGTGGCAAAAGGCGAGCAGTATCCCCAGATATTTATTGCGGGTCAATTTAAGTATGGCTACGCGCCGAACCGCGACGATCAACTAAGTCCTTTTGCCAGAGATGATTTCAATATTTTGCAGGCAGGGGCGGTGATAGGTGTTCGGCAGTCGCTGTCGTTTGGGCTTACGTCGGCGAAGGCGCGGAAAGCGAGTTTGGAATATCAGAAGTTGTTGTATCAAACGCAACTGGCCGAGAAAGGCGTGGCAATTGAAATTGAGCAGATTTACCGCGAGTTGATCGAGGCACAGAAAAATATGGCGGCTGCCAGCACGGCGCGGCGGGCGACCCGCCGGTGGTTTATATCGGTTCGCGATGGATTTAATGCCGGTCTTGAAGAGGCATCGGATATGATTGATGCCGCAAAAGAGTATGGCATTATTCGCGCCAAGTATTACGAAGCAGTGTTTAATTTTAACCGTTCCTGGGCGAGATTACAACGGGCTGTTGGGCGCAGTCTTTTGTAAGTCGTTTGGGATATTGCGAAAGGTTGTAGAAGTTATGGTGAATAAAGCTGTAATTATTGCCGCCGGTATGGGCAGTCGGTTGAGAGGTTATGGGGCGGATTTGCCCAAGCCTCTCGTTCCCCTGGCCGGTGTGCCATTGCTCAAGCGCACGATTTTGTCGGCTATGCGCGCGGGCATTTCGGAGTTTGTGGTTGTGGTAGGGTATCGGTGTCACGAGATTATGCACGCGCTTGCCGATGATCCGCAACTTTCGGATGTGGCGATTGACTGGGTTCAGAATAAGGAATGGGCGCGCGGCAATGGGGTGTCGGTATTGAGTGCCAGGGAATATGTCGATGACCCGTTTATTCTTTTGATGTCCGATCATCTGTTTGATCCCGAGATATTGGTCAAGTTGCGTCGTATGCCGGTTGGGCAGGATGAAGCCGTGCTGTGTGTCGATACAGATATCGATGGCATTTTTGATATGGAAGATGCCACGAAGGTGATGACACAGAACCATCGCGTGGTCAAAATTGGGAAAGAGTTGGCCGATTTCAATGCAGTGGATACGGGGATTTTTTTATGTAGTCCGTTTTTGTTTGGCGCGCTGGAACGGTCTATAGCAGAGGGCGAGGGGTCATTGTCGGGAGGGATTCGCGTTTTGGCTGAGAGAGGCAGTATGCGGACTGCGGATATCGATGGCGCGTTTTGGCTCGATGTGGATACGCCCGAGGCGCATGTTCACGCGGGGCAGGAACTGTTTCGCAGGCTCGGCAAGCCGACCGATGGTTTTGTGTCGCGCTATTTCAATCGCAAAATTTCTACGCGCATTTCTCGCCTGCTCGTGCATACACCCATCACGCCAAATCAGTTGTCGATTGCGACAATGTTGTTGAGTTTTTTGTCGGCATGGTTGGTTTTTAAGGGGAGTGCGAGTTATTTGCATCTGGCACTGGGCGGGCTGTTGTTTCAGTTTGCGTCTATTGTAGATGGGTGCGATGGCGAGATTGCAAAATTAAAATTTATGGGTTCTCGCATGGGCGAGTGGGTCGATACCCTGGCGGATAATATGTCTTATCTCGTGTTTTTTATCGCAGTGCTCGCCGGGATGTACGAATATACGGGTGAGGCATTTTATCCCCTGCTGGGCGGTGTGATGGTTTTTATGGATGTGTTGGGTGTGTTGCTGATTTTTCTGTATATGAAAGTGGTGGGGTCCGGCAGTATTGTGAGTTTTAATATGGCGTTTTCGAGTGATGTTCCCGATAGTGAACGCGGGTGGTTTCACCGTTTTTGTATGTCGCTCAAATTTGTGAGTCGCCGCGATTTTTTTGCCGCGTTCTTTTGCACATTGGCTGTTGCCAATAGTATTGAGGGTATGTACTGGTTCCTCGTGATTGGTTCTGCGCTGTTGACAGCAGGCATTTTTGGCTTTGGTGGACAGATGCTGCGCGCGCGCGGTGCTTTGAATGTGGATGAGGCGAAGTTGGGAGAGAAAGCGGATTGATACAAAATCCTGTTTGAATTGGGATAAACTTCTGTTGGGGGGGTGTATAACTTCAACAGAAGTTTGTTTGTACAGGGAAAAAAGTGCGAGCCAAACCATTGCGCTCTATCACCAGTTGATCGGATCTTCTGGCGGTTAGATACGTCTAAAATTGTACGCGGTATTTTTTTTTCATTTTTAAGCTCTCTTTCTCAAAAACAGGCTACCGCTGTCTTGACTTTAAAAAAGAAAAATATTAAACTTGACGGAGATGCCGTCTGCAAACGTTATTGATATTAATAGGTGATATATTATGATTTTATTGCTCAGGCCTGCGTTTCTGATGCTCGTTTTGATGGGTGTGGCGGGTGCGTCTGATCAGAGTGATGCGCTGCTCGAGATGGTGAAGAGCCGAGATCGGGCAATTCAGGATATTGTGCGTTCAGAAACCGGGGGCGATACGCCTGAAGAGCGTGCCGCGCTTAAATCTATCGTGGGTGAGTTGTTTGATTTTGAAACATTTAGCCGGGAGTCCCTCGGTCGAGATTGGACAGCGCGAACAGAAGAAGAGCGGGCTGATTTTGTGGCTGTGAACAGGCTGTTGATCGAGAGGAATTACGCCGATCCCGCGTTATATACGAAAGCGGAAAAGATTGACTATACGGGCGTCGAGGTTGATAGCACACAGGCTATTGTCAAGACGGTGGTGTATTACAGGCGCGAGTCGAGTACGATTGATTATAAATTGCATCTCGTTGATGGCAAGTGGTTGATTTACGATATGGTGATTGATGAGTTGAGTGTTGCGCGCAGCAACCGGTCGCAGTTTCGCCGGGAGATCCGCAGGTCTTCTTTTGCGGGCTTGATGGATAAGTTAAAAGAAAAACTGGGTGAAGATACGTCGGATTAGAAAGGTGGCACTCATTGGTTGAAGTGATGCTTCGTTTTTTGGCGGGGTGGACGTATCGGCACTACAAAGGTATTCTTGTGGTGTCGATTTTGTTGACGGCTTTTTGCAGTGTTTTTGTGTACAGGCTCGGACGCAAACTCGAGACGGATCTCGTTGCCCTGATCCCGGAAAATTATCAGAGTGTGAAGACGCTCAATGAGATCAAACAGCGCGTGGGTGGTGTGGGTAGTTTGGTAGTTTTGGTGCAAAGTCCCGATTTTGAGGCTAATAGGCGTTTTGCCGAGGATCTGGCACGTGAATTACAGGATGAGAAATACGGGACGTACATCAACTTTGTCGATTACAAGCGAGATGCGGCATTTTATCGCAAGAACGCGCTGTTGTTTATGGAAACGGATGATTTGGATGAGGTTCTCACGCGGATAGATGATTATATCATCCAGGAAAAGTTGAAGCTGTCGCCGTTGTATATTTCTCTCGATGAAGAAGAAGCTGTGCTCGATTTTGCGGATATTGAGTCGAAGTATCGCACGGCAGATAATGGAGATGAGACGTATTATACCAATCCCGATCGCACCATCCTGGCATTGGAGGCGATGGCAGCGGGTACGGTGAGCAATATCGGTTTTGCCAAAGATATGCAGTGGGTGATCCAGCAGGCGGTTAAGAAGGTGAATCCGCGCGCGTATCATCCTCAGATGTTGATTGAATACGGAGGACCGTTTAAGAATAAAATTGACGAATACGATACCATTTTAAGCGATGTGCGTTCAACGCTGATATTTGGTGTCATGGGTATTGTCGCGCTTTTGACGTTTTATTTCCGCCAGCCGTTGGCGGCTTTTTTTGTGGCAATTCCGCTGGCGATGGGTCTGATCTGGGCGTTTGCTATTACGTACTGGGTTATCGGCAATTTGAATACCATGACGGCTTTCTTGTTTGTGATTTTGTTTGGGCTGGGAATCGATTTTGGCATTCACATGTTTGCGCGATATCTCGAAGTTCGCATGGATAAGACGGATGTGCGAATGTCCATAGAGACGATGCTGAGTCAGACTGGACAGGCGATTTTGACGGCGGCGATAACCACGTCGATTGCGTTCTTTTCTCTGACGTTGACAGATTTCAGGGGCTTTTCCGAGTTTGGTTTTATTGTGGGCACGGGTATTTTGATGTCGCTGGTATCGATGACGACTGTATTACCCGCTGTGCTGGTGCTGGCGGATCAAAGGTTCATGTGGATTCGCATGCGGCATGTGTGGGGGCACAATTGGGGCGGCAGCCGGGGGCATTTCCCATATCCAAAGTTGGTGATTGCCGGTGCGTTGATCCTCACGATATATCTGGGCATTCATTTGCGCGATATCGATTTTGAATACGATTTCACCAATTTGCGTTCTAATTTGCCCGCATCGGTCAAGGTAAAACAAAAGATGGCGACGATTCCGAAATACGGCAGCGAATCGCAGTCTTATGGCATTGTGCTGGCGGATAGCAAAGCGGAACTCGATGAAATTGTGGCTGCATTGGAAAAGAAGATAGCCGAAGATGATCCGACGCCGACGATTGACAAAGTTAAGACGCTCTGGACAGAGTTGCGCGATCAAGATGAGAAGCTGGATATTATTGGAGAAATTCGCGCGTTGACCAATGGCGAGGGCGCAAAGTTGATCAAGGGAGAGCAGAAGGCTCAGCTCGATTCTCTGCGCGATTTGTTGGATGTCAAAAGACTTTCGGTTGAGGATTTGCCCGAAAATTTATTGAGAAAATTTGAGACTATTGATGGAAGCCAGGCGTATTTTGCACAAATTTTGCCGAGTGTGCAGTTGCGCGATGGCAAAAATGCCATTGCATTTGCCGAAGATTCGCACGAGATTCACACAGCGTCGGGCAAGGTGTTTTATTCGTCGAGTTCCAATATTATTTTTGCCGATATGTTGCGTTTGATGTTGCGCGACAGTCCGCGTGCGATCTCGCTGACGGTCGTGGTCGTGTTGCTCATTGTGCTGGCTGATTTTCGCAGTTTGCGCTCTGCTTTGCTGGTGATCTTTCCCCTTGCCTGTGGCACTGTGTGGATGTGTGGGTCGCTGTATTTGCAGGATTTGAAGCTCAATTTCTACAATATGGTCGCGCTGCCCACTATTATTGGTATGGGGATTGACAATGGGGTGCATCTCTATCACCGATATCGAGAGGAGGGGCCCGGGTCTATGCCGGTGGTGATCAGGAGTACTGGTGGGGCGATGTTCATTTCTATGCTGACCACGATGATCGGCTTTTTTGGATTGATGATGGCGACGCATCCCGGTCTCAACTCAATTGGGCGGTTGGCGTTGATTGGTTTGTTGACCTGTTTTGTGGGTGCCGTGCTGGTGTTGCCCGCTATTTTGGAAGTGCTTGAAGGGGGCAGGGCGCGAGAAAAAGGTGAAGGAAAGGAATTAGACGAATCGGAATGATAGCTATGAATTTCTATATTGCCCTATGTGTGAGTATTGTATCTGGACTTTATACGTCTTTGTGGGGGGCGTTCAAAGATTCGCCTTACGAAGATTTTAAGCCCAGAACTTTTCCGCGCAGTATTTATTTTCATATTGTGATTTTTGCGGTGTTGTATTTTGTACCAATTTTTAAGGCGAGTTTTGCTGCGTTGGGATGGGTTCAGATTTTTTTTCTGATTATGGGGTTAGAACGGTTTTTGGCCGAGCTTTACAAGGGATTTTTTCGCACGGAAGATCAGGACAAGTACTTTGTGCCCTCTCGCATTACGTTTTTTGGGCGGTATGTTGCGAGCGATTTGCTGCGTTATGCTGTGGGAACTGTGCTGGTGCTGGGCGTTTTTGCCGTGTTGTTGATTCCCGCGCCTGTGATGATGTTCTGGGTATTTCTTCTGACGGCTTATATTACAGGTCTGCTGGTGTCGCTTGGTGGGGCGTATAAAGATGCGCCGTTTGAGGGGTTTAAAATTTTGAAATTTCAGCGGTCGGGTCTGGTGCTGGCGATTTGTTCGCCGCTGTTCTATTTTTTAAATGATCCCATGCATCCCATATCGTTGGGGTTTCTGGTTTATATGAATGGTGGGTTGGAGCGTTTTGTTGTAGAGTATTACAAGACTTATATTCAGCGTACGATGTCGGGTAAGTTCCGCCCGGATTTGCCGCGGATTCAGAGGTGTATTGATGCCCGAGAAAAATTCCACTATGGGGCACTCGTCATTATTGTTGGGTTAATTGTTTTGTATGTTTTTGAGATTTTATGAATTTTAACGACTACGACGCTGTTATTATCGGTACGGGATTTGGAGGCAGTGCCTGCGCTTATGTGTTGGCTGCGGCGGGTATGAAGGTTTTACTGTTGGAACGGGGCGATTGGGCAAGGCGCGATGCAGAGGATTGGGATCCCCGTTCTGTGCTGGTTGAGAAACGCTATCAAGGTCCATCGCCGCTTCGCGTCAGGCAATATGAGGACCGCGATTTTTCAGATGTGGTCGAGAATGAAGTGGTTGGTGGGATGTCCGTGTTTTACGGTGGGGCATCGCTGAGGCTGCGCGAAGAAGATTTGGTCGCGTGGCCGATTTTGTATGGGGACCTTGCTCCGCATTACGATTGTGTCGAGCGCTTGTTGGAAGTGCATGGTGAGGCGGGTACCGATCCGTGCGAGCCGCCGCGAATAGGGGACTATTTGTATCCGCCTATTGAACTGTCTAGCCCTGCACAGCGCATTTGGGATGCTGGATGTGCGCTGGGGTATCGGCCTTTTCGCATGCCGTTGGCGATCAATTTTTCAGATCGGACGCGAACCGTGTGTATCCGATGTTTGACCTGCGATGGTTTTCCGTGTCAAATTGAGGCTAAAAATGATCTGACGATGACGTTGCTCAAGTTGGCGCAGGATGCAGGGGCTGATATTTTGACGGGTGTGCAGGTCGCGCGTGTTGTTTGCAAAGGGGGAAGCGTGCGCGCTGTGGCGTGTGTGGATCGGCGAACGAAAAAGGTGTTTGAGGTGTCCGCGCCTGTTGCTATTGTTGCTGCGGGAGCACTGCAAAGTCCGGCTATTTTGTTGCGGTCAAAGTTGCATTCGTTTCCGCAGGGTGATTTGATTGGGCGTTTTTTGATGCGTCATTGCAATGCTGTCGTGGCGGGGGTGTTTCCGTTTCGCACGAATCCGGAACAGGTGTTTCACAAGCAAGTGTGTTTTTCTGATTTTTACGAGGATTGTCGAGAGCAGGATGGTCGCGCTGTTGGGGTGATTCAGGATATTTATACGCCGTCGCCTATAGCCCTGAAGCACCACGCGCCTTTTGGACTTAAAAATTTGACGGCAATAGCTGCTGGTTTTTTGCAAAATCTGTTGTGTGTTGCAGAGGATGAGCCGCAGTTTGAGAATCGCGTGGTGCTGGCAGATGAGAAGGATGTTTATGGAATTAGCCGCGCACAGGTCGTACATCAGTACACTGCGCGAGATTGCGAACGCCGCGATTATCTCGTGGAAAAGGCCAAAGATATTTTGCGCGCGTCGGGCGCGCTTTTTTTTCATACGTATCGCATTGATACCTTTTCCCACGGCGTGGGGTCAGTGCGTATGGGCGATGATGAAGAGGCGAGTGTGCTGGATGAAAATTGCCAATTTCGGGGGATTGACAATTTGTTTGTGACGGATGGGAGCGTGTTTCCCACGTCTGGTGGCGTCAATCCGAGTTTGACGATTGCGGCAAATGCCTTGCGGGTAGGGAACCATATTGTGGCGGCGTTCAAATGATCTCAAAGTATCGCTTGAGTTCCCAATCCGTTATGGCGCGGCGATATTCCGCAATTTCGTGTTCGCGCGTGATTGCGAAGTGATCCACAAATGCGTCGCCGAGACAGGCGCGGACAGTTTCGCTATTTTTTAACCGGTCTGTCGCTTCCTCGAGCGATTTTGGCAATGGATCGAATCGCCCTTCGGGGGCTTCGTAGGCATTTCCCGTAAATGGTTCACCGGGGTCGAGTTGATGTTCTATGCCGTATAGCCCGGCGGCAAGGCTGGCGGCCATCGAGATATGGGGATTGGCGTCAGAGCCAGCCAGTCGATATTCGGTGCGCGTGGATTTGGGGGATGTACCGGGGATTGCACGGAGAGATGTGGTTCGGTTTTCTATTCCCCAGGAGGTGTTGGTCGGTGCCCAGGCTCCAGGGACTGTCCGCTTGTAGGCGTTGATGGTCGGGCATATCAGTGCCATCATGTGGGGCATTGTAGCGATTTGTCCGGCGATATAGTGTTTCATGATTTGAGACATACCCGACACTTCTGATTCATCGGCAAATAGATTTGTGTCTCCCGCTAAATTCCACAGGCTCTGGTGCAGGTGTCCGCTGCAGCCGGGGTAGTCTGGACTCCATCTCGCCATAAAGGTTGCGACGAGTCCGTGTCTGGATAGTATCTCTTTGACGCCAGTTTTGAATAGCGCGGCTTTGTCTGCGGCGTTGCACGCCGTGTCGTACTGAATCGCAGTTTCATATACGCCGGGTCCGGTTTCGGTGTGTATTCCTTCCAGTTCGACGTCATACGCTTCCATTCCGTCAAATATTGCGTGAACAAATTCTGAAGCCGCAGATGCTCGCAATACACTGTAGCCAAACCATCCAGGCGATAGTGGGGTCATGTTCTCAAACCCTTTGTCTTCCAGAGAATGGGGCGTTTCTCGGAAGATGAAGTATTCGTATTCCGCGGACATGTATGGCTGGAATCCCATGTCATTCGCTTTGCGTACGACTGTTTGAAGCAGTTGGCGGGGGGATACCGCAAGTGGCTGATTTTCGTTTTCGTAAAAGTCGAGTAAAAATAACGCGGTATTCTGTTCCCAGGGTATTCCGCGATAGGTACTGAGGTCAATTTTGGCGAGGAGATCAGGGTACCCGGTATGCCAGCCCGTGACGGTGGGTTGTTCGTAGAGTTGATCGATCATGTCCCAGCCGAATGTCACGTCACAAAAGCCCAGGCCCTTTTCGATGGCGGAAAAGAACTTGTCGAGCGATATGTATTTGCCGCGCATGACGCCGTCGATGTCGAAGCCAGCGAGTTTGATTTTTTGAATTTTGTCGCTTTCAAGACGCGCTTTGATTTGGTCTGTTGTCATAAAGTTCTTTGCCCTATCTACAAAAAATGTTTTTGGTTTTGTGGCAGTTGCAAGGCATAATAAGGAGGCAGTGGCTGAAAATCAAGCTGTTCCCATCTGTCAATCCATTTTATGGAGGCTTTCATGGAGTTCACCGATAGCTTGATTGCCTCGTATGAAAGATATGCTCTGGAGAGGGAGCATAGTTCTACTGATGAGTTTAAGGTGAGAGAGCGAAGCGAATTTTTGAGGTGGTTGAGATATGAACAACGATGTTCTATTCTCGAACTGGGATGCGGTCCCGGTCACGATGCGAAATTTTTTCAAGCGCAGGGGTTTCGGGTTTTTGCGGTTGATAACGCACCGACGATGGTAAAGCTGGCGAGAGAGAAGGGGGTTTCCGCTCGCGTTCTGGATTGCTACCATCTCGATCAGTTGAGCGAGACTTTTGATGCGGTTTATTCCATGAATTGTCTGTTGCATATCCCGCAAGCAGATATAGAGGGGATTTTCGATTTGATTGCGGCTCGGCTCGTGGAGGATGGATTGATGTATGTCGGCGTGTGGGGGGGCGATGACTTTGAGGGGATTTTGGAGCGGGACACTTATGAGCCGAAGCGGTTTTTTTCTTTGAGAAGGACGGAGACGCTTCTGAAAGTTTTGCAGAGGTCATTTAGATTGGCGTATTATCGCAGATTGGAACCCCGAGACGATATTTATTTTCATTCTGTTATTGCTCGAAGACGCCTGCGACGATAAGCATTAATTCTAAAAAGGATTGAATAGACATGCGCCATCCTATATATCGCGTGATATTTTTTGAAATACAGGCACCCTATACACTTCGAGTTTGTTTTGACGATGATTCGGAACAGATTATCGATTTCCAAGCCATATTGGAAGGTGAGTTATTCGGTCCACTTCGCGATGTATCGTTATTTAATCAAGTTCGGATTGATCCAGAAGTCCATACTCTGGTGTGGCCGAATGGGGCTGATTTTGATCCAGCTACTTTACACGATTGGCCTGAGCATCTTCCTGAACTTAAGCGCATGAGCGAGCGGTGGTCTCTCGTTGAGACGGAGGACTAGCGTATGAGTAATTTAATGCACACAAATAATTGAGGTGAACGATGAGTGATAAATTGACAATTCACGATGCATGCAGGCATGGGGATATCGACGCTGTGCGCGAAATGATCGCAGCCGATCCCGCTGTTGTTGACGCAGATGATGAATACGAATGGCGGCCTATTTTTCACGCGGGACTCTGGCGACGTGAGGATGTCGTGCGACTGCTTATTGAGGCGGGTGCGGATCTATCTGCCCATGATGGCTATGTGTTGCACTACGCTGGCGAGGTTCCGGACAATAAAAGTATTGTTTCGCTGCTTATTCAATACGGTGTCTTGGATTCCCATGTTCGTCCGACCGATGATTTGTCGCGGCAATTCCTGGTGTCGGTTTTTCTCGCGGATACTGCGCGGGTGCAGGCGTTGCTCAACAGGCATCCCCATCTGGCGACGGCGGTGGATGGGCGCGGCGATCAGCCTGTTCATCACGCGGCACGCAATGGCGACAGTGAAATCGTGCGTCTGTTGATCGCGTATGGTGCTGATGTCAATATCACGAATGATCGCGGGCATACGGTTTTGTATTGCGCTGGCGGGCACGGGCATCTCGATACGGTAGAGTTGCTTTTGGAAAGTGGTGCCGATCCCGATGCGAAGTTTACAGAGGATAATAAGACGTTGCTGGAATGGCTCGCGCAGTTTCCCGATGATACGCGCTTCATACGTATTGCCGAAGTGTTGCGGCAACATGCGGCGGCGTCGTAGTCAATTTCGCAACGGATATTTTTGTGTATATTATGCTCGTCTAATAACAAATTTGAACAGGGAAGTACGCAATGTCTGAAGGACTCTCTTTATCCGATTTATCCCCCCAGGCAAGACATCTCGCAACTGAGTCGCTCGAGTGGTCAGAGGGGTTCTGGGATCCCGATGGTGCGTTGTTGTGGTCCCATCGCCAGAATGATGCGGTGCTGATGGTTCGGAACTCGGTCTGGTTCGCGGTGGGGCTTCTTCTTCGCAATCGGGGTGACGATGTTGAGCAGGCGTGCCGTACGATTGATGCGATTATCGACAATCAGTTCGATGAGCCGGGGACGCCGTATCACGGTACTTTTTATCGCTATGTGGGGGAGCCACATCCCTCAGAGGGTGATGCTGTGATGTGGCGAACTTATGATCCGAACTGGCGGCAGTTTATCGGGCTTGGGTTTGCGACCGCGCTTGAGGAGTACGGGGATCGGTTGCCCCAGCGATTGGTTGATCGCATGGTCCGATCTCTGGAGATGGCTGTTGTGGGCGAGCCACCGGAACGCTGTCCGCCGACGTATTCGAATATCGCTTTGATGAAGGCTGCGATGTCCGTGTGGGTTGGGAAGCGTATTGGAAACGATGAGATGGTTTTATACGGCGAGAAATTTGGCGGTGAGGTCTATCGTTTGTTCGCGCAGAATAATGCTTTTGCGGAGTACAATTCACCGACGTACTACGGCGTGAATCTTTACGCGCTCGGTTTCTGGCAACGCTATCTGGAGAGCAGTTCGCTCCACGAATTGGGCGCGTATATGGAGGCTGAACTCTGGCGGGATATTGCGCGCTATTACCACGCGGGATTGGGCAATCTCTGTGGGCCTTTTTCGCGTAGCTATGGGATGGATATGAAGCATTATACCGCGCTTACGAGTCTGCATATCTGGCTCGCGTTTGGTCCTGAGGTGACGCCGTTTCCGAGTGGAGGGGAGATCAATGCCGAGTTCAATTATGGACCTTGTCTTGCGATTCTGGGAGTTGATGCGCCGCCGGAGATCGCTGCTGCCTTCTCGGCATTTGAGGGTCCGCGACGTATTGAGAGACGGATCACGGATGAGCGCGTTGCAACCGCGTGGATAGATGAGCATTACATGATCGGCGCAGAGGATTCGGGTGGCTATTCTGGTCGGAGCTTCCAATATCATCCGGCGACGATCCACTGGCGTATGTCAGATGGCGAAACCGGCTGGCTCGCGTTGCGGCATATTGGACAGATTGCGGCGAAGGCGGAAGCTGGGCGTCTGTCTATTGAGGCTGAGATTAGAGGTGAACAGCAGACAGAGGCCGGGCATCCACGGGAGTTTGTGTTTGAGGTTTTTTCGCCTGGAGCCGATGCGGCTGTGTTCGAAGAGGATGTGTGGCGTCTAAATGGTCTGGATATTGGGATTGAGACGGATATCGCACAGCGAGCCGTTGAGATTACAGGTAGCACAGCGAATGTCAGATTTACTGCTGCGCCCGATCAATCGCATGCTATATTTGTACTCTCGATTGCGTGATACCCTTATCATCGCAACCGTTCGTTGAATGTCTGCCAATGGGCATTTAACACACCTTATAGGGAGGGATTTATGAGTCTGGAAGTTTTAATGGTCATCGGCTTTTTGCTCGGCGCGTATTCCATTGTCGGCAATGACGCAATTCAGACGCTGGGGACGTTTCTCAGTTCTAATTCTCACCGTCCATGGTGGGTGCTGTGGCTCTTTGGCGGCGGCATTCTGACTGTAGTCCTCGTGTATGGGTGGGTGGTTTATGACGGCGATGTCTCGTATGGGAGGCTTACGGCGATTGAAGTGCCAGACCATTTTAACTGGGTTTACTGTATTCCGCCTTTTGTACTGCTTTTGCTGACCCGCGGGGGTATTCCGGTCAGCACTACGTTTCTGACACTGACGGTGTTTGCACCAAAGGCGTTGCCGAGTATGCTGATCAAGTCGTTGGCGGGGTATGCAACGGCATTCGTGGCCGCTATTTTTATTTATAGGCTGGTTACGCGGAGGTTAGAGTCCCGCTTCAGACAGACAGATGGACCGAAAAGTCCCTGGTGGGTGGTGGCGCAGTGGTGTTCAACGGGTTTTCTGTGGAGCCAGTGGCTGATTCAGGATCTGGCCAATATCTATGTTTTTCTGCCGCGCGATCCGATTACTCGCACGCCAGACATAGCCATAGGATGGTTCATAGCCTCCATCGCCGCGATGCTGGCTATGCAAGCTATTATCTTTTATACACACGGTGGCGCAATACAGAAGGTGGTGTTGACGAAGACGAATACTACTGATATCCGTTCGGCGACTTTTGTAGATTTGATCTACGGTATTGTGCTGTTTTTGTTCAAGGAAGTTAGCAAGCTCCCGATGAGTACGACCTGGGTTTTCGTCGGTCTGCTGGCTGGACGCGAGATCGCCGTTGCATGGAACGAGAAGCACCGCAGCCGCCAGGAGGTGGCGCGTCTGGTGCTTTCGGATTTTGCCAAGATTACTTTTGGCCTGTTAATCAGCGTTGGCATCGCCTATTTGCTGCCTTATCTCCATGAAATAGCTCATCCTCATTGACGAAATACCTGTTAATCAGCGGTTGTGGAGGATTGTGTCATGTCCGATCTTTTAATTTTGACGCCAGAGCAGAAGCGCGCTTTTGACGACGATGGTTTCCTTTTCCTGAAGGGTTTTTACAGTTCCCGAGAAATGAAGGAGATGCGCGGCCGTTTCCACGATCTGGTCGTCCGCACAGAAGGTCGCCCCCAAAATATGCGCTACAGTTTTATGGAGGTGTCCGAGGGGTATCAGCCCGATCCTTTTAACCCTAAGAATGTGGTGGGTATGATGGATCAGACGCTGGCCGATGACTACTGGTTTGATCAGTTCACCGAGCCGCGCATTGTCTCGGTTATGGTTGATCTTTTGGGGCCTGATCTGGATTTTCACAATGGGAAGATCCGCAATAAACCACCCGGATTTTTCTGTGCGCAGAGCTGGCATCAGGATTGGCCGTATGAGCGGCATACGATTCCGGATTTGGCCGCGGCTATCACGTATCTCGATCCCACTGATTTTGAGGCTGGAGCTACTGAGGTGGTGCCCGGTTCCCATCAAGAGGGCGAGTTTCCGACCTATAAGGGCCATACGATTGCAGATGATTTGATTGCTCCTGAACGCCGGGTTGTTCTGAGCGCACAACCCGGCGATGTGGCGATTATTCACGTGCTGGTCGTACACAGAGCCGGGCACAACTACACCCAGCGGGGCCGCCACGCTATTATCAATGAATACAAAAGTGCCGCGGCTGTAGATCAGTGGAATAACCGCTGCGCTTTTGCCGGTTTGCCTCTGGCGCGCAATCGTCGTCTGATTATGCCGCGCGTACACGCCGGGTGAAAGTAGTGCTTGTAAGGGTGCATAATTAATGAATCATCCAGGTAAAGAACACGACCGCAATTCGGTTGTGACCGTAGATGAGCTGACTTTCAGCTATGGTAGTAGCCAGGTCCTGCACGGGATATCTTTTGCTCTGGGCAGAGGCGAGGTTGTCGGATTGCTGGGACCGAATGGTGCTGGTAAGAGTACGACTATCAAGGTCCTGACGGGTATTCTCCCACCAGGCGGGGGTTCGGTTCGGGTAGCTGATTATTTCATGCCCATTGAGGCTGTCGAGGCCAAGAAACGCATCGGGTACGTGCCGGAAGCTGCCGCGCTCTTTGAAAGCCTGACGGGGCAGGAATTTCTGGAACTTATGGGTCGCCTTCAGGAAGTTCCCGAAGAGGTTCTTCAGTCGCGAATTGACCTGTTTTTGAAGCAGTTTGATCTGGACAAAGACCGAATGCGTCGTCTGGATGGGTACTCGAAGGGCATGCGTCAAAAAGTGCTCCTGAGCGCGGCTCTCCTTCACAATCCCGATGTGGTTATGCTCGACGAGCCTCTTTCGGGTCTGGATGTCAACACGGGGCTTATGGTTCGGGACCTGATCGCTGCTCTGGCGGCGGAAGGTAAGACCATTCTCTACAGTTCACATGTCCTCGACGTGGTCGAGCGCGTATGTGACCGTGCCCTGATCATCCATGAGGGTCGTCTCATCGCGGATGGATCGCTGGAATCGCTGAAAACTGCTACCGAGGGAGATAGTCTCGAAGACGTTTTTCGGCAACTAACCCATGCGGATGAAACCGTGAGTGGCGTTTCCACAATTATCGAGGGTCTGCGGTCGTGAGGGATCTTCGTGCCATCGGCAGGCGGTTTTTTCGCGGAACGGCCTTTACTGCGCTGCTCAAACGTTGCGGGATTGAGCCGCACCAATACTGGATTCTTGTCGATCTGTTCCAGACGCTCAGCAAACGGCAGGAAGTGGTTCGGATGGGTAGTCACAATCAGTCCCTGCGTTTTTTTACGATCTTTTGGTTTATTCTATCCAGCATTATCAGCCTGTTGATGGCCGTGGGTGGTGCCTCTTCTGGAGTTTACCTCCTCATCTTTGTCGGTCTCACCGTTTTTCTGCTCAGTGTTATCTTGATCTCCGAAGTCGCCGAAAATCTGGTAAACCCGGTCGAGGGACTGATTCTGGCGCACCAGCCGGTGAATGGGGCCACCTGGTCGGGCGCGAAGCTGACCCATCTGATTAAAATTGTCGTCTATGTCGTAGTGGGGGTGAATGGGGTGCCGGCACTCGTCGGTATTTTTCTTTTTCATAGTGATTGGTTCCCATCCGTGGTCTATTTTCCCCTGCACTTTGTGATCGCTCTGGGAATGGGGCTGGTCGTCGCATTACTCTGCTGTAGTCTATTCGGCTGGTTGGTTCGCTTCATTCCCACGCGACGTCTCAAGGCGGCTGCGGCCATGGCTCAGGTGATCCCAATGTTTTTTGTGTTCGGGTTCAACTTTCTGAACCTGTCGAGAAAGAAGTTCGTGAGCAGGGTGGCCTCAATTGAGCTACCTGAAGCATGGCTCGCTGTCGGTGATGCAGTGCCTGGTGGATTTCCGGCAGTGTTGGGTGCTGTGGGTATTGCTGTCGCGATCTTTGCCTTCGTATTCGGACTGCGGGCGCTCTCGGGTGATCATCTAATCCGTGTTTCGGGTCTGATGCACTCGGGTTCCAGGGTGAGAAGAAGGGAGAGAAGACGATGGAAGGTAGGGCCGTGGATTGCGAGGTTTGCTGGCGGTCAGGCCAGCCGCGCCGGTTTTGATTACGTGTGTTCCATGATGGTTCGGGACTGGCAGTTCCGGCGAAACATGATGGTCACAAGTATTCCGATCGTGTTCTTTGGATTCATTGTTATATTCCGCTCCGGGTGGGGGGACTCTCCATTTGCTCCGGGCTTTGCGTTCATACACTTTCTGCCCCACCTGTTTGGCTTGATGATTGTTAATACGTGCTGGTTTCTGGCCTATGGCAATGACTACAAGGGTATCTGGTCATTGTCCATTGTGCCGGATTCTTCCCTCCGTCCGTTTGTGAGGGGGGTTCATGCAGTGCTCTGGATTATGCTGGTCGTCGTTCCGAACGTCGCCTGCCTGTTCGTGCTGGTGTGGTCCTGGGGTGTGTGGTGGGATGCTGTCTTTTTTATCGCGTACAGCACAGTCGCTACGTCCCTGTATCTCGGAGTAGGTCTGAAGCTGGTCGATGGCGTCCCATTCGGAAAACAAACGCCACCGGACCGCAACACGGATATGATAGGAATAACACTGATCTATCTCGTCGCTGTGGGTATTGCGGTCGGGATCCAGTACGTTCTCTTTCGTTGGTTTGTGGCGGTTGTAGTCCTGACTCTTGTCGTGGGTCTGGGGACGTATTTCCTGACAAGAGATACGCTTGCCGGTTTCGAATCCCGCATTCGGTTCCAGCTAAATTCCAGTCATCGGGATTAATAAAAAATAAAGCAAGTCGGGCAGTTTTTATGAGAAGGGAGTTTGCGATGACGTACGATTTGCTCATCAAGGGCGGGACGCTGGTCGATCCGGCGGAAAGCCTCAGTAGCGTGCGGGATGTGGCGTTTGCAGGGGGCAGGGTTGCTGCTGTTGGGGAAGATCTGGATACGGGCGATGCCCGCGAGGTGATTGACGCGGTGGGTTGTGTGGTGACGCCGGGACTGATCGATATTCACGTCCATGTGTTTGCTGGTGTCAGTCATTTCGGCATCGAACCCGACCCTACGTGTCTTGCCCGAGGTGCGACGACTGTGGTCGATGCGGGATCTGCGGGTGCAGATATTTTTCCGGGATTTCGGAAGTACGTGATTGATGTGAGTGAGACGCGAATTCTGGCGCAGATGAATGTCTCGTCACAGGGTATGCTGACTGCCGAGATCGGCGAGTTTGAGATTCCCGAATACGCGGATGTCGATAAGGCATGCCGCATGATTGAGCAGCACCGCGACATTGTTCTCGGGGTGAAGGTTCGATTGACGAGGAATAGTATTGTCAGCGAGCGCTCCGGGATGTTGCCTTTGCACAGAGCGAGAGAGGCGGCAGATGCGGCTGGGTTGCCCATTATGGTGCATCCGCAGGATGCGTGGTGCGATTCGATTGACGATATTTTGGATGTGATGAAGGGCGGAGATATTTTGACGCATTGTTTTCACGACTTTCCGTGCGGGATTCTCAATGGCGAAGGTCGCATCCGCGATTCGGTTCTGGACGCGATTGAGCGGGGCGTTGTGTTTGATGTGGGTCACGGGGCGGGGTCTTTTTCGTGGGGGATTGTCGAGGCGGCGATGTCGCAGGGTGTTCTGCCGACTACGATTTCATCGGATTTGCATATTTACAATGTAAATGGTCCTGTTTACGATCTCGCGTCTGTGGTGACTAAGTTTTTGCATCTGGGTCTGTCGATGGAAGAGGCGATTTCGCGCGTGACTTCTGTGCCTTCCGAGGTCATCGGGATGAAGGGCGAGGTGGGGACGCTGGCGAAGGGGGCATTTGGGGATGCGGTCGTGTTTGAGTTGCGAGAAGGGGCATTTCAGCTTGAGGATTCGCGTGGGGAAGTGAGGATGGGTCGGCAGAATCTGGTGCCGGTTGTGGTTGTGAAGGGCGGTCGCATTTATACGTCGCGTGGGAGATAGATATGTCGCCAATTAAACCCGAGCATATATACAATTTGATCGAAGTATCGGCAGTGGAGATCGCAGCGGATGGGTCGGCTGTGGTTTTTGTGCGGCAGGAGATCAACAAGGAGACGATGAAGCGGGAGTCGCGGATTGTGGTGCAGTCGCTTGCGGGTGGGGATGCTGTCGATGTGGGAAAAGGAGATACAGCACCCAGACTTTCGCCTGATGGGAAGTCTCTGGCTTTTTTGCGTTCGGGTGAGGATGATAAAAAGCAGGTCTGGATGATGCCAGTTGGTGGCGGGGATGCGAGGCAGGTGACGACGCTTCCCGATGGCGTGAAGGATATGGCGTGGTCGCCCGATGGTTCGGAGTTTGTCGTTGTGTCGCGTGTGGATCCAGATCGCGTGGAAGAAGGCGAGGAGAAGGCACCGAGGACGCAGGTTGCCCGTCGCGTGCGGTATCGCGATGACGAGGGTGGCTGGCGAGGCGACGCATTTTCGCAGTTGTTTCTGGTGGATGTCGTAACGGGCGAGGCTGAGCAGATTACAGATGGGGAAGGTGACCACGGGGCGCCGGCGTGGTCACCCGATGGGAGCCGCATTGCGTTTGTGACGGATTGCGTCGAGGGACGCGATTTTATGCGGGGTTCAGAGGTCCATGTGATGGAGAAGGTAGGCGGAAGGTCGCATTGTTGGTCGCAGGGGTTGAGCCGCGCGGAGTCAGTGGCGTGGTCGCCGGATGGAGAGCGGTTGATGGTTGCGGGGTCGCATGATGCGGATGTGTGGGATTCAAGGCAGTCGTGGCTGTTTGTGCTGGAGGAAGACGAGACGCCAGTGTGCGTGGCAGGTGATGTTTATACGGTTGTGCAACCTCTTGCGCCGCGGTGCTGGACGCCAAAGGGTGGGATATTGTTTATCGGTGATAGAGAGGGTGAGTCGTTTTTGTGTCGGGTGAATCCCGATGATCCGTCTTTGCAGGTTGAAGTTGTGGATGGGGGCGGTCAGGTTTGTACGGGTTTGTCGGTTGACCGCGAGGGGGCGCATGTTTCGATGGTGATGTCCTCGCCTGTTTGTCCGGGCGATGTGGTGGTGATGGATGTGGGTGCGAAGCGTCAACGCGCGGTGACGGCTGTTAATGCTGAGTTTTTGGAGGTTCATCCCGGTGCGTGCGTGGAGAAGTTGGTGTTTGATCGAGGGGACGAGACGATTGAGGCACGGGTGCTGTTTCCCCAGGGTTTCGACGAGGCGAGGTCCTATCCGCTGGTGCTGGATATTCACGGGGGACCAAATGGCCGGTTTTCGGATTCGTACGATGTCACGCATCAGGTTCTGGCAGGTGCGGGGTATATTGTACTGGCTGTAAATCCGAGGGGGTCGTCGTCTTATGGTCCGGAGTTTCTGAAGGCGGTGCTGGGGGATTGGGGTGGGGAAGATTTTCTGGATTTGATGGCAGGGGTTGACCTGCTGTGCGAGCGTCCCTATGTGGATGCGGACCGGTTGGGGGTTCACGGCTATAGTTATGGGGGTTTTATGAGTAGCTGGATTGTCGGTCACGACCATCGGTTCAAGGCGGCGGTGATTGGTGCCCCTTGTATCAATTTGCACAGTATGTACGGTACGTCGGATATCGGGGTGTCGTTCGGAGAGAATCAGTGGCAGGGTTCGGTTCTGGAGAATGTGGAGGCTCTTGTGGAGCGGTCGCCGTTGACGTATGCTTCTGAGGTGCAGACGCCGGTGTTGTTGATGCACGGGGAGGAGGATTACCGATGTCCAATCGAGCAGGCCGAGCAGTTTTTTGTCGCGCTGAAGCGACAGGGCAAGACGGTGGAGTTTGTGCGCTTTCCAAAGTCGTCTCACGGGTTCAGGAGGAGTGGACACCCGGCACTGCATGTGGAATATCTCGATAGGATGTTGTCGTGGTTGGAGAGGTATTGTGGCTGAAGGGAGGCTGCCATGTTGACTCATAGAGAAGAGAAAAGAGATATTCCGATTGTGGAAGATGTGGATGTGGTCGTTTGCGGGGGTGGTCCGGCTGGTATTGCCGCTGCGATTGCGTGTGCGCGGCAAGGTGTTAGGACGCGGCTGATTGAGTTGCACGGCAGTCTGGGGGGTGTGTGGACGACTGGCGCGTTGAGTTGGATTATCGATTCGGCGGATAAGCCAGGCATTATGGCGGAGATTACGTCTCGGCTCGATGCGCGAGATGCGCGCAGGCTTCGCGCTCCTGAAGGAAAGAACTACGCGTATGATGTCGAAGAGATGAAGTTGCTTCTCGATGAGATGTGTGTCGAGGTGGGTGTTGAGATTCGGCTGTTGACGCGCGTGGTGGGGGCAGCGCGTGATAGCGAGAACAGGCTTTCGGTCGTGATTACGGAGTCCAAGAGCGGGCGAGAAGCATGGCATGCGAAGGTTTTTATCGATGCGACTGGCGACGGTGATCTGGGGGCGCTTTGTGGATGCGGGTTTGATGTCGGTCATCCGGAGACCGGGGCTGTCCAGCCGATGAGTCTGATGGCGTTGATTACGGGGTTGCAGTTTGATCAGATAGAACCCTATGTGGGCGGGTCTATGGCAGAGCCGAAGCAGCGGCTGAGCGCGCTGATGGAGGAGATCGGTGTTTCGCCTTCTTATGGTCATCCGACATTATTTCGGATCAGAGACAATTTGTTTGCGTTGATGGCGAATCATCAGTACGGCGTGCAATGCGATGATGCCAATGCGATTACAGAGGCGATGATCCGCGCACGTCGAGAGGTTCATACACAGGTGGCTGCACTGCGGGCACACGGCGGTGTGTGGTCGGATATGCGCGTGGTGTCAACGGGCGCGCAGATTGGTATTCGGGAGGGACGGCGGATTCACGGACGGTATGAGGTGACGGGTGAGGATCTTCTGCGGGGTGCGCGGTTCGAGGATGCGGTCTGTCGGGTTACGATGGGGATTGATGTGCATTCGACTGACCCGAAAAAAACGAAGATCGTGGAGGCCAAGCCGCACCGGTCCCAGCCCTATGATATTCCGCTCAGGGCACTGATCGCGCGGGATGTCGATGGCCTGCTGATGGCGGGGCGTTGCATCAGTGGCGATTTTATAGCGCATTCGAGTTACCGGGTAACTGGCAATGCCGTGGCAATGGGCCAAGCCGCTGGGGTTTGTGCGGCCAGAGCCGCTCTGTCGGACAGGTTGCCTCACGAGGTTCCGTGGTGTGAGGTGAAATCGGCTCTTGACGCTATCAATCGAGATTGTCACAAAGGTCGAAAATGAATAGCCAAAAGAACCAGAAATCTCAAAGTGTTCAATTCTCAACCCGTGCTGAGGCGTACGATCGCCTACAACCAGTTCGGATTGAGATGTTTGACTTTTATCACAATCTGGCTCTGGATTTTATTCCTTTTGATGACCAGACCGAGTTTCGGATGCTCGATTTGGGATGCGGAACGGGTATATTCCTCAATTGTGTGCTGATGAAATATCCAAAAGCGACGTGTGTCGCTGTCGATTTTTCGGATGAGATGATGAGATGTGCGGCTCAGAAAATGAGTGCTTATTCAGATCGCGTAGAATTTCTTCAGAGGGATCTCAATGAGGGGCTGCCAGAAGGTTTGGGGTCTTTTCAGTTTGTCGCATCGTTTTCGACTATCCATCATCTTACAGATGAGAATAAAGCCCGCCTGTTCAGGCAGATTTGTGATGCGCTTGAGACAGGTGGCTGGTTCTTTTTGATCGATGCCATGTCCACGCGCTTTGACGACGATGTTTACAGGTTGGGCCGAAGGCGGCTCACTCTGCGCCGAGAGGAGAGATTTGAAGAAGCTGGCATTGATATTGAAGAGGCGAATCGGGTGCGTGAGATTATCGAGCAGGTAGATGAAGACAGTCCAGAGAGAGACCGGATATCTCGTTTTTCTTCTCAGGTTGAATGGCTAAAAGCGGCGGGCTTTCGGTCTGTAGATTATATCTGGCATCTCTGGATGGAACATTTCATCATTTGTCGAAAGTGAAGTGCGGTCTTTAGTGCAGGTGCCACTGGGATAGCAATGCCATCAGGGCAATACCGGCTATAATCAGTACGAATTTTGCCACGCGATCACCATCTTTCGTAGGCATGGGCACGTCGTCATCGCCAGCGAGGGCGCTCAGTACGTATTTTGCCAAACGCATTTCGCGCGTGGATAGCTCCGCGTCGATGATTTCAATGGTTGCCACATAAATAAAGGTCCCGGCGGCGAGTGCGTTAAAACTTCCCTCAATTAAGGCTGTAATTGTCTCATTCTCGGTTAAGAAGAAAGCAGCTATCAAGCCTATTAGTATGCCTACCGGTGTCATTGTGGCAAAGATTGCCAGCATGGTTTTTTGCTGTTTCGCCCGAATGCCAGCCTCGTGGACACTAACCATGAGGGCGAAGGCGGCTGATCCCTTGTGGGAGAGGATCCCGAGCATGATGGCGAACGAGCCTACGACGTGTGATTCGAGTCCGAGCGTGATACCTGCGATGACTGAATGGATTGATAGAAGTGCCAGCAATACGTACGGGTAGATAGATTGCTGCATTTGCAGATTGCCCGGTGAGTGTGAGTGATCGGCCTGATGATCGCCGTAAATGACGCGATCAATCAGTAGCAGAGCACCAAGGCCCAGTGCCGCTAAGAGTGCTGCCAGTGGGTATTCCACGACTCCTTCGAGTTTTTCCATTCCTTCGGGTAGCAAGTGGATGAAACCGACCCCGAGGAAGAGTCCTCCGGCAAAAGCATTGCCCAATGAGAAGAAGCGCCGGCTGGATTCGTGGCGGGCGGCGAAGAGGGGGATTACGCCGCCGATTATGGCGATGGCTAAGATGGCAACAGCAGCAAGTAATTTGAATGTTAGAAGTGACATTGGCTCACATAGTTTAAATGAAGGTAAAAAATAAAAAAAGCATCTGAGTACGCGCAACTCAGATGCTACTCTGACTCGCTTGCCCTCCAATATAGTTTATTTTTTTAGTGGAAACCAACAATTTTCTTTTTTCTTATCCTTTGGCAATCCGCAGACTCTTACTCCAATTGCGCCGCCCCCCAGTAAGAACTTATCTCGTGTACCACAGAAACCATCTTGTTGACAGAACTGTCACAAGATCAGTAAAATTTCTGTTGTAAAACGCTATCTATCGGAGCATTTATGACCATCATACGATATCCGGGAAAAGCATTTGGTCGCAGCAAGTCCGTTGAGCACAATGGCGTCGTCTATACGGTTGTCACAGCGCCGGATGTATCCGCAGACCTCAAGAGTCAGACTCAGCAGGCACTCGAACAGTTGGATGCGAATCTCGCTGAGGCTGGAACTGATAAGTCTTGCCTGCTTTCCGTCACGATCTATATCACAGATATGTCGAAAAAACCCATTCTCAATGCGGTTTGGGATACCTGGATCGGTCCTTACAATTGGCCCCAGCGCGCCTGTGTGGAGGTTAAGCTGGAGGGAGATACGCTTGTAGAGATGGTTGTGATTGCCGCGAAATAGGTGGCGCATAATGAGTGAAAGTAAGGTTGTTGAAAAAACAAAAACGCCTGCTACAATTGAATCGTTGCAGACGGATCTTCGTGCGCTTGGCGTTAGACCGGGGATGGTCGTGTTGGTGCATTCGTCTTTGAGCGCGATGGGATGGGTGTGTGGAGGTGCCGTGGCGGTTGTTATTGCGCTTCAGAAAGTTCTGGGTTCTACTGGAACGCTTGTGATGCCTGCGCACTCAACCGGTCTGAGCGAGCCGAGCAAGTGGAAAAGTCCGCCCGTTCCCGAGTCGTGGTGGCCGGTGATACGCGAGAATATGCCAGCTTACGATCCTGATCTTACGCCAACTCGTGCTATGGGCATTATTGCGGAGACGTTCCGCAGGCAGAGAGGGGTTCTCCGCAGTTCACATCCGCAGGTCTCGTTTTGTGCATGTGGGCCTGAAGCATCGTATGTCTTGGATGATCATTCACTGCCTTGTGGCATGGGCGAGCATTCGCCGCTTGCGAGAATTTACGATTTGCACGGTTTTGTCCTACTTCTCGGTGTGGGACATAAAAATAATACGTCTATGCACCTCGCGGAATATCGAGCGAATTTTTCTACTAAGCGCATTGTGCAGGATAGCGCACCGATTTCTGCGTCGGGTTTAAGGACATGGACTACCTTTGAAGAAGTTGAACCAGATAGTTCGGATTTTGATCGCATAGGTGAGGATTTTCTGCGGTCAGATGTGGGGAATGTTGTGCGTCAGGGCAAGGTTGGTCTCGCGAGTTGCCAACTCATGCCACAACGCGATGTCGTGGATTTCACAGTCGGCTGGTTGGAAGAGAATAGATAGCAATAAACCAGATATTAAGCGATATGGTCGAAATCAGAAGATTAAAGCACCTGCGGCGCGAGGATCTGCATATAATGGCTGGTTATGTTTCAACTGATAGGTACCAGGTCTCGAAGTCTGAGACCGTTGATGAGTTTTGCTTTATTTTGAAGCGTCAAAAATTGGATGCGCCCTATGTGAAACGTTGGTCGTTCTCAAAAGAGGATTTCAGGAATTACAGCGAACTGGTCAATCAAAGCCTGTCGCTGGGAGCCTACGACGCTGAGCAGCTTGTGGGTATTGCTATTTCGGAAAAGATTGAGTGGAATAGGAGTCTATGGATCAGGGAATTCGGGGTTGCCGAGTCATACAGGAGAAAGGGGGTTGGTAAGCAATTGATGGGGCAGGTAGCGGAAGTCGCCAAAGCTGAAGGGTTGAGGATTTTGGTTTGCGAGACCCAAAATACCAATGTGCCAGCCATTGATTTCTATCGCAGTGTCGGTTTTGAAGTCGAGGGTGTCGATCTGTCCTATTATACCAACCGTGATATTGAGGGTGAGGTTGCTGTATTCATGAAACGCAAGTTGGCGTGATAGCATGGACGAAGACAATTCAATGAGTGCAAGCAGCCTTACGAAATATTCCGATGTGAACGAGATTATAGACTTTTTCGTTAGAGGCGTTTTTCCTGCTCTTGAGGGAAATATACTCGGGATATATCTGACTGGCTCGTTGTCCTATGATGCGTTTAACTACCATAGCAGTGATATTGACATTACGGTGATTGTGCATCAACCTGTTTCTCAATGTGAGCTCGATTCAATTCGGCGTTTACACAGAGAGATGGAAGGGAGATTTGAGAAATGGGCGCGACGGTTAGAGTGTTCTTATACGCCTGTCGATATGCTCCCATGTGTTATGCCTCCAGCGGAGCCTCGACCGTGGTACTGGGGTGGGGACTGTGTCCTTTATGAGGAGGCACCTTATGGGAATGAATGGATAATTAACAAGTATTTTCTTTATGGTTATTCCATCGCGCTATTTGGTCCGAGCTTTAAAAAGCTGTCGCCCCCGGTTGATATTGAGGATGTGCGAAAAGCATGTGTTCGCGATTTGTTTCAGGAATGGGTGCCGAAAAAATCCAATTGGGAGTATTTTAGGGATAGCCACTATGAAGCGTATTTCATTCTGAATTTGTGTCGAATACTGCATACTGTGATTTGCTCCGTTGTTGGCTCGAAGAAGATGGCTGCGTTATGGGTGCAGGAGAACTATGGAGAAAGATGGCGTGATCTGGTAGGCAGTGCTCTGGCCTGGCAATATGGTGTTGAATTGGACGCGAGACAAGAGGCTATAGATTTTCTCGATTTCGCAATTTCAGAGGTTTCAAAAACAGCAGTATATAGTCAGGTGATCAATGACGCATAGTATATTGGAGAGAAGGAATGGATAGAATTGAATCATAACGAAGATATACAGGTGTTTTTGTCAGATAAAACTCCTTTTCATGAGACAGAAGCTCTGTGGGCAAATGGGACTATGCCTCTGCGAGTGCGTTATTTTCGTTCCGATGAACAGCCGCCAGAGCAGTTTGTAACTTCTGTTCGATGTCTGGTTCTCCAGAATGATTCTGTTCTGGTACTCAGGAATCGCAAAGGCAACCACATTTTGCCGGGTGGTCGTCGCGAAGAGGGAGAGTCTTTCGAACAAACACTTCGCCGCGAAGTTGCAGAGGAGACGGGCTGGACGCTTGAATCTGTCTCATGCCTGGGGTTCATTCATCTGGAACATCTCAAGCCGAAGCCGCCTGGATTCCAGTTTCCATATCCCCACTTTTTTCAAATTGTTTACACTGCGTACGCTTTCATACATGTGCCAGATTTAATGTGTGACGATGACTATGAAGAGGAAGCGACATTTGTCCCAATAGGTGAACTGGATGGGCTGGGTATCTCCGAGGCCGAGTTGGGATATGTTCGATATATCAAAAAAGGGGCTTGATCGTGTTCACAATCGGAGTTTTTGGTATCATTACCGATGACAAAGACCGCGTCTTGCTGTGCCACCGACGCGACTTCGATCTGTGGAATTTGCCCGGTGGCGGCGTTGAGGCAGGCGAGAGTCCGTGGGCTGCTCTGGTGCGAGAGATAGAAGAAGAAACGGGTTTGAACGCCGTACCCGTCCATCTCAGCGGGGTATATAGTAAACCGGATAAGAATGAGATCGTATTGTCATTCTTCTGCCAGGTTACAGGAGGCGCGATCCAACTCACCGATGAGGCGGACCAGATTGAGTATTTTCATTTAGATCGTATTCCGAGCAATACCTCCCCAAAGCAAGTCGAGCGCATCAAGGATTACTTCGCGGACAAGACAAGGACCTATTACAAGGCACAAACCGGTCCTTCTGCTATTGATTTGATCAACGAAGGAAAGATTTGAGAAATATGCACATCGTCTAATATTGGGTATTGGGTTAATGCGACGCACTGTAACGATTGGGCAGGATCGAATTGACATACCATAAATAATCTATATATTATATGGTATGTGGACTATTCTCGAGCATCGAAGAGTGGGCAAGCAGCTAAAATCTATGCCCCAGGAAATTCTCAAGCGTTACGAAAAATGGAAGGATATCGTTATGATATCAGGTCCTCAAGGTTTGAGGCTCATCAAAGGATTTCATGACGAATCACTGCGAGGAAAATGGCAAGGACACAGGTCATCTCGGCTTGGTCTCCACTATCGCGTCATATACAAAACTGAAGCCAGCAGAGTTCTCGTGCAGGTTGTAAGTCTAACCGCTCATGATTACCGGAGACAGTGAAATGGAAAATTACCGTCGTGCCAAGACGCAGATTGAGGTATCCGTAGGTGAGTCCGTCCGTATTATCCGCGAACTTCAGGAGTTTAGTCAAAATGAGCTTGCCAGGCGTACAGGGATTCCTCAATCGACTATTTCGGCCATTGAAAATAACCGCATCCAGCTTGGTGTTGAGCGCGCTAAGGTGCTCGCTCGGGCGTTGCAGTGCCATCCGGCTGTTCTCGTTTTTCCCGGTTGGGAAATTAGACAGACCACAGCCGCTTGAGCGGCAGTCTATTTCCACTGAATATCCAATGAGATGGAATTACGCTGTCCATGGCCAGTACGCTGTGTTGCACATTGTGTAACACAGCGGTTTTCGTTGTGGCACAATTCGCACAGCAGACGCTCTTTTTTAAACGGAAGCTCAACTGCAGTCAGCCCCAGGAGAAAAAAATATGTCGCGAGCATTCACTGTTGATGATTTGTTGAATATCAATCAGTTCACCAGTCGTTGTCCGTGGGATCTTTCGCCTGATGGCGGATTGCTTGCTGTAACACTCAGCCAGGGGAAGCGTCGCGTTCCAGACGATACCAATTATGGTGCAGTGAACGGCGCATATATTGTCCTTATAGATGTTGAAACAGGTGAGCCCATAGAGCCTTTTTCTGATCTACAAATGAGTTGGGCAGGTCGCTGGTCTCCAGATGGACAAACGCTTGCCGCTTATGTCGTTATACAAGATGCACCTGTCTGTGTTGGATTGTGGAATAGACAGACGCGCGAGGTATTCCTCGTATCCAACGCCGTGATCAGCGGGTGGAGCGCCGTTCCTCTATGGACTCCTGACGGTCATCGCATCGTTGTGCCATTGATCCCGAGCGACTGTGTCTCTACAAAATCCCCTGACATCATTGTGCAATCTTACACTCCGGAACAGCCCGCATCAAACCAGCATGGATCAGTCTTTGAAGAGCCCGATACTGATAAATGCGTCGGTGTTGTGGAGATAAGCTCAGGCATTGTGACGGAGCTTACATCCGATCTCAATTTCACTATCTCACGTATGGCTCCTGATGGGCAAGCTGTCGCACTTCTCAACAAGATTGAGTACCCGGTGGATAAACCTCACTTTATTGCCGATGTGAATATCGTTCCACTTGACGGTCGCGAGCCTTATGCGGTCGCTCGGAAAGTACCTGTCAACGTTCATGCCTGTCGTTTATCGTGGTCGCCCGATTGTCAGACAATTTCCTATGTCACCGGTGGAAAGTGGGGTGACCCTCAACATCTCTACTTTACACGGGCGGACGGATCAACTGAGCCTAAAATGGTGATAGAATTCACTTCGTCTCTGGGTAACTTTCAAATGCCCTGGTGGACCAGGGATGGTACGCGCCTTATTTGGCTCCAAAAAGGATGTTTGTATCACCTATCTATTGAGGACGGTAGAATTCGTCGGCTGTTAAAGGATTCAGCTCAGATGAGGATAAATGCGATTGCACAACGGCACGGCGAATCAGTTCTTCATACTGATGATCAGGGCAATATTCTTGCCCACGCAATTGACAAACGCGATAATTTGAGATATATCGTCCGCATTCACTCCGTTTCCGGAGAGGTGGCTACGGTTTGTCACGCGCCGCTTTCAATCCCTGATGAGTTCACTCTAATAGCATCTGGACGTTCCGTTTTTGCTCGCGACAGACAGGGGGTGCAGGCGTATCCTCTCGATCGTGGAGAGGCAACGACATTACTTAAGACTAATCCCTGGCAGCGCGATGTGGTACAACCGGTGCGCCAACTCATAGAGTTTAAGGATGCGAACGGCCGTGTACAAAAGGCGGCTCTTTTCCTTCCCAGAGACACTCGGGCAGGAGATCGACTCCCCATGGTTGTTACCATCTATCCTGGAAGTAATTTTTCAAGGAGCGATAGGTATGCTTCTGAAGCGCGGTTACTCACCAGCGCCGGCTATGCTGCACTCTATCCAGATTCGATTATGAAGGATAATAACCCAATTGAGCAGATTGTGGGCGTAACACTACCTGCTGTTAATCGTGCCATAGAAATGGGTTTTGCCGACAAAAATCGAGTCGGTATTTGGGGACACAGCTATGGTGCTTATGGTGTGATGGCATTGGTTGCCCATACACGGGCTTTCCGCGCCGCGGTTGCCAATGCGCCGTTCGGAATCAACATGACCAGCACCTATGTTATAGATGTAGCGAGAATAGGTTGGTGCGAGGGGAAGCAAGCGCGAAATGGTGGCAGTCTCTGGGAGAAACGAGATGCCTATATTGAGAACTCGCCGATCTTTGCTTTCGACCAGGTCGAAGCTCCGGTGTTGGTTATATGCGGAACCTTGGATGTGCCAGGATCGGTGAATGCACGGGAGACGTTCCTCGGCCTCAGGCGACTTGGCAAACGAGTGGAAATGCGAGAATATCAACGTGAAGGCCATGTTATGACTAATTGGTCAGCTAAGGATACCAGGGATTATTACAAAAGCGTGTTCAACTGGTTCAATCAATATCTCAAGGAGTGAGTGGTGAACCTTAATTAGGAGGTGGAATATGATTAAGCGACTTCTATTTGGCGGCGCGGTTATTGAGTCGATCCCGGCAAATGTCGGGTTGGCGATTCTCAGGGTGTTTGTAGGGTTGAGTATGGCATTGGGACATGGATTGGGGAAGATCCCACCTTCCGAGCGATTTGTGGCCATTACGGGAGACCTGGGATTTCCTATGCCTGAGTTTTTTGCCTGGATGGCAGCCTTTTCGGAGTTTGGCGGCGGGCTACTGCTGGCACTGGGTTTACTCACGCGGCCAGGGGCGTTTTTTATATGGTTTACCATGTTGATTGCCGCGTTCTTTCAACATGCAGCGGATCCATTCAGTACGAAGGAGATGGCATTTCTGTACCTGGTTATTACAGGGATGTTTGTGGTTATCGGTTCGGGAAAATATGGGGTAGATCCTCTGATACGAGCGCGGGACTCACATTTATAGGACTTCCTGGGGCTGTCCGCATAATAAATTAGTCAGAATATCCCGCGGAGATAGCACTGCATGGTAACAAGACTCGCCAGTATGAAGGATATCCGCGCTTTGTTCCGCGATAAGCCGGATGTAACCCGCATACAGATCGATGCGCTTTTCGAGAAACATGGTTTCAGTTCGTCCCGATCAATCAGGCGCCTGGAGACCAATTTTACAAACCAGATTTTTCTGGTGGATACTCGCGTCCATGGCCGGGTAATCTTGAAGACACAGTTTCGCCAATCCCTCGGCTTCAGTTTGAAAACCGAGTTCATCGCCACAAGGGCATTGCGCGGCGTTGCCGGTGTTCCGGTGTCTGAATCTCTGGTGTACGACGGCGATGGAGAACCACTTGTCTTTGAATGCCTTTTGATCCCATGTGAGCCGGGTGAGTCGGGCCTCAGTTACTATCTGGGCGCATCTCGAACACAGCGATTGCAGTTGGGCGCGCTTCTGGGACAGACTGTTGCACAGGTGCATAGGCAACAATGTCCAGACGAACTTCAATCACAGAAGACGAGAGATCTTGCGTCGTGGGAAGGGACGATCCGGGAAGCAATGTTTGGAGACGAGGTGTTGGCTTCTTCCATGGCGGCGACTCTGCCAGAACTATGGGGCAGGCTATTGGCCGCTACGGACTCGATGCCCGAAGTCAGGGTGCATGACGACAACGTATTCTTGTGGGGCGAAGCAGGACTCCACAACGTGCTCGTGGAGAACGACAATTCACTGTGTATTTCAAATGTCCATGATTTCCAATCGGCTGGCTGGGGTATCGCGGCTCATGACCTGCGACAAGCTGAAGGAGAATACGTGGCCAGGCCAGGTTCAGAGCATTTCGAACCCGGGTATGTTGATGCTTTTCGATCTTCTTACAATGCCGTCATTGAAAAACCCCTTACGGAGTTATCGCCTGTAGAGGAGAAGGTACTGTCAATTGTCGCGAATCTCCGGGGGATAAGGTTTTTCTGGGACTGCGGTCGTCTTCTACATCCCAAGACACCTGAATTCCTGGGTGAGGCAGTTTCCGATATCGAGAGCTTGCATGGCCTGGGCTGAGTAAATCGGCTTGCCTCCACTTCTGCAATATGGAAACCATTTTGCCGCTAAAATTGTCACAAGAGTAGTAGGATTTTTGTGTCTGTCCATGTGATAAGTGGAGAGACTAAATTGCATGCAGACGTACGAATCAATCATTCGGGATGCGCTAACCGAGCCTGTCGAATCCATATTTCGAGGTTATCCCAAGAGTTCAGTCTATGTCAGTTGTAGTGATCATTTCTGCCAATATTGAATGGGATGCTATCAGGAGAATTTTTCCCGATTCTGACCTACAAGTATCTCCTTATGGACAATGTTTTGAGACGTATCTCGAAATGAGTAGTGAACGACGAGCTGTGGTGTTTTTCCATGGAGGATGGGGTAAGATTTCGGCAGCTGCATCAGCGCAATATGCTATTGATCAATGGTCTCCAAATCTTGTGGTGAATCTGGGCACTTGCGGTGGATTTAAAGGCGGGGTTGAAAAGGATACGGTTGTGCTGGTTGAGCGGACGGTTGTCTATGATATTGTCGAGCAGATGTTGGATACAGAGGAAGCGATCAGAGATTATACAACTGAGATTGATCTTTCGTGGTTGAGTGAGCCATATCCCCATCCCGTGTTGAGAACTGTTCTCGTATCAGCAGACCGCGATCTAATGGCAGAAGATATTTCATATTTGAAGTCCAAATACGGTGCAGTAGCAGGAGATTGGGAATCGGGTGCAATTGCCTGGGTAGCAAACCGAAATCAGGTTAGATGTCTCATTTTGCGTGGGGTTACGGATTTGGTAGGGGCTGAAGGTGGAGAAGCTTATGAAGGCAATGTGCAGATTTATGTAGAAAACACAGAGAAGATGATGAATGGTCTGGTTCAGCACCTTCCCAACTGGCTAGAGAAGGCGAGCGGAAGTTCATATAAAGGAAGTCATTTGTAATGGCAAGGAAGAGACTTTGCATAATCGGTTTTGGGAGAATGGGAAAGCAGGCAGTAAATGCATTTGCAGATCAATTCCAGGTCGAGGTTATTTCAAGTCGCGATATAAGCTCTGAACTGGCCGATGGTAGAGCGCGGCAGTCAAGCAACAATATTGAGAGTCTTTCCGATGCAGATGTCATTTTTTTAGCTATTCCCGTCTGGGCACTTAGCAAATGGGTTCAGAAAATCAATGAGCAGGCCAAATCTGATTGCGTTGTGATTGATTGTTGCACAGCACGACTTGCTGTAGATAGGGAACTATCAACATTGAATCGGGAGAGGTTTGGACTATCGCATCTTGGTCCAGGCAATATATCCCTATTTGGAAAAGCGGACCCCGAGATATCAGTATGTCTGAAGCGTGTGGGTTGCGAGTTGATTCCCCGGACGGCAGAAGATGAAGACCGCAGAACAGGTCCTGGAATGGCGCATTTCATTGGGATGGCCCTTGAACTCTATCTACCGGAGGAAGAGCGCGAGAAGTTGCCATCTGGAGCAGGTAGGTTTCTCCTGCAACTGATTGAACATCTGAAAACGAATTCGCCATCTACATACAGAGAGACGCAATTGCTGAATCCGTTTATGGCAGATGCTCGAAAAAAGGTGATCAAGGCGCTTGTTCAATTCGATGAGGCGCTCAATAGAGGAGAATTCAACTTCCAGGCCTATCCGCGTGATAAGTGGAGAGACTAAATTGCATGCAGACGTATGAATCAATTAAGTGCATTGTTTTCGACTTCGGTTTTACGTTGTCATCGGACCTCTATTTTAAGGTATCTCCGCCTGAATGTCCTGAGTGGCATGATATTATTCAAGAGCATGTGTTCGCCAATCGGCATATCTGCAGGATGTGGATGACGAATGTCCTGAGTCTTAGAGATATTGCGGCTATTGTTTCTGATCACGCAAATATGGATATTTCTGCGGTTTTGGAAACTATGGCGTTGGGGTGCAGGGATCTTGACTTCAACGAAGCAGTCCTGAATTTCGCACTGGCGCAGAGAAGTCAGGGGAGACGTACCGCGATTGTAACTGCTAATATGGATGTTTTTTCAGATGTTGTCGTTCCAGCGCATGGATTGGATGAGAAATTTGACGTGATTATCAATTCTTCCGATTACGGAGAGATCGACAAGCGCGCGCTCTGGCCCATTGCATTTAAGGCACTGGGGGATGATATTCACTATGGAAATAGTCTCCTGATCGAAGATGGCAGCAAAGAGCCAGAACTTTTTAGAGGTTGTGGTGGGTTTGCCTATGAGTACACCAATGACGAGAGTTTTTCCAGATGGTTGGATGAGGTCAGTTAAAAATCAAAATGGAAATGACAAAAGAGAAAGTATATCTGGATACAACCGTCCCAAGTGTGTATTATGATACCAGGACCCCCGAACGGCAGCGACTTACCGTTCAATTTTGGCACGATAGCTTGTCAGAGTTTCAAGGTGTTGTTTCGAGTATCGTCCTGCAGGAAATTCGGGATACTCCAAACTTAGAAAGGCGAGTCCAAATGGAAAATTTGGTCAAGGGGCTTGAAGTGTTAACATTTGATGAAGAAGCGAACGTTTTGGCCCAAGAGTACCTGAGAAACGGAGTTTTTCCCGAGAAATATGCATCAGACGCCAATCATGTGGCTATTGCGGTGACTAACAACATTGGGTATTTTTGCAGTTGGAACTTTAGACATATGGTCAAAGTGAAGACGCGACGAGAAGTCAATCGAATTAATGAACTAAGAGGATATGGTACAATTGAGATCATTGCTCCGCCAGAACTATAGGAGGCCGTTATGGGAAAGTTAACAAAAGCTGAAAAGTCGAAAATTTGGGCAGAAGTTTGCGAAGAATTTCCCGATGATGAGGTGATGCAGGAGATCCATTTCGTTCGCCAGGTACATTATTTACAAACTAAGGACTTGTCGGTGGAAGAGCGCCTTCGTTATTTTCGCGGTTTAAGCGAAAAGACCTCTGTATAAAAAAAATTAGTCATGTTCACAAACTGTCCAATGAGATGGTCCAGGGTTTGTACGCTGTGTTGCATATTGTGTAACACAGCGGTTTTTGTTGTGGCGCAATCGCGTCTCCACGCAACTCGCTACGCGGATGACGGATCGGGATATCGCAAATCTCCAGAGTTCACTTGAGTTGTATCGTGAACATTCTTTGCTATATAGAAACCATTTTGCCGCTAAAATTGTCACAAGAGTAGTAAAATTTTCCTTAGTAAAACGCTGTCTATCGGAGAAAGAGCGTCATTTCATGCAATCCCATTTGGCTTTTCTTCACACTTCACCAGTGCATGTCGATACTTTTAATCGGCTTATAGAGGGAGCTTCTTTAGAATTACCTATTAGGCATATTATAGAGGAGCAATTTCTGACAGAGGCCCGTGACAACGGAATTGCTCAAAATTTGGATGAACGTATTCGGGATTGTATCCTCTCTGCGAGAAAAAAAGGCGGAACCGTGATACTCTGCACCTGTTCTACAATTGGAGCAAGTGCGGAAAAAGTAAATAATCTGACAGATGGTGTCATTGTTCGAATTGATAGACCTATGGCTGAGAAAGCAGTCGAAATAGGTTCTCGGATTATTGTTGCTGCCGCACTTGAGAGTACAATCGCTCCAACTCGTGACCTTATTATTGAAACCGCAAAAGCACGTCAAAAGCGCGTTGAACTTATTGAGGTTTTTTGTGATAATGCCTGGAGCAGATTTGAGGCGGGAGACTACGAAGGATATTTTAGTGAAATAGCCCAAAATATAAAGGACAGAGCATCTGAAGGAGATGTTATTGTATTGGCACAAGCCTCTATGGCGGGAGCCACAAATTTGTGCCCGGAAATTTCAGTGCCAATCCTCAGCAGTCCTGAAATAGGCTTAATGCATGCAGTTAATGTTTGGAAACAAAAATGCTGTCAGAACTGATTAAAACAGATCGATTGAATCTCAGGGTGTTTAGCCTTGTGGATGTTGAAGATGTCCTGTCATACGCATCCGATCCGGAATGGGCGCGCTTTCTTCCGGTTCCCCAACCGTACACGAGAGCAGATGCCGAAAAATTTGTAGCAGGTCAGGTGTTGCAGGATCGCAAAACACGCGCATCCTGGGCGATTGAATACGCTGGATCGGTTATTGGTGGAATTGATATTGGGTTTAATTTTGATCATCGCGTTGGCGAAATGGGCTATAGCATTGCCCGACGCTTTTGGGGAAAAGGACTGACTACGGAAGCTGCGGGTGCTGTTATCGACGAATCGTTTTCAGCCTATCCAGATTTGAATCGCATTCGCGCTGGTGCCGATGAGAGAAATGTCGGTTCTCTCCGGGTCATGGAGAAGCTCGGAATGGTCCGTGAAGGTGTCTTGCGCCAGGATCAATATCTGAGAGGAGAGTTTAGAAACATGGTGTGGTGCGGGTTATTGCGTGATGAATGGGAGGCACAAAAAAATAGGTGAACTTATGCGGATCAGTTTAAAGAAAGCATCTATTAGAGATGCTGCGGCTATTCACCGGCTTCAGGTTGCATCATTTTTGCCACTGCTCCATAAGTATCGGGATTACGATGCGAATCCAGCCAATGAAGATGTCGAACGAGTTATCGACAGATTAAAGCAGCCCCATACCACTTACTATTTCATTATACTCGATGGTGTACAAATCGGAGCGATTAGAATTATCTACGATGACGAGGCGAGACGGGCGAGGATTAGTCCCATGTTTATCATCCCTGAGCATCAAGGGAAGGGGTATGGCCAGGATACCATCGCGCTCGTTGAGGATGTTGTTGATGCGAAGTGCTGGGAGCTTGATACGATTCTGCAAGAGGAAGGTAATTGTTATTTTTATGAGAAAATGGGATACAGGAGAACGGGAGTTACGCGAGAGATTAATGACCGAATGACCATTGTTTCTTTTGAGAAATCATTGCGATGAAAA
Organism: Candidatus Latescibacterota bacterium; assembly: GCA_022824945.1. Taxonomy (GTDB): domain Bacteria; phylum Latescibacterota; class UBA2968; order UBA2968; family UBA2968; genus VXRD01. Next base: position 106,728 of record JAJDYX010000053.1, read on the forward strand.
CAATCGGTTTGGCTGGATGCCGCTGGTCCGACAAAAGCACTGGGGAAGAGAGAATAAAAAATGAGTGATACTGTTGCTCAGTTTGAGATGCCGACATGGGATCCCTGTCCATTTTGTGAAATAGTTGCTGGACGCGGTGAAAACAGGCATGTTATTAATTCAACGGAGAAGACGCTTGCGGTGCTCAATCCCAGGCAGTTTGAAATTGGACAGCTTCTCGTTGTTCCTCGCCGCCATGCGCCGACGATTTTGGATCTGACAGATGATGAGGCTGATGAAATTATGAAGACGGTCCGAATAGCGGCAGAAGCGCTTGTTAAAACTTTTAATCCGGATGGAATTACAGTCTATCAGAATAACGGCGTGGCCAGTTTGCAGGAGGTTCCGCATTTTCACATTCACGTTGTACCTCGTCGTAAGTCGAGCACCTGGGGGAGTGGACCACCGCATATCGCCCCTTTACAGCCGAAAGATGGGGGTATGAAGCAGAAGGTGACCGTGTCATGGGAACGGGCGGAAGAGATTGCGTCTATTATAAGGCCGAATTTTAAGACGTAGTAAATTGAGGAACGAGGGTTTATTCATATCTCAAAGTGCATCCACCCGGATGGATTTATGAGACTTTTAACAATACTTTCACACTTACTTAACCACTATGTACAATATCACAAAAGAACACGCGCTTGAGCGGGGCATACTCGTTGGGCTTGCGTTGCCCGGTGTCTCACTCGACGAAGCGCAAGACACGCTTGACGAACTCGGCCTTTTGGCGGATACGGCGGGTGTTGATGTTGCTGTGCAGGTGATCCAGGAACGCCGGCAGAGAGACTCTGCGTACCTGATAGGTCGCGGCAAGGCAGAAGAACTCGTCGAACAGGTCGCAGAATGCAATGCACAAGTCGTTATTTTTGACGAAGACCTTTCGCCGGCACAAACCCGCAACCTCGAAACCCTGCTTGAAGTTAAAATTATCGATCGCAGCCGACTTATTCTGGATATTTTTGCCAGCCGCGCCAGAACCCGGGAGGCGCAAACACAGGTCGAGTTGGCCCAACTCATCTATATGTTGCCCCGGTTGACCCGTCAATGGACCCATCTTTCGCGGCAGGCTGGCGGTACTGGTGGCACTGGCGGGGTGGGTACGCGCGGACCGGGTGAAACGCAGCTCGAGGTGGATCGACGTGCGACCAATCGCCGCATTACCGTCCTCAAGCAAGCACTTGACCGCATTGCCAGACAACGTGCGGTTGCCCGCAAACAACGCACCGATATTTTTCGCACAGCGCTTGTCGGCTATACCAATGCGGGCAAATCTACGCTTATGCGTGCCCTTTCTGGTGCCGATGTATTGATTGAGGATCGGCTCTTTGCTACCCTCGACTCCACCACGCGGCGCGTCTCTCTTGGTTATAACCGCGATATACTGTTGTCCGATACCGTCGGTTTTATCAAAAAGCTGCCCCACCATCTGATCGCTTCTTTTCACAGTACCCTCGAAGAGGCAATTGAAGCTGATCTTTTGCTCCACGTTGTTGATGTCAGCCATCCAGCTTGTGAAGAACATATCGCCACGGTGATTGAGGTGCTTGGCGAACTCGACGTAGCCGATAGGCCGACGATGATGGTGTTTAACAAAAATGATCTGTTAGACGATCAGACCCGACGCGAATATCTAATAGCGACATATCCCGATGCGGTCTGGCTTTCCGCTGAAACGGGCGAGGGACTCGAAGATTTGAGGTGGGCGATCTACAATTATCTTGAGGGCGACCGTCTGACGCTCGTGGTTCAGATTCCGCAATGCGAGGGCAAGCTCCTGTCAGAACTCTACCGAATTGGCGAAGTTTTGCACACGGACTACAAGGGCAACGATGTTTTAATGGAGGTTAAACTCAGCCAACACAATGCACAGCGTCTTTTGCCCAATGGTCGTTATCAAATCATGTGCTGAATGCGATTCCGTATCAGCGGGTCAGCCCTCTGGGAATAGGCAACAAAAAAACGCGCGTTTATGACGCGCGTTTTTTGTCTATCGCAGTGTCGATCAATCTGCTACCTGCTCGACCTCCTCTTGCTTTTTTATATCCATGTCTTCGTCTTCTTGCTTTTCTATCTTGACCTCTTCCTGCTTCTGTTTGACCTCTTCCTGCTTTTCTATATCTACAGAATTGGGTGCTACAGTACAGGTCCCGCGCAATACAGCCCCTTTTTGGACTATCAGCACCTGAGTTGTAATGTCGCCATCAACTTCAGCACTGGGACCAAGCCTTACGGAGTGCGAGGCATTCAGAGGCCCTTTGACACATCCGTCAACAACCGCATCTTTTACCTGGATCAAATCGGCATCTACCTCCCCCTGAGCACTGACGATCAGTGAACCAGAAGAAGTGATTTTTCCACGAAAAGTTCCATCTACGCGAATGCTATCGGCGATCTCAAAATGCCCTTCCATAACCGACCCCTCGCCTACAATCGTATTGATGGATTCTACGTGGTTCTGTTTGTTAAACTTCGCTATTTTCGAGGTAAGAAATCGCGCGGATTGCATGCCCGTCCCCCTTGGATAACTTCATAGTGTAAATGAGGCTCACGGCTTTGCGTTGAGGTACCCACCAGGGCAACGTATTGCCCTTGCCTAACATACTCTCCTTCTTTGACCAGCAGTGTGCGATTGTGACCATATCGCGTCGTATAAATTCCACCGTGATCAATAACCACCATATACCCGAACTCGGGATCGAAATCTGCAAACGTTACCTGTCCATCGGCTGTAGCCTGCACAGGCGTTCCTTCACTGGCGGCGATATCAATTCCAGAATGACGATTTTTGAATATGCCCGTCGGAGATAGCCCGCTGGCGCAGTTGTCACCCGCTTCAAACGCGCGTGTTACCCATCCAACAGAAGGGGATACAGGCCAGATTGCGGGAACCCAGTGCATATCCAGATCACCACGTGGCTTGTTTTGCACCAATAGCGTTGCAACTGCATAGTCCCCCTCATGGTCCCGTGCTTCAACAGGTGTTGGCGACAAGCCGGTGTGACTGGCCAATATAGAACGCAGTGTTTGTTCTCCGGCCTTCATGCGCGTTACCACTTGAGCCAATTCATCCACGCGGGTAACATCGGCGTACAGGCGCTCATTGTCCTGTTCAAGCATTTGTGCGGTGTGTTTCCAATACGTGGCTCTCCAGAAAAAAAACAGACCGACAAATACCATACACAGCGCCAGGGCCGATCCCAGACCTATTCCCAATAGCATGTGATAACTGAGCTTAAACTTCAGGGTTCTCGAGCCATCATCTGGAATGACCAGTACCGAAAAATTTTTGCGTTGCCAGTTCAACATATCTCCCAATGTTTTAGCACAGCGGGTGTGCAATATAAGGGGCACTAAACCAGAAGTCAACGGGCGTTTTTAAGTGTGTGATCGGCCAAAATGTGAAAAAGATCGGGCAAACACAGCCCCGCAAGTGCCCATATCACGATTTTGAAATCCATGTCCTTCAAGTCGTTAAACGACATTTTCCAACCCAGATCAAAGAATGCGTTCGCCATAGCTGCGAGTGCGTACACCACCACAAAAATATAAAGCACGCGGGTCAAGGTGCCCACAATCGGCGTATGGGAAAGCCCTCTGTGTTTAAAAATATGAGAATAAGGCCGCCACAGCAAACGCAAAATTCCCCAGTTCTTCAATGGATCACTGGCCTTTAAGTCCAGATCGGGCGATAATAAAAATGTGCCGAATAAATAGGCAATTACAAAAACAGTTCCGTATTCGACCATTTCATCGCGTCCGAAATATTCGACGAGGGATCCCCAAAAACAGGCTCCTATGCCGATGATGATTATCAGGAAAAAAAGATCAATCCGCGTATGTGTCTTACCCGATGGCATGTCAAACGCCCTCCACAAATACCATGCAAAAAAGGGTCAATACTCACGCGAGCATTGACCCTTTTTTTGTTTTGTTTCTTCAAAATCCTTTTTTGATCTGAACCTGCATCTTTCTCTGAAACACATCGCCTTTTATATCTAATGCCACACCTTTGATGTTCACAATGCCTCGATCCATCTTCGGAGGAGGCAAACCACCCTCCTCTTCTTTTAGAAACAGGTGCACGGCAAAAAGAATGGTTGCACCACCGGCCACACCCAATACTGCGGCGCGGGTGTCATGGCGCTTGGAATTATCGTAAAACTCTCGTGCTAATGCAGAGGTGCCAGCTTGCTTGTAAAGATCATAAGCATCATTGGCCTCTTTTTTTGCATCGACTGCTCCCTTAACCAGAATGCCACCCAGGCCAAACATCAATGCACTGTGAAATTTTGATCGCATCAAAAAGTCCTTACCCACAGCCTGGGCAGGTACAGCCATGCTCAAGATCAGAGCAGCCGCAACCAATCCCACACCAGTTCGATAAAACATACCCATAAACTCGCCTCCATATTATTCAGGATTTCCGACAACAGGTGTGCCGACTTCGTTTTCCAAGTTCGCCATTTCGATTAGATAGTTGTATTTTGACTGCACGAGATTATTGCGCGCATCAAACAAATCGCGCTGAGCGGTCAATCGTTCCAGAAAAGTTCCCCCGCCAAAATTATACCGCTCTTCTTCCAGTTTAAAATTTTCTTCAGCCGCTTCCACTGCCACTTCATTCGCCTCGATCAAACGCCGAAAGCGCTCCAGGGTAAGATAGCGCAGTCGAAGGTCCAATGCTTTTTGTCGTTTGGCTTGATCTAACTGTTCCTGGCTGCGCAAATACTGCAACTTTAGCCGCTTCAAAGTATTGCTCGTGTTAAAGTTAAAAAGGGGCATGTTCACGTTGAGACTAATACCATAGCTATAGTTCTTGAGAAAGATGTCCTCCGGACCGCCAAAATCCTCATCCTTACCAAGGCTCCAGCTATAGGCATTCGTGCTCATTGTAATTCTGGGATGGTACAACCCCTTTTTCGTTGCATTGTAATCGTCTCGGGAAGCCATCATACCGTACTTGCTACCCAGAATGTCAGGATGTTCTTTAAGGGCTATAGACAGTGCATCGGTAAAAGAATATTTTGGAGACAGAAGTTCGAACTCTTCTTCTGATGGAATAATATCTACATCTGTGCCCAGGCCCATTGTAAATGCCAGGTTTGACTGGGCGATGCTCACGGCATTTTCTCGTTGAATCAGGGTTGCGCGAAAACTCGCCAGACTCGATCTTGCATTCGTTACCTGTAAAATTGCCGCGGATCCAATTTCATACAAGGTTTCTGCGCGACGCAGGCTTTCTTCGGCTACCCGCACGCGCTCCTGCTGGACTTCCAGTAATTTAATGGCTTGTAACAATAGAAAGTAGCGCTGCTTGGTCTGAAAAATGATCGTTTGGCGAGTACCAGTTTGCTGCAGTTGCGTTTGCATCAGACTGTTTTTCGCGCTCGATAGCTGGGAGATGAGTCGGCCATCATAAATCGGCATTGTCAATCCAGTAATCCTGAAACTCTGTGCACCACTAACGCGATCTTCCCCCAATAATTGCACCAGAGTACCTGTTGACGGATCCAGAACTTGTCCTTCACGCGGTCCCTGAACATTTCTGCTTATCCCCCAGTTTACACTTGAAGTGTTCGGCAAGAAACTATTCCGCGCATTATCTACCTGGGTCTCAGCAATCGCAACCGTGTACTTAAATTGCTCGATCTGGGCACTGCTCGTCAGCGAGATCTCCACACACTCATTGAGCGTCAGGCGCATTTCCTTCCGCTCTTCCTGGGCACTTGTATTCACATGGGCAAAGATAATTGCCAATACTGCGATATATCTAAAACGCATCATTCAAATCTCCATATTGCTACAAATGAGGTGACTATCGTTGTTACAAGGGTTAGACGAAAAAACGCCAAAAAAGTTACCGAGTATTTGTTTACTCGTTATAAAAAATTTCAAGTGTTTAAGAAAATGGAAAGTTGCCAAAAGTCAATTGGAAAAAAACGAGGGCTGGGGACTGGGGGCTGGTCATTCGCCGCGGTCCATTAGAGAATATACCGTTGGTATAATTACCAGTGTTAATAGGGTGGAACTGATTAGTCCGGCGACGACGGTGATCGCCATTGGCGTGCGGATTTCTGCGCCATCACCCAGGCCGAGTGCCATGGGCAATAATCCCAGCACGGTTGTCGATGTGGTCATCAAGATGGGGCGCAACCGCACTTCGCCTGCCTGGACAATTGCTTCCAATTTGGACATCCCACTGCGCCGCAGGTGGTTGATATAATCTACGAGTACGATGGCATTGTTCACGACAATGCCCGCCAGCATGATAACGCCCAAAAAGACCACGACTGAGAGAGGTATGCCAGTGAGAAATAGAATGACAATTACGCCAATTAGTGCCAGGGGAATGCTAAACATAATTACGAATGGATGGAGGAATGATTCAAATTGGGAAGCCATTACGATGTACACGAGAAAAATTGCAAGACCCAATGCAAAGGTCAAACTGTTCAACGATGTCTCCATTTCCTTGTTTTGTCCGCCAATGACCATCGATACATCCTGGGGGACTTCCATTGTTTCCAGTGCCTGCTGAATCATAGCAGTCATCGTTCCCAGATCTATACCGCTCACATTGGCCGAAATTAGAACCGCACGCTGTTGATCTATGCGCCGAATTTCACTCGGTCCTTCGTGTACTTCGATATCGGCTACTGCAGATAGGCGAATGGGCACTTGCTGTCGCCCCGGGTTCACCACCAGCCGACGCAACTCAGTTACTCCGGCGCGGTCAGCCTCATCTACGCGCACCAGCACATCAATGCGCCGGTCGGCTTCTCGAAATCGCGTTACCACATTGCCCTGTACTTTTTCGCGCACCAGCGAGGCGACTTGACGTACATTTAAGTTGTATTTTGCCAACAAGTCGCGCTTATAGACGATTTGCACTTCCGGGTTACCGCGCTGAAGGCTCGATTTCACATCGTAAAGTCCGGAAATTTCGCTCATCACCCGCTCGGCTTCGCGTCCCAATTGGGTCAATGTTGGCAAATCATAACCGCGAATTTCCACTTCTATAGGCGTCTTAAAACTAAATAGTTCGGGGCGTGAAAAATCAGCTTTTATCTGCGGCAAATCCGAGAGTCTGTTTCGCAAATCAGCCATTAATGCGTCTTCGCGCTGTGCCAAAACGCTTTCTCCTCTGATACCGCCCCAAATACGTGTGGGCAATGTCAGCAGGTCCTGTCCCCAACTCGCCAGTACATTTTCTCGTCCTTCTGTTTCGATATCCTCCAGTATTATAGAAACAACCCCGGTGTGTTCGCCTTGATCAGACGATGCGATATCGGTTTTATCCACGCCGACTGTCGAAGAAACCGCGCCCACATCATATGTATCCATCACCCGCGATTCGATGAGCTTCAGGGTTTCGTCAGTCATTTCGAGCGGTGTGCCAACGGGCAAACCAATATCCACATTAAATTCGCCCTGATGTACCTGTGGGATCAATTCATTGCCCAATCGGGGCAACAAGACCATCCAGCATATCGCAAAAGGCACCACAGCACCCGCTATAATGCTCAGTCTGTTGTGCAAAGCCCAGCGGATAAAAGGCGTGTAAGCGCGCCGAATGGCTGCAAAACCGCGCTCAAACAAAAATAGCACTGGCGCGAGGAGGGGCAACAGGACAAGGGCGATCACCAGCAATGCAACCAATCCGGTTAAAAACACAAACATGAGCGTCAGAATTAGTATTTTGCCGATCAAGATGAGTGTTGTAAAAATCAGGAATCGAAGAAGAAAATAAACTGCGCCGAGGACAAATAGTAGCAAAACGCTTATCGCGGCCAGGAGCACGGGTGCGATTTCCAGGACGCGTTTCCAGACTGCGCGTTTCCAGACCCAGCGGAACAGACGCTTCAATGTCCTCCCCGTCCATTTCGTTTGCACACTCAGGTCGCGTCCCAAATTTTGGGGTGTTACAAATGCCAGCAAATCGTCCCATATTATCCGTACCCATGCTTTGCCAAACAGGTCGCGTTCCTCAGCCCAGACGCACAAAGGTCCCCACAGGCGATTTATTTCCTGACGCCATAATGGTCCAGAACCGAGCCAACAATAAAATCCCCATCCGGGATAGATAATGGGGTATAGGAGAACTGCCAATACGGTAAAGACAGCTTTGAGTGCCACGATCGCGATTGCACTTGCAAGCCACAATGTGCGGATGACGTATTCGACCAACAAGTAGGCAAAGCCAGTTGGTATGCGCATCAACAGCGTGCTAAAATTCATGGCGTGATATTGAAGCGCATTTTCGCCCCTGTTTTTCAGGCCCATGCCCTCGAGTAACCACGCCACCGAACGTAGCTGCAATACTTCAGACTGCATCAGACGCCCGCCTTGCCCTTCGCTATCGCCGCGTGACAAATGCACTTGCCGCGAAGCCAGCATGGGAATAAAAAATAGTGCGACGCCCAGAGATGCCAGGAGTGAGAAAACAACGGTTAATGCCATGTCGCCAAAAATCTGCCCGGCTACGCCTTCGACAAATACAATGGGGAAAAACACTGCCACAGTTGTCAGCGTGGATGCAAAAACCGCCCCGCCGACTTCCCCGGTCCCCCGGATGGTGGCCGCAATCATATCGTCGCCTTCTTCGCGGCACCGAAAAATGCTTTCCAATACGACAATGGCATTGTCAACCAGCATTCCAATACCGAGAGCCAACCCGCCCAGAGACATGATATTCAGGGATACGCCAAAGATGTTCATAGGGGCAAATGTCGCCACAATTGAAATCGGGATGGCGAGTCCTACAATAGCGGTGTGAGATGGATTGCGAAGAAAGATGTACAGGACCAGTATTGCCAACAACCCACCCACCACCGCGGTTTGCTTGACCTCGTTGATCGATGATTCAATAAATGTCGATTGATCGGACAGCAGTTCCATAGCCACGTCTTCGGGCAATGTAAAAGCAATAAAACTCGTCATCTCTTTCATCTGCACAAATTGTCGCACCTGTTCCCGCCGGTCGTTGGCTTTGGCTGCTTCGATTTCGCCCGCTTTGATTTTTTCTATGTATGCCAATTGTTCGGGCGTGCCAAACAAGCGGTCGCGCACGCGCTGTGCTGTCGCCACGATATTGGCGTCGGCTTCCTTAAAAATTTCGATTTCTACACTTTCTACACCATTGACCCGCGTGATGATTTCCCGCTCTTTGTGCGTGCGATAAACCCGCCCCACATCCTTTACCCGAATTTCAATATTGTTGCGGTCGCCTACTACCAGATTGGCAATTTCGTCAATGGTGCGAAATTCATTCAGTGTACGCACGAGGTACTGTGTCTGTCCGTCCAACAAGCTGCCGCCAGCCAGGTTGACATTTTCCTCTTGTAACCGCCGGTTGATGGTGTTGATATTGAGTCCCATCAGTGCCAATTGCCGCTCGCTGATCTCAACCCGAATTTCTTCTTCGAGTCCGCCTTTCACACGCGCAGCAGCTACGCCTTTGAGTGCTTCCAATTCTTGCTTGATTTCTTCTTCGGCAAGATGGCGCAATACATACATATTCTCGTTGCCGTAAATCCCCACGCGCATTATCGGGTCTTGCGTGGGATCGTAGCGCAATATCAAGGGGCGATTGACCCCGCGCGGCAAATTGAGACGGTCGAGGTTTTCGCGTACTGTTTGCACGGCGTCATTCATATCCGTGTCCCAGCCAAATTCCAAAATCACATCGGACATGCCAGGTCTGGAGATCGATGTGATACTCACGAGGTTGCTCACCACCCCCAGGCGCTGTTCAATTGGCCTTGAGATTAAGTTTTCAACTTCCTCGGGCGCAGTATCGGGATATTCGGTACGCACTGTTAGTGTTGGATATGAAATGTCGGGCATCATATTTAGCGGTAGTTGCTGATAAGACACATAGCCAAATACGGCAACGGCGAGGACGACCATAAAAATCGCTACGGGTCGCCGGGTCGTAATCTCAAATGTTTGAGAAAAGTCCCGTTTTACATTGTCCCGAACTTCCGATTCCACATTGTTCTGCATGTATCGCTCCGCATAAAAAAATCAGCGAACCGCCCACATATTAAAGTCTGCGATTCGCTATTTTAGTAAAATGACAGGCAAACGAAAGATCCCTCATCACGTCTTTTCTGCCTGTTCCTCAGTTGAATCGGGCTTCGCTGGAATGCGTAACCCTTCACCTTCGATGATCCGCACTTTGGCTTTATTCTTCAACCCATTTTGCCCTACCACTACAATCTGGTCGCCTTTTTTTACGCCCGCGAGCACCTCGACAAATTCGGTGTCATCAAAACCTATTTCAAAGCGCACTTTATTGACTGTGCTGTCCGATACGACAAATACATGCGGCATGCCATCGTCGTACACCACAGCGCGCTTGGGTACGAGTACAGCCTGGGGGTGGGTCGCTGTGACGATGTGTGCATTGACAAACATGCCTGGTCGCAGCATCCGATTCTTTGATTTCAGTTCCAGGGTTACCTTAAAAGTGCCCGTCCCCGGATCGACTACTGGGCTGATACGCAATATCTTTCCTTGAAATTTTGTGCCGGGCAAAAAATCTGTTGTTATGAGGGCGGGCTGTCCAACAGCTAAATTGTGCATGCCTTGACCCGGCACGTGTACGTATGCGATCAGGCGGCTCAAGTTGACCATTTCGTAGAGCTTTGTGCTGGCTCCAATACGGTCGCCCAACTTGACCGAGCGCTTTGAAATGACGCCGCTTACTGGCGCGCGCACGCGCGCATAATCGAGGGATAACCGGGCGCGTTCCCACCGAATTTTGCTCTGTTCAACATTGATCTTGAGGTCTTCGTATTCTTCTTTGGCCAAAAGTTGTCGATTAAATAACTCTTCTTTTCTTTTAAGCTGACCTTCCAGTTTTTGATACGCCAATTTTGCCTCGGCTTCGTTGAGCTTTAATTCGTCGTCAACCAGTTCGATTAGCACTTGGCCCTCGCGCACATTTTCCCCTTCTTCGACCAGTACGCGCCGCACCAACCCGGAGCCGCGTGCGTAAATATCAATGGCTTCTTCGGCTTCTACTGTGGCGCTATAGAGCACATGCTGGGAGATTTTGCCCGTTCCCACGACAGATACTTTTACGGGGACCCCTTCGGCGACTCTCGGTTTTTGATTTTGGCGCCTGGGATTTGGTTGCTTTTTGACCTTTGGATTCTGTTGTTTGGTTCGCTTCTGCTTTGCGGCAACTTTGGCAGAATCAGTTTTAGCAGAATCGGCCTTGGTTGAAGTGGTCTTTGCCTTGCTGTCAGAAGATGCCTTGTCAGCAGTGGCTTCCTCACTGCAACCGGAAAACGATCCAAGAACAATTAGAATTCCGATTATAACCGATATACACTGCAACATTATGTGTCCTCACAATTAGAATATCCCTGATATTTACAAGACCTTAGACGCGCCAGTGGGAAGACTGGTTTCGAAAAACATTATTAAATATACTGAACGGGTGTATAGTTTTCAAGGGAGAAATAAAAAAGGCGCTCGCATAACGACCGCCTTGTGATACGCGCTTGTGTGATACAAGGTTTCACATCTCCAGCGATTGCCAGATGCTGTTGGCGATGTCGCGGTATATTTTTGTTAGAGGCGAGTCGGGGTCAGAGGCTACAATCGGTTCTCCCGTGTCACTTCCCATTTGTACTTGTAGATGCAGGGGAATCGCACCCAAAAACGGCACATGATAGGCTTTTGCAGTGCGTTCGCCACCTCCCTGACCAAAGATCGGCGTTTCTGTGCCGCACTTGCTGCATATATAAGTGCTCATGTTTTCGATTACACCGAGTACGGGTACTTCAACGGTGTGAAACATTTCGACCCCACGCCGCACATCTTCCAGGGCGACCAGAGGCGGTGTCGTTACGATGACAGCACCATCCAATGGGGTCGATTGGGTCAGGGTCAGTTGCACATCGCCGGTGCCCGGAGGCAAGTCGATGACCAGACAGTCGAGCGGTGCCCAGGCTACGTCGCGCACAAATTGGGTTACCATTTTTGCCAACATCGGCCCGCGCCAGATAATGGGTACGCCATCGCCGGCGATCAGTCCCAAAGATACCATTTTTACACCGTACAGCTCAAGGGGTTCAATTTTTTGTTCCGGTGTCATTTGTGGCTGCGCTTTGCTGCCCATCATGATCGGTACATTGGGACCGTAAATATCCGCATCCATCAATCCCACCGCGTGTCCCGACTGTGCCATTGCCACAGCCAGATTTGACGCAGTCGTCGTTTTGCCCACGCCGCCTTTGCCACTGGCAATTGCGACGATGTGTTTGACGCCCGGGATGGGTGGACGCTCTGGAATTGGTGGTGCGCTCACATCTCGCTCCTGTTTTTTATTTCTGTGTCGCCATGACGCATTCTGCCAGTTTGGGTATGCCTTCTCGGATTTGTGCGAGTGTTGCGTAGCCAAATGCGAGGCGCAGGTAGGGCACGTCGTCGTGGTGTACGTGAAATGCTTTGCCGGTGGCGTAGTCGATTCCGCGGGATTCGGCTATTTGTTCGCATTCGATCACATCGGTGGCATCGGGCAATTTGACCCAGATGAATAATCCGCCTTTGGGACGGCTGAACCATTCAAAAGCGTCGGGAGATTGTCCCAGCATTTCAAACATCAAATCGCGCTTTTCTTTTACGATTGCGTTGATGTTGTTGACATGGGTCCACAGGTGTTCGCGGAAGTATTCGTACACAATGGCTGCGGCGAGCGTACTCGTGCCGCCATCTCGACGAATTTGCAAAATTTTGCCCAGGAGGGGTTGTTTGGTAAAAAAGCACCCCAGGCGCACACCTGGACCCAGAATTTTGGAGAGGGATTCTATATGTACTACGGGCACTTCTGATGGCAGGGTGTATAGTGAAGGTACGTAATAATCGTCTTCATATACCGTGTCGGCATAGCAGTGATCTTCGACGACAGGGATCTCGTACTGTGCGGCAATTTGCAACAGTTCTTTTCGCCGTTCGAGTGGCATGATCGCACCCGTGGGATTTTGGAATGTCGCGAGTACATAGATGAATTTTGGCAGTTTTCCGTTAGCGGCTCGTTTTTTTAATTCGTCGGACAGCGCGTCCATCCGCATGCCGTGTTCATCCACGGGAATGCTCACCAATTCTGCGCCTTCTTTGTTATACGCGCCAATTGTGCCGGAATAGCAAAATTCCTCCATCACCACCCCGTCACCGGGTTGATTGATAAACATCTGTGCCATCAAGGTCACGGGCTGCATTGAGCCATTGGTCAATGCAATTTCTTCTACGGGAGGGGCGATTCCTTCGCGTCGCAACAAGCGATCGGCCATGACCTGTCGCATCGGTTGATATCCCAATGTGCCGGGATAAAGTGCCAGTTCATTACCCATTTCGGGCAAGATACGCATGGCGGCTTCGGCCAATTCCCGCTTGGGAAACGATGACGGATCAGGACGCCCGCTGCCAAAAGGATATCTCTCCATGTGATTTATCTCCAGTTAAAAGGTGAGACGTGAGAGGGGGTAGGGCGGTCCTCTAACCTCTTACCTGCCTTTAGGCTGACCGCTCTAATACCCTTTTTCTCGCGCCTTCATGCGCGGATCGTACATGGCCAGCAATCCTTCTTCAACGATCTCAATCATCCGAACACTGGCGGCCGCCGCGCCCTTTTTGTTTATTTTGTATCCGACTGAATCCAGATAATCTGGTGCGGCCTCGCCGAACTCGTCTTCTATGCTTACCCATTCATTGCCCTCTGAGTGGACTCGAGGGGCTGCGATTGACCATTCGGGGTCTTCGTCGAGTACCAGCCTTCGCGCCAAAACCTGAAAGACAGACGATGGGATGCGCGTGCCTCCAGATGCGCCCACAGTCAGGACGGGTTCGCCATCTTGCAACACAATGGTTGGGGCCATGTTCATGATGGGTGCTCTGCCGGGGGCGATTGAGTTTTTTAAGCCCGAACCGGGGTCAAACCGCGACATGCCCGCATTCATCAACAAGCCCATGCGAGGAATTGTCACCAAAGACCCATAGCCCGGTCCGTGTGTGAGGGTCAGGGCGACCATGTTGCTTTGCGCGTCTATTGTGCAAATATGCGTCGTACCACCCGCATAAAATGGCCGCAACAGCGATTGACCGCGTTTTCCTTCGGCAATATATGTAGCAATTTCTTTGGCATTTGCACCGATATTGATATCCGATATCAGCATGTCTGTATCTACATGTATTTGCTTTGGATCGCCAAAATGCCGGTATCGGTCCATCCAGGCTGCGCGAATGATTTCGACCATGCCATGGGCCAACCGGGCGGAGTCTCGCGCGTAGAGGTCTAATTCGGCTTCGTCAGCTATGGCACACATTTGTGCCAGGCTCAATCCAGCACTGCAAAGGGGCGAGCTGTACACATCGTATTCCATGCAAGCCGTTTGTACAGGGTCAACGATCTGAGCTTCGTAATTTGCCAGATCATCTCGCGATAAAATCCCACCATTATCCTGAATGTGTTTGACAATGCGCTCTGCGATGCGTCCTTCATAAAATTCACGCACCCCTTTGTCCGCAACCTGACTGAGCATTCTGCCCAAATAGGCGTTTTGTGCACGGTCGCCGCTTTTGGGCACTTCGCCGTTGATCATCAATAAGCGGGTTGTTTCTGGGAACTCGCGAATGCGCGCTTCGCTTCGGGCAACGCCCGCAGCGTAGTTTGCAGATACCCGAAACCCGCGTTCACAGGCGCGAATAGCGGGTGCGAGTACTTCGGATAGTGGCATCTTGCCGAATTTTTCCAGAGCCAGAGCCAGACCCGACAGTACGCCGGGAACGGAGATGGCCTTATAACCGATTGAATTGGCATAACCGCTGACAGCAGAACCAAATCGCCCATCGGAGCGCGTCACGCGAAACATCCTGTCATGGGCCTCTTTAGGTGCGACTGTATTAAAGTCAACACAGACGACTTCGCCACCAATATAGGCGGTCATCGCGCCGCCATAACCTCCGATTCCGCACGATTTAGGTGATAGAACACAGGCGAGAAATGCCGCTGTAACAGCGGCATCGACGGCATTACCACCCTTTCTCAATATGCTTACAGCGGCAGAATCGGATTCGGGTTGTCCAACTACTGCACCGTATTCAAACATTGCTGCCACAGGCAAAAACCTCCTGTTGTGTTTGTCAAAGTTGTCCCACTGGTCAGGTTCGCAGCGAGTTGTAATCGATAACCACTTTAATGGCCCCGTCAAGGCGATCGGTAAATAACTCATACCCGTGCTGAATCTCTTCGAAGGGCAATACATGTGTTACCAGAGGTGCCACGTCAACACGTCCTTGTGCGATCAGGTCTCGGGCAAGGGAAAAGTTAGGCACCACATTGGGACCGACTGTGGAGATCAGGTTGAGATTTAATCTGAAAAATTCGGGATATGCAAATGGGTAATACGCATCGTCGGGTACGCCAAAGCACAGTAGGGTGCCCATGTGGCGCACGAGTTTCATGCACGAATTGAGTGTTTTTTTCTGGTGGCCGACTGCTTCGACTACCAGGTCCGCCATTTTGCCGTTTGTGATCTCGCGGATGGCTTCCACGGGATCGTCTTGCTCGACGTTGACGGTGTGGGTTGCGTGCATTTTTTTTGCG
This sequence comes from Candidatus Latescibacterota bacterium, assembly GCA_022824945.1. Classification (GTDB taxonomy): domain Bacteria; phylum Latescibacterota; class UBA2968; order UBA2968; family UBA2968; genus VXRD01. The sequence continues at coordinate 122,386 of JAJDYX010000053.1, forward strand.
GTGTGTAAGCGGTAATCCAATTTGTCGAGTCCAATTACGGTTCGCGCGCCCAGATTGGCCAGCATGCGCGTGAACATCAATCCCATAGGACCTTGGCCGACAATTGCCACATCACTATCGACGATGTTGCCGAGTTTTTGACACGCCCATACGACTGTGCCCAGGGGTTGTGTCATCAGAATTTGCTCGTCGGGTACAACTCCTTTGGGGAGTGGAATGGTCCGGCTGTCGGGGGCGCAGATATATTCGCACAGTCCCCTTTGTGCATCGGGTAGTGCAAGGACAAAATCGCCGGTTTGAAATTGGTCAGATGTCGATTCAACGACTGTGCCCAGGCATTCGTGAATCGAGAGGCCAATATGCAGGGGATACGGATCTCCGTTGACATAATCGACAAATGGTGCGCGTTTTGCTTTGCGCGGATTGAGTCGCGCTCTTTCTGCCAGTTCATTGTGATCGTAATCCCATAATGGCACGTCTGAACCGCAAAGACACGCTCGTTCGAGTTGAATTTTTACTTGCCCGGCACCCATGAGTTGTGGTTCGTCTGTTTCGACGACCACAATGCGTCTGGGTGCGACGATTTGCGCTGCTTTCACTTACATCTCCTCAATCTAAAGTCCCACGTATTTATTATGACCGCGTAATATAGCTTGTCACCATCGAAAAGTCAATTTGCCATTGGGCATATGTTTATAAAAAATAAATAAAAAATAAAATCCCCTTCTACATTTGATATATACCTTAACGTGCTAACTTTTTGGGGCGTGTCTCAAATTGAAAATCCATAAGATTGATCGGTTGTTCTCTCTTGGAGAGATACAAAATTTCAAGACCTACGACCTGGTCAGATGCATCGTAGTCGATGATGACACCAGGCGCAACCTCCTCTGACTCCTCAACAGGAATATTTACCAGTTGAAGGTGAAGAGCGTCAGCTTCTTCATCTATTTTTAATTTCATAATTTCCTCCGCATCGTACGATCAAAATATATCTATTTCCTTTTCGTTTGCTCGGCAAAGATATCGATGACCTGCGCGAGTGTTCGGCTTTTATCTCGCGTTTCAGGTGCTTCGTCTGCGAGTGGTGTTTCGCTGACGAGTCGGTACATGTCTGCGGCGCCTTCGTATATTTTTGGCGTGAGTCCCAAATCGCCGAAGGTTTTGGCAATTTCCTCCATTTCGCCTATCCACCGCTTTGCTTTGGTCGGCATTCCCGGCAAGCCTCGCTCCATGCCCGCCAACCGGTCTTTCTGGCTCATTTCCCACTCCGCGATCAATCCTTCGTACAGGCCCATGCGCCGCGCGGCGATGAGTAGTTCCGTTTGTAGCGCGGTCGTGCCTTTGGTCTGTGCGGCATAGCACATTTTCAAGCCCGATGCCTGCCCGATTTCATCGCCTACTTTTCGCACGTCCAGCCCGTAATTGTTCAATTTTTCAAAGCCCGATGTGTCTGGGCCAGAACAGTAAAACCGCGTGCCTCCAGGCTGGCGCGGCGGTCCGCCGATAATACCCGCATCGACAAATACACTGCCCGCGTTTTCAATTGTTTTACCAATGCGTACGGTTGTTGCCGGGGCTATTGCGTTGCAGTCGGTATATACAATTTGTTCATTCGTTTCTTTCAGGGCGTCAGCCACGCGAGCGGCTACCGATTCTGCTGCTGCGGGTACGAGGATACATATTACGAGTGAAGCTTCGCGCACGAGATCGGAATATGTGGGTACGTCTCCGATTCCCGCTATTTCTGCGAGTTTGCGCGTGCGCTCACTGCGGCCATTCAGGCAGGTTATTACCCGAGCACCAGAGGCGATTGCTACTTGTCCGACGACATGGCCCATGTCTCCGGGGCTGAGTAGGCCAACTGTGAAGGTTGACATTATTATCTCCTTTCTTACTAAAATCGATCTGTCCACCACATATACGGATTGTCTTTGGGAAACAGGATATCCAGCACAGGTAGCAGTTGTCTGGGTATTTTTATTTCATCATTATAAGCAATTTCTACCACCTGTCGATACCCCATTACCAGTTGGGTCAAAGCCATTTGAGGCATTGACACCTGGGCACGACCGCCAACATCGGCCATGATAATATCCGACCCGGAAATCTCGAAGCCCACGCGCCCAATGTCTGTTTCAATGGCAAATTCACCTGTCCAATTCAATTCTGAGTGCGCCCATCGTTTTTGGAATACGGGCAGCAATTTTTTCATCAGACGATTCAGATGGATAATGCGTCCCATTGCGCTTTGATTAAACGGATACGCGATCAAACACGAACATCCCAGGGGTATGCACAGCGAGATAAATGGATCATCGCAAGGCAGATGAAAGAGTACTTCTTCAGCGCCTGCACGTTTTGCTCGTCTTGCGATGGTCTTCCCAACTGAGGCAAGTGCTTCGCGGTCCTTTCCGCACACTTCTGTTACCACAGTGCGCCCCGCCTGTATGTCGTAAACCGCATATCCACGCACCCGGTCCCGAGCGTCATACACCACCAGAAATTTTCCCGCACGGCGAATCGTATCTTTGCCCAGATTTGGCATATACCATCTCGGCTTCCAGTTCTTTTGACGTGCGTCCATGCCTGAGCGCGCGGCATTGTAATTTTTGTACAATCGGCGCATTGCCTCGTGATCAGCCCCGCGCCCTTTCCGCGCTTTCAAAGGGCCGTTCAGCGACAATAATTGCGATGTTTTCAACCACATAGACTGATCGGCAAATACCACGGCATACCCATATCGATGGTAAAAATCGTCAATGCCAAACAAAATGCTCATGTCGCAGTTCTGGCGCTCCATCAGTGCAATCGATTCCCACATGGCCTGACTGGCATATCCTTTCCGGCGATGATTGATATCCGTCCATACACCGGCAATGCCACCCATTTTCACAACAGCAGAATCGATTTGCATGTGTTTTTTTACCACACCGAGACCACTGACAGCCTGTTCGCCCAATAACAGACTGATCTGCCACCGGCTTTTGCGGTCTTCAATCGCGGTTCTCAATTCAGCCATCAACGTTGTCCTTTTGCATCAACCACAGTCGCACGTAATGCCGTCTTTGGTCCGGGTCTGGATGGTCTTCAAATGCCGTTCGATTGTGCAGGATCCATTTGTTGTTGGTAAATAGCATTTGTCCAGGGGTGAGATTAAATTCCACGCACATTTCGGGACGCTTTAATATGTCTTCAACGGCTTGTAGTGCGCGCTCTTGTTCTGGCGTGAGTGGCACATCTGCTTCTCGATGGCCCACCTGAATATAATAATGCAGGTAGCGCATCATTAGTGTTTGTTTATCCCAGGAAAAAATGGGTGTTTTTGTTATTGGTGCTTCGTCTGGGAGATATTGTCCCCGTCGATCAAAATAGAAAGATGAGTAGAGGGCGTTTAGAACATCGGGCGCTTGCTGGTGTAATATATTGTGTACTGCACAGGCACTGATCAATTGACTGCGCCCACCCGACCGCGCGGTTTTGATGCATAACAGGCCGACTATTTCGGGTACTTGCGTTCCGAATGCGCCATCTGTGTGAAACGAGCTTTCTGCGTTGGTTACAGAAAAACGCGCGCCCGATTTCACATCTCGCCCGGTGTCCCGCACGTCGTAGAGTAGCGTGCCTTCGATATTTTGTTCAAAGGGTACGCCCAAACTCTGCCCGATCATCCAATATGCGGCTCGCGCCTGGTCCCGTGTGTAATGTTCTATGGGCAAGCGCTCGATGATGGCAAATCCGCGTCCGGTGTGCAATGCGTCCAGAACGGGCTGGAGACACGGCGCACAGGCGATGGTATCGGAAATGCGGAGATCAGAGATCGCACCCGCATGTTTTTGTACGTTGCCGTCCAATGTGGATAAATAGCGTTCGGATAGAGGGTAATACCATTCAGAAGACGCATCAATTGTCTCAGCAGTCCACGCGCGGGTATCTGTTATTTGTTTGTTTAACATGATAAGTTCTCTGCTTTTACCTTGCGTTCTACAAGGCTCTACCGTTATTTTGATTGATATTCTAAGGGACAAATTGCCCCCTGTCAAGCGTTTGGCATTTGGAGGAACATCGCGCTATGGAGATTGAAAAAGTCGTTATTCCGGTTGCTGGATTGGGCACGAGTCTGTTGCCCGCCACCAAGTCTCAGCCCAAGGAGATGTTGCCCGTGGGGCGAAAACCCGTGGTTCAGTATGTGGTTGAAGAGGTGGTTGAGCAAGGGTTAAAGAAGATACTCTTTGTAACGGGAAAGGACAAGCGCACGATAGAAGATCACTTTGATAGGGATCCGGAATTGCAGAATTATCTTTCGGAGAGCGATCACACACTTGATGAGCTTGATTATGAAAGAGAAGGCGTTAAATTTTTTTATACGCGACAAATTATTCCCGCCGGGCATATTACGCCCGGGGGTATAGGGGATGCCATTAGCAGGGCTGAGGATTTTGTTGCAGGCGAGCCTTTTGTGGTTGCGTTTGGCGATACGATTATAAAGTCGGGCAATCATGCGGGTCTCGTGCGGCGGATGATCAAATCGCACCGAGAAAATGGGTCCAGTTGTACTATTGCGGTTGTCGAAGTGCCCCAGGGCGAAGAAAACCAGTATGGTATTGTCGAGCCTGTGAACGGCGAGTCTGAAGACGATTTTGAAATCGCACATATTGTGGAGAAGCCCGCACCGGAAAATGCACCGAGCAATCTCGGCGTGGCCGCGCGTTATATTTTTAATCCCGAAATTTTTACGGCTCTCAAGCGCACATCTCCCAGTTACAGGGGCAAGCTCGAGCTTACCGATGCGATTTCGACGCTTATCAAAATGGGACACTCTGTTCGCTGTATCAAGTTGTATCCCGAAGAATTGCGCTATGATATCGGCGATTTTGAATCGTATTTTAAATCTTTCATTGATTTTACGCTCTTTGATCAGCGCTATGGGTACCTTATCCGCCAGTACCTGCAAAAGCGCTTGAGACAATTCTAATGACCCATGCGTTTCTTTCCACTGCCCCAGGGCGCTGTGGCATTATTGGAAATCCCACCGATATGTACGGCGGTAGTGTTATTTCGTGTTCGACGCGAGAACGCGCCGCGGTTCTGATTGAGCCTTCCGATGTGCTCAGTTTTGAGGTTGCCGGGCAGCGCTTTGAAGTACATCGCCCCGAAGATCTGTATCCGGATGGCGGCTATTTTGATGTGGCCAGGGCTATTGTCCATTTTTTGGATCTCGGTAGCGCGAAGTTTTCTCTGCGCTGGGCCTGCAATATACCTTTTGCGGCCGGGCTTTCCAGTTCGTCGGCTATGAGCGTGTCTATTCTCAACGCGATTTTTGCATTTTTGGGACGCGATGAGCATCCGTTTTTTTGCGCTGAGATGGCGCGACATATTGAATTGAACTATATGGCTTTATGCGGGTATCAAGATGCGTATATGTGCATGTTTGGCGGTTTGAATTATATGGATTTCAATGGCAAGCAGTTTTACCGCGCATTTGGCGATGAACCTTATGCGACTGTTGAACCGCTCCACGAATACATTGAGGATTATCCCTTTGTGTTGGGGCATACGGGTGTCCAGCGCTCGTCGGGTACAGTTCATCTGCCGATTCGAGAGCGGTGGTTGGAGGGCGATCGAGAGGTCAGGCGTTGCTATTTGCGGATTGCCCATCTGGCGCGTATGGGCAAACGCGCGATTCTTGCCAAAGATTGGAAACATTTGGGCGCGCTTATGATTGAGAATCACGAGATTCAGCGCGATCTGGGCGGATCGGGACCGGAAAATGAACGGCTGATTCAGGCTGCATTAGACGGTGGCGCACTGGGCGCAAAGCTCGCTGGCGCAGGGGGTGGCGGCACGATTATCGCGCTTGCGTGTGACACAAAACCGGTTGTCGAGGCTATGAAGCAGGCTGGCGCCAGTCGCATTTTGTATCCCAGGCCCTGTCCCGGCGCGACTGTTATTCCGCTTGAAAGCGCATCGGACCGAGAGCGGGCGGAGGGGGAACTCGTTCAGCGCAACGAGCAGGCGGATCTTGCGCGAATAGACGAATAGACGAACCCCGCCCCACCACCCAACTGCTATGGCAGATTCGCCATGTCCAATTTCCGCATCCTTTTTCTCACGCGTCGCTACCCGCCCAGCATAGGTGGTGTGGAGACGTTTTGTTATAATCTCTATGATCGCCTGGTTGAGATGTGCTCGGTAAGACTGGTCGCATTGGGTAGAGACTCGCTTTTGCATCTTATCTGGTTTGTGCCTTATGCGTTTTTTATTTCTTTTTTTTCTATTATTTTCAGGCGGGTGGATGCAATTTATTTTAGCGATGGTGTGATTTGTTCTATTGCGCCATTTTTGAGGCTGTTTACGCGCATGCGTTTTGTGGTGACGATTCACGGTTTGGAAATGACGTATTCCAATCCGATATTTAGCCGCATGATGCGTTGTGGTGTTTCGTTTTGTGACAGGGTGGCTGTCGTTAGTCAAATTACCAGGGCGATTACTATTGAGGGGGGCGTGCCTGCTGAAAAGATTGATATTGTCTATAATGGGATTGATCCACCGAGTACTCCTGAAGGGCGGCGCGAGACACTCAAGGCGCGATTTGAGGCCAAATACGGTATTCAATTTGGGCGGGACAAAATTCTTCTAAATTTCGGCAGGCAAGTGCCCCGGAAAGGCGTGGCCAAATTTTTGGCGTGCGGCGTGCCTTTGCTCAATCGAGATATCAAACTGATCGTTAGCGGTTCTGGGCCAGATGCCGAGCGCATTCGCGAGATTTGGGAAGAAAACAGTCTTCGAGATCGGGTGTTGTTACTTTATCTAAGCGATGAAGAATTGGGTTTTATCAGAGGCGAAGCCGATCTTTTTATTATGCCCAATGTGTCCTATCCCAACGATGTGGAGGGATTTGGTATCGCGCCTCTCGAATGTATGTACGATGCTACGCCCGTTGTTGCTTTTGCTGTGGATGCGCTTACAGAGAGTGTTAGTAAGGGCGGTTATCTGATTCCGCCAAATGATTATCAGGCGTTTGTCGATCAGATTCACGCATTTTTTGAGTTGTCCGCATCAGAGCGCGAGGGAATAGAACGCGAAGCCCGCGATTATGTGCGTTCTGAGTTTACCTGGGATAAGACTGCTGCAGAATATTTCGATCTTTTTGTGTGTTGAAAGGAATTTTTTATGACCGGTGCTGATGTTCTTATTCAAAGTCTGAAAGCGCAGGGTGTTGATACGCTTACGGGTATGCCTGGGAATCAGAATATTCATCTGTACGATGCGGTGCTGCGCGCTGGCGGGATTCGCCATTTGCTCATCCGCCACGAACAGGGCGCGACTCTGATTGCGAATGGGTATGCGCGTGCGTCTGGGCGCGTTGGTGTCGCGCTTACTGTTCCGGGTCCAGGTTCGACAAATGCTTCTACGGGTCTGGTGGATGCCCATACGGATTGCGTTCCCGTGCTGTTGATTACCGGGGGTACAGAGGTGGCTTTTGACGGGCGGGATCGCGCCAAGTGTTTTCACGGTTTGGATCAGGAGACTTTTTTTAAGTCGATTACGCACTTTTTTGCGCGTCCCAGGTCTGTTGGTGAAATTCCCGATGCGGTCGTGGGTGCATTCAAGGCTTTGCGTGCCCCGCGTCCCGGTCCTGCGGTTATTGAATTGCCGACTGATGTGGCCGCAGAGGAGGGTATGGCGGATATTCCACCTGTGGTTAAAGGGGATCGCCTGTGTCCCGATGGCGCGGATATTGACCGCGTGGCTCGGGCGCTTCGCACGGCTAAACGCCCGGCCATTCTGGCGGGTAGTGCGGTTATTCACGCCAATGCTACCGATGCACTTTGTTCTCTTGCAGAGGGTCTCAATATTCCGGTTGTTTATTCCCGTTTGGGGAAGGGGGTTGTGCCAGATGGTCATTCTCTGACTGTGGGGCATTGTTCGGCGCAGGCGGGTAAGACTGTTCTCGGCAGTGCGGATTTGCTGCTCGGTATTGGCTGTCGCTTTACGCAGATCGATACGCGGAGTTGGTCGCTCCCGTTGCCGGAGCGCAAGGTTCAACTCGATCCCGATCCGCGAGAGCTTGGGCGCGAGTATCCGATTGAGGCGGGTGCTGCGGGCGATCTGGCGCTGTCGATTCCCCATCTCGCCGAGGTGGCGGCTGGTTATACTGCGGATTGGGGCGATTTTGTCGATCGCACGCGGGCCAGGGCCGCGTCCAATCGCGCGCCGGTGCCCATTATGGGCGTTACGCGCAAGTCGCTTCCAGAGGATACGATTATTGTGGTGGATGTTACGTCTATTGGGTATCGCGCGTTTGATGAGTATCCGATTACTATTCCGCGTACGTTTCTCTATCCCAGTCATTCGGTTACGCTGGGTTTTGCAGTTCCTGCAGCTATTGGCGCAAAGCTCGCCTGTCCGGATCAGCAGGTTGTCGCGTTTTGTGGCGATGGCGGATTTCAGATGACGGCGAGCGAACTCGCTACTGCGGCCGAACACGGTGTTGGGACGGTTTCGGTTGTTTCCAATGATGGCAGTCTTTCGGCGATTCGCGGTGCTCAGGCCAGGGCTTTTGATGGCCGGGTGATCGATACGGATATGAAGACGCCTCGTCTTGCAGATCTGGCGCGGTCTCTGGGTGCAAGGGGTATTCGCGTGGATGATCCAGACCGTTTTGAAGCGGTTTTTGCGGATACGCTGGGTTTGGAAGGTCCTACTGTGATTGAGGTGATGATGGAGGAACAACGCGATTATCTCATTAGCCGCGTGCCGTGGCTTTACCCGGATTAGATCAGGATGGATAGGATAAAACCTTATATTGATCGTATAAAACCTTATATCTATGGGATAAGGCCCCATCTTTCCCGTATGGTGATCTATTGTGCGATTTGTGCGGTGGGGTATTTGACCATTGCTGTTGCGGTGATTTATGGGTACAAAGATGGTTTGCCGTCTTTTGATAAGTTAGAGGATGTGGATCCCGCGCAGACGACTAATATTTTTTCTCGAGATGGGGTGGAGTTGAAGAAGTTCTGGGTGCAGAGGCGCGATCCCATCGCGTTTGAGCAATTGCCGAGTACTGTGATAGACGCTCTGATTGTCACAGAAGATCAGCGTTTTTGGGGGCACTGGGGTGTGAGTGTTCCCGATATTATCCGCGTGGTGTTCCGCAATGTTTATACGTCGGGTACCTTAAAGGGACACGGTGCCAGTACGCTGACGCAACAACTGGCGCGCAATATTTTTCTGACGCTGGATCCAACGTGGACGCGCAAAATTCAGGAGCAGATGACTGCCGTGCTTTTGGAGCGCACCTATACCAAGCGCGAAATTATTACGATGTATTTTAATCAGATGTATTTTGGCAATAGTGCTTATGGTATTCAGACTGCTGCACGTCGTTTTTTTGGAAAGAATGTCGAAAGTTTGACGCTGGAGGAGGGTGCGTTGTTGGTCGGGCTTTTGAAGGGACCGATGCCCTATTCGCCGATTTACCATCCCGATCGCTCGCTGGATAGACGCAATAATGTGGTGTTGTACAATTTGCGGGCGTCGGGTAAGATTACAGCGGCGGGATACGATTCGATTGCTCAGCGTCCGGTTGTTTTGAAGGAGAATCGCGAGGAGGCGGGAGAGGCGCCTTATTTTACAGAGGATATCCGCAAGTATTTGGAATATACCTATGGGCTGAGTGTGCTTTACGATGGCGCGACTGTTACTACGACGCTGGATAGTCGGTTGCAGGAGATCGCAGAAGATGTGGTGTCGAAAAAATTGATGGGACTGAAAGATCGCGTGGCTGCCAATTGGAAGCGCGATCCCCCGGGAGCGGCATTTTTTGCGAAGATTAAGACGCATCAGGATACGCTGGCCAATCTGGTGTTGCAGGGGGCGCTGGTGGCGCTGGATCCGCATACGGGACATGTTTTGGCGATGGTGGGCGGGCGCAATTTTGAAGAGAGTAAGTTCAATCGCGCAACGCAGGCTATGCGTCAGCCGGGGTCTGCTTTTAAGCCTTTTATTTATACGGCTGCGGTTGATAAGGGCCATACGCCGACGTGGCGGTTGCCCGATACGGCTGTGTCGGTCAAGATGTATGACGGGACGTATTGGCAGCCGGAGAATTACGACCGAAAATTTTTGGGGTGGATGACGATGCGCGAGGGGCTTGCCGGTTCTCGCAATGTGGTGACGACTCAGGTGTTGCAAGCGGTGGGACCGAAGACGGCGGTGGATTACGCGATGAAGATGGGTATTGATTCGCAGATTCAACCGGTTTTGTCTTTGGGGATGGGGACGAGTGAGGTCAAGTTGTTGGAATTGGCGTCGGCTTATGGGACGCTGGCGAATAAGGGTATTCGCGTGACGCCGATGTCGATTTTGAAGATTGAGGATAAGAATGGGAATGTGCTCGAGGAAAATGTGCAGGGGCGCGAACAGGTTGTGTTGAGTGAGGAGACTGCGGCTGTGACTGTGAATCTGATGCAGTCGATTCTGGATATGCGGGCGGGTGAAAATTACGCGGTTTTGACGGGTACGGGGCGAAGTGCGCGTACGGCTTATGGATTTCGTCGTCCCGCCGCGGGGAAGACGGGTACGACACAGGAGTATGCCGATGCGTGGTTTATCGGGTTTACGCCACAGATTGTGTGTGGGGTTTGGGTGGGGTTTGATTCCAAGGTGTCGATGGGGAGCCGAATGTCGGGCGCGGCTGTGGCGTTGCCGATTTGGGCAGAGTTTATGTGGCGCGCGCACACGATGCTCCAGCTGCCGGTTGAAGATTTTGTGTTGCCGGAGGATATTCCAAAGGTGGAGGTTTGTGGGGAGACTTATGAGGTGGCGTCTATTTATTGTTCTAAGCGCTATACCGAGGTGTTTAAGCCGGGTACTGAACCCAAACATCCGTGTCACATACATACTTCGAATCCGCAGTCTTTGCCGACTCCCGGTCAACCGAAAAGGACGAAGCGGGAATATCAGTTTTGATTGCTGTGGGATGATCCAATAACGGGTCATCCCATTTTTTTGGGGGTGTGTCGTGTCTTCTGTTCAGACTCTTGGCGTGCCGATCCGCAGTGTGAATTGGGTGCGTATTTTTCCGACGCTGGACGCGGAGGATCGCGATTGTCTGGTGGCTGTGATGGGTCAGCAGGCAGATGGCTTTATGGTGGTGAAGATTGATCCGGTTACGGGTGATACGGATCAGGTGACGGCGACGGTGCCTTCAGCGCATTATCCGACGGCGACGCTGTTGAGTCGAAGTGGTGTGATTTATATTGGAGCGGCGTACGCGGGGTGTTTGTTTTGCTATGATCCAAAGGCGGGGCGATTGGATAATTTGGGGGCGATTAATCTGCCGGACGATACGTTTCCGTGCCGTATTGATGAGGATGCCCAGGGGGTGCTGTGGATCGGGTGTTATGGTTCGGCGGGACTGACGAGTTATGATCCGAAGACGGGTGAGTTTGTGCGGTATGGGCGGATGGATGAGACGGATATGTATTGTTATCCGATGTGTGCGCCCGATGGGACGATTGCATGCGATATTAAGATGACGCGGCCCCATGTGGTGGTGTTGGATCCGAAGACGGGTATTCGTCAGGCGGTAGGCCCGGTTGTGTCGAAGGAGGATGGTGGGGCGTCGTCGTTGATGCGGGCGTCTGATGGAACGCTTTATATTCAGTCGTCTGAGGGCAATTTTCGTCTGGAAGGGTTTGAGGCGGTTCGGGTGGAGACGCTTCCCGAGCCTGAACCGTTGCCGACGATGTCCGATGGCGCGTTTGTTGATTTTTCGGATCGGGATACGCAGATGTATCGGGTGGTTGGTATTACACATCCTGAGACGGGTGCGACGAGGCAATTGCCCATTGTGTATGAGTCGGCGGGGAGTGAGTTGTTTTTGCTGCATCGCGGTCCGGATGAGAATATTTATGGGTCGAGTATTTTGCCGTTGCATTTGTTTCGGTATGTGCCTTCTTCGGGCGCGATGACGGATCTGGGGGTTTGTTCCACGGCGACTGGGGAGGCGTATTCGATGGGGAATTTGGATGGGAAGCTCTATATTTGTTCTTATCCCGGTGCCAGGCTGTCGGTGTATGATCCTTCGCGTCCGTATCATTTTGGGTTGGAGGCTGATAGCAATCCGCGCGATTTGGGGCGTGTGGATGAGGTGTCTTATCGTCCCCGTGCGATGGTGACGGGTCCGATGGGGCGGGTGTGGATCGCTTCTGTTCCGGATTACGGTTTGTGGGGTGGTCCGTTGTCGTGGTTTGATCCGGGTACGGAGGCGTTTGGGTCTTATCGCGATATTGCTGGGGAGGCGAGTTGCTGGTCGCTGGCATGGCTGTCTCGCCAGGACTTGCTCGCGGTGGGGACGACGATTAACGGTGGGTCTGGTACCCGTCCGCGAGTTTCACAGGCGGTGCTGTTTTTGTGGGATTATGAGCGGGAGGAGAAGGCGTGGGAGGGGACGCTTGATAGGCGGATCTCGGCGATTAATGCGCTTGTTGTCGGTGAGGATGGTGTGCTGTACGGTACGGCTCTGGGCGATGAGGGTCCTGTTCTGTTTGCGTTTGATCCGGTTTCGCGGACTTTTCTCTATGCGATTTCCTTAGATGGCCGTCCCCTGGATCTGGGGCTTCAGAATGGACCAGATGGGAAGCTATACGGTTTTACTACGGCGTCTTTTTATGCGTTCGATCCAGCCCACCGTGCTATTACGCTTCTGTACGAGGAAGAAGGCGCTTTCCAAATTCCCGGTCCCGTGATGGGAAATAATGTGTATTTTGCTAAGAAACACGAGATGAAGAAGTTGGTGATTTGACAATCGTCATAATCCATCGTCATTACTGACGTTGTGCCTGCGTCATTGCGGCATGGTTTTGAGCCGCAATCCAGTGTCTTTTCTTCTTTATCCATCGTCATTACTGACGTTGTGTCTGCGTCATTGCGGCATGGTTTTGAGCCGCAATCCAGTGTCTTTTCTTTATTACTAATGTAGCCACACCATGACGTAGTACTCCAGACAATATCGAGAACAAAATGAAATAAAAAACTTGATTCAGATGTCCTGTATTTTATACATTACACATAATCCCCCCTGTTGCTTCGGGAGCAGGGCTTAAGAGTAGATACTCCGGTATCTACTCTTAAATTTTTGAGTATCTATGTAGTATCCATTCACCAGAAAATTTGTCCTTCCTTGCCCCCAACAACTCGCCCTCCGATCCTTTAATACAGCAGGCACATAGAAATAAAAACAATGTGCCTGTTTTTATTTTAGGTGTTCATTTTCGGACACCACTGTATCGAAATCGGACACTTATTAAACTGCGCTCCTGTCAAAAATTTTCATAAATACTTGTAAAACATAGAGAAGAGGATTTTGGCACAGAAATTGCTACTTTTTGGGGTAGAAAGTTTCCACCCCATTATTTACCAGGAGTGTCTAATGGGTTAATAGTTTTTAGTTCGTTTTACTTATAACGGGGGAGAGTTATCGTGTTTAGAAATTATCTGATTATCGCGCTGAGGGGTCAAGTCCAAAAAGTTCTGTAAAAATGTAGCTCCGTGAAATAGGGGTCAGAGATTTTGTTTCAAATACCTCATGTCCAGATAGCGTCTGCCGGTGATCCACTCTTCAGACCACTCCATACACAGCGCGCCGATCAGACGTTGACAAGCCT
>JAJDYX010000003.1 GCA_022824945.1 Candidatus Latescibacterota bacterium
CTTACATTGAAGGATGGTATAATCCGCATCGCAGGCATTCTTCCATCGCCTATCATGCGCCGATAGCTTATGAAAAACTGCATCAATCACACGCTGGGAACACAAACCCTAAATACTCCACCGAAGCGGGGTAACTCCAGTTTATGGTTACAAGGTGTGACAAGGTGTAACAAGGTTATGACATTTTGTTACACCTTGTAAAGTTAGCACAATGCTTTAGCATTGTCAACGCTTTAAGAGTTTTAGGCGTTGACAATGCTAATAACTTGAAAGGTGGTGATGCTTATGACACCCGAACAGCGGAAACACCGTGATCGTCAAGAGACGATAAAGAAGACGGGTATGTAGTAGAGGTGGCCTCGTCAAGAGGTTTTCGAGGCCGCCTTATTTTAACCAACCACGGAGAAAGATTTATGACATTCGTAGAAATTCTATCACTCATTATCGTAACCACCTTAGCAATAATCGCTATCGTCAAATTCGCTATCAAATTCGATTATGTCAAGTGGCGGGAATACAAAGACAAAAGAATCAAAGAGCGAATAGAAGAACTCTGTACCCATACAGACCTCGAACCTATAAACGGTAGTGTAAGGGTCACGAGTCGTTTTCACAAACCCCCAATGTCATTTGTTTGGGTTTGTGGAGACTGCGGTATAACAACGAGTGATTTAGAATACATCAATAAAGTATCCGCTTATTGGGGTAAAAACCCTGATATATGGTTAAAGCAGGTCAAGAAGCGAGCTCGGCTGGTTAAGAAACGCAGGGGTTAAACCCTCACAAGAGTTCTTTGTACATTCTTGAAAGTTTCTTCTCTAAGGTCAATACCTCAACAAGGCGGGATTGTACTTTCTCAGAACAATCGACTTTCGCCATAGTACCAATATACTCATTACCTTCTTTATCTTTCCAATTGAATGTCTTGACGAAAAGATAGTCTTTATGGAGTTCTATTGACTCTATTGACTTCTCTTCCCCCGTGATATTCAACACTCCATCTACTAATCCTTTAATCATAGTTTAATTAGTCCCCAAATTTTGATGTAGCAATGTCAGCTAAGTATATAGTTCCTCTTAAAAAAGCCATTAAGCACAGCGCGGGAAACCGATTCAGAGGAGTGGTTGCGTGCGTGTATTCACGCGACCAATGCTCTGCCGCTGGATGCTTCAATAAAGATTGACATTTTGGGTGGTTTGGTGATCTTGAGTGGGTTGGATTACGCGTCAGGCTCAATCAGTCGTACCTATCACAGGAGGGTCTCTTGGACGCGATTATGAGCGAGTCATCGTTTGCACAATACATTAGGCAACAAGGTATTGAGCAAGGGGTTAGAGAACGCGCTATTGAAAATCTTCTCGACGTGTTGGAAATTCGATTTGATCTGGATGAATCAGACCCCCTATCTGCTCGCATTGCCACTATCAACGATGTGCAACGCCTCAAGCAGTTGCACCGCGCGGCGATCCAAGTGTCCAGCCTTGAGGCATTTCAGCAAGTGTTGGATGCGTGACGCGATTATATATATGAATTATGCACATTCCTCAAACTATACGCAAAAGCCCGGTGGACCGGTTATCCATCGGGTTTGTGTGTTAGAGAACATAATTCAAGGGAGTCAGAAAATGAGTAAATATAGAGATTTCAAAGACTATCACATTGAGCAGCTACGCGATCCAGAGGACGCGAAGATATATCTTTCCGTTGCTCTTGAGGATTATGAGCAAAATGGAGATATAGAGGCGTTTTTACTGGCGGTGAGAGATGTAGCAGAGGCACAAGGTGGCATGTCTAAGTTAGCCGAGCGCGTTAGCCTGACCCGTGAGGGACTTTATAAAGCCCTTTCTGAGAATGGAAATCCGCAACTCAACACGATGGGCAAAATTCTACATGGATTAGGATTTAAATTTTCGATAGAAACACGGGAAAACAAACTGCAAATGAGTCATTTCACTTAGCCCGTGAAAAAGTCGAATACGTTGTCTATGGTTGAGGAGTCGGCCCGATAGATTTCTGTGTAGTAGCATCGCGAGCATGTTACGGTTGTGAATTTTTTGTTCTGAACATCAAAGAATCTCGATAGCCCCCCTCCCGTTGCTCGAAATTCATCGGTTTCAAATTCTGTGTGGTTGCATTTCAGGCATTTCCAGTTCTGGTGTTGCATGGTCATCCTCCTGTATCAATCTGTGAGATAAATCAAAACTTTACAACTGTGAGTAGCAGGAGGGCAAAGAATGCCCATCCCAGTATGCCTTCTAAGAACACTAATCTCTGAAATGTAAAAAAAGGAATATTCGCGGTTCTTATCTTCAGATGGTTATTTGATGGTTGGTGATATCTTATGTGTGTGAATGCCTGGATACTAAGGGTAATCCCATCGAGAAGGTAATGCCCGAAACGAGTGGCTGACGCATCTCGATCTCGGTTTTGAATCGCTCCTTTTTGGGAAAATAAAAGTGCAAAGAGGAAGATCACGCATATACCAGAGCCAATCACTCTACCCGGTTTCGTAAAATATCCGCTCGATAGCCACAATAATGTATTCAGGCTATATCCGATCCAATCCCCGTCCCTGTGGTCTGCCCGGCGTTCGTATTCCTTAAAATCGTAATAACAGGCTTCAAGGTCTTTTTGTTGCCCTGATTGTCTATACTGATTTTGCAGAGTGAGATAAACGCCTGATACGGATTTGCGTGCTGCCAGTTCTTGGGGGACTGCGCTCGGCTCTGGTGTTTCGGAATCCTTTGGAGAAAAAAGAAGCCAGCTTCTGAGCTGATCCCAATGCGATTTTAGAGATAGGAAGAATGCCTGTTCCAGAATAATCCCGGTGATATCGGCTTTTTCTTCGCGGGAGAAGGATAGTTTTTGTAGATCAAGGCGTTTCGTGGATAGCGCATTTTTTAAGTTGAGAAGCGCGAAGAATTCGCCACTTATGGCTGTGTTTCCTTCAAAGACAGCATCCGCAAAAATGACATCGCCGTAGAAGCGCGATTTATCAATGGTCATTTTGTCCTGGAAATTTGCACCTGTAAAATCGATTTCCCTATGGCCGTCTATTTCGATAAATTGCGTGAGAGATGTGAATTTTGTGTTTTTAAATATGGCTTCTCCCCGAAATACCACCTGGCTAAAAGAGGTTTTGCCATCGAACACAACATCTTGAAATGTTACTTTTCTTCTAAACTGGGCGTCATCATATTGGATATCTCCTCGTAACTCAGAATTTCGAAAGGCGACGTCGTGGAGAAATTCAGCTTCGGCAAAACTGATACCCTGATGGAAGGCAACATTCCAGAAGCGCGTTTCACGATGGAACTTGGCTTTCCAGAAATTGCCTGTCCCCTGGGCACGTAACCCGATGAAGTCTGCCATTTCGCGGAATTCGGTTTTATTGAACCGTACACTTTGTAGAAATTTTG
The DNA here is from genome assembly GCA_022824945.1 of Candidatus Latescibacterota bacterium. Taxonomy (GTDB): domain Bacteria; phylum Latescibacterota; class UBA2968; order UBA2968; family UBA2968; genus VXRD01. Next base: position 3,421 of record JAJDYX010000003.1, read on the forward strand.
CACTTACAAAATTCGCGACCCTAAAATCGGAATCAGAAAAGTCTGCCCAATCCTGAAATTCTGCGCTCTGAAAGTGCGCTAATATGTTAAATGTAGCGTTTTTGAATGTAGCGGAACTTTTAAATGTTGTTCCCATAAAGTTTGCCATACTTTCATATTTGGCATGGTCAAAAGTCGCTTGATCTTGCATTATTGCGCCGCTAAAATTAGCGGTTTTGTGAAAGGTTGCGTGACTGAAGTTGAGGCTGCCCAGAAAGTAAACGCCCGTACATTTGAAATCACTTCTGAATTCTGTGCCTCGAAAATCGAGGTTGCAATATACAGTGTCAACTTGGGCGCGGTTCATGTCCAGATTGCCCTCAACTACGAGAGAGTCACATACCACTGTATCGCCTGGCGTTGCTTTTTGGATGGATTCATTGATCAACCACGGGGGAATGGAGCCGGAGGCCGACAAGTTGTGCAGAGCGCGCAGGTTGATAACCCTGGCTTGTGCTTGTGCGTTCCAATTGCCGAATAAAATTCCCAAAGCTATTATTGCTAATAGTGGGTAATTAGTGTCGCGATGTTGAAAGATATGTTTGTCCATTGATAGTCTCTCGAATATGGGATTACTTAACATGATTGTCGATACGCACGTTCACATTTGGGAAATTTCGGATAAGTATCCGGTTGGTCCCACTGCGCCGACGTGGAACAGCTATCCGGATGAACCGGGTACTGCCGAGGAACTTTTGGCAGATATGGATGCCGAAGGGGTGGATTGGACTGTGCTCGTGCAAACGAGTTGGTCCACCTGGGATAACGGTTATATCGCGGATTCGGTTGTTCGATACCCGGATCGATTTGTCGGGCATGGCCTTATTGATCCCCAGGATCCCAATAATGCCGAGCAGGTGCGCTACTGGATTCGGGAGCGCGGTCTGGTTGGGTTTCGCTTGCATCCGATGTACTATCCCGATGAAAAGATTCTGCTTACGGAGCAGAACGGTCCGATGTGGGAAGAGATCTCGGCTCTCGGTGCTGTTATTCAATTTCATCTGCGGACCGAGGATGCCGATCAGGTCGCGGCTATTGCGCGGCGTTGTCCGGATACGGTTCTTATCCTGGACCATATGGGATACCCGGAAATAGATCGTCCGCTTGCTGAGTATCAGACGATTCTGGATCTGGCGCGTTTTGACAATGTGTTTTTTAAACTCTCGGATGTGGCTGGTCGTTCGCAAAAAGTTTATCCGTACGAGGATGTTCATCCCTATATTGAGGCGGCACTGGCGGTTTTTACGGCTCAGCGCACGGTTTGGGGAACTGGCTACCCCGGGCATCATCGCGTTAAACACAAGTGGCCCACGCTTGCCGATGAACTTCGTCTCATTCGCGAGGGGTTGCCCTTTCTCGCGGATGGGGATGTAGAACGCATTCTGGGCGAGACCGCGGCTGAGATATGGGGCTGTGATTAAACGCTTGTAACCCTGAAAGAGATCGTAAAAAATGACTTATGACGCTATTGTTATCGGCGGTGGTGTTGTTGGGACATCTACCGCGTATCATCTGGTGTGCGACGGCGCGAAGATTTTGCTCGTTGACCGGAGGGATGCTGGTCGCGCGACCGATGCTGGGGCGGGTATTCTTTCGCCTGCTACCAATACACGGGATCCGGATCCCTGGTTGCGTTTGGCTGCGTTTGCTTCTGAATATTATCCACAATTGGTGGATAATTTGCAGGCGGAACAGGATGGGGAGACGGGTTTTGCAACTTGTGGTATGCTACTCGTCGCTGTTTCTTATGATGAAATAGAGTCCTTTGCTATTGCGCGACAACATATTTTTAATCGCCGGGATCAACGCGGTGAACCGGCTGAGGAAGATTTGTACGAGATTTCTTCGGATGAGGCGCGCAGACGCTTTCCCGCTCTGGGGGATGTGCGCGGTGCGATTTATTACCGCGATGCCGCCCGCGTGGATGGTCGGCTTTTGTCGGCTGCTTTGCACCGGGCTGCGGAGGCGAAGGGGCTGGCGGTTAAACACGCTGGGGTTGAACAGCTATTGATCCGGGATGATTCGGTCACGGGTGTTATTACAGATGGCGAGACTATTTCCGCTGATAAAGTTGTTATCGCGGGTGGGGCATGGTCGCAGGCATTCGGGGATCAGCTTGGCGTTCATATTCCGGTTGAGCCTCAGCGCGGTCAGATTATCCATTTGGGTTTGGATACGGATACGTCATCCTGGCCCATTATTAGTGCTGTGAGAGGTCACTATATGGTTCCCTGGCCGGATGGTCGCGTGGTTGTGGGTGCGACGCGGGAGACGGGATCGGGTTTTGAGGCGCGCACGACTGCTGCAGGGGTGCTCGAGGTTCTGGCAGAGGCTTTGCGGGTTGCGCCGGGTCTGGCGCAGGCAGAGGTGCGCGAGATTCGGGTTGGGCTGCGTCCTTATACGGAGGACCATTTGCCGGTGCTGGGGGCTGTTCCCAATATTCAAAATATTTATCTCGCTACCGGGCACGGTCCCACTGGTCTGCAACTCGGTCCCTATAGCGGTAAGCTCATCGCGGATCTTGTTCTGGGGAGAGAGCTTGCGACAGAGATTGATGCGTATCAGATCACGCGATTTTTATAAGGAATATATGTTATGTCATCGTCCAATACCTATCAAGTCGGCGTCGGCACTGTCGATATTACCCCGCCCGTGGGGATTTATCTGGCTGGGTTTGCAGCACGGCAAGAGCGTTCTACTGAAGTTTATCATCCACTAAAGGCTACGGCGGTTGCGATAGACGACGGTCAGACGCCGCTGCTTATTGTCGGTGCCGAGATTCTGGGTTTTTACGAACGCACGGAAGAGGTGAGAAGCAGAATCAACGCGGCCACAGGTATTGATCCGGCGCATATTATTCTCAATGGTTCGCATACCCATTGCGGTCCCTGTATCCGGGAGATGGACAGGGAGCGGCACGGGGAACTGGACGACGATTATCTCGAAGATCTGTTTGAAAATGTCGCGCGCTGTGCAAAAACAGCCTGGGAAGCGCGGTCTCCTGCGCGCCTTCGTTTTGGTACGGGGCGTTGTGATATTGCGAGGTCCCGTCGCAAGCCAGATGGGAAGGGCGGTGTGGCGTGGATACCCTCTTTGGAAGCGCCTCACGACCACGATGTTCCGGTTATTACGGTGGAATCTCCCGAAGGCGAGTTGCGGTGTGTTATTTTTTCTTATGCCTGTCACCCCACCAGCCGCAGCGGGACGCTTATTGGGGGGGATTATGTGTGTTTTGCTTATGATTATATTGAAGCGGTGTATCCCGATGTCGCGACTTGTTTTTTGCAGGGCTGTGCTGGAGACCAGAAGACGAAGCCGGTGGATCCGACATCTAATACTTTTGTTCAGCGGGAGGTGGATGAGATCCGCGATATTGGTATTGAATTGGGTGAGTCCGTTACCCGGGTACTCGCCTCGCAAGAGCTACGGCCCATAAGTGGTCCGATTTCTATTGATCAGACGGTGCTGAATATAGAGACCGAACCCATTGATATGGATCTGGTGAGGTCCAGTCTGGACGCCGGTTCGGATTACGTGCAGGCATGGGCGCGACATTTGTTCGAGAGCGTTGAGAACAATATTCCCGTTGCTACCCGCTTTCCGTTTGAGATCCAGACGGTGCGTTTTGGCAATGCGCTGGCAGTAGTCGGGCTTGCTGCGGAGATGAATGTGGAGCACGGGTTGCGTTTGAAGAAAGAACTGGCGCCTTTTTTTGACAATCTTTTGGTGACGGCTTATACGAATGACATCGTGGGTTATATTCCCGTCAAACGGCAGATTCCAGAAGGGGGCTACGAGGTGTGGTCCAACCAGCAACACTGGAAGCGCACGGGTCCCTTCGTTGAAGATACGGAAGACCGCATTCACAACGCGGTACACGAGATGCTCGATGTTTTAAAATAGGGATAATTGTTCGGCGGGTTTGCGTCTGGTTCGCAGATCGACAAAGTCGATGACGGCTTCGGGTATGTCGGCTACAAAGCGCGATATTTCGGGTGCGATGCGTTCGCCAAATCGCCTGCGGCTTCGAGCGCGGGTCAAAATTACTTCGTCTTGTCCGCGGGTTATGCCGACAAAAAATAGGCGTTTCTCTTCTTCGATATCCGCTTCGGCATGGGGTATCAATCCTTCCTCAACTCCGCTGATAAATACTACGGGGAATTCCAGGCCCTTAGACGCATGTAAAGTCATGAGTGTGACGGCTTCGGGACGCGCAATTTTTCCACGACGCACAAAATCGCCATCCTGTCCCAGAGTGATGATTTCCAATAGCTCTGCGATGGAATCCACGCCTTGAGCCAATAGGCCCAATCGCTCGAGGTCGATATCGTCTGATGTCGCAAATTCTTCTGCCCACTTTGCTATGCGTTCGGAGGGTGATAGGTGGGATGTTTCATTGCGGAAGCGATTTATAGCTTCCATCACGGCGTCCAATTTTTCCTGTGCAATGTCTGATAGTGCGTTGTTTTGAATTTGCTGGCGTATTGATGCGCGGGCTTCTCTGCCGGGGTCAAATGCGGGGATGGAGAGCAGGTCAATTATATCCCTGGTGGTTGGGGTGCTGGAAATGTCATCTCTTTGGACGCACTTAAAAAACGATAGTGCGTGCTGTACCGAGGCCGCATCCAGATAATTTTTCTGGCCGACGACGCGGTAAGGGATCCCGGCTTGTAAGAAACACGTTTCCAGGGCGTCTGCCTGGCGTCCGGTGCGGAATAAGACGGCGAAGTCGTCCAGGCTGCGTTTGCCTTCTTCGTTGGCTTGTAATAGGTCTGCGCCGCCGACCATTCGGGAGATTTCTTCTACGATGGCGATGCCTTCGCCTGTTTCGCCGGGTGTGGATAAGGCTCTTAGATTTGGTCCGTTTTCTCGCACGGGATCATACGATCGCCCGCCAAGCAGGCTGGATGCTGCGGAGATAATCTGAGGTGTGGAGCGAAATGTGTGTTGTAAGATGACTTCGTTTGTTTCGGGAAAGTCCGTTTTTAACTGTGCAAAATATCCCGCGCTCGCGCCTCGAAAACCGTAGATTGCCTGATCGGGGTCGCCGATGACAAAGAGGCCCGAGCCATTCCCGGCCAATTTTTGGACCAGTGCGTATTGTACGGCATTGACGTCCTGAAATTCATCGACGAGTACATGGGAAAAACGCGCTTGCACTGTCCGCAGAATATCGCCGCAGAGTACGTCGTGGAGGATGAGCAAGATGTCGTCAAAGTCCATCAGGCCATAAGTGGTGAGGCGATGTTGATAATTTGTGTAAATGGTTTGGAGTTCGGTGTCGGTGATGTCGGATATTGCATGTCCCTGGGCTTTGCATAGCGAGATCTGGGAGAGTGCGTCATCGACCGGTATTTCGGTGTCGATATCGGCGATTACTTCTTGCAAGACGGCACGGGCTTCTCCGCGGTCGGCAATTGCGTCCAGTCGCTCGGGGGCGTGTTCTCGCAAGAGGTCCAGTGATAGGCGATGGAATGTGCCTACGCGCATGGGGACCAGTTCTTCGCCTCCAGAGGATAGGGATACAATCCGTTCCCACATTTCAGTTGCGGCGCGGTTGGTAAATGTTACGGCCATGACAGAGGCTGGGGATACGCCGCGATTTTGGATCAAGTCGATTACGCGATGGGTGAGTACCCGGGTTTTTCCGGTGCCGGGTCCCGCGGTTACGATGACGGGACCTTTGTCCATGGTTACGGCTGTTTGCTGGTGGGAAGTGAGAAGTGGGAAGTGAGAAGTGGGAAGTGGGACGGGAGAATCTTTGACTATCGCGGTTTCTGTGCTCTTGTGCTGGCTCGGGTTCTCTTCTGCCTCCTTTGAAGGCTCCGCGGCTGGTATGTGAAATAGCGATTCCTGTCCGCTCAGGCGTGCGCGGTCTTCGTCGGAGAAGACTTGAATTTTTCCGTACACGCCATCGTATCCCGGGTCTATGTGAACTTCTCCTTCGCGCATGCGTCGGATGCCTTCGGCGATGAGGGGGTCTCCGGTTTTTGCGATTTCTTCGATGGGCAGTTGGCGTAAGATTTTTAGTTCTGCTCCGTGTGTTGCGAGCATTTGTTCGTACACAGTTTGTACGCGTTTGCTGGTGGGCCCCACCTGGAGGACCGAGCCGATGATTTCTGGCAGTGGGATCAGATTTTCAAAGGGCATTGCCACTTCGGGACGGTCGCCTTCTGCGCGGTCTGCGAGTTTTTCAACGCGGTGGAGTACGCCAACGGTCAATTTGCGATTACATACCGGGCAGATCCCGTCTGCGTCGAGGGTTTGTGCGGGTTTCCAGCATATATCGCATTTTCGATGTCCGTCGAAGTGATATTTGCCTTCTTCGGGATAAAATTCCAGGGTGCCCGTGAACCGCGTTGGATCGCGGTCTTTTAATGCGTTATACATTCCGCGGAAGGATAATTCGGTGTTAAAGCAGGTGGCTTCGCGGGCGAGTTTTTGCGGGGAATGTGCATCGGAGTTGGAGACGATTGCGTAGTTGTCCAGCATGGATAGGCGCCAGTTCATCGGTGGGTCGGAAGACAGGCCGGTTTCTACGGCGAAGATGTGGGGTAGCATGTCTTCAAAACATTCTTCAAGGGTGTCGAATCCAGAACTCGCGCCCAGGACCGCAAAATGTGGGGTCCAGATGTGGGCGGGTATAAAGAGTACTTCGTCACACGCTTCCAGACAAATTTCCACCAGGTCCCGGCTGTCCAGGCCGAGGATGGGGCGTCCATCGGACTTTAGATTGCCTATTGCGCCGAGTCGGGCATTCAAGCGTGCTACAGCGTCAAAATTTGGCATCAGGACGACGTGATGGATTTTTCTGGTTTTGTCGTTTTTTTTGTATATGAGACTGATTTCGACAGAGAGTACAAATCGCATTTGTCCGCGGCAGGCTTGTGGCAATTCGGCGTCGATACCTCGCCTGAGGTCTGATCGCAATTGATATAGCCCTTCTTCGGCTGGTTCGAGTTGGTCGCGCAGTTCTTCATACCATACGGGATGGGTAAAATCTCCGGTGCCTACCACGGTTAGACCTTTGATGAGGCTCCATCGATACAGGTTTTCTGGGTTTAAGGTTTTGCTGGTTGCGCGAGCAAAACGCGAGTGCAGGTGTACGTCGGCGATGTATTGCATGACAGGTCCTTGTGAAGAGTTGAGATAAGTTCAAGAAAAGTCTTGCAAGAAAAAACGTCAATGGGTTTTTCCATTGACGTTTTTTGGTTCACCGTGAGGTATTATTTTTGTTTGTAAGATGCCGACTTTAGACCGTACTCGGACATACGCAACTGGAAATACTGTCGGCCAATTCCGCATTGTTGCGCTGCCTGGGTTACATTGCCCTTTGTTCGCTGCAACGCTCTGTGAAGGTACTCTCGCATAAACCGGCTGTTCGCCATTTGTCTGGCTTCCTTAAATGGCAGGTCAAATACATCAACCTCTGCTTTGGATCCTCGAATGCGAGGGCGCAGGTCAGATACTCGGATAATTTTACCTTCGCTCATGACCATCAATCGGGCGACTTCGTGTTGCAATTCTCGAACATTGCCAGGCCATGCATAACGCGACATCCTTTGAATCACTTCGGGGGAAAACGCACGGGTGTATCCTTTCATATCCTGGCAAAAATGTGTGACCAGAAGTGGCAAGTCGCTCAGTCGCTTCCGCAAGGGTGGCAAATGCAGGGGTACGACATTTAAGCGGTAATAGAGATCTTCTCGGAAAGTCCCTTTTCGCACCTTTTTTCGCAAATTGCAGTGTGTCGCAGTGATCAGGCGCACGTTGGACCGGCGCATGGATGCTTCGCCTACGCGGCGAAATTCCTGTTCCTGTACCAGGCGTAGCAATTGCAACTGCAGGTTGGCTGGCAATTCGCCCACTTCATCGAGGAATAGTGTACCGCCTCGGGCAGATTCAACCAGTCCGGTGCGCGTTTCACTGGCGCCGGTAAACGCACCTCGAACATGCCCAAACAATTCGCTGCGCGACATTTCAGAAGAGAGTATGCCGCAGTCAACGGTTACAAAGGGTCCCTTGTTGCGGTGGCTGATTCCATGAACATAACGGGCGAGCAATTCCTTGCCCGTGCCAGTTTCTCCACTGATGTTGACGGGCAATTCGCTATTCGCCACGCGGTACGCGCGCTTTTGCACGTCTAAGAGTGAGGAATGCTGTCCAATGAGCGGCCATTTATAGAGACCGGATTTTTTTTGATTGATATATTTCTCCCCTCACCAACAATCTGTCACCCACCCAAATAGCAAAATAAACGGCATCTAATAGCGTGCTCCCCATTTGGATGCCGTTTTTAAGCAAGTACTCGATAATAGTGTTCTTCAGTGCCTCTCTGTGCTGGTTTGATTTTGCTGCGCGAGGTGGTATGCTGCCCCAATGCAGAAGACGCTAATCATCCCCAAATCCCTGCTTCTAAGTTAGGGTGCCAAGAAAATCTCAGCTCCCAGGGATGTTCCGCCATCAATTGAGATATGATCAACAATTTGGTCTTGATGCGGATCATAAATCGTTAAACTGGAAATGGGAATTGTTCTATTATGTATTTCACGCACATCCTTACTATGTGGCCCTACCAATAGGATGGTCTGGGATACTTTATCATACACACCATTCCAATAATTACCGACCAAGGTGCGCGTATCAATGATGCTTTTGGATCTTATGTCCAATAATATCAGGGTGGTGATACCTTCTAAAATTCCGTATTCTCGATCAAAATTTCTTGATAAAACATAGAGAATGTCATTGTCGTTATCGTATCCACCGAATGTCACAACATCTCCACCAATAGGAATACTGTTCATATTTTTAGAATCAAGATCATAGATTGAGACAGATTTTTCTTCTTTACTGAGTGTGCTTATTAATCTGTTATCAAATGAAAAAATCGGGGGAATCGAAAATCCCCCAACAAACTCAAGTGGTATAACAGTTCGTTTTTCATCAAGTAAAAAGAGAAAGGTTTTTGTATAATCAGAATAAACGTTGAATCCTTCATTTACAGTTTCAAACCGCAGGGGAATACCTGTTAAAGCAATCAGTCCATTTTGTGCTTCACTGGCGTTAAAAAATGCCCAACCTTCTCCGTGATTTCCGGTAATGGTAGAAACTGTCTCCACTAATTGATTGGATTGTGTGTCAATAATGTAAAGCTTTTCAGAACCTGGCGTGACATAAAGTCTTCGTCCATCATGGTTGAAATGCAAGTTGCCTTGTAAATCCGGAATAAGGTTTACAATCTCGGGTTTGTTATCCAAATTGAGCTTAAATATCCCATTCTGATTACTCCGAAAAGTAAATGTCAACCAGATGCTTCTATCCTGGGGCGAAATAGCACATCCTTGAATAATTTTTTCGAAAGTGATTGTGCCTGCTTGTTTCTTATTTGCAATATCAACAACAACAATTGATTTGTTTGTTGCGCCTCCGATGATTGCAAAATGATCCATTGACGACAATGGTGGTATATCACCGGAAAATAGAACACCAGAATCAATACTTTTCGAAGCACCGCAAGCAATGAACGACGCAATACAAAGTAAGCCTATAGATATTTTAGCTGTACTTGTATATTTTTTTTTCATTTTGGACTCTTTCCTCTGAAAGAGATAAGTTGTCCATTAAAACGGGTCAAGTCTATTTTATGCAGGCCTTACTTCTCTGCTTTCCAGATCATAACGCCGCTGTAACAAAGAGTCATCCGCCTCTGCAATCTCCATACACATCTCCATCGCCAGTTCATAGCGATAGCGCGTTTGTTCACAGGAAACCGGGTTGGGATACATCGGATCACCCGTTGTCGTCCGCGCATCCCAAAGACATCCACCACCACACAAGTTGCGCGCCCAGCATGTTTTGCACTCAGGACGATTATTGACATTGAACTGTGCGTCAAAATACTGCTGTTTTTCGCGATCAATACCCGCGAACACATCACCCATCTTAAACTCGGGCGCATCGGCCAAACTCGAGCAGAAATAAATCGACCCATCTGCTGCAACAGCCAGATACTGCTTACCACCGAGGCATCCATGACAGGATTTTGCCCGCGTCAGCAATTTTTGAATCCTTGGATCAAACTCTTCATCTTTACTCTCTTCACCATTTAGAATGGCTTTGAGCGCACGGCGGCTGCGCTTGTAAATCTGCTGCTTCAAAACGGGTATGTGTTCTTCTCGAATTGCATAAGGTGCATCCGGTGAAACAACAGCGGGACCAACAAGCGCGTTATCAGTACCCAGAGAACGCAACGCATCGGCAATCTGATCCTCGTCCAAGTCATAGGCTGTCATAATAGCCTGCAAATACACGCGCTCTGGTGCCTCAGCAGTCAATTTCTTCACATTCTTTGCCACAACATCATAAGTCCCAGAACCATTGTGAAACTTGCGAATGCGATCCTGTGTCTTACGTCCACCATCTATGCTGACCTTAATCTGAAACTTTTCATCAATCAAAAACTGTTTCATCTCGTCGGTCAACAACGTGCCATTGGTCACAATACCAAAACCAACCTGCACACCCAATCGCGCTGATAGGGACCTGGCAAATGGTACGAGCTTGAGTAGAAGCGGAAAGTTCAAGAGTGGCTCACCGCCAAAAAAATCAATCTGGCACCGTCCGAACACCTGAGCTTCGGTGACAATCCATCGTATCGCTTGCTCGGCAACGTCTGGTTGCATCAGCATGGCCTTACCACCGTAATCCCCACCGTGGGCAAAACAATAAGCACATTGAATATTACACGTATGGGAAACGTGCAAGGACACCTGCAAACGATCGGTCTGCGATACGCCACAGGCTGCCACCCCTTCTATCGTCGGCACATTGGACACCACAGGTAGTACACCATCCGAAATCAAACCTACCTGAGCCAGTTCTTCAATGGCCTGGACAATATCTTCTGCCTCGTATTGATCGGTCAGCATCTGGATAACCTGTGAAACAGACAAGCCCTCGCAACACTCTAAAATCGACTTGAAAAGGGTATCCAGCTTAAAAAACAGCCCCGTCTCAACCTGATAGGCAATCGGCTGTTTTTGATCTTCAGTTTGAAAAAGATGCATGTCACATTTCTGAATGCACAGCATAGCACGTACTCCTTAGAACAGATGATGATTCACTCAGACTGATCAAAATTGTCCCAATCGTCATCATCATCGGGAAAAGGTAGAGGGGGAACACTAACAGGAAACGGGCGACAGCTAACTTCAAAACTATTCGTCGTCCAATATGTACAAATACCACCCTCTGTATCCATCGATCCATTGATCAAAGTCAACTTGCGTCGTGTTGCCATGTTATCCTCCTTTAATGGAAAAATCCTGTGCCATAACGGTTTGCCCTTTTTATAGTGCAAGATCCGTGCCAAAAATCGTCTCAGTATAAAAAAAAGCACTTGAATGTGCTCAAGTGCTTGAAAAACAAAGAGATAAAATTTAAGAATGATTTGTGCTAAATCTGAGAGATTCTGGCACAGGTGCATACAGTTGTATGCACCTGTAATCGCTTATTTTAAAGAAAATCAACATAATTGTCTGAATTATATAAGGATAGATAGGTGCATACAGTTGGATGCACTACTGCATACAGTTGTATGCACCTGTTCAACGTCTATCTCAACCCCAAACGATTGATCTTTTTTTGTAGGCCCACGCGCGTTATCCCTAATTCTTTAGCCGTATGCGTAATATTGCCCTCGCATTTCTCGAGTGCATCCATAATCAATCGTTTCTCATATTCTCGAACACGATCTTGTAAACGCTCCTGGTGTTCAACAGGAGTATCTGACAGTGCGTGCCCGATGGATTCCGAAAATAAATCGGACGTAATTTCACCACCTTCTTCCGACAATGCGACCGCAAGTCGAACCTTATGTTCCAACTCGCGCACATTACCCGGCCAGTCATAACTTGTGAGTGCCCTGATTGCGCCCACAGTCAGCCCTCCAACCGACTTGTTTGCATCTTCTTTTACTCGGATGAGCAGATGTTCGGCCAATAATGGCACATCTTCAATGCGTTGTCGCAAAGGTGGCATATCGATCTGAATCCCGTGCAATCGATAATATAAATCCTCGCGGAAAGAACCCTTTTCAACTTCCTTTTTTAAGTCCCGATTAGTCGCTGCAATAATGCGTATATCCACTGTACGATCCTCTGTTTCTCCCACACGCCGCACCTCTCCTTCCTGAAACACCCGCAACAAACTCCTTTGCAACTGTGGCGGGGCATCGGCGATTTCATCTAAAAAGACCGTACCCTTATCAGCCGCTTCAAAAATCCCCTTATGATCTTCAGTCGCGCCAGTAAACGCGCCTTTTTTGTACCCAAACAACTCACTCTGCAATAACTCTGGAGATAGTGTAGCGCAATTTTGCGAGAAAAATCGCTGGTTTTTGCGTGTACTATTGTAGTGTATGGCACGCGCAGCCAATCCCTTGCCCGTACCTGTTTCACCTTGAATAAGCACGGGAATATCACTCTTTGCAGCAGTTTCGATAAGCTGGTAGATCCTCTGCATCGCATCACTTTGTCCGATCAGGTCGTCAAGCTGGTATCGTTTTTCGACCTGTTGTTGCAAATATTGTGTTTTCTCTTTCAATTGTTCGTACATCCTCGCATTGACCAGTGCTACACCCACCAGATTCGCAAATGCCTGTAAAAATGTCTGATCTTCATCAGAAAATGCGTTGCCCATGCCGCGATGATCCACATATAGCGCACCCATCACACCTTCGTTCAGATGGAATATGGGCACGCACAACACAGACCGAATGTTGTAGTCTATCACGCTTTGATATTGATTGAGCCTGTCGTCTGCCTGGGCATCCAGGCTCAAAACGGGTTCATTTGTCTCAATAACCCGGCGAATAATTCCCCGACTCAGTTTTTCTGCATCATCAGCTTCTACATTGTGGTGGCGCACCGCATCAACCACAAAGCCTTTTGGCGTATCATTTTTAATCGCAACAAGCACCCGCTCTGCTGGATAAACAGCCAACAAATTACCCAGAGTCCGGTCCAATATGACCTTGACATCGCGCTCTGTTGTCAATTCTTTGCTCACATCATAAAGCAAGCGCAAGCGATCAACGGACAATGTATCGACTGCAATTTCAGAGCTACGGGTTGGGGCATCATCCCCACCGCAAGAATATCCATCAAATTGATTTAATAACACCTGTGTTTTCTCCAGAAAATAGGACATTTCCATTTCTTCAAACGCCTGTTTTGCCGCTTTGAGATACTCCATAGCTCTTGTCACATCATCGCGTTCGAGATAAAATTCTCCTGCCATCAGTAGCGCACGCGCCCAGTGGTCGCCTTTTGATTCTCTTCGACATTCAATAGCCTGCTCAAACGCCTCTTCAGCCTCAGCAATCCGCCCTGCTTTAGCCAAAGCAACACCAATACCACAATACACCAGGGGCAATATGCCCGTGTACATACCCGATATTTGCTGCACACCTTCACTGGCTTTTTCTGCCCATTCAAGTGCTGCTTCTGTATTACCCATTCTCGCATCAACCGTTGCTGCAATCGCATAAGCGCGATAAATATAATCTCTCCGCGAGGTTTCCAAAAATCGCTCTGCTGAGGTCTCGGCATATTCCAATGCCTCAGCAAAATCACTGCGTTCCAGAGCCAATTCTCCGAGCCAGAGGAAATTCATTGCTTCCCAGTACACAACGCCTCGCTTTTGCCATTCACCAATGACTTCATGGCAAATGGCTTCCGCCTGGTCGAGATCATCTGAATAAAAATACACTCTTTGAAGTAAATTGAGTGCCCCAATGCGAGCGTGTTCAAATCCAGGTTGCTGAGCTGTCCTTACAGCCGTTTCCAGATGTGCTTTGGCTGTCTCAAATCGGAATTCGATTAAGGCGAGTTGTCCTTGAGTTTCTTGAATGTCGTCCTGATTATACGCGTCAGTATCCAGCTTCTGCTGTTTTTCGATATATTGGCGGACATAATCAGTAGCGTCCTTGTGCCTTTGTGACACATCGCACAAGTAAGACAAACTATTTAATGCCTGAAGTTCACTATTGAGATCACCCAATTCCCGATAAAGTCGCAAAGCCTCCAACAGATATTTTTCTGCTATTTCTGCATCTTGAAGTACAATGTGAATACTACCTGTATAATTCAAAATCCGCGCTTTCAAATCATTCCGATCATTGGGCAATAACGCCTTTGCCTTCTCTAAAAGTTCCAGTGCTTTATTCTGCTGCCCACAACCGCGTAGCACGTCTGCACAATCACACAAAAAGTCGATAGCGTCTGCTTGTGATTCAAAAAAGTCATCAGATGTCCAGTCTCGCACAGCCTCAAACCGCATTCTTGCCTGGCGATAAGCGTGTTGTTCCAATGCTTTTTTGCCCGCCAGACACATATATTTCACAGCCTTATCTCGTTCTTCTGCCGCCGCAAAGTGATCTGCCAATTCTTCTGTCAATTCTTCTGCGCCTTCCGTCTTTTCCAGAGCATTGCCAATTTCTCGATGCAACAGACGACGCCGCACATTTTGCATGCGATCGTAAATTGCCCGCCGACACAATTCTTGTGAAAACCGATATCGCTCTTCATCCTCTCCACAAGCAGCCAAAAGCCCTTCTGCAATCAAGTCGTCCAGTACATCCAGCAATTCCAACTCATCGCCGCGCCAAACCTCAGCCAATAATTCAAAAGGAAAATCACTCAGAAAAACACAGGCGTATTCCAGCACCCGACGTTGCACACCAGGCAGGGTAACTATCCGCCTGTACAAAACCTCTGAAAAATCATCGGATAATAATGTTTCGGGAAATTCTCCCCATTGCCAATCGCCAGATATATTCTGCCGAACCACATCGGCATTCACCAGTGTCCTAACCGCCTCAACGACAAAAAGCGGTTGCCCACCTGTTTCTCTGAACAGGGTTTGCAAGACATCGGATGGTATGGACCGCTCCCCCAACATCGACGCCGCTAAATACCCCACCTCTTCTCGCGGTAGATTTTTCAACCGAACCTGAGTCGCCTTAGTCAATGCATTGCTGTGTACAAAATTCTCAATTTCCTCAGCAAGCGGTTCTAGGTTAGACCATCGACAGGTCAGGCATAACAAAAATGGACACGGGTCTGGATCGCGCAATACATACTGCAAAAATTCCAATGTCAATTCATCAAGCCATTGAATATCTTCCAAACACAACACAATGGGTTTTTTCTGTCGCAGACTTTTTAGTACCTGCAACCAACGCTCCATAACAGAAAACTTGTCCTTCTCTAATAAATCGGGCAACTCTGCCACCAAATCCGTCATCCCTTGAAAAGCACTGATCAACGCACCGTATATTTGTCCGCCCTCTTCCCGTCCCGCACTTTTCAAACACAGAAAGTCATGGATCAAAGCATCGCCCAATAGTTCCTCGATTAGTCTCGTTTTTCCCACACCGGATTCACCGGAGATTAGAACCACGCGCTGCTCGCCAGTCTGAACATCCTTTAACATTGCGCGCAATGTCTTCATTTCGGATTCGCGCCCGACAAATTGTGGCCGCATCACTTTTCTGGGCACATCGCGCTGCTTGTCATCCGGTAGCACAAACTCCGATGGTAAGGCACGCAAGACTTCCTCTGCGGACTGAAAACGATCAACAGGCTCCTTTGCCAGCAACTTCAGCACTATTTGTTGCGTCTGTTCGGGAATCTCGACAGGGCCTTCACCTATTGGTGGCGGTGACTCTCGAATATGCTTCAGAATAACGGATACTGGATTTTGCCCAGAAAAGGGTGGTGCGCCCGTGAGCATCTCGTATAAAATTATGCCCAATGAGTACAGATCTGACCGATGATCCACCCACAGTCCCTTACCTTGTTCTGGCGACATATATTCTGCTGTACCAATCGCCGCGCCCGTCTGCGTAATGGCAACGCTATTCAGATGCCTGAGTTTCGCCAGTCCCATATCCAGGATCGTGGTCTCAACCCCCTCTTCTGTTTCCAAAACCATAATATTGGATGGTTTGAGATCGCGATGCACCGCACCCTGCGCGTGGATATAAGTCAATCCTTCGGCAATTTGTTGTATCAAATCGAAAAAGTGAGACGCCCGGAATCGCTCTGAATGTGCCTGATCGGCAATAATTTTTTCCAACGTCTTCCCGGGTAAATATTCCATTGTAAAATAGGGGCGATCTGCGGCAAAACCCCAGGTGTATGTGCGGACCAGGCGCGGGTGCTGAAATCTGTTCAACACCTGAAATTCTCTGTGAAAGCGGCGATGTACCGCCTTCTGGTCCACCATGGTATTCAAAATTTTGAGCGCGCACGTCTGGCTTTGCTCCAGGTCCAACACCCGATAGACGTCGCCCATGCCCCCGGTTCCCAGGTGCGTCTGGATTTGATATCTTTTGTCGAGAATCGTTCCGTTTTTAAACATACACGTTATTTTTTTCGGTATAGGAATACATACGTGTGCAAAGGAATGGATAAACCACTCCACAATCTTAAATGCTATTAACCTGTATAAAAAATTAAAAAATCTATGAGAAAACAAATGCATATATGCATAATTATACAAAAATTATGCTTTTTGTCCTGCGAGATTCGAGTTGGACGCATCGCACTACTTAAAACTCGCAGTTACTCAATCAGGTCCTGTGTCGCGTAATACCGTTTGAGCCGACCCAATAAGAACCATTGCAAAAGAATAAAAGAGAGAAAAAGGATCGGCACTTCATAGATCAGTGATAGGTCGGGATATAGGTTACGCATCAGAGCGGCGAAACCAGCGATTCCACAAGCCAAAAACATGATCAAGACCAGAAAAACCACTCCCCACATCTGTTGCCGCGTTCTTGGAAATTCATACAGGTGATATTTGACTTGCAACCACTGAAACATCGGCCAAAGAACTACTGCCCATCCAAAGACACAAAGTATTCTCAGAGAAATATCCCCTTCATGCATAAACCCGACCTTTATTCCCGCCAGGATGCCCAGGACACCCAACACTATAATAGATGCTGCAAGAAAACAAATATTTTGTACCAGAAAACTACAATACTGGATCCACATCCGCTGGGCGCGAGAAAGCGGGTACACATACCCTCTTTTTAAGAAAAAAGGATGACTCCAAATATACGTCGTATATGCCCAAACGCCGAAAAACGCTGAAAGAGATATATTAATGGCGGTCTTGGAATCCAACTGGTCGAAATAAAAGATCATGTGATAAATCATTTTTGAGATGGTCTCAAAATCGTAAGGAGATCGACCCAATAACCCGAAGAAACTCGTCTCCATGCCCAAAAAAAAGAATACCATTGCCAATGCTGAGCTAAAACCGGGAAGCAGCCATAGCCATAGCGTGCCACCACTATTTTCATACCGGCCCGCACGTAGCCAATTGAAGATGCCTGTGCCGATGTGACCGAGATGCCATACCCTGGTATTCGGCTTTCGCCTCTTCATCGCATCCCTTTTCCACATCTCCCAGGTATGAGGATAAAAAACCGATCTCAGTGACCATAATAAGGAAAGAGGCTTTCTCCGAAAAGTTGTCTGCTTAAACGAAAAATAATAAGCCGCAATTGTGATGGCGAACGCGATGAGAGCCAACCCCAATTTTTGTTGCTCTCCAAAGGCGAGTACCTCTTGCCAAAAAAAAGCCAATATGAGAAATAAAAAAATTAATATGGTCTGACATGCTTGGATCAACAGAGAATGATAAACACCAAAATCCCAACCCGCTGTGCAGATAAATCCGAAAGAATAAAAGCCCAAATTTATTAGCAAGATTGTTGACCAGGACGCATTGAGGGGTGCAAATGTCAGCATAATCGTCCACGCTACAACGGAAAATAGTCCGACAATTATTGACCAGATCATCAGACGCTTGCGAAAATGCGGCAGGGTCCATGTGAGCATCCGATGCTGGTTCTCCGCTACAATACCGCCTATAGCGTACCCCCAAAATCCACTAAAGAAAAACAATAGAAATATGAGAAACACAAAGAACTGATCTCTGTCGGCAGTCCACGAGACATGAGCGAGTAACAGACATGCAAAAAATGCGGTGATAATGGAAAAAGAGCTTCGCAAGAATGTGAAAAATGGAAAAATGCCCATTACATGTTCTCCTGGATCAAAATGGGAAATAGCTGGTTGAGGTTTAGTGCAGGATGTGAGGAAATCACGATTGTGTTTTCGTCCTCAGCCCAAAGTGTCATTAGAAATTTCAACAATGTCTCTCGGGTTCAACGTCCGCTTCAAGCCGATCTGTTTCTTCGCGTTTTGCCACCTGATAAAACCACCACAACCCAATCGCGGCCAATAGTACGGCACACACGACCACCCACCACGGCAGAAAGATTAGAGCCTTTGGATTTTTAAAGCCCGGTATTCCCGACCGTGCCAAGGTAATAGCCAGAAAATTGTTCAATGCGTGTCCCAGGATACAAGGCAACAAAGATCCCGTTTGAAT
The DNA here is from genome assembly GCA_022824945.1 of Candidatus Latescibacterota bacterium. Taxonomy (GTDB): domain Bacteria; phylum Latescibacterota; class UBA2968; order UBA2968; family UBA2968; genus VXRD01. The sequence goes on from JAJDYX010000003.1 coordinate 21,934, forward strand.
AATCCACCAGGCGAATACAAGCCCCAATATGAAGGCCACGGGAAATTGTGCTGGGTTCAGGTGATATATGCCAAACAAAATTGCCGACCAAATCGCAGCCTTATACTTTGACCAATACGCCAACAAACCACCCACAATAATGCCTCTAAACAGTGCCTCTTCTATGATAGGTGCTTGAATCACTGCACCGTAAAAGGCCAACCAATAAGAGGTTTTTTTGCCGACCAACCCGCGGAGTGTCTCTTTCACCACCTCGGGCGTTGGGGCCAAAGACATCACCACTTTTCCCAATTCCAGAGAGACGATAAGCAATCCAAGGATAGATACCACAAGTGGCAGTAGCAATTGCCACGAAATGGCCTTTATGGGCATGATATCAGCCCACGAAGACCAGGTTCGATCGGTCCGACGTAAAACATAGTGTACGACCAGAACAAAACTCACCAGTGTCAAGAACCAGAGCACGTAAGGACTTTTGTGTAATGGCTGGTCAATAATCATTCCCAGGATCGCAACAGGTATCCCCAAACCTGCGCTAATCAGGATCAACAATACCAGCAGCCAAATAGACTGCTTTAGATTTGGATATGCCATCTCTTTTTCCTTGTTGATAAGGTTAAATCTAAATCAGGTCCTGTGTGACATAATACCGTTTGAGCCGAGCCAATAGGAACCATTGTAAGAGGATAAAACAGACAAAAAGGATCGGCACTTCATAGGTCAGCGTCAAATCGGGATACCAGACACGCATTAGGCTGGTAAAACCACCGATTCCAATACTCAAAATCATGATCAATAACCCAAAAGCTATGCCCCATCTTTGTTCCCACGTTCTTTGAAATCCATACAGGTCGTATTTGAATTGCAACCACTGAATCATCGGTATCAGAACCACTACCCATCCAAAAACGCGAAGTATTCCCAGAGAAATATTCCCTTTAGACACAAACCCGACCTTTGCTCCAGATAGGATGCCCAGAACGCCCAACACGATAATAGATGCGGCAATAAAAGAAATATTTTGCACCAGCAAACCACTATACTGAATCCACATCCGCCGGGTGCGAGAAAGCGGATAGACATACTCTCTTTTCAGTGAAAAAGAAGGAAAAAACATAAACATACAAATGCCGAAGAACACGGAAAGCGATATATTAATGGCGATCTTGGGATCTAACTGATGGAAATAAAAAACTATGTGATAAATCATTTTCGAGGTGGTCTCAAAATCGTAAGGAGACCGACCCAACAATCCGAAGAAACTCGTCTCCATGCCCAAAAAAAAGAATACCATTGCCAATGCTGCGCTAAACGCGGAAAGCGGCCATCTCCACCCACCCAGGCCAAAATTTTCATACTGACCAGCACGCAGCCAATTGAAAATACCTGTACCGATGTGATCGAGATACCATACCCTGGTACTCGCTTTTCGCATCTTCATTGCATTATTTCGCCAAATCTCCCGGGTTTGAGGATCAGAACCCGAGTAGAATGACCCAACGAAAAAAGAAAATGGCTTACTGCGAAAAGCTGCCTGGTTAAAGGCAAAATAGTGAGTTCCAATTGCGATGGCGAATGCGATGAGAGCCAATCCCAACTTTTGTTGCTCTCCAAAAGCGAGCACCTCTTGCCATAAAAAGGCTAATGCTGGCACCAGTAACACGATGAGGATCCGGTACTTGTAAATCAACCCGGGGCGATTAGTATCTAAATCCCAACCCCCTAAAAAGGTAAATCCCAAACAATAAAATCCCAAATTGACCAGGAAAATTGTTGACCAGGACGCATTGAGGGGGGCAAACGTCAGGGCAGCCGTCCACACTATAACGGAAGATAGGCCGACAATTATCGACCAAATTATCAGACGCTTGCGAAAATGTGGCAGGGTCCATGTGAGCATCCGGTGCTGGTTTTCTCCTACAATACTGCCGATAGTCCCACCGTAAAGTGAAAAAAAGAAAAATAAAAAGAATATGGAGAACTGATGTGCGTGGGAAGACAACGCGTTTTGAAAGAGAAACCAGCCTACACAAGAGGCAATGATAATGTAAACAGAGCTTCGCCAAAATGTGAAAAATGGAAGAATACCCATTACGCACCCTCCCGTATCAGGATTGGAAAGAGTTGGTCGAGGTTCATGGACTGACTGGTGATATCAGCCTGATAGACCTGCTTGAATTGGTCTGCGTTGCCCAGTGTCTGATTGACGATCAGTTGTGCCTGTACTCCGTTTACAGTTTGAGACAGGATATAGGGTTCAGAAAATTGCTGGGGCAGGTTGTTTCCCGTTACTGTCCACTTTACATAAGTCTGGTGCAGGTCGTCCAGGGACTTGTCGGCTTTGACTGTCCCTTCGTCGAGGCATACGACCCAGTCCACGATTTTTTCGATGTCTCGCAAGATATGCGAGGAGATCACGATTGTGTTTTCGTCTTCGGCCAAAAGTGTCATCAAAAATTTTAACAGTGTTTCCCGGGCAATGGGGTCCAGGCCACTGACTGGCTCATCTAAGATCAATAGCTCGGGATGATGACACACTGCCAGTATGATTCCCAATTTTTGCATGTTACCCGAAGACAGGTTGCCCACGCGCGCAGATGTTTCCAATTCGAGTTCGCGCAGCAGATGCGCTTCCAGGTCGCGGTCCCATATTTCGTAAAACGAGGACACGTAGCGCAGATGCTGTTTGACGGTCATCCATTCAAAAAATCGATTTTCCTGATGCACCACGCCTATGCGCGAAAGTTCATTTGCTCCCAACTGATCGCACGCGCGTCCCAGTGTTTCACACGTTCCCTCTGTGGGCAAATACAGGCCGATCATGTGCTGGATCAAGGTGGTTTTGCCGCCGCCGTTGCGTCCGATCAATCCAATTACGCGATGCGCCCCAAGAGAGAGCGTTACGGAGTTGAGTGCTATGGTATCACCGAATTTTTTGGTCAGTGATGTGGCTTCAAATACAGATGTCTGGTCATGTGCTATCATTGTCTTCCTCCAGGATATCTAAGATGGAGTGGAAAAGATCTACGACTTCCGCCCGATCAACTCCCAACTGCCGAACCATTGTTGCCAGTTGCGTGAGTTGTGGTTTGAGTTGTGCCAGTTTTTCGGCATGTACGGTCTGATCTCGTAAGGGTTTTACGGTTAAAGGTCGTCCGCGCCGCCGCTCGACCAATCCCTCTGCTTCTAACAGGCTGTACGCTTTGCTCACTGTCATTGGGTTGAGTCCCAGTTGTCCCGATAACGCACGGGTTGAGGGCAGTTCGTCGCCCGGCGCGATCAGCCCGCTGGCTACGTGGAATTTCACCTGGTCGATGATCTGGCGAAATACGGGGATGCCATTGTGGTGGTCAATCGAGATCAACATGAGGTATTCTCTCAATAAGTGAATTACTGTATTACTAATATAATACACTTGGATTAAAATGCAAGTTTTTTTTCAACTGTCTTCAATTTCAGGACAGGAGGTGCCTACTTTAGGAGACGAAGCAGGTTTAACGGATGCCAGACTTCGAGTTCGGTTCCTTCTGAGAGGTGGATGGCGCATACGCTGCTTTCTGTTACGATGGCTTCTATATTGGCTTCGCGAAAGCCTTCGAAGAGCGGTTCTCCAACAGCCTGTGCGAGTTCGTAACCGAGTGGTCCGGCTTTCAGGCCAAATGTTCCCGCCATACCACAACAGGTACCTGTTTCGATGAGGGCGACGTCTGCACCTCGCTGGCGCAAGAATGCCATTGCGTGTTCGCCTGCACCCAGAGGACGCTGGTGGCAAGGGATGTGGAATCCAAATGCGCGTCCGCGCAGCGTATCCTGCTCACCACCTGCACTATCGCTTTCGAGTAGAGAGAGGAACTCGAAAAACTCATACGTGTGTTCGGCGACAGAGACGGCGTCGTCTGCTTTATCGAGTAATTTGGGGTATGAAATTTTCAAGCAATACGTTGCCGTGGGTTCTGTTGCAACCACCTCGTAGCCCTGCTGTATATAGGGGAGGAGGAGATCCACGTTTTCGCGTGCAATTTTTTTCGCGTTTTTCAGGTCGCCGTAGCCGATGTAGGGGTATCCACTGCTTTTTTGCGGGGGGATGATGACTTCGCAACCGAGTGCTTCCAGGCGTTCAATTGCCGCCATTCCCAGGTCGGGGTCGTTGTAATTGGCAAACAGGTCTGTAAAAAAGGCTACTTTGCGAACGGGGTTCGATACGGGAGATGGTCCGCGTTTTGCAAAGCGTTTTACGAGTGTTTTTCGGCTGAATTTGGGTAGCTGGCGTCGTCGATCAATGCCCATGATTTTTTCCATTGCCCATCGCACCAGTCCAATTCCCATCATCCAGTTGGATATGGGGGCTGTCAAACTGCTCATTTTTGCGGCTTTTTCAGCAGCCATCAGCATTTTGTTGACGCGCGGATGCGGATTGACTTCGCTGTCGCGGTCTTTTACCCCGGCGATCATCATTGGGATGTCGATTTCTGCGGGGCATATTTCTTTGCACAATCCACAGGAGATACACAGTGGGGCAAAGTCGCCGGCTTTATCCACGCCGTGAACTTCCGCTGTCCACGGTATGCCAATCGGTCCGGGATATATGTATCCAAATGCATGGCCGCCGACTACGCCGTATGTCGGACAGATGTTCATGCAGGCGCCGCAGCGGATGCAGTTGAGCGCGTCGGAAAATAGGGGATCTTCTTGCATTCTGGTGCGACCATTGTCCAGGATGATGATATGCGATTCCCGCGGTGCGCGTCCCTCGCCTTCGCCCAGAGGCGATCTGCCACTCATCCACGTCACATAGGTTGTCGTGTGTTGGCCGACAGCGCTGACGGGATGCGCCAGCATCATTTGCAATGCGTCTTCTACTGTTTCCACTACTTTTTCGCGGCCCATAATGCAGATGTGTACATCGGGTATGCTCGATACCAGACGGGCATTGCCTTCGTTGGTTTCGATCAGGATTGTGCCCGATTCGGCAACGCCGACGTTCGCGCCTGTCATGCCGATGTCGGCATTGAGAAAGATCGGTCGCAGGTATTTGCGCACGATTTTCATAATGGCATCCACGTCGTTGGGTACGTCTTCACCTGTTTCTTTTTTGAATATTTCGGCGACTTCAACGGCGGTTTTATGGACAGCGGGGAATACCAGATGGAATGGTTTTTCGTGGACTTTCTGAATAATAAGCTCGCCGAGGTCGGTTTCAATGACTTCTAAGCCCGCATCTTCCAGCGGGTGGTTGACTTCGATTTCTTCGCTGGTTAGCGATTTTGATTTTGCCACTGTTTCGGCATTTTTTTCTGCTGATAGTTTTAAGATGTAGTCAATCGCAGCAGCACCGTCTTTTGCGAGAAAGACTTTTGCTCCGCGCGATTCGACTTTTGCGGCAAATTGATCGACCAGGTCGTCCAGGTTGTGCAGGCACCGCACTTTGATGTCGCGGACTTCTTTGCGAAATGCCTCTCCTTGTGGCAATATATCAATTGCGGTGCGCCGGGCATCTCGCGCACGTTTGACTGCATTGTAGAGTTGCGTGCGTTTGGGTTTTTCTCGCAGTGCTGTTTCTATTTGTGCATACAGATTTTTGTATCTTTGGCTTGCCATGTAAGGTCCTTAAAAGAAGGTGAGAGATGAGACGTAAGAGGCGAGAGGGGGTGCCTTCCACGTCTCACGTTTTACGTTTTACGTCTTTCGTCTTTCCAAACTTTGCCTTCGACCATGTCCCCTTGGCGATAAGAACCGAGAATTTTTACAAAGGTGGCGATTTCGCGCAGGTGTTCAATGGCGCGGGCGCAGGGTTCTTGGCGGATATGGCCCTCAAAGTCGAGGGAGAAGGCGTATTCCCAGGGTTTGCCCGCAAGGGGGCGAGATTCGATTTTGAGCAGGTTGAGGTCGCGCAATGCAAATACGCTCAGACTTTTAAACAATGCGCCAGGCACATTTTTCATGGCGAATACGATTGATGTTTTTGCGGGCATCTGGGTGTCTGGATTTTCAGGTGCTATAGCCTCGGATGTGACGACTAAAAATCGCGTGTAATTTTGATGGTCGTCTTCAATACCTGTCTGCAAAATTTCCAGATCGTAATCCCAGGCTGCCTGGGCACTCGCTATTGCAGCCGCATCGCGTGCGCCCGATGTTTTCAAAGCTTTTACGGCTCCTGCGGTATCGGAGGTCATAACTGTTTCGGCATGTGGCAGAGATGCAGTGAATTGCGTACACTGAGCGAGGGCAGGTGCTTGCGAATAGATATGGCGGATGTCTTTTAATTTTACGCCTGGATTTACAATCAAGTTGTGTACAATACGCAATTTTAGTTCGCCGACGATCTGTAAATGATGGGCTGACAGGTGATCGTAATTTTCGTGAATGCTGCCCATCAATGAATTTTCAATGGGTACCATGCCGTGTGTGCATTCTTCGTGTTCGACGGCCGCAAACAGGGCTGAGAAATTGCGTTGCGGTACGACTTCGACATCTTTGCCAAAGTACGAACGGGCGGCCATTTCACTGAATGCACCGGGTTCACCTTGAAATGCGACAAGTTTTTTCGTATTACCCATTCATTAGTTCCTTTATATGGGATTCGACGCTGCGCGAGAGGCCGCCCAGATCATATCCACCTTCCAGGAGAGAGATTAGCCTTCCATCTGCGTGATCTTGTGCGACGGCCATTACGCGCTTTGTCATTTCGGCAAAACCGGATTCCGTCACCTGGGTGGCCGATAAAGGGTCGGACCGATGTGCGTCAAATCCAGCGGAGATAATGACAAATTGCGGTTTAAATGCGTGCATGGCGGGCAAAAATACGTCGTCGAATATACGCACATATACCTCATCATCACTGCCTGCTGGTACGGGTGTATTTAGTGTGAATCCTTCTCCTGCGCCAATACCGGTTTCGTCATCCCGTCCCGTGCCGGGGTAATGGGGGTATTGGTGGATGCTAAAGAAGAATACCGAGGGGTCGGTTTCTAATATGTGCTGTGTGCCATTGCCGTGATGCACATCCCAATCTACAATGGCCACGCGTTCAAGGGAATATTTTTCTTGTATATATCGCGCGGCAATGACCGCGTTGCTAAATAGACAAAATCCCATTGCGTGATTGCGTTCGGCATGGTGTCCGGGAGGGCGCACGGCGCAAAAAGCTGTGTGTACGCGCGCGTCCATAACTGCGTCAATCGCTTCAAATGTCGCCCCAACAGCAAGTCGGGCTATGTCAAAAGATAACGGACAGATTCTGGTGTCAAAATCGTCCATGTACGTGATGCCCTGTTTGCATCGGGATTCTACATTTGCAATATGTTCGGGTGTGTGCGCTTTTTCCAACCAGGATGTATCGACATGTCTGGGTTCGAGTGCTATGAGGTCTTTTGTCAGGCTCGTTGCATCCAGATGGGCATGCAGTGTTTGTAGTCGCTCGGGACGCTCGGGATGGGCGCCTCCCGTGTCGTGTTTTTGGAAGTCGGGGTGCTGAACTAATCCTACTTTGTTCATAAGTTGGTTTTCCTTTAATGCGATGGCATCACAGGTTCGCGGATCGTTTCGCGCCAATTATCATCAACCAGTCCGCTACTTCGGTGTGTTTTCTGTCCATAGCTTGATCCAGAGGTGTTTCGCCAACGGGATTTTTGCGGTTGATGTCCGGTTTTTTCCCCAGCAACCATCTGGCGGTTTCGAGGTGTCCATTGCGGCAGGCCATTCCGAAGGCACTGTCGATGCAGTCTCGCGCAGGTCGGGGTTCCGTCCATCCGGGCAAGACGCCCGCCCGATCCGTTATATTGCCTTCCTTATCGAAGAATTTCTCAACGAGATCGAGCCTCCCCACGCCGGCAGCGATCATGAGGTTGCAGGTTGATCCGCGCTCGATTAGTTTTGCAGCGGCGTTTTGCATGCCGAATATTACGGCTTCCCAGAGCGGTGTGCCGTTTGCAATATTCCCGCCATCGATGTCGATTTCCGCACCACTATCGAGAAGTACTTCAATCATTTCCGCATCGTCGCTGCTGGCTGCCCAGTGCAGGGGGGTTTCGCCAGGGTCGGTTTTTCCTTCGAATTTTGCCCGCGCATTGATATCCGCGCCTGAGCGTATCAAAATTTCTGCGGATTCGCGGCATCTGGGTCTGTGCGCGGGATAGTCGCAAAGTGTGTGCAAAAGCGTGCGAGGATTGTCCGCTGTGGTTTTATTGACCAGTTGCGGATCTTCTGCTATTAGTCTTTTCAGGGTGTCTATATCACCGGATTCAACGGCGGTACGCGCCTGTTCAATGCTCATTATGCTCTCTCTTTTTTAGTGGTCGATTACCGCGCTGCCGAGGCAAAGGTCGCCGTCGTAAAATACGGCGAATTGTCCGGGTGCTATGCCGGAGTCTTTTTCTGCTATGGTTACGGATAATCGGTTGTTATTCATTGCTTCGATTTCACAGTTGATCAGTTCTGGACCGTGACGCAGTTTCAATTGCAGGGCGTTTTTGTCAGGTGGTTCTGCTATCCAATTGGGATTTGTCGCGACAAATTGGTTCCGCGATGTATTCTTGTGCTTCGTGGCGTGGGATACATAGATGATGTTGCGCTCGATATCTTTTTCGATGACGTACCAGGGTCCTCCGCCCAATCCCAGGCCATACCGCTGTCCAATTGTGTAATAATAGTAGCCCCGATGGGGTCCCAGAATTTGTCCGGTTTCTCTGTCGATAATATCGCCTTTTTTTTCGCCGAGGTGAAATGCGATAAAGTCCGGGTATCTGATTTTGCCCAGGAAACATATTCCCTGGCTGTCTTTTCGCGCTTGATTTGGTAGGTCGAAATCCCGCGCGAGTTGGCGCACTTCGCTTTTCATCAGGTTTCCGATGGGAAATAATGCCCGCGCGACCTGCGATTGATACATGCCGGATAAGAAGTAGGTCTGATCTTTGACGGGGTCGGGGGCGCGTTTTAGATGATACGTTCCGTTGCTCTGTTCGATCTGTGCGTAGTGTCCGGTTGCCACTTTTTCATAACTGCTGTCTATGTGGTCAAAAAATGCGCCGAATTTAATCCGCTGATTGCAAAATATATCTGGGCTGGGTGTGCGTCCAGCGCGCAGTTCGTCGAGTGCATAAGATACCACGCGCTCGAGGTATTCCGATTGTAAGGAGATCACTTGTAGCGGTACCTCGAGTTGATCGCATACGGCACGGACAAATTTCAGGTCGGCTTCCCAGGGACATTCCCCCAAAAAAGCGAGTTCGTCTTCGAGCCATACTTTTAAGTAAAATGCCGTCAGGTCGTGGCCTTCGTTTTTCAATATGTTCAATGCCACAGAACTATCGACACCACCGGAGATGAGAGCGGCGATTTTCATTTTTTGTCTTTTCTTTTTCTTACACCAACGCAGGTCCTGGAATACGATTCCATTCGAGTTCTTCACATTCGCCTTCGTAAATGGGCATTAAGGGCGCGATTTTGTGGGCGGCGTCTTCAGACCAGTGATCTGGTATTGGGTGCCGGTTCGCCAGGCGGGCGCGCATGCCGTCAGGTAGTTCGTTGTATATCGGGTGATACCAAAGTGTGATGACTGTCCGCCACTGATCTGTTTTATTGGCGTGTGCGCTGTGCAATAGCCGCGAGTCACCGATGACCAGGTCGCCAGCGCGCACGGGGACATCGCGCTCGTCGGGATACGACTGATAGGCCGGATGGTCTGGATCGGATACGCGTCTCAAATCTTCGGTATGTGCTTCGGGGGTTATGTCGTGCAGGGGATGTCGTTTTAAGTGCGAGCCTTCGATTAATCTCAAACACCCGTTTTCACGCGAGGTGTTTACAAGGTAATACATTAAAAATACTTGCTGTGGCAGGGGTTCGTAGCTGATGGGATCATTCCATCCCCACCAGTCCTGATGCCAGAACAAGGGTGGGCTGTGCGGGGGTTTGCTGATTATAAAACCCGATGAGAAAGTGGGTCGATCAAAGCCCATTTCTCGCAGAGCATTGAGTGCTTTTGGCCAGGTGACCAATTCGGCAAAAAAGTCATCATTGTAAATGCTGATCAAACTTCCCGTGGATTTCTGTGCCTCAAAATACTCGGCGTCTTGCGCGTCTAACAGGCGATTGGATGCCACGTTTGTGCGCTCAACCATTTCGGGGGTGAGCACTTTTTCAAATACACAGAATCCGTCTTGAATTAACTGTTCGCGTTTGGAAGACATTATACCTCCTCGATGCCTGATGGTCGTGCAAAATACGCATAGCATACGAGAAAATATATGAAAGTGCTAAAAAACGCAAAAATCGCCTGCCCGGGATAGTGGACAGGCGATTCTGTGTTGGGGTTTGAGTGGGTTTTATCCTACGACCAAAACATTGTTTTCCGTGCCAAATTCATTGGGCACAGCAGGTGCTTCGGGATCGTTGCGCCATTCCCCGTCGATCTGATACCGATATTCATACCGCCCCGGTGTCAGGGTTGTCCAGGTTTTCCACTGGCCCTTTTTATTCGGTTTCAGAGACCGTTGTTCCCAGTTGTTAAAGTCGCCCAATACGACAACCGCACCCGCTCTGGGTGCTTCCACTTGAAAGTAAACCCGTTTTTTGTCTGACATTGTAGCCCTCCTGAATAGATGTGTCTCAAGCACGGGCAACATTATAAGTATTCGACAAAAAAGTCAATACTTGTAACATATTTTTAACAATTGATCAGGCAACGCGCTGTAGCATTTCGTTCACAAGGTAGCGCAATCGGCTGTGTTCGTGGCGTTGCATGGTTTTCAGCAATGGCAGTACCTGTGCATCGTCAACGCAGTCCATGTGTTCCAGGGCTGTTAGTGCGTTGAAGCCGACAAAAGGCTCCTCGTCTTTTAGTGCTGTGAGCAAATCATCACGGGCGGTTTCAGCAGTTTTGCTCCAGATGGTCAACGCGCGCGTGGCATTGTGGCGCACCCAGTCGTCGCGGTCTGATAGTGCGTTGCGAATGGTGGGTAGTGCGTTGAGGGCAGGCAAACCAATATCGCCCAGGGTATCTGCAGCGGTTGCTCTTACCCAGTCGTCAGAGTGTGTCAATGCATGGATGAGGGGATCAACTGCGTGTCCGCCTGCTGCTGATAGTGCCGCGGGAGCTTGCTCTCGTAGGGCTTCATCTGGTCCCAATAACATATCCATCAATGCGGGTACTGCGCGTTTGCCCAATCGCCCCAGGGCGTAGGTGGCATTGAGTGCGACTCCTGGATCATCGCTGTTCAGGTTGTGTATCATGTCATCTACAGAGACAGGTGCGTCATCACTCCATTCGGGCAGGGGGTCACCGCGCATCCAGCGCCACATAAATTCCCATACGAGAGGATGGCGCAATAAGACGTCGGATGGGTGGTCGGGTTTTAATCGATGGGCGAGGGTGTCGAAATCGGGGTCAAAATTTGATGCTGGATTCCAATTCGGCGTTATTGGCTCTTCTGTGCGTTTGAATAAGAATTTCATCATATACCGGTCGTGGTCGCTCGTGTTGCTGGATACGCGATGCCATAAATCAAAATGTACGAGCAATACATCGCCGGGATCGACAACCGCGAAGGGGAATTCGTAATCGAACTCATTTTGCGGTTTTGCACTGTAATACTGGGTTCCGGGCATTATGCCAGTGGGTCCCATTTCAACCGGTGTCTGGTGTGGATAACAGATCGCCATGACGGTTCGCGGACGATGGTGCCGCCGCCACGGTCGGCTCCAGCCAGCAAATCGACGCGTTGATCCGTCCTGATGAAAATTTCGGCCTTCTGTGCCCGCGGTATTGCGATGGCAATGCCTGTGGCAGTGCATGACATACGAATCGCCGAGGATACTCGATAGCGCGCCGACCATTGCTTCGTCGTCGAAAATTTCTCGCAAGCCCGGTGCGGCGTGCAATATGTCATTGCCCGGGTTTCTCTCTGCCATTGCCTTTTTTGCATCTGTCAGAATTTGCGCGTGAATGCGTGGTGCGACATTTGTTTTGACCACACAGTATCCCCGCGCAATAAAATGCAATATCGCCTCGTCGTTTAATAAATGTGATTGTTCAGCCACGGCTGCCTCCTGTTAAAATTTTTGTTAGAAATTTGCAGGTTTTCGTCCTATTTTCATAGCCATCCATATTTCTTTACAACACACCTCAAGAGGTGAAAATGAAAATTACTTCCATTACCTGCGATATTCTCTCGACCGCTCGTCAGCAGGGTGCGACGCGATATGAAGATACCGCAGGATTAAAATTTCCGCAAGTCGCGCCCCAATCCACAGAGACCTTTCCTGGTAGAGCCGATACGCGCCACTTGTGTGTCTATCCTTCGGGGCGATCGACAGCGCTTATTCGCGTGCGTACAGATGATGGTATTGAGGGTATTGGCGAAGCCCACGCTCCGGCTGCGCCTCGCGTTGTCAAAACGATTGTAGAGGATTTGTTGCGTCCTGTTCTTATCGGGGAGGATCCGCGCTCAATCGACGTTTTGTGGGAGCGCATGTTTTCGACGATGCGCCTGCGCTCTCATACGCAAGGATTTACACTGGAGGCGATTGCAGGGATCGATATCGCGCTTTGGGATATACGCGGCAAGTACTACAATGAGCCTATCTGGCGTTTGCTTGGCGGCCCATACCGTTTGCAAATTCCCGTGTATTCATCGGGTACACCGGGCCAGACTATTGAATCGCGTTGCGAGGGGATTGAAAGGGTTCTGGATGAGGGTTTTTCTGTTGTGAAAACGTCCTGTGGACGAGGGTCGATAGACGAACAAATCGACCTGGTCCGCGAGATGTCCCGCGCGGTGGGAGATCTCGGTAAGCTTCTCGTTGATGCACACGGCGGTTTTGATATTAAGGATGCCCTCCGCTTTGTCCGGTTTCTCGAGGGTCTCGGCAATGTGGAATGGTTTGAAGATGCTCTTCTTCCCGAAGACCATCAGGGATATCGGCAGTTGACCCAATCGACTTCTATTCGGATCGCTGTTGGGGAGACGGACTGCAACCGCTATGTCGTGCGAGATCGTTTGCTGAACGAGGAATGCGATCTCATTCTTCCCGATGTTTGTCGGGCTGGGGGTATTTCTGAGACGCTGCGTATCGCACAATTGGCCGATGTTTTTGGCGTGTCATGGGCGTCTCACGTCAGCACCAGTACTCCTGTTCATCTCATGGCGGGTCTGCATGTCGGCGCGGCAACTCCCAATTGCTTTATTTCTGAATGTCCCAGTGGTTTTGCACGCGGTCCTTTTGGTAACGGGCTTCTTGCAGAGCCTTTGTCGCTCGAAAATGGACATGTTACTCTGAGTGAAAAACCCGGTTTAGGTATTACGCTTAATGAAGATGCTGTTGCGCAACTGATTCTGTCTTAAATAAAACAGCCGCGCAATAAACGCAGCAGTTTACATATCGGATAAAGAATATCTCAAAGCGCGATGCTAATGGCTTCTGCTCCTGCTTTTGCCTTTTCGCGCGCTTCTTGAAGTGTTGCGCCTCTTGCAAGGACGACGCCCATTCGCCTTTCCCCCTGTACCTCGGGTTTGCCAAATAAGCGGATTTCTGTATCGGGTTCGGCGAGTGCTGCGCTCAGGTTGCCGAATTGCACCTGTTGCGAATGTCCTTCTACCAGGATTACATGCGAAGCAGATGGGCCGCGGTGTTTGATGTTTGGGATTGGTAATCCCAAAATTGCCCGTGCATGGAGGGCAAATTCAGACAGGTCTTGCGAGATCATGGTTACCATGCCCGTGTCATGTGGGCGGGGTGATACTTCGCTGAAGTAGATGTCATCGCCTTTTACAAATAATTCTACGCCAAATATGCCGCGTCCGCCGAGTGCGTCGGTGATTGCTTTGCCCATTCGTTGTGATTCTGCAAGTGCAGCCTCGCTCATCGGTTGTGGTTGCCACGATTCGTGATAGTCACCATCTACCTGTCGATGTCCTATTGGCGCGCAAAAACTCGTGCCTCCTTCATGGCGCAGGGTCAATAGCGTAATTTCGTAATCAAAATCCACAAATCCTTCCACGATGACCGCATCTGCGTCTCCGCGCGCACCTTCCTGTGCGTAGGTCCACGATTTTTCGGCGTCGGACATGTTTTTTACAGTGCTTTGTCCTTTGCCCGATGAACTCATGGTTGGTTTTATCACACATGGTACGCCGATTTCCCGAACTGCTGCGCGGTATTCTTCTACATTTGATGCAAATCGGTAAGGTGAGGTCTTTAGTCCGAGTTTTTCGGCAGCCAGGCGACGAATGCCCTCGCGGTTCATTGTCAGTTGAGCCGCCCGAGCAGTTGGGATTACTGAGAATCCTTCGCTTTCCAATTCGACGAGTGTGTCTGTGGCGATTGCCTCAATTTCGGGCACGATTAAGTCGGGTTGTTCTTTTTTTATGACTTCGCGCAGGGCGTTCCCATCCAGCATGGTGATAACATGCGACCGGTGTGCTACTTGCATCGCGGGTGCGTTGGCGTAGCGATCTACGGCGATTACTTCAACGCCATAGCGCTGGAGTTCAATTACGACTTCCTTACCCAATTCGCCAGAGCCACACATGAGTACTTTGGTCGCGGTGGGTGAAAGCGGTGTTCCAATATTAGGCATATATTCCTTTCACTCATTTAAAAGCTGCATATTGCAATGCCTCGTGAATATCCTCTGCCTCCAAATAGGGATATGCCTTGAGTATGGTTTCTTCGGTTTCATGAGATGCCAAAAGTCCCAAAAGACGCGACACGGGAAAACGCATCCCTCGAATACAAGGCTTACCACCAAATACGTTGGGATCAATTGTGATACGTGTAAATTTCATGATACCTCCATTTCCCTCTTGATGTGTCCCTACTGTTTAAAACAAACAAAAGCCATTGCTATCCGCTCAGTACGACAATCTCGCGGTCACTGCCCAATAAGGGGAGATCAACATAGGCTGCGTTTTGTTTATAGGAGGCGTGGAAAGCGACAATGGCTTCGAGTGTGTGAACGGCTTCTTCAGGGTTATAAGAGAATGGGACGCGATCATCCAGATAGGCAACGATTTCCGATACGGCGCGATCCATTCCTGAGACGCTGTCCTTATAGGGCGGCCACTGTTCTGTCTCGCCAGTCCAGTATTCAAGTGTTATGCCTTTTGCCTCTATAATTGCCCGTCCTTTATGTCCGTTGATTTCCGTGCGCGGCGGTGCTGTGGAATAATCGGGTGCGCTTACTGTTACCATTAGTCCACCGTCCATACGCATGACACCCCATCCTCCGGGATCTCTAAAGGCTTCGCCGCGGCAATCTGGTCTTTCTGATAGATCAAGGGTTGCAGAGACCGATTGAATGCGATGTCCGGTGAGCATTAAGAGGGCGTCAATCGCATGGGTTCCCACATTGCCCAATCGCCCCGTTGGCCATTGGAGAGAGGCGGAGATGAGTGTGCCCAGTTTTCCTTCGGCAATGAGCGCGCTGAGTCGGCGATAATTGGGATCAAATCTTCGCTGATGGTTAAAGACCAATAACCCGTGTTTTTGCGCTTCGAGCATGCGCTGGGCATCTATAACCGTGGTTGCCGCGGGTTTTTCGCAATAGATGACGGGAATTCCCTGTTCGGCACAGGCGATGGCTATTTCCGCGTGGAAAGGGGCATAGGTCGCTATGCTGACAATATCGATTGTTTCGCTGGCGATCATCTCACGCCAATTCTCATAAGTTACAGCACCCGTGCGCGCTTCATAGCGCTCGCGTCGCCCCAGGTCGCGGCTTGAACCGGCGATGAGGTCGATGCGCGGATGGTTCTGATACGCAAAAGTATGCGTGCCATCCATGTCATCTACGCGCTGACCCAATACATCTCCTGAGACCTGATCAGCGCCACCGATCATTCCCAGACCGATTACTGCGGCTCGGTATGTTTTAGAAGGCATCAGGGCTCCTGTTTTGCAATCCAATTGATAACGGTTTGTATCATGACGGGTGTCGCGTCATCGCTGAATACGTGATCTGCTCCAGATAGTACGACCAGTTCTTTTGGTTCGTTGGCTTGTTCAAAGATCGCCTGAGAGTCTTCAATGGGTACCACATCGTCCTCTGTGCCGTGTACGAGCAAATAAGGGACCGAGATTTGGGATGCGCGATCTATGACGGTGTCAATCGCGGTCAGGTCATCCATATACGCGCTGGATAGCGGGCAATCCGGGTCGTCCCACATGTTGCCTTCGTCGGGGGTGACCTCTCCAAATTCGCGCTGTGCAAATCCCTTTGTATCTACCATGCCTGCAAGAGAGATGAGTTGTTGTATGCGCGCATCTGTGCTCGCCCGCAATACGCCTACGGCGCCTCCCATGCTGTGCCCGGCATAACAGATTGTATATCCGTTTAAGGCATCCAGTACTGAACCCAGATCTTCTACTTCTTTTGTTATGGTGGAATCTTCAAACCGACCTTCTGAGTCTCCATTGCCGGCAAAAGAGAAACGCAGGACATTGAATCCCCCGGCTTCCAATGCTTGGGCTAAGGCGACCAAAAATGGCCTGTCTTTGTTGCCGGTTACGCCATGGCCTAAAACGACGATGTGTTTGTTTTCGGGATTGCCGCAGTGAAAAGTATAATCCAGTTTTTCGCCGCTTTTATTTCGGATTGCTCCAAACATGATTCTCTCCGAAGGTGAGATGCGAGATGTTCACTCACGTTCCAGCTTGTTCTACAGGCAGAAATTTTACCTGCTTTACCGCAATTTGTCAAAAGTGCAACCGTTAGTTGCACAAAGATGAGTAGCTGTTTTAATACATATCAGGTATGTCGTCGAATTCGAGTTTTACGACCATTACGGTGTTGGTCAGTTCGTTTACTGGTAAGTTCTGTAAACGCAAATAGGGTTTGTGCTCTATGTGATTGGTCGGTACCAGATCTACTGTGAAATCCACAGGTTCACCTGTGTTTAGTAAGGTCGCACTTTTTGGCGCGACGTCAATTGGATCGAGCTTGACGCCGCTTGTGCGCGGGTCATTTACCAGATGTACGTAGATCATATTGTCCCGGCGCGTCAATAGTATATCGCGATTGCGCGTCAGGTGCGACGCGGGTTCTACGTCTTTGACCGCTTCTTCTACTGCGCGATACCATTTCCCTATGCGTTTTAAGATGCGTCTGGATGCGTCTGGAATTGTGCCGTCGGGTTTGGGTCCTACGTTGAGCAAGTAATTTGCGTCGCGCGCGAGGTACCGATCAATGCTCCGTATCAAATGGCGGTCCGTATAATAGTCCTCATCTACCCGATAGCCCCAGCTTTCGATGCCGACGGATTGACACGCTTCGGTCAGTCGATCAAATGATTGTTGGGTATCTATGCCTTGCACATGATCGCGCTCGGGCGTTCCAAAATCACCGGGATCAAATCCCCGATTGTTGATTACTGCTGCGGGTTGTAGCGACCGAATCATCGCGTTGATGGATGGATCGAAGTGTTCATCCACATTCATATCCCACCAGAATGCGTGTAGTTTTCCGTAATGGGTACATAGCTCCCATACCTGCGCCTTCAGAAATTCCAGGTATTTCATCAAGTCGGGATCATCTCCCGGCTTGGGTTGGGGCAATTCGTGATGTCGTCCCTGATTGGGGTAATTGGGGTGGTGCCAGTCGGCAATTGAATAATAAAAGCCCAGGGGGAAGTTGCGTTTGTGACACGCATCGGCGAGCATTGCCATGAGGTCTTTTCCACATGGGGTATTCATTGTGTTGAATGCCGTGTGCGCTGTATCCCATAGGCAGAACCCATCGTGGTGTTTGGTTGTGACGATGATGTATTGCATCCCGGCTTCTTCTGCGAGGTCTAACCACGCGTTGGGATTGAAGTTTGTGGGATTCCACTGCTCGGCTAATTTTACGTATTCATTTGCGGGCATGCGTCCGCGCCACTGGTGCTGTTCCTGCCATCCGGGGATGGCGTAGATTCCCCAGTGGACAAATAGACCAAATCGCTTTTCCAAAAACCAGTCACGTTCATCGCCAAATCGAGTTGCCATTCGGTACCTCTGATTGATTAATTTCTTCTTCCGGGCCAGTCTCCGGTGACTTCTTCAAATGGCGCGACGGGTTCAAATGCCTCGTCGTAATCCCCACCGTTGTGGCTGGCTTCGCATGATCGGAGCCATTGGCGCAGGGTTTCGCGCGTTTGCCCCATGAGTTCTCGTTGCTCGTTTGCCAAATTGGTCGTTTCCGCGCGGTCTTCAATCATATCAAAACACAAATCTTCGCTGCCATTGTTCGACAGGTTGGTCAAGCATTTATAACGGTTGTCGATCATTGAGATGGTCGGGGCGTCAAACATCGCGTTTTTGGGACTGTTGAACCGATACGGAATGGGGGTAGGGCGTTCTGTCATGTTTCCCTCAATAGTCGGTAGCAGACTGATGCCGTCAATGGGGCGATTATCGGGCATCTCGTAGCCCATGACCTCGGCGATTGTGGGGAAATAATCCAGTGTGCTACACGGCATTTCTACTGTGCGTCCGGGTTCTGCATGACCCGGCCAGTGCAATAGCGCGGGTACGCCCACGCCGCCGTCAAATAGAGATCGTTTTCGCCCACGCAAGCCACCCGTTGATCCCCGGCTACGGCCATCTCGACCCGTGCGGCCTTCGGGACCGTTGTCCGAACAGAACCAGATCATGGTGTCGTCGGCTACGCCCCATGCTTCCAGTGCGTGACACAATCGCCCCACCTGATCGTCTATGGCGGTAATGCAGCCGTAATAGTGCTGCTCATTTTCGCTATATTCGGAATACATTGTGCGATATTCAGGTCCGGCAACAACGGGGCTATGCGGTGCGTGAAACCAGATTGTCGTAAGGAATTGCTCGCCATTTTCAACAGCCTGTTCAATGAATGGAATTGCGCGATCCATCAATACCCGGGAATCGCATCCTTCCAGATTTTCCGTTGCCAGTTTTCCATTTTCGTAATACGGAGATGCCCAGGGTTGGTCCAAACGCTTTCCGGTCCTCTGGTTAATATCTACTGCTGGATCCCAGGTGGGAACCGCGTACTCTGTGGCAAATGTCTCATCGTAATCCCGCTCCCACGGCGGGGCGTAGTTGCGCGCTGGATTGCGATTGGCTTTGCCCGAATAATTCGGGTCCAGGGTCCCCAGATGCCATTTGCCAAAGTGTCCGGTCGCATAGCCGAAGGATTTTAACATTCGCGCCAGTGTTATTTCCTGTGCGGGCAAGTGTCCGCGATTGGCATGTGTTACGCCATATCGAAAATAATGCCGTCCGGTTAAACACGTTCCCCGCGTTGGGGAACACACGGGTCCTCCCGCATAAAATCGTGTGAACCGGATCCCATTGCTCGCCAGGCGGTCCAAATTCGGGGTTTTGATCACTTCATTCCCGTTAAATCCCACGTCGCCATATCCCAGGTCGTCACACATCATTAAAATTATATTGGGGGTACTCATTTTAGTCTCCATAAACTACGGGTGGAAAATAATCATCTGGCGGCAATGTGTTGGGTGTCAGTTTCAGGGGATCTGTAACTACATGCTTTTTGCCGGTGTATTTCGCCGCTGAATCGACAAAAATAATCACGTATCCCACCCGCCAATCATCGGTTTTATTTGGTCCTGCGGTGTGAAATGTCATTCCGTGGTGAAATGTACAATCTCCCGCCTGAAGCGGATGCGTCACCCTGGTACGCCACGCGATTTCCGGTGCAAATTCCCGCCACCCTTCCTGGTTATTTGTCGCCATGTCCGGTACGTTTTTCATCTGGTGCGATTCCTGCACGAATGACATGCATCCCATTTCTACGGGTGTGTCCTGTAGCGCGATCCACGCCGATAGGGCATTGGAATTGCGATCATAGGGCCATTTCACCAGGTCTTGATGGAATGCTGTCGGCACTTCGAGCTCTGGCATTTTTGCCAGGATGTGATCGTGCCAGATCCGCAATCGCACGCCCGCAATTTTTTCTGCGACTGCGGCGACATTCGGGTGTAGTGTCAAGTTTCGCAATACTTCGTCTTCCCGCCACACATTCACTTTTTGATTAAATGGTCGGTTTGGATCTTTTGGCATTGCTTCGAGAATATCCAGGGATGCCTGACGAAATTTCGCCACTTCATCCGGTGAGATAATCTGCGGAATTTTTATGACGCCATCGCGCCGGTATGTTGCCAGCATTTCATCTGTGATATCTGTCGGTGTCATGGTTTTTTCCTTTTTACTTACCCGCGCTTTGCGAGGATATTATCCCAGGGCTCAATCCCACAACGCTCTGCCCAGGCGTCGTAAATTGCCGAGAGTTCGGATACGACATCGGTTTTTTCATTTGCCAGATCGTTGAGTTCCGATCTGTCGGATTCAATATCGTATAGCTCCCACTCGCCCGGGTAGCGCTTTACCAATTTCCACTTGCCCTTGCGTACGGCGCCATTGCCTTCGTGTTCCCAGATCAGATATTTTTTGCCGTTGTCCCGGTTGTCAAAGATCGGCGTTAGCGATGTGCCTTCGAGTGATAAAATCTCGTGTCCATTATAGGTCTCGGGATACTCGGTGCCCGCTATGTCGAGGCAGGTCGCCATGACATCGGTAAGCTGGCCGGGTTGCTCGCGCAATGCGCCGCCGTCTGTTACGCGATCGGGCCAGTGTACGATAAAGGGCGTTGCAATGCCGCCTTCGTGAACCCAGTGCTTGTACAGGCGAAATGGGGTGTTGGATACGTTAGCCCAGGGTACGCCGTAGCTTTGATACGTGGTTTCGTCTCCCGGCATTATGTTGGGGTCGTTGCCGCGTTGGACTGGACGACCGTCGCGCGTGGTGGCCGGGGCAATCGCGCTGCGTCGCATGCCGCCTCCCAGTTCTTCGGCACATCCCCCATTGTCAGCCAGAAATACGATCAGGGTGTTGTCCAGTTGTCCGGTTTCTTCGAGGGATTGGACGATGCGCCCAATGCCCTGATCCATGCGGTCAACTTGTGCGGCATAAACTTCCATGCGCCGCTGTTGCCACGCCTTGTGATCGGCTTCTTCCCAGGGCACTTGAGAGGGGTCGCGGTCGCTCAATCCCCATTCGGGTTTCAAGATGCCCATTTCGCGCATGCGTGCCAGACGCTCTTCGCGCAGTTGATCCCATCCCGCGGCAAAACGATTTTTGTATTTTGCAATATCTTCCTCGTGTGCGTGCAGGGGCCAATGGGGTGCGGTATATGCGGTGTATAAGAAGAATGGCTGATCCCCGTTTGCCTGCGCGTGTTCGCGGATATAATCCGCCGCCTGATCGCTGATGGCGTCGGTCAAAAAGAAATCCTCTGGAAATTCATCCACTGTAATTTGCTCGTTGTCCCGCGTGAGTGTTTGCGGCTTCCAAAAATTGGCGGCACCGGTAATGATGCCAAAAAAGCGATCAAATCCACGCTGACAGGGCCAACTGTGTTTGGGGCCATCCGCATCTGTATGCCGCGTGATATGCCATTTGCCACTCATGTAGGTCGCATATCCCGCTGTTTTGAGTACTTCGGCAATGGTTACGCTCCTGAAGTTTAGATCGCCCCGATACCCTTCGTATTCCCGGTCATCCATCATGTGTCCTACACTGGCTTGATGGGGGTGCAATCCCGTGAGTAGCGATGCCCGCGTGGGGCAGCACCGCGCCGTGTTGTAAAATTGGGTGAATCGCAGTCCATTTTCAGCAAGTCGATCTAAATTTGGCGTGTGGATCTCACCGCCGTAACATCCAATATCAGAATAGCCCATATCGTCGTTCATAATCAGCAAAATATTTGGTCGCTTTGCCATTCGAGAACTCCTTATGTGAGGGGATTAAAAACTGTCAGAGAGTTCAAAATACAAAATACAAAGTCTTTTCACAATGCCCGCGTGCAGGGGTAAAAATAAAATCCGATTCAGTGGTGAACTGGCTGAGAGGTCAAACGTAAAGTATCACACCCAGAGTTAGCAACCACAGGGCGCATGCGATAAGAAGAGGGAGATCACCCAATACGGTGGAGGTGGGATTGCCGCCCCCGTCTTTTTTGTAGATGAGATAGAGGTAGCGCAACATACCGTAAATTACAAAGGGGATGGTGAGGTTGAGATATTTGGTGCCGAGTTTTTCAATGACCTCGGGCGACATGGTGTAAAGCGCGTAGGATACCAGTGCGCCGGCTGTGACGATGGCGATTATCTGGTCGAGAAATTGTGGGGAATATTCTTTGAGAATGCGGCGGTGGGTGCTGGCATCTCCTTCGAGCAGAGCGAGTTCATGCCGGCGCTTAGCAAAGCCGAGAAATAGTGCCAGCAGCATGGTGCAGAGGATGAACCAGGAGGAAATGGCGACCTGAATCGCCACTGCACCGCCGATGGCGCGCAGAAGAAATCCAGCGGCAATGATCATGACATCGAGGATAACGATGTGTTTGAGGTACAGCGTATAGGCGATGTTCAGTACTGCATAGAAAAGGAGGATGATACCAAAATGGGGATGTACATAAAATCCCCCGATCAGGGCGATCAGGGCAAGGAGGATAGCGGCGATGGCGGCGGCGGAGATACGCAACGCACCCGAGGCGATCGGGCGATGGCGTTTCAGAGGATGCTGGCGGTCGTTTTCTCTGTCTCGGATGTCGTTGAAAAGGTACGCTGCGCCAGAGATGAGGCAAAAACAGACCAGAGCCAGGATGCCTTGCAGGAGGTCGTCGGGTTCAAAAATGCGTTTGGTAAAAACGAGTGCGGCCAGCACAAAGACATTTTTGACCCATTCGCGTGGACGCATCGCGTGGATGAGTTGCAACATAAGCGTTAAAATGGCGAAAAGTGCTCCGCCTGTTTAGAAGGCGGAGCACTTGATTAAAAGTGAGGCTGGTGGCTTTACAATGACAGGCCAAAATAGAATCGCGTCCCACTGACCTCTTCGATGATATCGGGGTTGTTGCGGGATGGGACTTCGAGTTTGGTAGGACGGGCGACGATGAAATAGCCGAACATGGGCAGGCGGTAATGTGAAAATATCTGGAATCGGATTTCGGCGCCGTAGTCAAATAGGAAAGAGTTTTTGAATTTGTCCCATCGCCCACTGTGTACTTCTTCATTTACGTCAAAAATATCGCCGATGCTGGCGGCATTGGATGTGCCGCCAAACTCAAAGAAGAGCGAGGCGTATATTTTGTCAAAAAAGAGGGGCGGCAGTTCCGCGCCAACGCGCTTAAAGATGGGCAGGGTCAGCGTGGTGCGACCAAAGAGGGCTTTCCCACCTGAGATCGTGAAATATGGATAGCCGCGCAAGGTGCCCAGACCGCCGAGATAATAGCGCAGGGGGTAATAGAATACGCCTTCGAATGTGCCGCCTTCTTGTTGCACTTCTTTGACATAGCCGTCTTTATAGGCTCCAAAAATCTGGAGTGCGAGTGTCGATCTGCCCACAAGCGGGATAAATTCATTGAAGGAGGCGATGTATTCGTTGAAACCCACATTGACTTTATCGCCTCGGAAAAATGCGGGTGACAGATCTTCGCCTATTGGGTCTGGAACAAAGTTCTCATCTACATCTGGCGTGCGGGCAAGTGTATCTATCACGGTTGCATTGATGCGCCGGTAGCGGAAGGACAATGCGCGACCGCCCGATGGGTTGATGTAGAGGTCGGTTGCGGGTTTGAGGGTGATGTAGCTCCAACCACCCATCCATTCGTTACTTTTGAAGAAGTCGAGTTCTTTGTAGAGAAAATCGTCGAGAATAGTTTCCTGCGATGCATAGCCCGGTCCGGGGATCTGATCTGTGATGTCTTCAATAGTACCGGTTCCCAAATTGGTCTGAAAGACGCGAGAGCTGTCGTAAAGAACCTGAACGGCGTGCAAGTTTTCAGAGTATTTGCGGTAGCCATAGGCCATACTGAAATAGTGTCCGCGGCCTACTCCCATTTCGGCACCCACCGTAAAATCGGAGAATACATCCTTAAAATCGTCTTCTTCCGTAACCGTGAGGTCTAAGTATTGCGTGACATTGGGGATCAGGACCTGTTGTCCTTCGTCGTTTGTGGTGATCAGTGTGCCGCTGAGTGTATCGCGCACGGTTTGGATGGTACCCACATCCACGATGCTGTTGATGGTTTGTCTGCTGCCTCCAAAGAAGATGCGGGGGACATACGTGCTTTGTTCAGATAGAATGGGGGTGAGGCTGTTCTGGTAGTAGAAAGCGAATTCTGAGTTGAAGTCTTGTTGTCGTCTGAAGTTTTTGCCGATCAGGGCGGTGGTTACAAAAACGTCGCTGCCGAGCAGATCACCCCAGGCCCATTGAACACCCGCGCTGAGTTGATCCAGGCCGAATCGGTTGCCGATAAACGTGGGACCCAGCAATGCGATTGGAGTGATTCCGTAGGAGATGAGGCGCGTGGAATACCGCCCGATGTCGTGAAGTTCGGTGATGGATTTGCCGGTGTAAATTTCGGCATAGTCCCGCTCAACACCCTCGGGAGGATCAACCGCAACGGCCTCGGATAGGGGTATGCGATAGAGGTCGTAGTTTGCTGCGTGATACCCCGCGTAGATCACGTCTTTGGCATCGGGAGAGATAGTGGGCAAAAACGCGCCGCCTACAACATTGGTCAGTTGCTTTTGTTCCCCGGTCGCCATGTCGTGGGTGTAGAGGTTGAAGATGCCCGTGCGGTCTGAACTGAAGATAAATCCGCTGCCATCGGGTAGCCATACGGGGTCGCGTTCGTCGGCTGTGGAGTGTACAATGGCTTTGAAGTTGGCATTGTTAGCATAGGCGAGGCTATCGGGAAATGCCTTGAGGCTGTCGGCTTTTGCCTGCTGGAGGCTGTCGAGTTGTGTGTCAACTTCTTTTTTCTCCAGCGAGCGCCGGCCCTTTTTCTTTTCCCAGGTTGTGGCATCCACGTCGATGATGGCTATGTCGCGGTCTTCGCCCGTGCGGAATACGCTGAAGAGCAGGTGTTTGCCGTCGGGCGACCATTTTGGGCCAAAATACTGTGTGGCGTCGTTGTTATGTGTGAGGTATCGCACATCGGTGCCGTCGATATTTACGAGGCCGAGATTTGCTGTGCCATCTCTCATGGTTACAAAGGCGATTTGTTTGCCATCGGGTGAGAGGGTGGGGTCTTTGCCGCGCAGCCCCACGGTGACGCGCGTTTCTTTTTTCGTTTTTGTGTCATAAGTGAAGATGTCCCAACGCGCGCCTACGGCTTTGATGTACATCAGGCTGTCGCCGCTGGCTGTCCAGACAAAGCGATTATCGACGCGGTCGGCTATTTTTGTGACTTTTTTTGTGGCGAGGTCCATCACCTTGAGTTCGGTGATGAAATAGTCGCTGTCGTCGTTGGAGATAAAGCCCAGCTTATCGCCTTGCGGGGAATAGACCGGGTGATAGTCCAAACCGCCTCTATCCACGATCAATTCGCCTTCGCGTTCGCCGGCTTCTTGGATGTCATTTTGGACTGCGTTGTATTGTTCCCCAATATGCGTTTTCCAATCGCGGTAGAGTTGTTTGGCCGATACGCCTGTGGCTTTTTTCAGCGAGGAGTTGAAGTTGATAATGGGTCTGTGTTCAAAAATTTGTCTGACAACACCGGGGCTAAAGCGTTCGCCAATGTAGTTGAGCATGGCAAATCCCTGATTATAGACCATTTCTCCATGAAAATTGCCTTTGCCGCCGAGTTGTCCCATGCTGGATAGGGAGAGCAGATCATTTTCGAGCGTGGCCATACGCAGGAGCATATCGCGGTGTGTGTCCCAGTGGTCATCGCCGTATTCGGTGGCTTCGTATTGCGAGATGCCTTCGGCAAAACCCGAATTCATGGCGAGGTGATACAGGCCGAGTGTGAAGCTGAAATCGGGATTTTCATTGGCGCGGGAGGCGTTGACGATGCCGATTTGGAATGGCAGGCCCTTATAGGCGGCTTTTAATGTTACGATGTGGGCGAGTTCGTGGACAAAAACATTGCGTACCCAGTCGCTGGTGCCGCGGATTTCCCAGTCGATGGGGTTGGTCCAAAAGTGGATGTAATTGGCACTGTACACGGCAAAGGCATTGCCCAAATAATCCGCCTGATCGTCAACGACGACGTGGATGGGTGCAATGCGATCGACAAAGGTGGGGTAATGGCGCATGAGATTCGATAGAACCTCATCGCAGAAGTCGGCAATTTGTCGAGCGGTTTTTTCAGCAGTAGAGAAGTAGATGTTGAAATATCTGGTGCGAATCATTTGAGCGCCAGCCGTCCGCAGTCCCAAAAGCGATGGAAAAAAGCCATCGGCTGTTTCGGGTTTCCAATAGGTGTAGCTTTTTTGATCGGGAGACGGACGGTTCAATGGGGTATTGGCAAGGTCAACCCCAATGGCTTTGGCGGGACCTAAAGAAGGGGGCTGTGCCTGGGCGGTGTGGGATATGAGGCCGGTGAGACACAGTAGCGTTAAAATTTTTAAGACCTTCACTTATGACTCCTTGAAATGGTGGGTGGGTTGGCACACGGGTTCTACGCCTTAATTGTGCCGCAAGATACAGGCCACGCTGTGGCCGGGTTCAATGTCTAAGAGTTCGGGTTTGCGGTGGGCGCAGTCCGGCGTTGCTTCGGGACAGCGCGGATGAAATGCACAGCCCGAAGGTACGTTGACCGGGCTGGGCACGTCGCCTGTTAAAATGGTGCGCGATCCCCTGACGCGCGGATCGGGTATGGGGATTGATGAGAGCAATGCGCGCGTATAGGGATGCTGCGGATTGTCGTAGAGTTCCTGACTTTCGGCCAGTTCGACAATTTTGCCCAGATACATGACTGCCACGCGGTTAGAGATGTGTTTGACCACGCTCAGGTCGTGTGCGATAAAGAGATATGCAAGGCCAAACTGAGCTTGTAAATCCTGGAGTAAGTTTACTATTTGTGCCTGAATCGATACGTCGAGTGCAGATACGGGTTCGTCCGCGATAATGAATTGCGGTTTTACGGCCAGTGCGCGTGCAATGCCAATGCGCTGTCGCTGTCCGCCGGAAAATTCGTGCGGATAGCGGCGCGCGACGTCGGGAGATAAGCCCACGGTGTTGAGCAGGTCGGCGACTTGATCTTTTGTTTTGTCGCCGTGGATTTTCAGGGGTTCCGAGAGGATGCCGCCGATGGTGAGGCGGGGGTTTAGGGATCCGTAAGGGTCCTGAAAGATGATTTGCATATGCCGGCGCAGTGTTCGAAGTTGTTTTTTCCCCAGGGAGAGTATGTCGGTATTTTTGAATCGCACGGTGCCCGATGTCGCATCAATAAGGCGCAAAATGGCGCGTCCAGTTGTGGTTTTTCCGCATCCGGATTCGCCGACCAGGCCGAGGGTTTCGCCGGGGGAGATATCGAAGCTCACGTCATCTACCGCTTTGACATGCCCGACGTTGCGCCCCCAAAGCCCCTGAGAAATGGGGTAGTGTTTTTTTAGATTTTGAACTTGAAGAAGCATAGATTAGTTGTCAGTTTTTGGTAGAGGCGGGTTTCAAACCCGCCTCTGAGTTATGCCATCCAACACGCGGTCTGGTGATTGCCGTCAATTGTTTGTAGTTGTGGTGTGGTTTCTCGACAAATTGAATCGACCTTTTCACAGCGATCCGCAAATCGACATCCCGATGGAAATTGCGTGGCTTCGGGAACAGTGCCCGGAATGGTTTTGAGGCGATTGTTCGCGATGTCCAGACGGGGGACAGATGCGAGTAACCCCTGCGTGTAAGGATGCCTGGGGTTGTGAAAGATCGCGTCTGCCGGACCAGTTTCTACAATTTTGCCTGCGTACATGACCGCGACCTGATCGGCGGCTTCGGCAATAACACCCAAATCGTGTGTGATGAGCAGGACAGCCATGCCGAGTTGTTGCTGCAAATCGCGCAATAAGTCCAGGATTTGCGCTTGTATGGTGACATCGAGTGCTGTTGTGGGTTCGTCCGCAATTAGCACTTTTGGGTTGCACGAAAGGGCCATGGCGATCATGACGCGCTGGCGTTGGCCGCCAGATAACTGATGCGGGTATTCGTTTGCGCGCTGCTCGGGATCGGGCAGGCCCACGAGGTGGAGCATTTCAACTGTTTTTTTTCGCGCTTCTGTTTTTTCTAATCCCTGATGCCGCCTCACGGCTTCGTCAATCTGGAACCCACAGGTGTAAACCGGGTTGAGGCTGGTCATGGGTTCCTGAAAGATCATGGCAATGTCATTGCCGCGTATGTCGCGCATTTCGGTATCTGAAAGGGATACCAGGTCTATGTCTTGAAAAAAAATATGCCCACCTTCAATGCGGCCAGGATGAGGCACCAATCGCATGATTGACAGCGAAGTGACACTTTTTCCGCACCCCGATTCACCAACAAGGCCATACGTTTTACCCTTGTTGAGTGTGAATGATACGCCATCTACCGCCCTCGCTGTTCCGCTGTCTGTGTGAAAATGCGTTTGGAGGTTGTCAACTATCAGCACGGAATTGGGCATGTAATGTTTCTTTGGACTTCTATATAAGGTTGAACGTTCCCGTTTTTTTGCAATGAACGATTGGACACGCGCTTCTTTCCGGATCAAAATAGAGGCAATGGGAGAACGAGCCAGTCTTCGAGTAGGAACCCGACGCGCCCAATCAGCAGTGAGAGACGCGCCATGATGGTGTAGCCAAATGACGCACCAAATGAGATCATGAGGAACCAGATGCCGATTTTTGACGCCACCCCCACGGGACCGGTGTGTTCGACAGAGTAAAAGAAATACACGAGTACTGTAACCACGCCGATTAGAATAATGAGCAGATCAAGTCCGAACGGGTCAAACGAGATGGGTTGCATAGTGGTTTCTACTTGTTTTAGCAATTTGGCCGCAATGGTGCGCGGAATGGTTAGCCCTGCCCCCAGGCCGACGACAAATGCGAATGCAATGCGGCTGAGCCAGCTAAATTTTTCCGAGGAGAGTTGGGTGAGCATAAAGATCCCGAGCAATATGGGCACGATGAGCCACAAATTGCCCATGCTTTCACTGTCGAGTTCCGAGAGGGGATTCACGACATCGGCCAAAAGTACTGTGTACCAGACCTGCGTGAGCGAGTATGCTGCTGCGACCCCTACATAGAGATTTTCGGCAAATTTGAAGAGGGGGTTGTCTTTGTAGAGAAAGCTATAGAGCGATAAGGTGATGCCAGCGGCGATGAACGTGCCAAAGCCAGTCCAATCTGCGGAGAGTCTGTCCCAGCCAAAGAGGTAAATATTGATGGCGGCAAAGATGAACAAGAAGGCGATAAAAATGATTTGATCGCGGCTCATTGCGCCCCTCCTTTCTGCCTGCCATAGAGGAAGTACATCACATTGCCCAGGATAATGAAGGCGATGATGATGAGATGCACAACGGATTGCGGGCGCATGCCTTCGGTAGCGGTACCGGGCACTTGCACCAGGGTTTCGTATTCAGCGGCACCGACCAATCCGCCCATCATGCCGTTCATTTGTCCCGATTGTAAGTAGGGAAATTGATCGGGTGCCATCACGGCCGTGCATCCGAGGCCAAATTTGAATTTGTAGCGTTCTTGTCCGTAGGGTATCCAGATATCATCTGGCGAGTTGCCCGCTGCCAGGCAGAGCACATAGTCGAAGTCCGCCAGGCCCTTTATATTTTGGGTGACAGGTAATTCGGTTGTGTTGTTGCCGTGCAAATCTTGTGGAAAAGTACCGTGAAAGTCGCGGCCCATGTTGATAACCAGCGCGTGATATCCCGTTTTAAATCCGAGAAAAACATAGTCGCTACCGTATTCGGCACCCAGTTCCTTAGAGGTTGTATCGAGAGCTTGTTGGGCCAACCCCACCGCATCAACCCAAAGGCACATGCCCACTACTTTGACGTTGCGCTTGAAACAGTGGCGCAAAACAGCAAGGGCCATGGGCTGGACTTCAGGAAAGGATCCAGGTCCGTAGTCAAATGAAATCAAAATGGTTCCATTTTTTTCTGCCACTTCTTCAATCGTGTCGTAGATAGACTGCACATTTTTAGTGGGTTTGATGGGTAAGTTAAACGAACTGAGTGCGGGAATGATGACGCCGATCGCGACAAAAATGAAGATGATTCGGCGGTCGATATTGAGCAAAAATTCTTTCATTCTTCACCTCCGCCGAGATACGAGCGTTCGATGCCAAAGATGATGCGCAGTGATGTGGCGATAGCAGCGAGACTAACACCGAGGAGAATACCGCGTGTGGCAGCCAAATTGGGCACGGCCATGAGCCATTGGGAAAATGCTGGCACCGAATCGGATATGAGACCACCAATGGGCACGCGACCAATCATCACGATAATGGCCGATACGAGCAGGATTGCCGCTTCTGGCGTGCGTGCGCGAAAGGTGCGGTAGGCAGCAGATGCGATGAAAAACGCGAGTATGGAGAACATGGTAGCATCGGCAGGTACCTGTACGTAATCAAACATCCATTTAAAAGGTCCCGAATCTATTACCTGGGGGTTGTGGGGGCCTTGTCCATCGTTGTAAATGGCAAAAATAACCATGACCGTGAAACCGACAAAAACGAGAAAGCTATATGCCCATCCTGCTTGCTGGCGTCGAACGCGGCCCCAGTGGAGTCGCATCAAGCTGTAGATTCCCAACACCATGGCAAAGGCCGCGACAATGCGGTTCCACATTGTCACTTCTTGCTCCAGAGCTTGTGCCCCGCTATGGGGACTGTAGTAAACAAGAATACCAATCATGCCCACAACAAAGGCGATGATCAGCGGAAATGTGCGTCGTAAAAAGAGCATGAAAGAATCCTCTGCTAATATGCGGTAAAAATATGCGTGAGTGTTTGAATTTCAAAAGTCGCCAGAAGTGTGCCCAAAATCATGACAATTAAGAGTGCTGCTTTGCCGATGTCCTGCCCTTTGAGGCTGCCCAGCAGTTTGGGTTCTCGGGAGAGGTACGCGCTCGCTGCATAGAGTTCTTCGCCCATGAGCGTATAGTCGCAGGTGGTGATAAAAAAGGGCAACTGTGTGTAAGCGTCGGTACCCGCGATCTGAATCGCACCTATGGAAGCACCGGTTTCTGCCAAAAGCAGTGATTCTGCAAAGAAGTAGCCCATCAGGATATTGGTCGCTGGTCTATCGCGCACCATCATGCCGTCGAGGGCTGCAGCATAACTGAATTGCTCGGTGGCGACCATAAAGACCATATCATCTGAGTAGGCATCGGGCCGACCGGCGTTGAGATAGGATTCTTTGACGACTTCCTGGCTCACGGCCATAACAACTGGATCGCGATTAGCTACGCGCAATTCGGTATTAAATTCAGCAGTGCGATTGGCCACGCGCGCGAGAACATTGACTGCCGCAATGGTGGATATGCTACCCATAGACGTCAAACCATGTGCGAAGAGCACGGGTTTGCCCATTTCCGTGGCGCGGCCAAGGGCTTCGTCGAGGGCTTCGAGTCCGGCGATGCGGCGGATGAAGAGTTCGCGTTTGCGCGCGAGGAAAATGCTGATCAAAATGATAGCAGAAAAAATTATACCGAGAACGAAATTGTTGGTTTTGGTCGTGTTGAAAAAATTTTCATAAGCTTCTGCGCTCGCGATTGCCGAGGGAAATGATTCGCCAGAGGGAGAGTGGGCCGTGACCTGTACATAATAGGTTTTGCCGTTTTCGAGGGCGATTCTTTTAGATGAGTCGGCGGGATCAACATATTCGGAGATTCTGGCAAAGAACTTGTGGAATGTTTCTACACCATGCCCAAAGGTGGCAGGATCGCTGGATTGCAAATCGCTCGCGTCGATCTTGGCAGAATGAAAAGGACCTGTTTCAGATTCGCCGATTAAAATTGTGTATTTGTATTTGGTATATTTGATTCCCTCGGAGATTTCTGGGGGGACCCAGATGACGGTGATGCTGCCGCCCGAGTCGTTGGGGGTGTCTTCGGCTTTGACACCGGTGGGTTGTTGTGCATATACCTGTGCTGTGCAAAGCACCAGTGTGATGCAACACAAAAAATATCTCATACGCAATCTCCCGATGGAGTCGTTTACTCTTCGATGAGTTCGACGTTGGCGCGCGGGACAATGGCGCGGTCACCATTGTCAAATTCTACTTCGAGTACGCGCACATGGGTTTCGGATTCGACTGTTTGCAATTCGGGTGGCAGTGCCGTGACTTTGCCCACCTGACCAAAATAGGGTGCGCGAATCACGCGCAAGAGTGCCCCTGCAATGAGGCCTGGATTATCGGATTCGTCGGCTTGTTCGTGGATGCGGGATTCTGGAATGATGATTTCGGGACGCAAAACACCTGCGCGAATCTGGGTGGCACCCGAGATAGAGGCTTCTTTGCCGTTGTTTTCATTCAGTATGCCAAAGGTTTTGTGCGCCATTGCGATGGGGCCAAAGCCTTCGGTGACGATGACGGTGAGGCCAATATTCTCGGTGCCGGTAATGGCTACGCCGAGGTCGTAACCGAGCAGGTCGCGCAAATCGGCGTCGCGGATACCGCCTCCAATAATGCCAACGGCACCGCTTTCCCGCGCTTTGTCAATTACGTCGAGGGTGAGCAAATTGCCGCCTACGACGATTTTTCCCGCACATGAGTCGTCGATTTGATCGGGGGTTAAAATTTGGTCTGGCTCTTCGGAGATGACGTGCAGAGGTCCCCAGGTCTCACTGCCTACGCCAAAGATGCCCTGCACAAATGCACCTGCGGTTTCGACAATGACGCCTTCTTCGGGCAGGATTTCAACTATGTTGCCATCGATGTATGCCTGTACCTGAACGGGGCGCGGAGGGGCGCGAAAGATGACCTGTCCGGTAATTTTGGAGATGTTTTCGAGGGTGCCACTGATAGGTGCTTTAACGGTGGTTTTGAACCATTTGATGAAGGGGCGGGTTTCGGCAATGGGTTCGTCGGCTTCGACGGGGTCGCCTTCGCTTTTGAGCATGTAATTGGGCAATTCTTCCGGCGTACAGCTCAAGATGTTGACCAGGTTGAGGGTGGTGACGTTGCCGGGCAGGTGCGTGTGGGCAACGACTTGATCGCGCGTCACGCTATCACCTTGTGATACGACGACCTCACCTTTGAGGGGAAGTTGGCGTTGGCGTTGAAGAAGGGTCTGCGGGGTAACGCGAAGACCGGGTGTGTATGCGTGTGCCATAGAGTGATACCTGAGTTAATTGGATAACGGAATATACAATGCGAGGGGTACTTTACAAGAGAAATAAATTAAATCAGGGCCTTGTTCTTTCGCTTACCGGGGGTAGAGGTCGAGGGTTTCGCTCCACTGGCTTATTTGATCGGTGCGTTCGGATTGATTTTCGGCAAATACAATGGGACGACCGCGTCCGTCGAGGATTAACCCGGCGGTGCCTCCTTTGACTGTGGTGTTCAGTTCGCGGCCCGGTCCGGCACCTGCGTCTGTGTTGCGCTCGGGTTGTAAGGTGAGGTGTGCTTCCTGATCTGCTTCGAGCGGGAAGTGCAGAAGGTCGCCAATATTGAGTGTGCCCGATTGGGTTCCGTCGGGAAGGCCGATTTCGTATTGTGCACAGGGTGCGCTCTGTTTGCCCTGGGCGATGGGTGCAATACATGTGCCGAGGTAAATGAGGCAATCGCGTTCAAAAACTTGTGTGGCGGCAATTTCATTGACCGATGAGAGCACGCCGAGGTGTGGCATCATAAAGATGCTGTCAACGGCGAGGCGCGTGATGCCTTCGGGCTGGAAGGCGTCGATGAGCATGGCGGCTGTTTGCATTCGACGTGGGGCGTGAGATAGAACGCCGCCGCTTCCGACGAGGAGATCGAGGTCGCGCATTTTGATGAGGCTTTCGCCGCCTGCGGATTGGTCGAATACATCGGACAGAGTGCGTTCTGCCTGTACGCCTTTGAGCCCCACGGCGAGTGCGCGATGCTGGACAAAGGCAAGACGGAGGGCTTCGCGGGCAATGGCCTGTTCGACCTGAAGTTCTTCGAGCATTTGCGGAATTGTGGTGGGGCGGATCATTTTGTTTTTGATGCGGTCGCGCAGGTCGGCTTCGTCGATTTTGAAAGGCACCCAGCGCATGACATCGTCGAGGCCCGCTTCGGCGAGTACGTTGGATACGCTGTAGGACATGCCGAGGTTGGCAGATACCGTGCGGTTGAAGATATCGTCAAAGACGCTGAATACGTCGGTGGTAGCACCACCTATGTCAACGCCCACGACATTGATATTTTGTTGTTTGGATACGGTTTGCATCATGAGGCCAACTGCGCCGGGCGTGGGCATGATGGGCGCACCTGTCCAGGAGATGAGTTTTCGATAGCCGGGTGCTTGCGCCATGACGTGTTCGAGAAATAGGTCGTGGATCACATGTCGGGCAGGCCCGAGGTTTTCTGCTTCGAGCGTGGGGCGGATGTTTTCCGTGAGGGTGAGGGCTGTTTTGTCGCCCAGAGTGCGTTCAATTTCCTGCGCAGCATCTTTGTTTCCAGCGTAAATGACGGGCAGTTGATATCCCGATCCAAATCGCGGTTTGGGATCGGCGGCGGAGATAAATTCGGCCAGTTCGACGACGTGCGAAATGGTGCCGCCATCTGTGCCGCCGGAAAGGAGAACCATATCGGGGCGCAACTGGCGAATGCGTTCGATTTTTTCGTGGGGCTGCCGCCCATCGTTGGACGCGAGAATGTCCATGACAATTGCACCTGCACCGAGCGCGCAACGCTGCGCGCTTTCGCCGGTCATGGCCTGAATGACACCGCCGACCATCATTTGCAGGCCGCCGCCTGCGCTGCTGGTGGAAATGTAGATGTCAACTCCGCGATGATCTTCTGCGGGTGTGATAATGGTTTCGCCGTCGAGAATTTGCCTGCCGGAGAGTTCTTCGACTTCTTGAATGGCGTTGAGTACGCCGCGCGTGACGTCTTCGTAAGGTGCTTCAACTGTGGTTGGTGCTTCGCCTCGATAGGTTTGGCGATAGATATCGTCCTTTTTTTCAATCAGGATGGCTTTGGTCGTGGTGCTGCCGCAATCGGTAGCGATTATGACATCGAGTTTATCCATGGTTTTTGTTTTCCAGGGTTTCAATGTGGCGAATGAGGCAGGGAATGCTTTCCCGTTTTTCCAGAAAGCGCGTGAAGCGATCAAACTCAGCTGTTGAGGAAAAGATGATAGATACGAAGGGCGACAAAAAAGTCAAAAGTTGGCTGCCAATATAGTTAAAGGGTCGCCCGGTTTCAAGTAACATAATAGCTGGTGCTGTGAGTTTGCGCCTCACGATGAAGGCGGCGGCTTTTTCGGCGAGAATTTCGTCTTCTTTGGTGATGGCACTTTCGGGGGGAGAGACGGCAAAGGCATGGGCGCAATAATTCTTAAGCCGGGTCAATAGTGATGTATTTTTGGACGACATGGTAGATCTCAGCGGGGCTTTTCGAGCGCAGGAATTGACCGCGAAAGGTGTCGAGGCGGTGCGGTTTGGCAAAAGGACTTAAGAAGATGCCGTCGGGATGGATTGCGACGCGGCGAAAACTTGTCCACAAATACTGTCTGCGCGTACCGATATATGAAATGGTAAAACCGTGAGCGTCAAGGGCATAGCGCGTTATAAAAAAATAACGAGACATCGCTGCGGTGAGCAACACGAGTGAAAGAAAGGCGAAGGTGATGCTTTGAAAGCTCACGCCGACAATAGACGCGACGCTCAGGATAATGAGCACGAGTAAAAAAGATTTTGCCAAAGGCTCTTCGCGCAAGGGATGTGAGGTCCAGGTTTTTGAAGAGTCAATATTTGTCGTTCCATTCATGAGTTGCGTATTTCTCGGCGATGAGGCGTTGGGTTTCGGCGATTTCGGTTTTGCTGAGTGTGGCTTCAACAAGTTGGATATTAAAGGTCTTTTGAATGCCTTGTCGAATGGCGGTAGCCGCCGTATCAAAATCGATGGGAGATGCGAGGGCTTCAGAGAGAGAGATGGTGTGGCGGTCGAGTTCGCGTGCAAAACGCTTTTTCAGGCCGGGTTTGTCGCTGGGCAGAAGATCGGCGATTTGTTTGTGCTCTGGGCCGAGCAGGAGAGACCCGTGCTGCAAGAGCATTTTGCCGATGCGCTGTTGCGCGCTACCGATGAGTTTGCGTCCCCTGAATTTGACTTCGTATTGCGCTGTGCTGGTAAAACAGGGCGAGGTGAGTTCTTTACCACGCGGTGAGGGCTGTGTCTGGCGGCGGGATTCAAAGGTCGCATCAACACCGAGAGCGCGAATACCCGCCAAAAGGCCCTCGCTGATTCTGCGATAGGCTTCGTTGATATTGCCCCCCATCACGGGATTGTCGGCAGGGCAGACAACGCTATAGGTCAGTTCGTTCCAGTGCAAGACAGCGCGACCACCAGTGGGACGGCGGACAATGTCGATACCGCGCTCGCGAACTTTTTGAGCATTGACTTCGCGGCTGATACGCTGTGCATATCCAAAGGAGACCGCAGGCGGTTGCCACCCGTAAACGCGAAATGCAGGCTGAGCACCTGTTGCTATGGCGCGCACGAGGGCTTCATCGACTGCCATATTAAAAAAGGCGTTTCCGTGTTGGGTATTCAGGAAACGCCATGTGGGGGGATCATATTGTGTCACGGTTAGTGTAGGCCCAGATGTCTGAGCGCGTCTTTTGCGGCCATCTGTTGGGCTTCTTTTTTACTGCGCCCCTGTCCTTCGCCCAATCGATCGCCCTGGAGGGTTACTTCAATGAAGAAAATTTTTCGGTGATCTGGGCCTTCTTCGGATATGGGCTGATATCGCGGATGACCCTTTCCCGTACTCTGCGTATGTTCGAGAAGCAGGCTTTTGAAGTTGAGATAGTTGCCATCGGAGAGTATTTCTTCAACATCGGTTAGAATTGTGCGCTCGACAAATGTGCGGGCAGCTTCAAGGCCGCCGTCGAGGTAAATCGCACCTAAGAGCGCTTCAAAAGCATCACCGATAATTGAGGTGCGTTGGCGCCCGCCAGATGAGATTTCTTCTTTGCTCAAATAGAGATATTCTCCAAGTTGGATTTTTCGGCCTTTTTCGGCCAGGACCACCTTGCTAACGAGCAGAGATTTGATCTGCGTGAGTTCGCCTTCTCTTTTATTTTTGAACCGATTGTAGAGATGTTCTGTCACAATGAGATCGAGTACGGCATCGCCCAAAAATTCCAGGCGTTCATTGGACGCAATGCTGCCTTCCTGCGTGACGTAAACATAGGATCGGTGTTTGAGGGCTTGTTCGAGTAAAGCGGTATTGGAGAAGGTATAGCTGAGGTTGCGTTGGAGTTCTTCCTGGGAACGCACTCTGACGCCTGCAGACCAGCGTCTGATCGTTTGCAAGACGGTTCCAAGTCGGATAAAACCGCCCCCTTTCCATTCGCGTAGCATGTATGGTCTCGTTAGTTGCGAAACTTACGCAGGATGAGAACTGCGTTGTGACCACCAAAGCCAAAGGAGTTGCTGATGGCTATTTCAACGGGTATTTCTCGCGCTTCGTTGGGCACGTAATCGAGGTCGCATTCTGGGTCGGGTGTTTCATAGTTGATCGTGGGCGGCACCACATTGTGATGAACTGATAGGGTTGCTGCGATAGTTTCAATCGCACCCGAAGCCCCCAAAAGATGACCGGTCATAGATTTTGTCGAACTGACGGCGAGTTTTTTGGCATAGTCGCCAAATACGGATTTTATGGCGGCTGTTTCTGCAGGGTCACCCACGGGTGTTGAT
Organism: Candidatus Latescibacterota bacterium; assembly: GCA_022824945.1. GTDB lineage: Bacteria > Latescibacterota > UBA2968 > UBA2968 > UBA2968 > VXRD01. The sequence goes on from JAJDYX010000003.1 coordinate 59,570, forward strand.
GTGCCGTGTGCGTTGATATAAGACACGTCTTCGGGATTGATCTGCGCCTGTCGCATCGCGCGGCACATGGCGCGGGCACCCCCCTCGCCGCCAGGTGCCATACCGGTAATGTGATAGGCATCACCCGTGTAGCCAGTCCCTACAACTTCTGCATAAATAGTGGCGCCCCGTTGTGTTGCGCGTTCGAGTTCTTCCAGAATAAGCCCGCCAGCGCCTTCTCCAATTACAAACCCATCTCGGTCTGCGTCAAAGGGGCGGCTGGCTTGCGTTGGGGCGTCGTTGCGGGTTGAAAGCGTTCGCGCTGAGGCAAATCCACCGACTGACATCGGGGTAATGGCGGCTTCTGCCCCCCCTGTGATCATGACATCGGCTTCGTCGTCCCAAATTTCGCGGGCTGCATTGCCAATGGCATGGGCTGCCGAGGCGCAGGCTGTGACTGTGGTATAGTTGGGGCCTTTGGCACCGAGGTGGATGGATACTTGACCTGCGGACATGTCGGGGATCATCATGGGCACAAAAAGCGGACTGATGCGTCTTGGACCATCTTTGCGATAGGCTTCGTGCTGATCCTCAAAGGTTTGGATGCCGCCAATGCCCGAGCCAAATACAACCCCGACGCGTTCGGCCTGTTCATTACTGATGTCGAGACCTGCATTTTCTACGGCTTGAACAGATGATGCAATAGCGTATTGGGTAAAGAGGTCCATACGACGCTGGCTGCGACGATCAATACCAAAGTGTTCTGGATCAAAGTTTTTGATTTCGGCAGCAAATTGCACGCGGAAATCAGTGGCGTCAAATTTTGTTATGGGTCCAACACCTGTTTGTCCATTGCACAATGCTTCCCAATAGCTTTCCGTGGTATTGCCATTGGGGGCAAGTGTGCCCATGCCGGTGATGACCACTCTGCGTTGTCTGTTCACTAAATGACCTCCTGAAGGCTTGAGATTTATTCCTGCACCCATTAATTGGGATGAGGGCCTATCTCCAGCCTCCAGTTTCCGAGTTAATCCAGGCGCTCGTCTAAGTATGCGATGGCATCGCCAACTGTTTCGAGCTTTTCGGCGTCTTCATCGGAGATTTCCATGTCAAATTCTTCTTCGAAAGCCATGACCAGTTCGACTGTGTCGAGCGAGTCTGCACCCAGATCGTCGATAAAATGGGCGTCGGCATTGACGCTGTCGGCATCAACGCCGAGTTGGTCAACGATCAGGTCGGTTACTTTTTGGTGAATATCATCGGTCATTGTGAAGCCCTCCGTGTGTAGTGTGTAGTGATTATTTACATCACCATTCCGCCATCGACAACGAGAACCTGTCCGGTAATATAGGCCGCGTCGTCAGAGGCGAGAAAGGCTGTGGCAGCAGCGACATCGTCGGGGCTACCGAGTTTGCCCAGTGGAATCTGTGCGATCAACTGTTCTTGTATTTTAGGGTTGAGTTTGGCGGTCATGTCTGTTGGAATAAATCCGGGCGCAATGGCGTTGGCCGTAATATTGCGGCTGGCTAATTCTCTGGCTACGGATTTGGTCAGGCCAATAAGGCCCGATTTGGATGCGGCGTAATTGATCTGCCCTGCATTGCCCAGAAGCCCTACGACTGATGAGACGTTGATGATGCGACCGGTTCGCGCTTTCATCATGGGACGGGTGACGGCTTTGATACAATGGTACGCACCTTTGAGGTTGACGTCAAGAACGGCATCCCACTCGTCTTCTTTCATACGCATCAGCAAATTGTCGCGAGCGATACCCGCATTGTTGACGAGTATATCAATTTTGCCCCAGGTGTCAAGGACGGTCTCTACGAGGGCTTCAACTGATTCGGCATTGGCTACATCGGCTTGTCGCGCAATGGCCTCTCTGCCCTGGGCACGGATTTTTTCGGCCACGGTTTCTGCAGCTTCCATGCTCTGGCTGGCACATACGGCGATATTGGCTCCTTCGCGCGCAAAGCGCAGGGCAATGGCCTCGCCAATGCCTCGAGACCCGCCTGTTATAAGAGCTGTTTTATCTGTGAGTCGGTTCATGAGATAATTGTCGGTTGAATGTTCTAAAGTTGTTCAATGGCTTCCAATGTGCCAGCTTCGCGGACTAAAATATTTCGGTCAATTCGGCGCATAAGGCCCTTGAGCACATTGCCTGGCCCCACTTCGAGGGCTTCGGTCATGCCTTCTGCTATGAGCCGTTGCATGGATTCGGTCCAGCGAACAGGCGAAATAACTTGCTTGATCAACAGGTCTTTGAGCAGGTCTGGATCGCGTGTGGGTTCAGCCGTGACATTGGGGATCACGGGAATTTGCGCCCGCACAAATGGCACATCGTCGAGTATATCGGTTAGTGCTGTTACGGCTGGTTGCATCAGGACCGAGTGAAATGCGCCGCCTACGGGCAAGAGCACGGCGCGTTTGGCTCCCAGTGCTTTGGCTTTTTCGAGTGCTTCTTCAACGGCGTTTTCCTCGCCGGATAGGACCACTTGCCCCGGGCAATTGAAATTGGCTGTTGTGACATGACCCGAAGAACTGAGGTCGTCGCAAAGACGAATCATTACGTCGTCGTTGAGACCGAGCACAGCAGCCATGGTACCTGGCCGAATTTTTCCCGCGACTTGCATGGCATGTCCGCGAACACTGACGACCCGAAAGCCATCTTCGACGCGCATAACACCTGCCGCAACGAGTGCTGCGAGTTCTCCGACACTGTGTCCTGCTACGAGGTCGGGGTGCAGTCCCCGATTTTTAAGTACTTCAAGAGCGGCAATGCTGTGGGCAAAAATTGCCGGTTGTGTGACTGCGGTTTGTTTGAGTGACTCGGCAGGACCGCTAAAGCAGAATGATTTGATGTCTATGTCGAGCATGTCGTCGGCAAGATCAAAAATTTTGTGCGCTTCTGGCGCGGTCCTGTACAGGTCGTGTCCCATGCCAACAAATTGGGAGCCTTGCCCTGGAAATAGGAAAGCTTTTTTTGTCATTTAATAAGCCCAGGTTAGCAGGGTGCTGCCCCAGGTATATCCCGCACCGGCACTGGCGAGCAACACGTTGTCACCGCGATTGAGGCGGCTCTGTTCGGCTGCTTCAGACAGGCCAATGGGAATGGTGGCAGCCGAGGTGTTGGCATAGCGGTCGATATTGACCACAACGCGATCTTCGGGTATATCTGTGCGTTTGACACAGGCGTCGATGATGCGTTTGTTGGCTTGATGCGGCACAAAAAGCGCGATGTCTTTGCCGACAAGGCCATTGCGTTCGAGAATTTGAGCAGAAACTTCGGCCATTTTGGGGACTGCAAATTTGAAAACTTCGCGGCCATCTTGATAAATATAGTGCATTTTTTTTTCAACGGTTTCACGAGAGGCGGGAAGCAGACTGCCGCCAGCGGGTTGTCGCAGATGTTTTACGCCGCTACCATCAGAATAGAGGATAAAGTCTTTAAGCCCCAAACCGGGTTCGCCGGGTTCAAGTAAAACGGCGCCTGCGCCATCGCCAAAGAGCACACAGGTGTCGCGATCTGTGTAGTCTGTAATGCTGCTCATTTTGTCGGCTCCAATGACGACTACGCGTTTGTGTGCGCCCGTTTCAATAAATTGCCCCCCCACCATCAGAGCATATAAAAAACCGCTACAGGCTGCCGCCAGATCAAAAGCCCAGGCATTTGTGGCACCAATTTGGTCCTGTACCAGACAGGCCGTTGATGGAAATACCATGTCGGGCGTGATGGTTGCGACGATGAGCAGGTCGATATCTCTGGCATCGAGTCCTTTGTTGTGCAGAATGGCTTCCAGAGATTTTAGAGCCATAAAAGATGTGCCCAATCCCTCGTCGAGGATGCGGCGTTCTCTGATGCCGGTGCGGGATGTGATCCACTCATCGGATGTATCGACCATTTTTTCGAGGTCGGTATTGGTCAGCTTTTGTTCTGGGACATAGTGCCCAACCCCGGTGATGGTGGCTGTAAGGGGATACATGATAGTTACTCTGCTCCTCTAAAGTCTGCGCGACGTTAGACCAAAATTAAAAGCCATCGGTTTCAATCACTTCGCGTCCATTGTAATAACCGCAATTTCCACAGACCCGATGGGGTATTTTTTGCTGCCCGCAGTTGGGGCACTCGTTAAAAGTGGGTTGACGCAGCTTCCAATTGGCACGGCGTTTACCTGTGCGGGAATTTGAACTTTTTCGTTTGGGGTTGGCCATGGTGGCATTCCTTTTTAATTGTTGCTCTGTTTACTGTTCGTTTTCTTTTAGTGCGCGGAGAGCATCCCAGCGCGGGTCGAGGCTCTTTTTCTGAGTGTATTCCAGCAATTCCTGGGGATCTTGCTCATAGCGCTCACAAGGGCCAGAAGGCGATGCAGCACAGGTTGGAATCATGGGTAATTCGAGCAAAATATAATCTTTCACGTCATTGCCCAGGTCTATTTCCCCGGGTTCTTCATTGAGCCAGATCAGCGTTTCGTCATCGTCATCATTCATCTGGTCGGGACGACCTTTTTGAAAAACGAATGTGTATGAGATGGCGATGGGAAATTCGATGGGGTCCAGGCATCGCGCGCAGTCGGGACGCACCAGACAGGTGGTTTGTCCTTTGGCCGAGAGCGAGTCGCCAAATTTGTACACGACGAGACGGGTGTTTATGGCACCTGCAAATTGGGTGTCTTCCCCGGTAATGTGCAGGTCGGCTGGTGTTTCTTCAAACGAAAGTTCGGTCTCGCCTTCCTGTATGTCTCTCAGGTCGATTTTCATAAGGTTTTACCCAAAAAAGAAAGCTACTTCTTTGGCGGCATTTTCCAGTGAATCTGAGGCGTGTACAGCGTTGTTTTGAATATCGGTTGCAAAGTCTTTGCGAATGGTGCCTTCCGCGGCTTCTTCGGGGTTGGTGCTGCCAATGGTTTCGCGCAAAAATGCGACGGCGTTATCCCGCTCGATTGCCATGGGCACACAGGGGCCAGAGGTCATAAAATTGAGCAGGTCACTGTAAAAAGGCCGTTGGCGATGTACGGCATAAAATTCGGCGGCTTGTTGGCGCGTGAGGCGAACCATTTCCAGATTGACAATTCGAAATTTTTTTTCTTCGAGACGGCGAATGATTTCACCGATTACATTTTGGGCAACAGCGTCGGGTTTGACGATGAGCAAGGTGCGTTCCATGCATAAAATTCCATGTGAGAAATACGGCTTGTATCGGCTTGAAGATGGACAAGATAGGAGTTGATCTTTTTTTTGTCAACCTCATTTTTGATAAGGATTTGCGCTTGTGAACTGCGCGAGAAAGAGGTTGACACAAGTCTAATGGACTCCTTTAATTGGGAAGGTCGTTTTTAGCGCTGTTGCGTTTTAATTTTTTTGGATGCCGGGGTCTTTTTATGAGTGTTGTTATTCCATTTTTGAATCACAAGGTTCTTTTTATCACGGGTGCAACGGGTTTTTTGGCCAAGGGATTGGTGGGAAAAATCCTTTGCCATGCGCCAGATGTTGGGCGCATTTATCTCATGGTGCGTCCCCAAAGGCGGGGAGGGGGCAAGCCCATTAGTGCCGAAGACCGGCTGCAAAGGGAGATTTTGCAATCGAGTGCTTTTGCGCAATTGCGCGCAAAATTGGGGGATCGTTTTGACGCTGTGATGCGCGAAAAAGTCATTGCAGTGCCAAGCGATTTGACACGAGATCACCTGGGCATGGACGCGGAGACATATGCGCGGTTGACCCGTGAAGTCGATATTGTGATAAATAGCGCAGCCAATGTGGTTTTCGACGCGCCACTGGATCTGGCTCTGGCGCAAAATACACTTGGAGCCAGGCGCGTTGTCGAATTTGCCAAAGCGTGTCGAGATGCTGTGCTCGTGCATGTTTCAACGGCTTATGTCAATGGGCGTCAAAAGAGGGTCATTTCTGAAGATGCGCCCGTGCCCGATCAAACGGTGGCACAACAGATGGGAAATGGTCGCGCCCCCGATTATAGTCTGGATTCGGAAATTGAAGATATTCTGGCGTATAGCCGCGAAGTAGAGACGTCGTCGCGAAGTTCCGAGCGGTTTGCGGAATTTACGCGGCTGCTCGATCGCCAGGATCGGGGCAAGCGCGTTACAGCGCATCGGCGGGAACACCAGTTGGAGGCTTTGCGCCAGCGCTGGGTGCGGGAACGGATGGTGGCACGCGGCATAAAGCGCGGGCGAGAGTTGGGCTGGCACGACAGTTATTCTTTTACCAAAGCCATGGGCGAGCAGATGGTTGCCAAGGCCCGGGGCGATTTGCCAACCGTGATCGTGCGCCCTTCTATTATTGAGAGCAGTTTGTCCGATCCGGAACCGGGATGGCTGGAGGGACTAAAAGTAGCCGACCCACTTATTGTACACTACGGCAAAGGGCGTTTGACGGATTTTCCAGCGCGTCCAGAAGCGGTTTTAGACGTTATCCCCGTGGATATTATTATTAATGTGATTATCGGTGTTTTGCCTTCCATCCGTGCAAATGCCGATTTGAAAGTTTATCATGTGACAACAAGTGCAAAGAATCCAGTGACGGTGGGTGAGGTCGTCCAGCATGTGTACGAGTATTTTGTGAACAATCCAATGCGTGATCGCGACGGCAAGCCCATTGTGGTGACACCGTGGACCTATCCGACGCTGCCACAATTTCGTCGAAAGTTGCGCTATAAGTATTTGTTGCCACTCAAAATTTTGCAACGGGCACTGAATTTGGTGCCGCTGGTCGATGTTTCAAAGCGGAAACGCCAATTATCGATTTTGAATGCCACTTTGGAAAATACGCTGGCGCTTACCGATATTTACGGTTCTTATATTTCTCTGGATTGCGTGTTTCAAAACGACAATATGAATCGGTTGTTTGACAGCCTGGATGCAGAAGATAAAGAGATTTTTAATTGTGATGTTTCGCGCATAGATTGGCCCTCTTATGTAAAAGAGGTTCATATTCCCGGCTTGCAACGCCATGTGCTCAAGACGGGCGTTTAGGTTTCTGTCATGACCCCACGCGATAAATCGGATACTCGTCCATTGCACGAAACACTGCTCGACGATCTGGAGCAGATGTTGGCTATTTATGACCAATCGGTTCAGCTTATGCTCGAAGCCGTGTGTCACGATGGCTATTTTGACGAGTTTGATGCAGATGCAGTGGTCTGGCCCAAAAGTCGGAGCGGGACGATGGATATGGAGGCACTGCAATTTCGCGCTCAGCTTGTGGATGCGATTTTTCAAGGCTTGCCCGAGGTTCGCAATGAGCGTTTGGATGAGGCGTATCGTCCTTTTGCGGCGTTGTTTCCGCAATATCACACGGGCAGCCGAATTTATTTGCAACTCAGGAGACAATTTGTCGAGCGTGGGCGCGGGGATGCGAAAGACTTCTTGAGGTTGTATCAGTCTCTGTATTTGAAGGCTCTGGCACAGGCGGAGTTGCACGCGCCCGAAGCCGTTGAAGAGGCTCTGGCTCAGGTGCATATTACACAGGTGCCGATGTCGCATGCCCGCGCCGTTGCAGAGGCTCTTGGCAATGTGGAGGCGGATGAAGGGACACACTGGGCCGAAGAGTACAGTTGTGAACGAGATGGCGAGCGGATTGAGGGATCTTTGCGCGATTTGCTACAAGATGTGGCACAGCGCACGCTCGATTTAATCGCTGCGGGAGGGTTGTTGTCAACGCGGTATAATTATTTGACGAATTTTGGCTGGTTTGGCGTGTCGGTGTGGAAGGTTATTGTGGATGCGGAGGTGGCTTTGGCGCAGTTGCGCGAGGCGAGCGATGTGGAACTGGATGGGATAGATGATGATGTGTTGCACATTAAGGCGCTGTTGATTGAATTTTTGCACGCGCATCAGGAAGATCCCACCAAATTGCGTCCTCGGCTGTACTGGTATGGGCAGGAGTATAGTTATTTGACGCGGGATATGATTGATTTGTCGGTTAAGCTAATAGGTGATGTGAACGCGCAAATCGATCGCGTTGGACAAAGTGTTTCGCGTATGGAAATTCCCGCTTTGCTCGCAGATACGGCGCGGGGACGATTTTTGGAATATCCCGATGTCGGACGTCGGGGGCAATTTTCAAAATTGCAGCGAGGAATGCGTTTTGCCCGGTGGATGGGGACTTCGCTCAAGATAGGACGTCAAAAAAAGAAATTGTTGGAAAGAGAAGCCGATCCCATCCGTCGCCGCGAAGCCGGATGGCGCACCTGGCTCGATTGGGGGCGTCGTACGCTGGATATTTTTGATATTCGCGTCAACGTTTATATCGATCCCCATTTTGAGGCCATCGTACGAGATTTGGGAGCCGATGCGGAAGATCGGCGTCTTATTTTTTTACCGACTCATCAGAGTTTGTTTGACCATCCCGTTTTGTACAAAGTTTTGCAGTCTCGAGAATTTATGAATGCGATGGGATGGCAAAGACCCGAACCTTGTGTGATTCTGGCGCGTACTGGGCTGGCGCGTTCGGGTATCAAAATTGGGTCGAAACAGATCACGCAATTTGGGATGACGTCGGAGGTTTTTGATCAGATTTTGGAAAATGTCGATGGCTATGTGATGCTCGAGCGGTCCCATGCCGCGGGTCATACGACACAGCGCGTGGCACAGGCATTGACAGAGCGTCCGGGCGTTATTTATCCCATGGCGACGACCGCGGCTTTTGCGATTCAACAATTTCCGCTTCAACACGGCGTGTTTGCACAATTGCCCCAGGATGTGGTGATTGTGCCGATTGCGTACCGTGGGCTTCACGCGCTGTGGCCCAAGTGCCCAAAGGGCAATATCAATATCAATCCGGGACAGGTCGATGTGTGGGTCTCGCCGCCGATGCTGGGGGAGACGACCCTGTTGCCCAAAAGACGGTCGCTGCGGATTCAGTCCGAGGCTGCCGCGCTGTTTCAAGCGGTGCATATTGCGACGTTGTTGAATCCGGAAGAGTCGTGAAAATTGAGGTGAAAAATGAATGAATTGATGGTTGTCGCATTTTTACTGGTGCTGGTATTTTTGCTCGTTCGAGGGCGTCGCGCTTTTGCCAGTAAAGGCCGTTTTTCTGATGGAGCAGCAGAAGGCGAGCGGTTTGCACACAAGTGGGGGTATAAGGATACGCGGTTTGAGTTTGACGATGACAGGACCGTGCAGGTGACGGGAACGCGATATCCGTTGTGTGGCTATCAAATGCCGTATTTTTTGCCTTTTGTCGAAGAGGTGCTTGAGGTGCCGATCCGTCCCGAAGATATGGGGCAAGAGGTCGAGCACCGCGATTTGCCCGCGCCCGTGGCAAATGACGAATTTTTGAGAGCGGTGCGCGATGCGCTCAATGAAGATGGGGTTTCTCAGGAGGACACAGAACGTCTGATGCATAGCCACGGGCAGTTGAGTGTGGATGAGGTGTATCAAATTTTGTACTATCGACCTCCCGAACGCCTGGTGGATGTGGTGTTGTTCCCGGAGGAAGACGCGGATATTCAGGCTATTATCCAGCTTGCAAATGATCACAATGTGGTGCTGGTGCCCTATGGCGGTGGGACGAATGTGAGCGGTGCGCTCGCAATTCCGACTTCAGAGACGCGAATGGTCGCGTCGGTGGATATGCGTCGCATGAATCGCATTGTACAGGTGGATGAAGAGAATTTTCAAGCGTGTGTGCAGGCGGGTATTTCGGGTAAGCAATTGGAGATTGCGCTGAATGAATTGGGATACACGTCGGGACACGATCCAGATAGTCTGGAGTTTTCAACTCTGGGAGGATGGATTGCGACCAATGCCAGTGGTATGAAAAAGAACCGGTATGGCAATATTGAGGATATTGTGATAGAGGCCACGCTGGTGACGCCAACGGGGGAGGTGAAGACACACCATGCGACGCCGCGCAATTCGATAGGTGTGCAGCCCAGGTCGTTTTTGTTTGGGAGTGAGGGCAATTTGGGGATTATTACCCGGGCGACGATAAAGATCCACAAACAGCCCGAGGCACAGGCGTTTGGTTCGCTGGTGTTTCCGTCATTTGAACAGGGTGTGGCTTACTTAAAGGCACTTCGACAAACGGGGCAAGTTCCGGCGAGTATTCGGCTGGTGAACAATACGGAATTTCATCTTGGGCAGGCGCTGAGGCCCGAGGCAAAAGGGTTTAAGAAGCTCCAGCAGGATATTCTGCAATTTTTTTTGTACAAGGTCAAGGGGTTTGATCCGAAGCAGTTGGTGGCGTGTACGATTGTGATGGAGGGCACAAAAGACGAGGTCCGGCAGCAGGCAAAGACGATTTTCCGTTTGGCGAAGAAGTACGGCGGTATTTCGGGCGGGGCGCACAGAGGCGAGCGGGGGTATATGTTGACGTTTGGGATTGCGTATATTCGTGATTTTTTTACTCAGTTTCACGTTTTGGGCGAGACATTTGAAACTTCTGTGCCGTGGACTAATATTCACGATGTTATTGGTGCAGTGGAAAAGAAGCTGTTTGTTTTGTGTGAAGAATACGGCGTGCCGGGCAAGCCCTTTCTGGCTTATCGCGTGACGCAGACCTATCACACGGGTGTGTGCATTTATTTTACTATGGGTTTTTGTGCGCAGGGGCTTGAGGATTCGGTTGGCGTTTATCACGCGATTGAGCGCCAGTTGCGGCAGGAGATTTTAGACCACGGCGGGTCTTTGTCGCATCATCATGGGGTGGGCAAACTCCGCAGAGGCTTTTTGCCGCAGATTCAAAGCGAAAATAGCATTGCAGTGCTGCGGCAAATGAAAAAGGCGATGGATCCAAATAATATCTTTGCCATTGGCAATGGGGCGTTTGCGGATTGAGTGACTGTGAGAGGAACGTCAATACCATGCGAGAAACGACCGATGCTCTGAAGGTGCAGGAACTCATGAGGCGTCTTGGTGCAGAGGCACGAGGCGAAGGCCGAATTTATCTCGTTGGGGGGAGTTCGGCGGTGCTGCTGGGCTGGCGAGCGACCACTGTAGATGTCGATCTCAAGCTCGATCCGGAACCCATCGGTGTTTTTGATGCGATCGCTCGCGCTAAGAATATCTTAAACATAAATGTCGAGTTGGCGGCTCCCGATGATTTTATTCCTCCCCTTCCCAACTGGCGTGAGCGGAGCGCATTCATCGCTCGATACGGGGCGGTCGATTTTTTTCATTACGACTTCTACGCGCAGGCACTCGCGAAGATTGAGCGCGGGCATGAACAAGACCTGCGCGATGTCGAGGCGATGCACCGGGAACAGTTGATTGAGCCGATGCGCCTGATCGCGCTCTTTGACGCGATTGAGCCTGGTCTGGTGCGTTATCCCGCGATTGATGCTACGTGTTTCCGCGAGAAGGTGCAGAATGCGGTGAACGCGATGGAGGAGCAATGAATAGAATCCCAAAAAATTTGCCCGGTGCAGATCTCGTAGTGTCGGGCATTGAAGCGTTGCAGCGCGGTGAGATGACGGTCGAAGCCTTGCTCGTCGCTATTGGTGCGACACGTCTGCGTGCGGCTGGTTTGGAGATTCCCCAGGTGGCGTTGCCGGACCAGCCGGAACTCGCGCTCTACAAGGCCCTTGGTGCCACACATCCTGGAGATACTCACTCTCGCTACAACAGTCTCATTCGCCGCCTCGTCAGCTTTGAGCGGGCACTTGAAAGAATGGAAAGGACCAATTTTGAGTGGCGCGATGTTTAGGGATAAGGTAGCGATTATTACAGGCGCGTCTTCGGGGCTTGGGGCTGCGTTAGCTCTGGAATTGGCGAAGCAGGGCGCACACCTGGCATTGTTTGCTCGGCGAGAGGGAAAGTTGGGCGAGACGGCTGAACAGTGTCGGCGGTTGGGCGCAGAGGTGGTGGCCGTGGTGGGGGATGTTACAAAGGTCGAAAATTGCGAGCAACTGGTTGAGACGACGATTGATGCTTATGGTCGCATCGATTATTTGATTGCTAATGCCGGGATTAGTATGTGGGCGCGGTTTGATGAGGTGGAAGATTTGGAGGTGTTTCGCAAGCTGATGGAGACCAATTATCTCGGTCTGGTCTATTGCGTGCATGCGGCATTGTCACATTTGAAAGTTTCGAAGGGTATGATTGTGGCCATTGCATCTTTGCAGAGCAAATTTGGCGTGCCTTTGCACACGGGATATGGCGCGTCAAAGCACGCGGTGCTGGGGTTTTTAAACGCTCTGCGTCTGGAAGTTGGAGAGGTGCATGTTTTGACGATTTTGCCGCATTGGCTTCAGGGGACGAATCTGAGACAGCACGCTTTTGGGAAGGATGGCGAAGTACTGGGCGATTCCTCACAGCGGCACAACAAAGAGGCACTTTCTCTTAAATATTGTTGCGTGGCGATTTTAAAAGCGATGCGAAAACAGAAGCGCGAATTGGTGCTTCCCTGGCACCACCGCGCATTGCCCTTTCTTCAAGTGATTCATCCCAAAATTGTCGAGTGGCTGGTAAAGAGGAAGATGAGGGATCAGGGTTTGGGAGATATGGCGTGACGCCCGGTGATCTCGAACCTGACTTTCCCGCGATAGAAGAAGCCGTGGGGCAGATGCTGATGATCGGTTTTCGCGGTGATGTTTTAGATGGAGATATCACGGCGATGCTGCGGGATATTCAACCCGGTGGGGTTGTGCTTTTTGATTATGATCTGTCGAGTAAAGGTGAGGTGGTGCGAAATATCACGTCTCCGCAGCAACTGTGCGCTTTGACCTCAGCTCTTCGGGACATAGCGCCCTATTTTATTGCGGTTGACGCAGAAGGTGGGTATGTCAACCGACTGAAAGAGGCGTATGGTTTTACTGTTTCTGTGCCGTCTGCTCAAGAATTCGGCAGGCAGTCTCCAGGTAAGACAAAAAAAGTGGCAGATGCGCTTGCGCGTGAATTGAAAGAGATGGGGATTAACTGGAATTTTGCTCCGGTTGTCGATGTGAATATAGATCCCAAAAGTCCGGCTATTGGCGCGATAGAGCGGTCATTTAGCGATGTGCCGAGGGCTGTGATAGGGCATGCTAATGCGTTTGTTAAGGCGCATCGAGAACGGAAGGTGATACCGACGTTAAAACACTTTCCGGGACACGGGAGTGCAGCGGGTGATACGCATCTCGGTGTTACCGATGTTACGGAGACGTACCGACGTGCGAAAGAGCTTTTGCCGTATCAAAAGTTCATCCAAAAGGGCTATGATGATCCGATTCTTACGGCACATATTGTCAATCGGAAGCTCGACAAAGGCGGAAGACCGGCAACTTTGTCGCATGATATTGTGACGAAGCTCCTCAGATATGAGATGGGCTTTGATGGGGTCGTTATTTCCGATGATATGCAGATGGGGGCGATTGTCGAGGCGTATGGGTTGACTGAGGCGGTTGTTGAAGCGATAAAGGCAGGTGTTGATATGATTCTGCTCGCCAACCAGATTGGAGAGTACAATATTGAGCGGGTGTATGATGTGAAAAATGCCATTGTACAGGCGGTAGCAGATGGCGTTATTGAAGAAGATCGCATTTGCGAATCTTTTAAGCGGATCCAAAGATTGAAGCAGAGGTTCGGGATTTAATGGAGAGAACGTGACGTCTTCTGATCTGCATCCAAAGCCAGAAGCGCGATCTGAGGCGGATGCTCAGACGGCAGTCACCACCCAAGTTACCACCCAAGTCACCCCCTAAGTCACCCCCTAAGTCACCTCAGAACCTCGATAGATTTGTTCTTACATTAAGGATACAAGATCGTTTCCGCCTGTATCGGGTTAGATCCTACTCATCTCATAGAGAGGTGAGTTTTCTTTTTAATCTTATGTCAAATCACTGGACAATTATTGCAAATCCCGTTTCGGGGCGCGGTCGTGCAAGGCGCATGGGTGAGCGGGTCGCGGATTTGTTGCGCGAGCGCGGTGTAAATGCCGATTTGATAATGTCGGAGGCACCGGGCGATTGCGAGCGGTTAGCGCGGGAAGTGTTGGCGCGAGGAGGGCGACAGGTTGCTGTGTGTGGAGGGGATGGGACAGTTCATGAGGTGATCAATGGTCTCGCAAATTCAGATGCGGTTTTGGGGGTTGTGCCCTGTGGTCGCGGGAATGATTTGGCGCGGGCATTGGGGTTGTCCAGAGATGTGGAGGATGTGGTCAATACGCTGGTGCATGGGGTGGATCGCGCGATTGATCTGGGGAAAGCTGGCGGCCGATTTTTTTCGACTGTTGCGAGTTTGGGTTTCGATACGGCAGTGGCGCAAAGGGCGCGGTCTCGACCTTCGAGATTGGGTGGAACTGCGTCCTATTGTCTGGCGGTTTTGCAAACATTATCTGGATATCGATCTCCTTTTGTGCGTCTGCGGGGAGATTTTGGCGTTTTTGAAGGGCGTGTTTTGCTGGCGGCAACGGCGAACGCGCCTTTTTATGGGAGCGGAATCAAAATTGCACCTGATGCCATTGTTGATGATGGAATGCTGGATGTATGTATTGTGGCAGATGTTTCGCGCTGGACGGTTTTGCGGATGTTTTTGAGCGCGTATTCCGGTGCGCATGCTGGTCATTCTGCTGTGCGCGTTGTGCAGACGAGAACTTTGCAGATTGAGTCCGATGATTCTCTGTGGATTTTTGCCGATGGGGAACCGATGTGTGAGGTTCCCGCGAAGATTGAGGTTGTTCCGGGTGCGTTGAAGGTGAGGGTATAGGAAATTTTGGTTTCAAGTGTTCATTTTCGGACACTTGTGTATCAATATCGGACACTTGTGGCGTTGTGAAATTTAGCTGTTTTTGTATAACACGTTGAAAAATAGTGGAATATGTATTTTGGCACGGATATTGCATAGGATGGGAGTTACAATTTGATTCGTTGTTCAGAAGTGGATTATAAAGGAGGTTCGAGATGATTCAGATGTCGGGTATTCAAAAGTGGTATTCGTCGCGTTTTATTCGTACGGTTGTGTTGCAGGGGATTGATCTGGAGGTTGCGTCCGGGGAGTTTGTATCTATTATGGGGCCTTCTGGTTCGGGCAAATCCACGTTGTTGCACATTATGGGCATGCTGGATTCGTCAAATAGAGGAGAATATCTCTTTGATGGCGAAGCCGTGCATAAGATGCGCGAGCGCGAGCGGTCGGATTGTCACAAGAATAATATCGGTTTTGTGTTTCAGAGCTATCATTTGATTGACGAACTGACCGTGTACGGCAATATCGAGACGCCTTTGTTATACAAGAAGGTAAAGAGCGATGAACGCGAGGAGATGGTGAATGCGATGCTGAATGAGTTTGATCTGGTGGAGAAGAAGGATTTGTTTCCCCACCAATTGTCTGGCGGTGAACAACAGCGCGTAGGTGTTGCACGCGCCGTGGTGATTAAACCGCGCGTGATTCTGGCAGATGAACCCACGGGAAACTTAAATTCGGCCCAAGGCGAACATGTGATGGATTTGTTCACTAAGTTGCACGGAGAAGGGACAACGATTGTGCAGGTGACGCATTCGGAAAAGTGGGCGGGCTATAGCAAACGCATTGTGCATTTGCTCGATGGAGAAGTGGTGAGGGATGAGGGGGTGTGATAATCTACGTCAGAGCATCAAATCCTAACGCAAAAGAAATAGCAAGACGAACTTCGTGCATCTTTTCAGTAGGCATACGAGTGATGAAAGCACCGAGGTTGCTTTTGGAAATGGTCTGGAGATTGTCGAGATTAATTGCACAGGCTATTTCTACTCCATCGTCAGGAGTCAAAATAACCTCTGTAGGAATGCCTCGAATCGCTGTGGTAAGTGGTGCTACCGTAATAGATGTAAGGTAAGATATAGCAGAAGTGCGGGTGAGGATTAGTACAGGACGGCGTTTGTCTGGTTGCTTAAATGTGTACCAGTAAACATCTCCTTGGTTCATTGATCACCCCAAATTTGCTCTGTTTCCCAGACATCGAATTCGCCTTCTGTAACGGGGTGTTTTTTGTATCCTTCACGATGTGTTTTTTCTAAAGCCGGTATGAGCGAATCTTTGAGTACCAATCTGAGTGAATTGCAAATAAATTCAGATCGAGTAGTACCGCTTTCTCTGATCGCACGTTCAACTTCGGCCAATAGATCCTCGTCAATTTCCATTTGAATTGTTTTCATAAGTTCCCCACACTACAAGGTTTTTTGCACAGCGTATTGAAGTGCTTGTTGAATATCTGCGGCTTCAAGATAAGGATAAGTTGCAAGAATTTCTTCTGTTGACATCCGATTTGCAACCAGATTGACCAAAAGAGAAACCGTTACGCGCATGCCGCGAATGCACGCGCGTCCCCCCATCATTTTGGGATCAAATGTTATGCGATCGAATTTCATTCTAACTCCCTTTACGCATTGATCGGATGCATTGCTTAATATCGCAAACTTTGACCGATTTTGCAATTCTAACCGTTAAAAAAACAGGAATGAATAAAAATGGCTAAGGAATTTGAAGAAGCTGTTGATGCTGTGATTTCCGGTGATACGGAGACGCTTAAATCGCTACTCAGGAGAGAGCCTGATCTGATTCGCATGCGATCCTCCAGAGCGCATAGGGCGATGCTGATCCACTATGTGGCGGCAAACGGCGTGGAAGATGAACGGCAGAGTACACCGGTCAACGCGGTTGATGTCGCAAATGTGCTCATCGATGCTGGTGCTGAGATAGATGCTACGTTCCTGGATGGAGGATCTGGGACAACGCCTCTTGTTTCACTGGTGACCAGTTTTCATCCACATAAATCGGGTGTTGCCGCTGAGCTTGTGAGCGTATTCGTCAATGCGGGTGCCAGAGTAGATGGGATAAAGGGAGATGGTGAACCGCTAAGGCTCGCGCTTAGTTTTGAGTATCCCGAGTCGGTTCAGGCTCTTATTGAATGCGGTGCAAAGATCATGAATGTCGAAATCGCCGCTGGTTTGGGAGAGCTTGAATTGGTCGAGAAATTCGTCGATGAGGGAGGTTTAGCCCGCAGAGAGTTGGAAGAGGCGTTCTGGTCCGCTTGTAAGTATGGACATACTGGGGTGGCGGAATGTCTTCTCAAACGCGGCGTGGATATAGACGCAAGGGGTGGGGCGAATAATACGGGGTTGATGTTGGCATCACAACGCGGCCGGAGAGATACGGTGGAGATGCTTCTGGGGTGCGGGGCTTCTGTTGAGATGAAAAATGACTATGGTGGTACAGAACTTGGTTCAACGATGTATTTTCTGGCAAATCATCCCGTGATAGATGCCGATTACGCTGGGGTGATCGAGTTGTTGCTCGATGCGGGGTCGGAGTTCAACTTTGCCGACAAAGCGACAGGCGATGATGAGGTGGATGATATGCTCCGTAAACGAGGTGTGATCACATAGTGGTCTGTTTGCGTCTGGTATCTGAGATGCGCCCCAATTCAAAACGCTCCACACTGCGGAGCGGATCCCTCCAAACAGCGCAACTTGCCGCTCGCCTTGAAGGCAATACAAAAGCCCGTTGATCATTACCGATTGACGGGCTTTCTTTCATCTGGTCATTGACGCCAGCGTACCGGCGGACAAGATATTGTAGGATGCATTGGATGAAGAAATACAACATATAGACGCGCCATGTCGTTGCTCATTCTTCCAGCATTAGGAAAAGATAAACAGATCCTGCTTACCACATGCAGGAACAAGGCATCGCAGTTTACTGGTATAAGAAATTAAGCAAATAGAATTTGATTTTTTCAATAAGGGCGATATATTGTCTCTATTGGACTGTATATCGCCCTTATTTTGTATAAAAATTTATGCATATTTTGTGAAGGGAAACACCATGCAGAGCGTGAGCAGGAGTTTTTTCGTTCTATTTTCACTGGGGTTTTTCACGGTTGCATCCGCCCAACTGCCGCCAGAGATCAGGGCGGACGCCTATCTGTTACAAGTGGAGCAGTCTATTCGTGGTGGAGACCTTGATCGCGCTCGGACTGCCATACAAAACATCCGCAACCTGCAGGAGCAGCAAGAAATGGACCTGTCGAGTGAGTTTCATTTCAGGTATGCGAAAGCAGCGGCCTCCCTGGACTTGTCCGAACAAGCACTCGTATCCATTGTGAAGTATCTGGTGACATCAGGACGCGAAGGACAACACTATCTTGAAGCTCTGGGGTTAATGAACAGGGTGCGAGCCAAGTCTTCACGGGATGTTGTGGCAGTTGTATCTGCTCACCTGTCGCCGAACATTATGGCGGACGCCTATCTGTTGCAAGCTGAGCAGGCTATTCAGGATGGTGACCACAATCGGGGCAGAGATGCGGTACAAAATATCCGCAACTTGCAGGAGCAGCACGAACTGGATCTGCCGGATGAGTTTCACTTCAGATACGCGAAAGTAACGGATGTCCTGGACTTGCCTGATCAGGCACTCGAATCTGTTGTGAAGTATCTGACGGCGTCAGGGCGCGAAGGACAACACTATCTTGAAGCTCTGGCGTTGATGAATAAGGTACAGACGGCGGTGAGTTGCAAGGGGTGGGATACAGAAGAATATTTCAAGACAGCGACCCTTGAGGAGGTGACCGCCTGTCTTGACGCAGGCGTTGACCTGAATGAGCGGGATGATGCAGGTTCTACGCCCTTACATCGCGCGGCCCAAAATACCGAGAATTCGGATGTTATTAAGGTGCTGATTGAGGCTGGAGCAGACCTGAAGGCGAAGGCCAAAGATGGCAGAATGCCCCTGCATGTGGCAGCCGCGTATAGCGAAAATCCGAACGTGGTCAAGTTCCTGATCAATGCTGGAACTGATCCTAATGTGCAGGCCGATGATAAATGGACTCCCCTGGATTGGGCAGTCGCTTTCAAAAATTTACCTGCTATCAATGCCCTGATCGATGCTGGCGCCGACAAGGCGAGAGTCAAAGATAAATGGACCCCCTTGCATTGGGCAGTCGCGTCCAACGAGAATCCGTCCACTGTCAGGTCCCTGATTAATGCTGGGGCTGACCTGAAGGCAAAGGACAGAGATAAACGGATGCCCCTGCATTTGGCGGCTGAGTTCAGCGATAATCCAGATGTTGTCAAGGTGCTGATTGAGGCTGGGGCTGACCTGAAAGCGAAGGACAGAGATAACCAGAGACCCTTGCATTATGCGGCCAAGTACAATAAGAATCCGGACATAGTCAAAGTTTTGATCAATGCTGGAGCCGATCCCAATGCACGAGCTAAAAATGACTGGACGCCCCTGCATTTGGCGGCTGCTTACAGCGATAATCCGGATGTTGTCAAGGTGCTGATTGATGCGGGAGACGATCTCAATGCACATGCAGACGATGACTGGATACCCCTACATGCGGCTGCTGCTTACAGCGATAATCCGGATGTTGTCAAGGTGCTGATTGATGCGGGAGCCAATCCCAATGCAGATGCAGATAGGGACTGGACACCCCTGCATTTGGCGGCTCGGTATAACGATAATCCAGACATCCTCAAAGTGCTGATTGATGCAGGTGCTGACCTGAAGGCGGAGGACAGCTATGCTCGCGAAAGCTCTTTGGAAAAAGCGGCTCGGTATAACGATAATCCGGATGTTGTCAAGGTGCTGATTGATGCAGGCGCTTACGACATATCGGACGCCTTGGAAAAAGCGGCTGAGTACAGCGATAATCCAGACATCCTCAAGGTGCTGATTGATGCAGGTGCTTACGTGGAGAAAGGCCATACCAGCAGGTTTTGGACACCCCTGCATCGCGCGGCTTGGGACAACCATAATCCGGACATTCTCAAGGTGCTGATTGATGCAGGAGCCAATCCTAACGTACGGGATGATAATGGCAAAGGTGATACGCCTCTGGATCTGGCTAAGGAGAGAAAAAATTGGAATGCTGAAAGGGTCCTGCGCGCTGCTGGAGCGAGGAAACCAAAAAAAGAAAGCGACGGCTTGGGTAAGACAGCCATCGCGCTTATAGGTGGTGCGGCGATTGGATATGCTGGCGGAGGCTCGGAGGAATCCATAGAAGCTGCACGCCAGTTCATGGAAGGTGTGTTAACGGAGCAACCTGATCGGAATATCAATTCGGATGGGACATCCTCGCAAACGCAGGGCGGGCAATCGCAAGATTCGATGCAACAGACACTTCAAAATCTCGAGAATGTGTGCGGAGAAAAGTACCAGGGTATTTCTCCGACTGACGAACTCAATCACGGACGATTTTACTGCCTGGCCGCTTTCAATTACTACTGCGCGCTCAAGAGAGCGCAAAGTAGCAATGACATAAATGCATTGCGTGCGAGCCTGGAAAAGGTCTGTACGGCCTTAAAGAAGGATGGGTTGGAGAGTAAGTGTCCGTATTGTAAATAAAGGAGTTGGAGAGCA
Organism: Candidatus Latescibacterota bacterium; assembly: GCA_022824945.1. Lineage (GTDB taxonomy): Bacteria > Latescibacterota > UBA2968 > UBA2968 > UBA2968 > VXRD01. The sequence continues at coordinate 79,819 of JAJDYX010000003.1, forward strand.
TTAAAAGCTCATTGAAAGGAAAGACCTCATGCAGAGTGTGATCAGAAGTATTTCTGGGCTATTTTTAATGGGATTCTTCACGGGTGCATTAGCTTAGCTGCCGCCGAAGGTCATGGCAGACAAGTATCTGATGCAGGCAGAACAGCTATTTGAAAAAAAAGACTATGTCGCTGCGCTCGACATGATGGACAAGATCGTCGCGCTGCAAAAAGAGCACAATTTCCCGTTCCAGCAGATTCAATCAAGGTCGTGCTTGAGTCGGTGAGCAGGTATCTATCAGCAGAGACAGAGGGCGAGTTCTACAAGGAGGTACTGGCGTTGTTGATCGAGATTGAGGAGAAACTTGAGGAGCTTGGGTTCTCCCTGAGAGGACGTGTGCCGGAAAGCCTGTAGGGTCCAGTTGTTGGCTGGCGCTGGCCGACCATCCTGAATGCTATGTCTGGAATCCTTCTCTTGAGAGGAGTGATACCTGGGTCTGGACTGGCGCGTGTTCCGGTGGCCTTGCCGAAGGCGAAGGAACGCTCATTTGGCATTGGTACGACTGTGATAATGATAATACCGAATATACTACCGAAGCAATAGGACACTTCCAGAACAGCAGGAAGCACGGGCAATGGGTCGTGCGTACGTAGAAGGATCTTATGTGAATGGCAAGAAGCACGGACGCTGGATATATCGGTACTATCGTGACGGGCCTGTAGAGGAAAAGACCTATATGAACGGCGAGGAGCAATAGCCTTTGCAGAAGATTTCCGGTCGCGTTTGTAGACAGAGAAAGCCGTCCATGCATGGAGATATAGAAGATAAGCACTGAGGATCTCGAAGAGCTGATCGGTCAGCAATAGGCACCTGAAAAACTCGAGGGACATACTCAGGATTTTGAAGCACATACGAAAAGGGTTTGCAGGTGGCTTTTTCACTTATTTTCAAGACTTTTTGCTATTCCCACCAACCTTTGATAATATCTCGATTTAAGATGAAAGGAGAGCAACATGTTTAAATGGCTGAAGTCAATTCTGTGGGACAACCGAAATGAACCTTTTCTTGTGTTAATTGGCGCAGGACTGCTAATTATAGTAGCCTACCAAACCTTTGTCCGTCAATTACCTCTTGTTGAATCCAAGGATATTGTAATTCTTCCTACCAGTAAAAGTGATTCTATCAAAGTGGCACAATCCTCCCAAGTCCCAGTAGGCACTATTGTGGCCTATTTTGGCAAAGACGAAGACATCCCTTCAGGGTGGGTTTTATGCGATGGTCGAACCATATCAGATGATGGACCAATCAAAATCGATGCGGATAGTATTGAAGGTGGTTTCCAAGTACCGGATTTGAGAAACAGGTTCATCCGTGGATCGAATCAGGCTCTAGCTGAAAGCCATGTGAAGAAGGGTGGAAATGACACGATCAGCCTACAGCACGCACACCTTTGGGCTGACTTCAAAAACAAGGAATGGCACTCCTATAATAAGGAAAACCACTATGGTGAGATAGACGATTGGAGGCACGGAATAGACGATGAAGGAGCGGGGGAGTTTCCCTTGATGGTAAAAAATAATACGGAACTATACACCGAAAGGTATAGCGTAAATGTGAGCAATCTCCCCAAATATGTCGAACTTCGATTTATAATTAGAATCTTCTGATTGGAGTTACCCCGCTTTGGGTGCTGTTGCCGAATTGGTCGAGAGAGAGTCTGCGGTTGTAAATGGAGTTAATCTGTTTTGGTGGAGTATTTAGGGCTTGAGTTTCAAGCCTGTGATTGATGCAGTTTGCCTTTCATCCTGATCATCCTGTAATCTTACAAATCCTGATTCAGACTGTTTGCGCCTTCATCGGTGTTAATCGGTAGTTGCATTTGCCTTTATCTGCGCCTATCTGCGTTCATCTGCGGATAGGTTTTCTCCACCACCACTTCATAGATAGCTGCGTTTTGGATTTGGAGAAAGATCGCCTCGGTAAGCGATGGAGGCCGAGGTGCGCGTTTTAGAGCGTGAAGGGTTGACAGACGTCCGACAGAGGCTATATTTTTCATGTGTCAGCAATGATGGGCAAAGATTTTGTGTGAGAAAGGACGGCTTACGATGCTGGACCAATCAACCTTAGACGACATTATCCGGCGCATTGTAGAGGTCGCTCATCCGGAAAAGATCATTCTCTTCGGGTCCGCCGCGAGGGGCGATCTAAACCGCCATAGCGACGTTGACCTGCTCGTCGTAAAGGACGACAGTGATCCGTGGACTGTTATGGGAGACATCTACGGGAACCTGCGCGGCATTGGTGTGGCGGTAGATGCAATCGTGGTCACGCCAGCGCAGATGGAACGTTACAAAGATAGTCACGCACTGGTGATCAAGCCCGCACTGCAGGAGGGAAGGGTCATATATGAAGCCGCCTGAACGCTGACTTATGTTTCGATGCCCAACAAGCGGCGGTATTCATCAAGCCAACCCCGAAGTGACGCAGCCACAATATGACGAATCAAGGCTAAATACACAATGCATTACAAGGCTACAGGAGGAAGAACTCATGAGCACAATATCTAAAAGAATAGACAAAGACTTTGTAGAGAAATTCAACAATGTCTTTACGGAGGAGATCGCTTTGAAATATCGACAAGATCACGAAGACAACTGTCATCATTGGGATTACACTTTCTTGCCTTGGCATCGAAAATTCGTAAATACATTCTGGTCGGAATTAGATCTTCCTCGCACTTATGCGGTCCTCACGGAGGCTATAGATAGAGAAATATATGCCTCTCTGGAAAAGACGGTCATCCAAGATTCAAATGGTAACTACGTTTTCCAAAATGATCCGAATAAGCTTAATTCCTTTACTGAAAATGATTTAACCCAAATTCGATTAGATATTGCTGAAGCAATGGCATCGTTAACCTTCGCAATGGATCTGGACTTCGTGGGGCGGAATAATGAGTTCGGATACAATCTCTCGTTTTCCTCTCAAGCCGAGCAATTCCATGATATAGTCCATGGCGAAACGGGTCAAGGTATGAGATGGGTACCTACTGCAGGAGGCGACCAATGCTTCTTTGTTCACCATACATTTGTGGATTTATTGTTCGAGACTTGGTTGAACGATGTATACAAAGGCGGTGTTCCGATTTCCAAAGACCACTACGAGAAAAGTGAAGACCTCCAGCAAGACTACGGCTCCTACAAGGAACTTGAGAATCTCTTCAAAGAACGGTACTTTACCGACGAAGATTACAAGTACATCAGGCGGATCATTGCTCCTTTAAGTCGTCAAGCCGTATTTTTCGAAGAGATCAAACACATCCAAGGCTATCGCCGCGTCATCATGTATCATAACAATGAGGAAATCGGAAGATTTGCGGTCTTAACGGGGCAAATAGAAACCTGTCTGGCTTGTGCTCGTAGACAATCACACGTTGGGCAGTTTCTCATTCAGAGACTAGTGCCCATAACCCAGATCATATGGAACATTAATAATGAGTGGCATACATGGGAAACAGCATCCCGAAAGTTTGAGGAGATCGGCATGTCCAGTCCAATTGTAATCTCATTCTAAACACAGCGATCTAAAGACAGCGCATAAATGGGTACTTGGTGACAAAAAACCCACAGTTGGAACGTCGATATACCAAGAGGGGCCCTTGCCGCCGGGGATATTTCAAATGAGAGCCTGCTGCATCTATTCGTCTATTCGCTACGTTTTAGAGTCTGTACTGGAGTGCCTTAATCCAGTAGCCGTTGTGTCTGCCTATGATTTTTAGATAGGCATTAGGCCGGGAGCGGTGTTTTTTCATCTGTGGTTGCATTTGCCTTTCATCACTGGATAGAACCTTTCCAGTGCAGGTTCTATAAATCCTGATTCAGACCTGTTTTCGCCTTTCTCTGCGTTCATCCGCTCCATCTGTTCCATCCGCGTTCAACATCACCCTGAAAGTCGCCCCCACGCCTTCCTCGGTCAGCATTCATCTCTGCCCGCTCATGCACCGTATCCCGGTTATTTTTTGAGAGGCAACATTTATGCCAGACTATTATATACATCGGCGAATTTCTGTTGCTATATGTGCTCATTTTTGCTATTATTTTTGACAAAATGTCAAAAACATTCCCAGAGGAGAGGGCGGAATGGCACAAAATACTAATTTCAAATTACTTCGAGAAAAAGCAGGTTGGACAGTTCAGGATGTCGCGGAAAGATGCAAATGCAGTGAACGAACTGTTTACAGATGGGAGAAAGGTGAATCATCACCCAATCCTCTGGCAGTTGATATGCTGCACCGTCTAATAGATTTGTCCATCGTCAGGGATTCGAAATCACCAGAATTTGATTTCATTGACCTGTTTGCGGGCATTGGTGGCATGAGGATGGGATTTGAGAGTGCAGGTGGTCACTGCGTCTTTACAAGCGAATGGAATAAGTTTTCAAGGCAGACGTATCTGGAGAACTTTGAATGCGATCACGAAATCTTTGGAGACATTACGCATGTAGAAGAAGGTGAAATACCCCGGCACGATGTATTGCTTGCTGGCTTTCCCTGTCAGCCATTCTCAATTGCGGGCGTTTCAAAAAAGAATGCTCTCGGACAGAAACACGGCTTTGAATGTAAGACACAGGGAACACTATTTTTTGATGTGGCACGTATCCTCAAATACCATAAACCTGTAGCTTTTTTGCTTGAGAATGTAAAAAATCTGAAATCTCACGATAAGGGAAGAACATTTCGTATTATCTGCGAAACACTCGATGAATTAGGGTATTATTACGATTACAGAGTGGTTGACGCCAAAGGCTATGTCCCCCAACATAGGGAAAGGGTGTTCATAGCAGGATTCATCAAAGACACCGGTTTCAGTTTCGATGACATAGATTTCATTCCCGCTGAACAAGGTCCCAAGATGTCAGCAATTTTACATCCCGAAGATGGGACAGAGGAAGAGGATCCGCCATACACAGAAGGTCCTAAGGCAAAGGTAGCCAGCAAATACACGCTTTCAAAACACCTCTGGACATATTTACAAAATTACGCCGAAAAGCATAAGCAGAGAGGAAATGGATTCGGGTTTGGATTGGTTGGACGTGAAGATGTAGCCAGAACATTATCTGCCCGGTATTATAAAGATGGCTCAGAAATACTTATCAGGCAAAATAGGAAGCGTCCACGCAGACTTACACCCCGTGAATGTGCTCGTCTGATGGGATTTGATAGGCCCGGTAGTGCAAAATTTGAAATCAAAGTCTCCGACACGCAGGCATACCAGCAATTTGGCAATGCAGTCGTTGTACCTGTGGTTGCGGCCATTGCAAGGCAGATGAAACCGCATATTATGAAAATAAAGCGAGACAGTACACTCCGACAGAGGGAAATGCCCCTGATCTACAAAAATACTACTGCTGTTGCTGGTCGTTGATTTCTATAGGGACGCGAGGCTTACTGATGACACAGGGACAACTTGGTGACTATTTCAAAGATGTTGCGTGGAAACGCTTAAGTGCGGTTGAAGTTGACCCGACGAGGTCTAATCAACGCGAATTTAACGGCGTAGCCAGTCTCAGGCAGATTCTTGGCGACAGCCGCATTGACGGACTTCCTGCTCACTGTTTATATTTCGGAGAAGAGGAAGAAGATACTTCTACAGATCAGAGTTATCTGACCTGGTATGATGCAAGAAAGGATGATCTTAAAAGGTCGGAATATCGACTCTATTTTACCAAGACATCTGTAACCGAAAAAGCTGAGGCTGGTGATTTGTTAATCATCGGCAGACAATCTGACGACTCATTGATGGTTATCATTGCAAAGGAAGGATCTTCATTTGAAAATCAGATGTTCTGGCTGTTTGGTATTCCAGATGAAATGAGAGATGGTTTTGAACTTCGTTCAATTGAAAGTAACGAGCAGATTGGCTTTGCAGCAGGACTTATTCTTGAGCAAATCGGATTTGAAGTTGTACCAGCAGATGATATGTGGCTTGATGAAATGCTCAGGCGATTTAACGGTGAATTCCCACCTACAAGAGATTTTTCAGCGTTTGCAAGAGAAACGATAGCGAGAGAAAGGATAGATTACATTGACGGTTCTGCTAACCCCGATGATGTACTTATTTCCTATATGGAACGTGAAGAGTTGTTGTTCAAGTCTCTGGAGCGATATATAGTATCGGAGAGGCTCGAGACGGACTTTGAAGATGTCGATGATTTCATCAGCTACTCATTGAGTGTGCATAACAGAAGAAAATCGCGGACTGGATATGCACTTGAAAATCATCTTGAAGTCATTTTTACAGACTCCTGTATCACATACTCACGTAATAAAAAAACCGAGAACAGAGCAAAGCCTGATTTCCTCTTTCCCGGTATTGATTTCTACCACGATTTACATTTTCCAGTTGAAAGTCTTTCAATGCTTGCAGTGAAATCCACCTGTAAGGATCGTTGGCGACAGGCATTGTCAGAAGCAGCGCGTATTGAGTACAAACATCTCCTGACACTTGAGCCAAGTATATCTGTGAATCAAACCGATGAGATGGCGGCAAATAACCTGCAACTGGTTGTGCCTAAGGGGTTCCACCACACATATAAGCCAGAACAACAACCTTGGCTTATGGATTTGGATAGTTTTATCCGTCTTGTCAGAACAAAACAGGAACAGCAGTCCATCCACTTCATCAGCGATCCCGAAAGGTAGGCAACATCACCCTGAACGTCGTCCCCACGCCCTGCTCGCTCTCCACGTCGCTCTCCCCATCGTGATTGCGAACAATGGCGTAAATAATCGACAACCCCAAACCCGTGCCCCGGTCGGCGTCTTTGGTCGTAAAAAACGGCTCAAAAAGACGCTGCCGGGTCGCCTCATCCATACCTACCCCATTATCCTCCACCTCGATAACAACCGCATCATTCTCAACGCGCGTTCGGATCTGGATCCACCTGGTATAACCCGCCCCTTCCATCTCAGCACGCTCATCCACCGTATCCCGGGCATTTGACAGCAAATTGAGAACCACTTACTTGAGCGGATGCGGATGTCCCCAGACCTTTGGGAGCGCGTCAGAAAGATCCAGCGCGAGATCGATCCCGTGATTATCGAGATGCGTCTGTATCATTTTAGGCTAAAAATGAAGGTTACGTCTTTGTGGCGTAGCTCCCAGCTATTTTTTTGATGGACAGTGCTCGGCCATACTTCTACGCAGTAGTCCTGGCGGGATGGTGAACCTGCACGCAGCCATTTTGTTTGCGCTTCTTTGAGTTTGTCGAAACACTCATTCCCTCCGTATGCAGTTATGTGATTTTCGTGTATAATGCAGATAGTCGATCTGTTATGGGTGGTGATTACAAAAGCATTCTGCATAGGTATTACGGTTAATCCCTGAAGGTGAGCAAAGAACGCCAGATCCCTCCGTAAAGTCCAGCCGTCCCTTCCGTCTAGAATATCCGCCCAGGAAGCGCGCTCTTTGGCGGCCGGTCGCTTTCCGGCAAATTTCTCGACCAATTTCCGAGCCTGATCCCACTGAAAAGTCATTCCGTGTTTACCTGTGAATAGCATAAATCCTGGAAGAGATATTACTTCCCCGCTGAGATGATCTTTTCGCTTTTGTAATTTCAACATGAGGCACTGGCTTTCACCCGGGAAGTCGTTTAACGTTAATACTATGATACCTTTGGGCGATAGTTGCTCCCACCAGGCAGGGAATAGAGTTGGGCATGTAACCGTGGTGATCAGCCGATCATAAGGTGCTTTTTTCGCGTAGCCTTTTGATGCATCACCCGTTATTACACTAACATTTTTTGTGCCTTGTCGCTTCAAGTGACGACGTGCCCTGCGAGTGACATCGGGTTGAATATCCATCGTTACAACATGTCCGTCAGGACCTGAGAGATGTGCCAATAGGGCGGCGTTCCATCCGGTGCCTGCGCCAATTTCAAATACGCGATGGCCTGCGCGAACGGATAGGATATCCAGCATGTGAACGACGAGAGAAGGTTGCGATGTCGAGCTTGGTGGATTGAGGTGGCTGAGCAAAGCTTCGTCGGAGTAAATTCTCTCTAATTGGCTCGAGGTGGGGCATTTTGGATCGACCTCAATTAAGCCTTTCCGTTTTCCCAATGCATGGATTCGATCGACAAACAGATGTCTCGGTGTCGATTGGAGGGCCTGTTCTATTGCCTTATTCTTCAAACTACCCGTTGCCTTGAGCATGTCGATGAAATCACGCTGTAACAGATCTGTATTTTTTGTTTCGGTCATTAGTCGTCTCTCGCAAGGGTTTAAGTGAGCTATGATCTCGCTTACGCCCCTGGACCTTTGACGAACATTCCAGGGGTCGCGCCCGTGTGTTTGCTGTTTTTGAGGACGCGAATGCCGTTGACGAAGACGTCGCGGATGCCGATAGAGAGTTGATGGGTGTCTTCGAATGTCGAGCGGTCGGCGATGGTGTCGGGATCAAAGACGACGACGTCGGCCCAGCAACCGGGCTGGAGCCGCCCGCGGTCCCACAGTGAGAGGCGATTGGCGACCGAGGAGGTCATTTTGCGGATGGCTTCTTCGAGTGGCATGAGTTTTTCGTCGCGGACGTAGCGGCCGAGGACACGGGGATAGGTGCCGTACGACCGGGGATGGAGGGGTCCCTCAGCAGCCACCCGTTCTGGATCGACGCCGCCCGCGTCTGTGGAGACTTTGATCCAGGGGAGTTGAAGTTGGAGACGGACGTTGTCTTCGGATATGGTGTGGTAGATGGTGAAGATGCGCTGGTTTTCCGATAGCAGGAGGTCGATGGTGGCTTCTATCCAGTTCTGGTCGCGCATCTCGGCAATTTCAGAAAGGCGCTTGCCGATGTACTGCTGATTTTCGGTTTTTTTAAATCCGACCGGAGCGATTCGGTCGGGGCGACGGGGAATCTCGCCTTCGCGGTTTCTGACTTCAGATGCGATTTTTGCGCGGGTGTCGGGATCGCGCAGGTTGTCGAAGAATTTGCCGTCTGCGGCCACCCAGGTGGGCAGGACAGTAGATAGGCCGGTGCCGCTTGCGGGATAGGGATACATATCGGCGGTGATGTCGAGGCCCTCGGCGCGTACTTGATTTATGCGCGCAATGACCTGGTGCATCTTGGGATAGTTGCGCTCGGGGACGGCTTTGAGGTGGTAGATCTCGACCGGGATGTTGGCGCGCTGTCCGATTTCGATGGCTTCGTCCAGGGCTTCGAGAAGTCTGTCGGCTTCGGACCGGATGTGGGTGATGTAGATGCCGCCGAATTTCGCCACTGTTTTGCAGATTTCGACGATTTCATCCGTGCTGGTATATGTGTCCGGTGGATAGATGAGGGCATAGGAGGGACCAAAGGCGCCGTCTTCCATGGATTCGGCCATGATGCGGTGCATGGTTTTCATTTCGTCGGGGGTTGGCTCACCCATCCGCATGCCCATTGCGTGTGCGCGCAGGGTACCTGCGCCCAGGAAGGAGCCGACGTTGGGCGAGACGCCAGCTTCGATCATGGCGTCGAGCCAGTTGCCGAAGCGATGCCAGTCCTGCGCCCGTTCCCGCCAGTCTTTGGGGAGAGATCGCGAGAGGTTATTGGAGCCGCCGATAGGTGCGGGGGTCCATGCTTCGCCCATGATTTCGGTCGTGATGCCCTGTGTGATTTTGGAGAGGCATCGGCCGTCGCGCATGAGTGGGACGATGGAGTGGCTCTGGATGTCGATGAATCCGGGGCAGACGATGTGACCAGAGGCATTGACGATTTCGCCGATGTTATCGCGGGGAATGGAACCCGGTGGTTTGATGGCGGATATTTTGCCGTTTTGTAGAGCGACATCGCCGTAGTACCAGGGGTTGCCAGTGCCGTCGATGATCCTGCCTGAGTGAATAAGGGTCGTGATTGGCATGGGAGTCCCTTTCGTTTTTTTGCTAAAAGTCTGCGCCGAAGTTCTGGACGAAGATGAGCAAGTCCGAGAAGGCGACGCGCAGATCGCCGTCGAGGTCAAAGGTGGGGTCGAAGCCAACGTCGCCTGCGGTTTTGCCAAAGGCAGAGGCAAAGGCGAGGAAGTCCGAGAAGCCTATTTCACCGTCGCCATCAAAGTCTGTAGCTGCAGGACCAGAAGCGAGTTCAGATACGGAGAGGGTGTAACCGATTGTTGTGCCAGATGTGGAGGTGATGGCGAGGCTTCGGGCAATATTGCCGGATGTGTGGATGCGTTTTGTCTGTGAGGCTGAAATGGGGATCGGTGCGGCAAAGGGTTGATTCCCTTCGGCTATGAGTGTGACGAGGAGGTCGTTGTCACCTGTGGATTGGATTGTGAAGGCGAGGTCGGGTGTTTCGCCCAGATCGAGATAGTCTATGCCCCAGCGCGTGGCGCGTCGCATGAGATTATGGATTGGGGTGGTGAGGTTGTCGCGCTTTATCGGGTGCAGGTCAATGGCGCGATAGCCGAGGTCGCCCTCACCGTCGAGGTACATGGCTGCGGCCCATTGCCCAAAGAGGTGATCGAAGCGTTCGGGCACGTTGAGCGATTGGAGAAGATTATCGATGCTCGCTATGCTGCTGTCCGGGTCTGCGACGAGTTTGCGGAGTGCGCTGTCGCCATAGCGCTGTGCGAAATACGTCATATATAGATATGCCTGGTCAAAATCAAAAAACTGATCTTCCCAATAGGTGAGGTCTGTATTGGCCGCGAACGAGAGAAAATTTTCGGTAGCGGCTGCTGTAGTGTCTTTGTATCCACAGGCGAGTTCGGCATATTCCGAGCATCCTTCGTCGAGCCATTTGGCTTCGTCGGGATCGGCTTTCCAGTGGATCAGGTGCTGAAATTCGTGGGCGAGTGTGGCGCGTGCGAGGTTGCTGTCAATGTCGAGAGGGCGGGCGTCGATATAAATGATTTCGCGCGAGACGGGCGGGGCTTCGTTGTCGGTATCGATATAACCGATAAATGTGATACCGGTGATTGGACTGTCGAGCACGTCGAGTACGAGGATGAGTATGCGGGGATCGGCATCGACATCCGGGGGATCGCCAAAGAGGTCGGTGACAGTTTCGTAAATGCCTCGGTCGGGATGACGAGCGGTGGATTTATCAAACGCGCGTGCGAGGGATTCAATACCCGTTTGTGTTACGCGCGGGGTGTTCCACATGTCATCTTCTACAAAAATATAACAGTGGTCACCCACATAGCGACAGGTTGTAGTGGTGTGGTATTTTCCGCCGCCAACGAGTTGAAAACTGTATGCGGGTAGCGTGAGCGTATCGCCAACGCGGAATGGCGTGGAGAAGGAGATTTTAGTTGCGGGACGATAGGGTGTGGTTTGACGCGGTATCAGGTGGGTTCCGCTCTGAGGAATGGGTTGGGCGTGGGCTGTGATGCAAAAAAACGCAATGCAGCAAGCAATGATAAAAGAAATATAACGCAAATCGCATTTGGGAGTTGTTGGCGGAGACATTGTTAAAATCGGACTGAGAGTTGCACCTGTAAGTCCCCAGAGGTATTGGGGGAAACAGTTGCAATGGGACGGGTTTTGGCAGCGATGTTGGCGGCGTTTAACGCGCTGGCAAAGCGATTGAAGATGAGTGCGCCCACAAAGAGAAAGCCGCGTGTGCGTGCCCAGGTGGCTTTGCTTCGCAGTTCTCGAAAGTGCTCGCGGGAAGCCGGTGTGTCCCACTCCCAAAAGTTTTCAGGTGTTTCTGGCAGTGGGTTGCCCGATGTGCCTTCGACATATAGCAACCGGGCATTGTAGTCGTAGATGCTGTTGTAACTGGATAGGCGGTCGTAATGGGAGTTGGGTTTTTTGACGGTGGTTGCGCCAGCGCGTGCCGCGGCATAAGCGCGGAAGGTGTTTTCTCGCGTGGTGTTGAGTTTTTGAAATGCAAATAATCCCGTCCAGAACATGCCTTCGGTAAATAGGAAAAATTTCGCGGATTTTCGCCCACCCGCATATCGCTCGCCCAGGCCGGGTAAGAGAACGGATAAAAAGGCGGCTTTTTTAGGTGATTTCGCTTCTTGTGCAAAGGCGGCAGATGGAGCGAGCAAACAGGCACAGACGATCAGGATTTGGGATGGTGTTTTCATGATGCTAAAATCTCGTTTTCAATTCAACCATGGACCGCCCATGACTATCGACAGGCGTGATGTCGATCCACAAGCTCGGACCGGTCTTTTTTGGGAGCGCGCGCGTATAGGCCGAGGCGTGTATGGCACTGGCAATGTGGTTGAGCACTGCCAGGCCTGTGACAACAGATGCGCGTTTGAGGTATTTGTTGCTGTCGTTGCGACGGGTTTCATAGTCCTGTCTGCGAGACGATGGCACGTTCTTATTGTCGGTGGAAAAGTCAGCCGTCACATCGTCCCAGCCATAGACAAATTGATGGTATTTGCCAATGAGTTCGTAATACTGCTGCGTGTCGTTGCTTTTGGAAGGCAGGGCGTGGGTTTCGTGATACGGCTCGGGCTGAGTTTTGTTCCATTCCCGCCAGGCGGTGTACTGCGCTTCCCGCCAATGCCGATCGGCATACGCTCGAAATTCTTTCTTGATGTCATTGCCTTTGCCCCGCCATGAAACATAAGCGGTCCATGTGAGGGCTTCTGCACCCATAAATCCGACTGCGCGCATTTTGGCTCCGGCATATAATTCACCCAGACCCGGTACAAGCAGTGAAAGAAAAAAGGCCGTTTTAGGCGATTTTTCCGCGGCGGCCTGTCCGCACATAAGCGCGAAAACAAGCGTGTAGAGTGTGAATGTTCGCATGGGGAAATTCCTCTATCTAAAAGTTGTCCTTCCCAACATCCGTAACAAATCCAAATAACAACGTAAAATATACTTTTAAGCCACTTCGTTCAAGTGGATCGCCAGCCCGTTGCAAAGGCACATGGTCGAATCCGTAGGCCACATCGAGGCTGGCGCGTGTGGGAAAAAGATAAAATGAGGTGGCGTCGTAGCGCAATTGCGCGCCCAGTTCGCGCTTCCATCCGCGTTTGAGTATCGCGTCGTCGGGTGTGCCATCCCAGGCGCGGGCGATTCCGGCAAAGAACGCGCCGTAGAGTTGGTCGGAGTAGATTGGACCGGTTTGTCGATCGATGCGCGACCATAAGGGAAGGCGATAAGCCGACCGCAACATCAGGGCGCGGCGGCCTTCCAGGCTGTAAAACGTATATCCTTTCATGCCGGGCAAGCCGCCGAGGAAGAAGTCAAAGGTGTCGTCAACTTCGCTGTCGATCACGCCGCCAAAAAAGCGGAAACTCAGGGCACTGCGGCCGGGGGCAACCGGGATAAATTCGTTCCAGTCGAGGGAAAGTTGGTTATAGAAATAGCGGTCGTAGGTTTCGACGATTAGCGAGGTGTTTTCCTCAAAGCCGCTGATGAACCAGTTGAAATAGCGATCGTACCGCAGCGCGAGACGACGTCCGGATCGGGGATTGATTTCCGAGTCGCGGGATCGACCTATGGCATTGAGGCGATAGGTGAGGGCGAGGTCAAATCCGTTGAGGGTTGTGGCGGCCACTATGTCGCGATTGAGGCCGTTGAACCGCGCTTGATCCAGAACTGCGCCCGTGCGATTGTACACGAGTCGCGCGTCGATCGTACCGCCGCGTCTCAGGGTGTATTTGCCGCCTATTTCAATGCCCGTGAGCGCAAAGGTGCGGTTGTAGATGCGAAAGTCTTCGTCGCGGCTGATTACATCTTCTTCAACGTGGCGCGATAGACGATAGGCTTCGAGAAAAAAGGTGGGACGTTTTTTTCGGTATTCGTAAAGTGCGTACAGGTCCATATCCAGATCGTGGGCGAGCAGGCCACTGATAAAAAAGGTTTGCTTTCGCAAGACATCGTCGGATCCCGCTATAGCGCCGAGTTTGAGTTTGCCGCTGTCAATTGCCAGACGCGGAAGTATGGTGGTGGATGAAAATTCGTTTTTGTATGGGCGGCTCGATATCGCGGGTTTGGGCGGTGTGGAGCCGAAGGGTTCGACTCGAAAAATGTCGGTCTCTACGGACTCATTTAACGGCTGAGAGATAACGCGAATTTCGTAGGCGTTTTTGCCGTAGTGGGCATATGCGATGCGGGTGCCATCTGGATGCACATGGGGTTGAAATGCGCCGCCGTACACGCGGGTGAGGCGGTCTATTGCGCCGTTGGATAGATTAGCGCGATAGAGGTTGAAGATGCCGTCGTGGTCAGAGGCAAATACGAGAGATGATCCATCGGGCGACCAGCACGGGTCGCGGTCGGTTTCGCGGGAGGCGATGCGCACTGTATAGTCGCCGCCTGTTGCGGGAATGGTGGCGATGTCCCGCGAGGTGCCGCTTTGGTAGAGCGAGAATGCGATTTGCGATCCATCGGGCGACCAGCGCGGAGTGGCGACCTGTGAGCCGTCGTCGAAAGATGTGAGATAGCGAATGGTGTCTGCCGCGATGTCGAGGATACAGAGGTTGGTGCTGCCCCCGCCATTTTTGACAAACGCAATTTGCATTCCGTCTGGCGAATAGGCCGGGTGAATGCCGCGCAAGCCTGTGCTGAGTCGCGTTTCGCCCGGAAAGGTGGCACGCGCGAGGCCAATGGCGGTTTTGACATTTTGAAACAGGCTCGATTTGACGGCTTTGGTATCCATGGTGTAGAGGTCCCATTGCCGCGCACCGTATTTATTGGGCTGGCTGTGGCGCGCGTAGAGGAGTTGCTCGCCATCGGCTGACCAGTCAAAGGCCGTGACTGCGCTGGGGGCGGCGATTTCTACGCTGCTGTCGACGAGGGTATAGACCATCAAACCCGTGCGCCCATAATCGCGTCCTTTATTGGAGAGGTAGGCGAGTTTTGTTCCATCGGGTGACCAGCGAGGGTGCAGATTGAGGTAGCCGTCTTCGCGGATGAGGTCACCCTGTGCGGGACTGGTTTCGATCTGGGCGATTTGAGTCGCATAGCGTTTTTCGAGCGATGTGACCCAGCGCTCGTGCAATTCGCTTGCAGAGATGCCCAGGGTCGCGTGGATTGCGCCGCCAAAATCCGTGCGCCACCAGACTTTCATTTGCCGATATAATTCGGGGAGTTTGTCGCGTCCGAAGGTATCGACAATAAAGAGAGCGAGGGAGTAGCCGTGGTCGTACACTTTTTCAAACCCGAGACCTGTTTTCGCGCCAAAGACGGACATTTCGGCGTGGGTGAGTAAGCTTCCATTGCGCGTGGCCTGGCGCAAAATCATATCGCGGTGCGAGTCCCAGCGGTCGTGTTGTGCGCCAGGTGCCATGTATTGCGCCGTGCCTTCGGCAAACCAGGGCGGGATGATGGTGGCGGGAATGGCGTAAGCGGCCAGGACATTGGGATAGCCGGCGAGGATGTCGTCGCGTTTGCCTTCGCCCTGATATTGCAGGTAGTTGACGAAGAGGGCGGGGATGCGCCGCGAGGACTTTCGAGCGATTTGGAGCGAGATGATGTGCGTCAATTCGTGCGTTATCACGTTTGGGAGCCAATCTGTACTGCCGCGCAGTGCAAAGTCGAGGTTGGAGACCCAGATTTCGATGGTGTTGTGGTAATAATACGCTGCGCCATTGGCATAGTCTTCGGTGTCTTTGAGAATGATGCGGACTTTGCTATCGGGTTCAAAATTGTAAAAGGACGCGACCGGTCCGTACGCGTCTTCGGCGATTTGGGCAGCACGCGGAGCCAGTTTTTCCAGACCCTGATGGTAATAGATTTTGAAGTGCTCGGTTTCAATGACGCGCCAGTTCAGTTCGGGGTGGTTGGCGTCAAATTGCGCGAGTGCCTGTGTACTCAGGGTCAGGAGAATGAGGATTGTTTGTGTGAATTTGCGAGACATAGTGTTGATGGTTTACTTTATTATTGCGGCTTTGATAAATCGCACCTCTGTGCGCGTGCTGTTGCTGGCTTGTAGGCGACAGATATAGAGGCCGCTGGCATAATCGGATACATCCCAGGCGATTTCATTGTCGGTATTGGGCATGGGATTGTTGTGAGTGAGGTCGGCGACTCTTTCACCGAGGGGATTGTAAATGGTCATACTAACTTCGGCGGGTTCTAACAAAAAAAAGCGAATGCGCGCCCTGTCGCCATTGCGGATCGGGTTGGGGTAGAGATATGCTCGCGCCGCAGGCAAAAGCGAGGTTTCTGTTGGGGGTGCGATTTCGCCTGGCTGTTGGAGCAATTTGCCCGCGTTGCCCGGTCCGCCGCCGA
The DNA here is from genome assembly GCA_022824945.1 of Candidatus Latescibacterota bacterium. Taxonomy (GTDB): domain Bacteria; phylum Latescibacterota; class UBA2968; order UBA2968; family UBA2968; genus VXRD01. The sequence goes on from JAJDYX010000003.1 coordinate 95,975, forward strand.
GTTGTCCCCAGATAATTTTGTTGCCGGTATAAGATGGATCAATTGTTTCCAGGTGGAAGAGTTGCGCGCTGCCGTCGGCGGTATAGATAATGAGTTCCAGGGTGCCGTCGTTGTCAAGGTCGTCGATAAGTGGTGATGAGAGAATGGGGCCGGGTACTAACAGGGGAAATCCCGGTAGGAAATGTCCTTCGGCGCTCAGGCCGTAGAGGAGGCCACCGCGTGTACCTACAAAAATATCGGGGGATGCGTCGTTGTTGATGTCGGCGAGAATGGGCGGTGCTTCGATGGGGCCGGCGTCGTCTTTTATCGGAAAGGCGTGCGCGCCTTCGGTTTGCAAGATGGCGTTGAAGCGATAAAGCCAGAGTTTACCGTTGCCACCGAAGAGGACTTCGACAAATCCGTCCCGATCGAGGTCGGCGACAACAGGGGGTGAATGCGCGCCGCCGGGCACGGGGTCGCTCGCAAAGGCGAGACCGTTGGCGTCGAGGATGGATAGGATGCCGTCTGTTGAGACTACTGCAATGTCGTCATCGCCATCGCGGTTGAGGTCGCCTATTGCCGGACTGCCGATGATGGGAGATGCGAATGTAGCGAGTGGATTGGATTGGTTGGTTCCGTGAATGAGGTGGATCTGAGCACTGCTGGTAGTGGCGATGAGTTCATTGTCCGAGTCGCCGTCGATATTGCCCGCGGCGAGCGATTGGATGGCATCGCTCAGGACGATGCTGCCCGCGGTTTCAGATAGAAAATTGCCCCATTCGACTTTCCCATCGCTCCATCCCCAAATATCGACGGGCGTTGTGGGGAATTTTGCAATGACGGGTGTTGAAGAGAAAAATGGAGGGGGATTGATATCGATGGTTTCGTGGATTGCGCCGCTGGAACGCCAGTGCGTTCGGGTTGTTTCTCCGCGATGGTAGATAAATCCGGCTATTTCCGGGTCGCCAATTGCAGGGGTTGTTGCAAATGTCGCGTCTGTGCTGTGCTGTGTGCCCGCGATTTTCCACGCGCCAGAACTGTGAAGGATTTCTTTATTTCCATCTCCGTTGAGGTCGATGACGCGGGGTGCTCCTCGGGTGGGATTCAAGTTTGTAATCGGCCAGTTATCTATCCGATTGGCAAAACGGATAGCAACTGCCATTACTTCGCCGGGTGGACTGAGTACTTCGATGGTTATGCCGCTTTCATAGCCCAAATTGCTGCGGGTGTTCGGCGAGGTGTTGGGGCCAAATACGGCGTTGTTGCCCACGTAAAAGGCGTCTTCTGGCGCGCCTTCGATACTGCTTAATGAGATGATACCGCCCTGAATGATGCGGCTGGCTGATACATTGCCGATGTCTTGCAGACCATCGGCTTCTTCAAGGGCAATGCCGCGACGATATTGGGCAGGTGCAATTTTGTAATCGGGATGACTATTGATGTGTTTTTCTGCGTCACTGGCCCGAATGACGGTGTCGTCAATGTGGTAGATGAGAATGCCTGAGCCAGGTATAAATGCATCGTAGTCATCTGTGGAAAGCCAGACATTATGAGGGGTGGAGAATTCGATTTGCGGAATGCGATTTTCAATATTGAGACGCGAGTAGCGGTTTTCGATTAAAAAATATTCTGTGGCGCTGATGGGCACGCGAATAGCCTGCGGAAGATCGGACGCGCTGCCGGATGCAGCGATTTCTACGGTGTCGTTGTGGGTGATCACGAGTGGTTCGAGCCAGCCGAGTTGCATGCGGCACCAGGCGATCAGGCGACTGGGCAAGAATCCGATCAGGGTTGTGCTGGCGGGGTCGTTTCTGAGGGGTTGGAGTCCCAGGCGCGCGGCGTCATTTTGATTGTTGGCGCCCGTGTCCATCAAACTCCAGTCGCCAATTGCGGGCAGATCGTTTTCAAAGTCCGAAAGACCGGGCAAGCCGAGTTGCGAGGCAAAAAATCGGGCGATCGTACCATTGAGCCCACCCTGACCGTTTGTGCTGATGGCTTCGGGCAATAGCATGCCCGATGTGACGTGAAAAGCACCGTTGTTGACGGAAATCGCGCCATCGGCGAGTTCGATGAGGTCGCGTTGAAAAATAAAGGCCGAGGGTATGTCGTTGAGTTTTTGACCTGCTTCTCCACCGAGTCCTGCGTGAAATACTGCAAAGGCGCGGTATTTTGAGAAATCTATATTTGCGCCATCAATGCTATCTGCAGCGCGAATGCCATCCCGAAAAAGCCGCGTGACGCGCTCATTTATTTCACGCCTCGTGCGTCCATTGCCGTATTCGATCAAGGGGGTGTCAAGGACATAACTCGCGGTGGGGGCTTGTGGATAGACATCGTATTCGATGGTCAGCTGACCTCGGGATATGTCGCGGTAATAATTGGACAGTGCCTGAAGGTGGGCTTCAAAATAGGCGCGGTCGTGGGGGGGCGCGTCAAAGGGGTAGATGCGATCGGGACTTTCGACTGTACTGAGATTGAATGTGCCGTTTCCACTGGTGGTTTCATTGTCGGGGTCTTCAGGGGGAAAAGAGACGCGCACGGCTAAGACGCGATATATGTCGGCAGCCATAATGGGCTGTACAAAAAGGGCTATAAGACACAGGAGGATAGCGCAGAGTATCTCGCATCTGTGCAGAAGGGTCATAGTCAAGCGGATATTCGGTTTCATAATGCGAGATTAATTTGAATAGCTGATGCGATAGATTAGACCGGCCTGGTCGTCTGACACCAATAGGGAACCGTCGGGCATGACGAGTACATCGACTGGCCTGCCCCAGTTCGATTCTCCCTGTAGCCAGCCTTCTGCGAAGGGCTCGTAGCTGACTGCCTCGTTGCCATTCAGGCGCACCAGGGTGACGCGGTAGCCGATCTTGCTGCTGCGATTCCAGGATCCGTGTTCGGCGATGAAGATCTGGTTGCGGTATTCCTCTGGAAACATGTCGCCGGTGTAGAAGCGCATTCCCAGAGCCGCTACGTGCGGACCGAGATTTTGGACCGGTGCGACAAACTCGCCACAGGCACGCTGACCGCCGAATACAGGATCGGCGATGTTGGTGCCGTGGCAGTAGGGATAGCCGAAGTGCTGTCCAGTGACGGTTATTCTGTTCAGTTCGTCTGGCGGTACATCGTCGCCCATCCTATCTCTCCCGTTGTCCGTGAACCACAGTTCGCCCGTTTCCGGGTGCCAATCGAAGCCGACGGTGTTGCGAATGCCCCGTGCGATGATGCTGAAGTTGCCATTGGTGTCCAATCTTCCGATTGAGGCGTATGGATCTCCGCGTGCACAGATGTTGCACGGTGCGCCGACGGGTACGTACAGCAAGCTGTCGGGTCCAAAGCGGATGAACTTCCAGCCGTGCGATCGATCTGTGGGGAAAGCGTCGTTGACGATTTCCGGCTGCGGTGGATTGCCGAGTTGTGCTTCGATGTTGCGGTAGCGCAGGATGCGGTTGATTTCAGCTACGTACAGGTCGCCATCCTTGAAGGCGACGCCGTTGGGATTATTCAGGTCGCGGGCGAGGATGATAACCCGCTCCACCTTGTGGTCGCCGTCTTCGTCGCGTAGCGCGTACACGCGGCCGCTGGGACGGGTGCCGACAAATAGGGTGCCGTCTGGGCTGAGGCTCATCGAGCGAGCACCTGTTACTCCTTCGGCGTATATGCGAATGCGGAACCCTTCTGGCAGTTCGATCCGCGTCAGGCGTGGATCGTCGGGAGGTGGCGGCTGTGGTGGTGTCGTTGGTGATGCCGAAAAGCTATTGGCAAATAACAGAAAATCGTCAAATGCAATCTCGCCATTCCCATCCAGGTCGTATTTCGCATCGTACCGCTCTTGACCGGCTTGAGATCCGAATGCGGTGACAAATAGCAAAAAGTCGGGGAAATCGACAACACCATCGCCATTAAAGTCCGAAGAAGGGGGACTGCTATTTTGAGAAAAAAGAGGCGAAAGCAAGAGTGTGAAGTTCAGCAAACTGGCGGTGCCGAGCGCGAGAAGGCGAGGTTTAGCATTGTATCTCAAGAGATTTAGCATTGTATTTCAATTGATGTCTTCGTCGCAAGGAGAATCCGTTTGCTGAACTTGCGAGGATTAAAATATAAATCCACCCGTAAAGCGGAATGTATTGCTGGCAGGCGTATCTTCCGTCGGCACAAAATACGAGATATCGAAATTTGCCCAGTTGTATTTTAAACCCAGCCCAAAGGTGGGAAAGTTGCGTTTGCCATCCTTGTCATAGGAATAGCCACTGCGCAGGGCAAAAGCCGAATCTTCGGAAAGCTGGTACATCCATTCGGCACCGACGCGGTAATCTATATCGTCAAATTCCGTAAAACCGTTGCCGCCCGGATTGGGCTTCCAGCCAAAGGCGTCGTCGTTCCAGCCCGAAATAAAGGAGAAGAAATTATCAGAGGCGAGGGGTTTGTAAATATCTGTGGTGAGCATCAGGGAAGATGAGTTGTTTTTAATCACTTTATATGCGATGCCAAAAACAAAATTTTGCGGCAGTGGATCTGCCTGGTCGGCATCGATAAAGGTCATGTTTGGGCCAACATTGCGCAATACGCTGCCGAAGCTAAGCCGATCTGTGGCAGCCCACATGAGACCTATGTCTCCGGCAAAAGAAGTCGCTGTACCTTTGCCTTGCTCAATACCCGCGCCTGCGTCGGAGAGGTTTTCATGGATAAACTTAGCCGTGATGCCCAGTGCCAGATTTTTGAAGAGATGCGTGCCATAAGATACACCCAGGGCCATGCCGTAGCTTTTAAATGTACCTAAATTGTTTCCCTCTTCATCGGTGCGTACTTGTTCACCCAAAGAACTGTAAATGAGGCTATATCCCAGATTGCCAATGCCACTAAAGGGGTGTGTGTAAGCGCCGAATGACGAAAAGATGTCGCCAGCCAGTCGGGGAACGGGTTTGTACAGGGTGGTGCTGAGACTGTGAATATGTAACGAGGCCAGTGCGGCGGGGTTGTAGTACGTAGCATTTGCGTCATCGGCAATAGCGACATAAGCATTGCCCATGCCCGCTGCACGGGCCGATGGCGCGAACAACAAAAAATTGGCTGCGGCATGGCTTTCGGGCGTTGCATAAGCTGGCGTACTGAGCAGGCCAATGCCAAGCGCAAATAGGGTGAGAAGACGGTATTTCATTGGGGTTCTCCTTTATGGAATTGGCCGGGAAGCTTGCAAAACATGAAAAAACCCGGCCGTGAGCGCGTGTGAACGCGCCACCAACCGGGGGGCATTCTAACATCGCGCGCTAAAGCAAGCACATCTCGAATATCGGACAAGATTTTACTGATGCAAAAAAACAGCGCTTTAGCGGTGATGCGATAGACAAATTTCCTGATTAATGGTGATATGAGATCAAAAAAACCGCTTGTTTGAGACTCGTGTGTTGCCTATTTTCAGATCACGAATTTTTGATCGATGAAAGGGAAGAACCGTGATTGAACGAAACTTACTCGATATTTTGGCCTGTCCAGAAAATAAAATGCTCGTAAAATTGGCCGATCAACCGCTGATTGACGCGATCAACAGTGCGATTGCAAAAGGCGAGGTTAAAAACCGAGGCGGAGAAAAAATTGAACAGCCAATTGATGGAGGTCTGGTGCGAGAAGATCACATCTTTTTATATCCCATTCAGGACGCGATTCCCATTATGTTGATCGACGAAGCCATCCCAATAGAAAAATTCGTGGCTCAATAGTTTTTTCCTCATTTCTAAAGTATTTTAAAACTTCAGTAAATCCTTCCCATGTGTCAAGCCTTTTTTGTGTTGGTTTAGACGTTTTCCCATGCAGCGGGTTCCGTATTTTTTTTAACAGAAAAATATAATATTGGTCACATGTGGGTTTGTTATGCGGCAAAATATCTGGATCGCGCTCGTGTTTGGGGTTTTGGCATGTGGTGGGGGAGATGAGGCGACAAAATTAGATGTAACGGCGTTGGATGGCGGAAGAATAAGCTGGCGGACATGGAGCCAGAGAGATTCTGCCCAAATACTCGGGCGCCCCATTTTGTTATTTTTTTACACGCAGCGGTCGGTTTGGTGCCGAGATCTGGTAGCGCGGTGTTTTGAAGATTCAGAAATTGCGCGGGCGATTGCCCGTTATACGCTGCCTATATGGATTGATGCCGATCAACGGCCCGATTTGTTTGAGCGTTTTGGTCTGGGCGGGATTCCCTCTCTCTCTTTTTTAACACCAGATGGACAGTGGATTACGGGTAGCACCTATCTCGATCCCGGGGATATGATGGATCTGTTGCGGTGGGTGCAAATTTTGTACGACAACCCCGATAGACTCGTCAGACTCGAGGTGCAGCGGGCGGAGTTAAAGAGGCGAGTAGAACTCAAAAAAAAGAAAAATCCGCGCCCTCGTATCAATCCCAGCACAGCGCTTTTGCACCGGGTGCGCGACAGTTTGAAATCGGTGATAAAAAGCGGTTTTGATCCAGGTCCCGAAGGTCTTCTCGCACTTGCAGAAGCGGGTATTGATTCGCCTTTGATCAATTTTGTACACAGCGCACGGCGCGATACAGATGGCGTTTATGTGTTGGGAGTATTAACACATCGCGGGCCTGTGATTGATGCAGAAAAACACATGGCGGTCAATGCTCAATTATTGCGGGCATTTGCACAGGTAAATTTGTCCCGCGATCTGGCTGATGCAGTGCTCGAACAGTTTGCCTTATCTGGCGATGTTTTGCTGGGGGCCGGGCTGACGGGTTTTCGAGATCAGACGGGAAATATATTGCGGGATGCAGAGGTTTATTCGGGCTGGAATGCACTGGCAGTTTCGGGTTTATGCGCGGTGTTCCTCGAAACTCGAGAGGCGCGTTTTTTAGATGCTGGGCGACGAATTTTTGAAGCGATTAAGACGCGATTTGTGCAGGAAGATAGCCTGTTTGTCCACGCGCGATCTCTGATTATACCCTATTTTTTGCTGGATCAGGTTTTAATTATTCGCGCTGCCCTCGATTTGTTTGAGGTGCAAGAACGCGAGGCAGATTTGTTATTTGCGCGGGCGCATGCAGATCGGGTTATGATAGCTTTTGCCGATTCTTCGGGCGCTTTGAGAGACCGAATACCCGAGACCGATGCGACGCTCTCGCCCGCTATTGATCGGTGGTTGCCTTCGGGAAATGGTGTGGCGGCGCAGGTTTTAATGCGGCTTTATGTGCATACGAAAATGCCGCGCTATCGAGATCGGGCAGAGACAATTTTGACAGCCCTAATTGGACCCAATATAGATCGTATCGGATATGCTGGCGCGCTGAATCGCGCACTGGCGTTATTTGTGCGGGAAAGCGAAAACTAATGGCTAATAATCGGTTGCTCATTGTCGGTGCATCGGGCTTTTTAGGACACGCGCTTTGCGATGTTTTCAGTGGTGATTGGGAGCGAGTACCTGTGTCGCGTAGTGGCTCAAGGGGTCATCTCGTTGTAGATTTAACACGGCCTGATTTGGTACACGAGGTGGTAGCGCAGGTGCGCCCTCAGTGGGTGATCAATTCAGCAGCTATGACAAGCGTTGATGGATGTGAGCGAAATCCCACGCTTGCGCGAGCGATACACGTTGATGGAACGCGCAATTTGGTTCAAGCGTGTGAACGGGTTGGATGTGGTCTGGTGAACTTATCGACCAATTATGTGTTTGATGGAAAGAAGGGATCTTATGCCGAGGGCGATGAAGCACATCCGGTGAATGTGTATGGTCAGACCAAGTTAGAAAGCGAAGTTGTTCTGTTGAATGCACTTTGTCCCGGCATTGTGGTACGAACGGCGGTGTTGTACGGTTTTCGCCCATCTTGTCGGCCCAATTTTGTAACCTGGGCCATTTCATCGCTGGCGGGCCGCGAGGCGATTCGCGTGGTGACAGACGAGTGGACAAATCCGACTTTTGTCGATGAACTCGCCGCATTTATATTAGAATTGTGCCGTACGGACTTTCGCGGTGTGGTGCATTTTGGCGGTGCGGATTTTTTGACGCGCTTTGAAATGGTCGAGCGGATTTGTGCGGTGATGGGGCTTGACCTTTCGCTGGTATCTGCCGTAACGTCTGAAGAATTTGAGCGGGCTGCACAGCGTCCGTTGCGAGCCGGGTTGACAACCGCACTTGCCAGAACATTATGTGATATTGTGCCTGCCTCTTTTGAACATAATTTGAGGCAACTAAAGGGTGTTTTCCAAAAGATCGTTAATACCTATGCCTGATAATACACTCCGCATTTCTCTGATTACGCCCACCTATAACGAGCGCGAGAACATTTCCTTATTGGTCGAAGAAATATTCGACGTTCTGAAAGACTATTCAGACATTGATCTCGAATTGATTGTGGTTGATGACAATTCCCCCGATGGTACGGGAGAGGTGGCCGAATCACTCAAAGACCGCTATCCGTTGCAGGTGGTTCACCGCGCCGGGAAATTGGGGTTGGGCAGTGCTGTGATGGCCGGTTTTGAGCGGGCAGAGCGAGATCTTTTGGGGGTGATGGATGCCGATTTGAGCCACGATCCCATTGTGTTGCCCCAACTCATTTACGGGTTGCGAAATCACGATCTGGCTATTGGCAGCCGATTTGATTCGGAGAGCCACGTTGAACAATGGGCCTGGTACCGCAGGATTATTTCTCAATTGGGAGTATTTCTCGCCCGGCAGTTAACCGGCGTGCAAGACCCACTATCGGGCTATTTTTTCTTGCATCGGCGCGTCATTAAAGACATGGTGTTGACTTCGCCGGGGTATAAAATTTTGCTGGAGATTCTGGTCAAGGGGCATTATAAGTCTTTTATGGAGGTGCCCTTTGTGTTTCGCAACCGGCAACACAGCAGCAGCAAATTGAACTGGACTGAGTACTATTTGTTTCTCAAGCAATTGTTGACATTCTATTTTTTGCGACAAAAGACCAACGCCAATAATAAATAAGTCTGGTATTTTGGCTTGACAGAGGGGCAATAGGCTTTTATGTTGAGCACTGATTTGTGCAATTTTTTTGTAACTGGAGGCGTTTATGGCAGAGCAGCACGAACTCAATACCCAGATATCTCTTCCGCTTTCCAAAGCGGTTGAGATCAGCTTTAATAGCGTTAAAATTCGATTTGGTCGGTCTTTGATTACGGTGAGTGGCATTGTGCTTGCTATCGCTTTTTTGATGTCGATTTGGGCAGGCAATGCCATTATTGACGGTTTGATGGCTGCCAGCGATCCCAAAATCAACCTGATCTTGCAGCAAAAGGGCGTTGAAATTGATCCCGATAGTGCCGCTGCGATCCAGCAACGGTCAAAAGATGCGTGGCTGGTGGTGTTGTCGCTGCTCGTGTGTTTGGTGGGTATTGCCAATGCCATGCTGATGTCTGTTACCGAGCGGTTCCGCGAGATTGGCACCATGAAGTGTATGGGCGCATTGGACGGATTTATTATTAAGTTATTTATTCTCGAATCGACGTTTATGGGTGCAGCTGGCACGGTTATTGGCGTGGTCATTGGATTTTTGCTGACTGCATTGCTCAATATGTCGAGTTTTGGTACGGTGATTTTCGATCATCTTCCCATGGTTCAAATCCTTCAAGATGGTGTTAAAGCTATTGTCATTGGTTCTTTTTTGTCGCTGATTGGTGGCATTTTGCCAGCCTATCGCGCTGCCAAGATGGAGCCGGTTGATGCGATGTCGTTGGAAGTTTAAATGACAAACCGATTGTGAGGTGTTTTATGGCTGCCGAAGAAAAAACAGAAACGAATGCAGAGGCCGAAGAGGCAACGGTTGTACGCACACAGGATGTGAAGAAAGTGTATATAATGGGCGAAGAGCAGATTCACGCACTCAAAGGTGTGGATCTGGAGGTAACGCAAGGAGAATACCTGTCCATCATGGGACCTTCTGGGTCGGGGAAGAGTACTCTATTTAATATGGTGGGTGGATTGGACAAGCCGACCGAGGGCAAAGTTTATATCGACGATGTCGATGTCGCCCAACTCGACGCTTATGAACTCGCGTGGTTGCGCTGCCGAAAGATCGGTTATATTTTTCAATCTTATAATTTGATTCCGGTGATGACAGCGCTTGAGAATGTGACCCTGCCGATGGTGTTCGCCGGGCTGACGAGCGACGAAGCTCGCGATAAGGGTGTAGACTTGTTGACACAGGTCGGTCTGGGCGAGCGCGTGATGCACAAGCCTTTTGAGCTTTCAGGTGGACAGCAGCAGCGCGTGGCTGTTGCGCGGGCCTTTGCCAACGATCCAGCGATTATTCTGGCTGATGAGCCGACTGGGAATCTCGATTTGAATACGGGGCGAGAAATTATTGAACTGTTGCGCCAGATGAACGAGGAGTCGGGCGTGACTGTGATTTCAGCGACGCACGATCACAAGATGCTGTCGGTATCCGACCGCGTGGTGTGGGTGCGCGATGGCCGCGTAGATCGCATTATTGATCGCGACGAGTTGAAGATTGAGGTGGGCACGATTGACGGCCACGAATAAACTTCCTTCTTGACAATTTGTTTTAGAATCTGTTATTTTTGGTGCATCTGATATATAAATATTGTTTAAGGAATTTGGTGTGATGAACGCTTTTGCAACCTACTTTTGGTATTTTTGGCGTCGATTTGACGGCCGATATTATTATTATCGCCGCCTGGCCAAGAGTGTGGTTTGTCCTGCGTTTTAAGTGTGATGTAAGTGAATGAAAGTACGAGGTCGTGGGCAAACTGCTCACGACCTTTTTTATTTTTTTAAGGATTTTTAGTGATTCAACCCGATTTCAAAACTGTCGAGAAGCTGAGCGAAGGCTGTGGTCTCGTTCCCATTTCCAGAGAACTTCTCGCGGATACAGAGACGCCGGTTTCGGCCTATTTGAAAATTCGCGCAAAGTCGTCTCATGCATTTTTGTTTGAAAGTGTGGTGGGTGGCGAGCAGATTGGGCGGTATTCGTTTTTGGGCGTGGATCCGTTTTTGGTTTTTCGTTCGCGCGGAACAAAAATTTCGATTGAAAATACGACGGGCGAGCTGCGAAAATTTGATGGGGAACCTATTGATGTATTGCGCGAGTTGTTAAAAAAATACCGTTCGCAACATGTGGAAGGGTTTCCCCGATTTACAGGTGGTGCCGTGGGCTATGTGAGCTATGATGCCGTGCGTTTGATTGAGCGCATTCCCGAGACAGTTGAAGACGATCTCGATATAGACGATATATTTTTCTCATTTTACGATTCGGTGCTGGCGTTTGACAATGTGACGCACAAAGTGCATGTGATGGTCAATGTGCATACAGAGGGCGATCTGGAGGCGAATTACGCGGATGCAGTCAAGCGGATCGATGCACTGATTGAGTTACTGGCGCAACCTGCGGATGCGTCCTTAACGCCAGGGACGAGTTCGTGCGCGGTGACTTCAAATACGAGCAAAGAAGCGTATATGGATGTGGTGGCGCGTTGCAGGGAATACATCGTGGCAGGTGATATTTTTCAGGTGGTGCCTTCACAGCGCTTTGCAATGGATGTGACGGTAGATGCGCTGGATATTTATCGGGCGTTGCGGACGGTGAATCCGTCGCCATATATGTTTCACGTCGATTTGATAGATCATCAGCTCGTGGGTGCGTCGCCAGAGTTGCTCGTCAGGGTAGAGGATGGGGTGGTGCAGGTGCGACCTATTGCGGGTACGCGGTGGCGCGGCAAGACCGAGGCAGAGGACCAGGTGCTGGCACAGGAGTTGTTAGCAGATGAAAAAGAATGCGCCGAGCATATTATGCTGGTGGATCTGGGGCGCAATGATGTGGGGCGCGTCTCCAGGTTTGATACGGTGTACGTGACCGAGCAGATGACGATTGAACGCTATTCGCATGTGATGCATATCGTTTCGAATGTGCAAGGCGAATTGCACGAGGATGTCGATGCGCTGGACGCGCTTTTTGCCTGTTATCCGGCTGGTACGGTGTCGGGCGCGCCAAAAATTCGGGCGATGGAGATTATCGACGAGATGGAGCCAACGCGCCGCGGGCCTTATGCCGGTGCGGTGGGTTATATCGATTTTGCTGGCAATATGGATACGTGTATTGCCATTCGCACATTGGTGATTAAGGATGGCAAAGCGTATGTGCAGGCGGGAGGTGGCGTGGTGTTCGATTCCGATCCGGAATACGAATATCAGGAGACCGTGAACAAAGCGCGGGCACTGTTTCGGGCAGTAGAAATGGCTGAAGGAGGCGAGTTGTTGTGATTCTCGTTATTGATAATTACGATTCTTTTACTTACAATCTCGTTCAGTATCTCGGCGAATTGGGTGCGGAGTTGGTGGTGTATCGCAATGATCAAATTTCACTTGAAGAGATTGCGGATATCGCGCCTGAGAAGATCGTGATTTCTCCCGGTCCATGCACGCCAAACGAAGCGGGGATTTCCGTGGCTTTGGTGAAGCATTTTGCGGGGGAAATTCCTATTTTAGGAGTTTGTCTGGGGCATCAGTCCATTGGGCAGGCGTTTGGCGGGAAAATTGTGGGCGCGCCGACAATTATGCACGGGAAGGTGTCGGAGATTCATCATAGTGGGGAGTCTGTTTTTCAGGGGTTACCTGAACCATTTATTGCCACGCGCTATCATTCGCTGGTGGTGGAACGAGAGAGTTTGCCCGTTTGTCTGGAAATTACAGCAGAGACCGATGATGGCGTGATTATGGGTTTGCGCCATCGAGATATGGCGGTGGATGGCGTGCAGTTTCATCCCGAATCGATTTTGACGGGTGAGGGCAAGAATTTGCTGCAAAATTTTCTCGATACTTAAGCGGAGTGCGAAGCCATGCTCGAATCTTTCTATGTCAACAATTTTAGACTATTTAAGCATCTCGAACTTCCCAAATTGGGACAGGTAAATCTCATTGCGGGAAAAAATGGGTCGGGCAAGAGCGCGTTGTTGGAGGCGATACGCTTATATGCGAGCAATGCCGATCCCGGCGTATTCGCCGATCTCATATTTTTGAGAAAGGAATACTGGTCTCCAAAAGAGCGTCCTCATTTTGATAAAACTGTTTCAGGGCAAGTTCTCAAACATTTATTTTTTGGACATAAGTTGCCTGAACTCAATGGTGAGGGTATTCGGGTCGGTAAGTCAGCAGATGATCATTTTCATCTCACTGTAGCTGTCTATTTGCCGTTAGGAGAGGCGTTTGCCGAAAGGGTTCCTTACACTCGGGAAGGGGGTTCTCGCCCCCTCACGACAATGGATATAGAAGAATTATCCAACGAGAGTGATATTTCTTTTTCCGACAAGTATCTCGTTTTAGAACAAAAAGGGCGAACACGCAGGCTTGTCAATCTGGATAAAAGTCTGAACGATCTGATGAGACCGTCATATTTACACGATCACAGTCGCTATCCCATACAATTTGTATGTGCCCAATCAACAGATTCAAATGACTTGGCCTCTCTTTGGGATAAGATAGGGCTTACGAGTTTAGGGCCAGAGGTTATTGCAGGATTACAATTGATTGAGCAAAAAATAAAAATGCTTTCTTTTGTCGATGCAGAAAATCAGCGTTCAATGGTCCGGATTCCCATGGTCCAACATAGTGACTTTTTAGAGCCGCTATCTCTACAAATTTTCGGTGATGGTATCCTGCGTTTATTTCAGATTCTCCTTTCTTTAGTAAATGCGAGAGATGGTATTCTGGTGGTTGATGAATTGGAAAATGGTCTGCACTATAAAATTCATCCCAAAGTTTGGGATATTGTATTTCGTCTGGCGAAAAAATTAAATGTTCAGGTTTTTGCGACTACGCATAGTTGGGATTGTATCCGAGGGTTTGAGGTAGTCTGGAGAGAACACCTGGATGAGGGCAACTTTTTTCGTTTAGATATGAAAGAGGATCAGGTTAAAGCAACCTATTACGATGCTAAAACGCTCTCCGATGCGTTGCGGCTGGATGTCGAGGTGCGTTAATGCCTGTCCAGGATCGAGCCCGCCTGTCCAATGAACTACGTTTGTTGCTGGTGGAGGGACAAGACGATTTTTATGTAATATCAGCACTTTGTGAGGTAGGTAAAATACCTGAAAATTTTATGATCTTTGATTGTGGATCAGATGAAGATGTACTCAATGCTTTAAACACATTATTGTTAAGATCCGATCTGCCTGAAATTATCGGCGTTGTAATTGATGCAGATAAACCCGATGTAAGCAGTCGCTGGCAAAGCATTCAGGATAAACTACAAAATTATCCTTATGTTTTACCAAATGAACCAGAACGCGATGGAACAATTATTGAAGGTGTTGAGGACATGCCGCGTCTTGGTTTTTGGCTGATGCCAAATAACATTGATCCGGGGATGTTGGAGGATTTTTGTCGGCAACTTGCACCTGATAATGCGATTGCATTTGCGGAGCACTGTGTAACAGAAGCAAAAGAAAAATTATTTGCCACCTTCAGAGATGTGCATCAATCAAAAGCAGTGGTTCATACGTATTTGGCCTGGCAAGATGAACCAGGCAAACCATTGGGGCAATCAATTAAAGCAAAAGCTTTGACGCCTGAAATAGAAATTGCTAAAACGTTTACCAGTTGGTTGCAGAGGTTGTTTGATGCAACGAATGTGACTGTGTGAGGAGCTGAGCATGACTATACAAGAAGCAATTGCAAAAGTGATTGAAGGTGCAGATTTGAGTCGGGGTGAGATGGCGGATGTGATGAATCAGATTATGTCGGGCGAGGCAACGGATGCGCAGATCGGCGCGTTTTTGATTGCGTTGCGCGTGAAGGGCGAGTGTGTTGATGAGATTGCCGGGGCCGCTTCTGTGATGCGCGAGAAGGCGACGCCGATTGTGACAAAGCACGATGTGATTGTCGATACCTGTGGCACGGGGGGCGACCATTCGGGCACGTTTAATATTTCGACAACTGCGGCATTTGTCGCGGCTGGGGCGGGTTTGTGTGTGGCTAAACACGGCAATCGCGCGGCGACGAGTCAAAGCGGTAGCGCGGATGTGCTGGATGCATTGGGTGTGAATATTGAGGCATCACCCGAGACGGTGAGCAGGTGTCTGGACGATGTGGGTATCGGGTTTTTGTTTGCCATTTCGTTGCACGGGGCGATGAAATATGCGATTGGACCGCGTCGGGAAATTGGTGCGCGGACTATTTTCAATGCGCTGGGGCCGCTGAGCAATCCGGCGGGTGCAACGCGGCAGGTGGTCGGTGTTTACAGCGCGGCATTGACCGAGACACTTGCAGGTGTTTTGGGGACTCTGGGAGCGGAGCGCGCGTTTGTCGTTCACGGTTCGGATGGTCTGGATGAGATGACGTTGACGGGTCCGACGCGGGTGAGCGAATTGAAGAAGGGCTCGGTTTCGACGTATGACGTATCACCTGGAGACTTTGGGCTGGCGCAAGCTTCGACCGATGCGTTAAAAGGTGGAGATGCCGATTATAATGCAAAGATTACGCGGTCGATTTTGAATGGCGAAGAAGGGCCTCGGCGCGATATTGTACTGTTAAATGCGGCGGCGGCGATTGTGGCGGGCGATAAGGCGCGTGATCTAAATGAAGGCGTACAGGTCGCCGCTGAAGTGATTGATTCGGGTAAGGCGTTGGAGAAGTTGGAGGGTTTGGTCGCGGCGAGTCGGGAATGATTGGAGTGACGTAAAATGGCTATCTCTGTAGGTGTTGCGGGTTTGCGATTTGGCATGTCCTGGGCGCGGGTGTTTGATGCGTATGCCGAGACTGATTTGGTCGCTATTTGTGATATTCAGCAGGAGAGACGGGACGAGGCAAAAGAGCAGTTGGATGTCGATGCTTGTTATGCGGCTTTTGATGATCTGGTCGCTGATGAACGGATTGATGCGGTGGCTATTTTTACTCCCGCGCCGCTTCATGCAGAACATGTGATTCGAGCGATTCGGGCCGGGAAGCACGTTTTGTGTGCCGTGCCCGCTGCGCTGACTATGGATGAAGCAAAGGCATTGGTCGAGGTTGTTTCAAAAAGTGACCGCATTTATATGATGGCTGAGAATTGGGTCTATGAACCCAGTGTGGTGCGCGCGAGGTCGCTTTATGAGTCGCAGAAACTGGGGCGTATTTACTATGCCGAAGCCGAGTATATTCACGGTCTAAAAGCGTTGAGGCGACATTCCGATGGGCGTCCTACCTGGCGGAATAGTTTACAACCCCTTCTTTATCCAACACATGGCACGTCGCCGTATTTGAATATGACGGGTGACCGTCTGGTTGAGGTCATGGCTGTTTCGGCTTCAGGGCGAGATGAATTTTTAGGGGGGTATGAAGCAGATTGGGTGCAGACGGCTTTGTTCCGAACGGAAGAAGGTGCGGTGTTCAGGTTGACCAATTCGTTTCAGAATGTGCATGGGATGAGCCATTTCTTGAGTTTTTATGGCGATGAGGGTTCTTTAGAGACGGGGCGATTTCGCGAAGCCCGAACGGTGTGTTATTATTCGGTGGGGAATAAAGAGCAGGTGACGCGCGAAGAATGCTACCATCCCGAGTTATCCCAGTTTTCGGACGCGCTCGGTGCAGGGCATGGCAAAACGAGTATGCTCATTGTTATGGATTTTGTGCGGGCGATTGTGAATGGATTGCGCTCGCCGATAGATTTGATGCGGGCGCTGGATATGACACTGCCCGGTATTGCGGGATTGCAGGCGGTGCGCGAAAATGGATGGGTGTCCGTTCCCGATCCGAGATCGTGGCTTTAGCCCTGTCTGAGGATGGTGGGATTTTATGGCCAGCAATATTCTCGATAAAATTGTGGCGTATAAACGCGAGTTTCTCGCCAGGTGTATGGCGCAGACGCCGTTTGAGGAGATGGCGCAGTTGGCAGAAGATGCGCCAGAACCGCCTTCGTTTTTTGATGGTCTGATAGATGGGGACGATATTGCTGTGATCGCGGAGGTTAAAAAGGCTTCGCCGTCTAAGGGCGTGATCCGCAGGGATTTTGACGCGGTGGGTATTGCGAAGGTTTATGTGGAAAATGGGGCTTCGGCGCTTTCGGTTTTGACGGATGAGAAATTTTTTCAGGGTTCGGCGGATTATTTGACTCAGATTTCAACAGTTGTAGATCGGCCCATTTTGCGCAAGGATTTTACGATTGATCCCTATCAAATTTACGAAGCGCGTGCGATTGGAGCTTCGGCTGTGCTGTTGATTGTGTCGATTTTAACGCCTGAAGAATTGTTCTCATTTATAGCGACGAGTCGGGCATTGGGTCTGGATGCGCTGGTGGAGGTACACGAGAGAGAAGAACTGATGGTCGCGCTCGATGCGGGCGCGGAGGTTATTGGGATTAATAATCGGAATTTGAAAACTTTTGATACATCTCTGGATACGACTTATGGGTTGATCGATCACATACCCGATGACGTGTTGAAGGTGAGTGAAAGCGGTATTTATACGCGCGAGGATGTTGTCGCGCTTCGAGATGCAGGTGCAGATGCGGTGCTGGTGGGCGAGAGTTTGATGCGAGAACCGGATATTGCCGCCAAATTGCAGGAGTTGATGGGGTATGGTACGAGCTAAAATTTGCGGTGTTACAAATCGGAATGATGCGTTGTGTGCCGTTGATCACGGCGCAGATGCTCTGGGGTTTAATTTTTATGAGAAGAGTCTTCGCTATATTGCGCCCGAGAAAGCCGGAGAAATTATTTTTGATTTGCCGCCGTTTGTGACTCCTGTAGGGATATTCGTGAATGCGTCGGAGCGAGAGATTGATATTGCCGTGAAGTTGGCGGGGTTGCGGGCGATTCAATTGCACGGGGATGAGCCTCCCGAAGCATGTCTGGGGCATGCGGTTCCGGTGATTCGCGCGCTTCGCGTGGGATGTGATTTTGATGTGCAGACTCTACTATCATATTTGGTCAATACCTTTTTATTGGATACAGAGAAAGCGGGGTCTTACGGCGGTACGGGGGAGACATTTGACTGGACAAAGGCGGTGGAAGCAAAAAGGTATGGGCGCATTATTCTTGCCGGTGGTTTAAATCCGGATAATGTTCAGGAGGCGATTGAGCAAGTTGATCCTTATGCGGTGGATACGAGTAGTGGCGTAGAAGCCGAGCCGGGGAAGAAGGATCACAAAAAAGTGAAGGATTTTTTGGCGCGCGTAAAGGCGTGATGTGAATATGGAGATAAAAACGTGGATGTGTTAGACGATTTGGCATTTCGTGGCTATATTTTTCAAATGACAGATGAAGATAAGCTCCGCAGGCGTTTGGCAGAGGGACAGATGACATTGTATTGCGGATTTGACCCCACTGCCGATAGTCTGCATGCGGGCAGTCTGGTTCCCATTATGGGATTGCGTCGCTTTCAAGATGCGGGGCACAAGCCCATTGCACTCGTGGGTGGTGGTACGGGGTTGATCGGCGATCCGAGTGGAAAAGCAGAAGAGCGGCAGTTGAATTCACTGGAGGTGGTGCAGGCATATACAGAGTCCCAGCGCGCGCAATTGGAAAAGTATCTGGATTTTGAGGCTATGCACAATTCGGCGCTGATGGTGAGCAATTATACCTGGCTTTCAGAGTTGCGTACGATTGAATTTTTGCGCGATGTGGGCAAACACTTTTCAATGGGGTATATGCTGGGCAAAGAGTCGGTGTCGTCGCGTCTTTCAACCGGGATTTCTTTTACTGAATTTAGTTATATGGTTTTGCAGGCTTATGACTTTATGGAGTTGAACCGGGTGTATGGCTGTGAGCTTCAGATCGGGGGTAGCGATCAGTGGGGCAATATTACGGCGGGTATAGAGTTGTGTCGGCGCATGCTCAATAAGACTGTGTATGGGTTGACTTTCCCGCTGCTGGAAAAATCGGATGGGACAAAGTTTGGCAAGACCGAGACGGGAACATTATGGCTCGATCCCGAGAAGACATCGCCCTATCAATTTTATCAGTTCTGGGTGAATGCGGCAGATCGCGATGTGGTGAAATTTTTAAAGTTGTTCACTTTTTTGAGCCGCGAGCGCATAGAGGCATTGGAACGAGAGGTGGAGGCGAGGCCCGAGAAGCGCGAGGCGCAGCGCGTGCTGGCCGAAGAGGTGACGACTTTTATCCACGGTGTGGCTGCAAAGAATCGCGCCGTGCGTATTTCCGAGGCGCTGTTTTACGGCAATTTGCGGGATTTGAATGAACAGGAGATTGAAGAAGGGTTTAGCGATGTGCCATCTTACGCACTCAAAGGTGTTGATGAAGTGGGTTTGATCGATTTGCTCGTGGATGCGCGGATTTCATCGTCCAGGCGACAAGCCCGCGAAGATATCGGAACTGGTGCCATTTATATCAATGGGCAACGGTGTACAGATATGGGCCATATTTTAGAGCCATCTGAAAGACTGGCTGGAAAATATCTGGTTATACGCCGCGGGAAACGCCGCTACTTTCTGGTCAGGTGGTTGACATGATGGAAGAGTTGCAGCGGGAAGTGTTAAAAATCTGTCCTGTATGCAAGGGAAAGGAATTTAATAATGTTCTGACCTGTGAAGACTATACTTATAGTCAGGAGCATTTTGATATACAAAAGTGTATTCTTTGTAATTTTCATTTTACCAATCCACGGCCAGATGCGAAATGCATTCACAATTTTTATGGATCACCCGATTACATATCCCATACGGGGAAGACTCAAAACATCTTGGATTCTATCTATTTGGGAGTGAGAACACTCACTCTCCGATGGAAATATCGGCTTATATTAAAAAGAAAAAAGCGAGGAAAATTACTCGATTACGGTTGTGGATCCGGAGAATTTCTCGCCTATATGGACAAGCGCGGATGGGAGGTTTTTGGGATGGAACCCTCTGCCCTGGCGAGAGATAGAGCCAATCAGTTATTGGGGGCGGAAAGACGCCTGGTGGAAGAAAAGTTAGAGGATATGGAGCACAAAAAGTTGGATGTGATCACGCTGTGGCATGTGCTGGAACATGTACCGGATCCCAATAAATTACTCACGGATTTGAAGTTATTACTCGCTGATGATGGACTGATTTATATCGCTGTACCCAATTTCGAATCTTTTGATGCACAATATTACGGCAAATACTGGGCAGGTTATGATGTGCCCAGACACTTCTGGCATTTTTCTCACTCGACTTTACAAAGGCTGTTGTCCAACATGGGATTCGCGATTCGAGAAAAGATACCTATGAAACTGGACGCTTTTTACGTGTCTCTCCTCAGCGAGAAATATAAAAATAAAGGAAAGCACAGTTTCATAGTGCTCATCAAAGCTTTTGTCACAGGTTTTATTTCTAATCTCAAGGCCAATCGGAATATGAATTACTCCAGTCATATTTACATTGTCCACCATCAATGAGGTATGATCATTTTGTCGATTTCCCAAATTTTTTGCAACTGCTGTCTCAAAATTTACAAGAAAGGATTTTCTTTATGAAAGCCCCCTGGATTACTTACCGCCCGGAACTCAAGGTACTGGATTGTACGATCCGAGATGGCGGTTTGATGAATGACCATCATTTTGATGATGATTTTGTGAAAGCCGTGTATGAAACATGTGTCGCATCGGGTGTTGACTATATGGAAATTGGGTACCGAAATTCCAAGGAGATGTTTCCCAAAAAAGATTTTGGTGCGTTCCGCCATAGCGATGAAGAGGATATTCGCAAAATTACCGGGGATCACGATCCCGAAGCGACGGGGATGAAACTCGCAATTATGGCCGATGCGGGCAAGAGTGATTGGGCAGAAGATATTCTGCCCGCCAGCGAGAGCGTGGTCGATATGGTGCGCGTGGCGTGTTATGTCGAGCAGATTCCCGAGACTGTTGAAATGTTGCTCGATGCCCACGAGAAGGGGTATGAAACGAGTTGTAATATTATGGCGATTTCGACTGTGCAAGATGTCGAGATTGATCAGGCATTAGAAGTGTTGATGCAGACCCCTGTGGGTACGATTTGCGTTGTGGATAGTTTCGGTGCTCTGTACCGCGAGCAGGTTGATATGCTTGTGCGAAAATACATGGAAGCGACCAAAGGCTCGGGCAAAGAGGTGGGCATTCACGCGCACAACAATCAGCAACTGGCATTTGCCAATACTATTGAGGCCATTATTTTAGGGGCTAATCGGATTGATGCTACGGTGGATGGATTGGGGCGCGGTGCGGGCAATTGTCCCATGGAATTGTTGCTCGGTTTTTTGCGAAATCCCAAGTTTAAGATCCGTCCCGTCTATAAGTTGCTGGAAGAGCATTTTGTCAAGTTGCGCAGCGAAATGATGTGGGGACCTCTGGTGCCCTATAACATTACGGGTCAGCACAACCAGCATCCCCGCGAGGCAATGGCATTGCTCGACGGTGATGACCGCGAGCAGTATCTGGCATTTTACGACCAGGTAGTTGGGGATATTTAAGAGGATATACAATATGGCTGTAAACGCGATTGATTTGCCCGATGCGCGCGGACATTTTGGGCCTTATGGTGGGCAATATGTGCCCGAGACGCTTATGGCGCTACTGGAAGACCTTGAGACGGCTTATAGAGAGGCAAAGCGCGATTCAGAGTTTTGGGCTGAGCTGGATCGATATTTGCACGATTACGTCGGGCGGCCCACGCCGCTTTATTTTGCCGAGCGGTTGACAGAAGAACTCGGCGGGCCTAAAATTTATCTCAAGCGCGAAGACCTCGCCCATACGGGGGCGCATAAAATCAATCACGCCATGGGACAGATTTTGCTCGCCAACCGAATGGGCAAGACGCGGATTATTGCTGAGACCGGTGCCGGGCAACACGGCGTGGCAACGGCAACTGTGGCGGCGATGTTCGGTCTCAAATGCGAAATTTACATGGGTGTTGAAGATATGGAACGGCAAGCGCTCAATGTGTTTCGCATGCGGCTCTTGGGTGCAAAAGTTACGGGTGTCCATTCAGGTAGCAAAACCCTGAAAGATGCGATTAATGAGGCTATCCGAGACTGGGTGACCAATGTAGAGGATACGTTTTATATTTTTGGTTCGGTTTTGGGACCGCATCCATATCCGATGATTGTGCGCGATTTTCAGCGGGTTATTGGCGTTGAAGCCCGTGCTCAAATTTTGGAAAAAGAAGGCCGATTGCCCGATGTGCTCGTCGCCTGTGTGGGTGGGGGAAGCAATTCTATCGGGTTGTTTCACGCTTTTTTGGATGATGCCAATGTGCAGATGATCGGCGTGGAGGCCGGTGGGCACGGTATTGCGTCTGGCGAGCACGCCGCGCGATTTAATGGCGGCGATTTAGGGGTTTTGCACGGTGCGCGCATTTATGTGTTGCAAGATGATGATGGACAAATCGCATTGACGCATTCGGTATCGGCGGGTCTCGATTATTCGGGTGTGGGGCCAGAGCATTGCTATTTGCGAGATATGGCGCGTACGGCTTATACGTATGCGACGGATGAGGAAGCTCTCAGTGCTTTTGAGTTGCTCAGTCATACCGAAGGGATTATTCCCGCTTTGGAGAGTTCACACGCTATTGCCCATGTTTGCAAGTTGGCTCCGGAGATGAGTCGAGATCAGATTGTGGTTGTCAATCTATCGGGACGCGGGGACAAAGATGTGCAACAAGCGGCGCGGTTTATAGAAGGAGTGAGATGACGCGGATTGGACGGCGGTTTGAAGATTTGAGAAAAGCGAGCAGGATCGGGTTCGTCGCGTATATTACGGCGGGTGATCCGGATTTAAATACCACCCATCAGGTGGTGTTGGAATTGGATCGGCGAGGTGTGGATGTCCTGGAATTGGGTGTTCCCTTTTCAGATCCTCTGGCGGATGGGCCTGTGATTCAGGAGGCGTCTCAACGCGCCTTGGCAACTGGTGCAACGCTCGAGGGCGTGTTGTCTATGGTTGCAGATGTGCGGGCTGAGACCGAAATACCCATTGTGCTGTTTACGTATTACAATCCGATTCATCGCTACGGTGTGGAGCGCTTTGTAAAACGCGCTGCAGATGTGGGGGTGGATGGTGTTCTGATGCTGGATCTGCCTCCGGAAGAGGGCGGTGATTACATAGCGCAGATGAATGAGTACGGGCTGGATACAATTTTTCTTGTGACACCGACTACGCGCGATGATCGGATGAAGCTGATTGCGTCGCATACCAGGGGTTTTGTCTATTATGTGTCGCGCACCGGGGTGACGGGAGAGCGCGATTCTCTGGCTGGTGAAATTCAAAACAAGGTGTCTGCGATATGCCAGTACACAGATATACCCATTGCCGTTGGGTTTGGGATTTCAACGCCCGAGCATGTATCGGAAATTGCGCAGTATGCCGATGCAGTTGTGGTTGGTAGCGCGATTGTGCGTCGTGTGGGTGAGTACCAAAACGATGCCGATCTGGTTTCAAAGGTGGGTGCTTTTGTCGGGTCTTTGATCGGCCCTTTGCGAGAAGGTGTGTAGATTATGGAGAAGGATCTGGATTTCTGGCGCGCGAAAATTGATGCCTTAGATGACCAAATTCTCGAGTTGCTCAATGAGCGTGCCCAGTATGCGCTGTCTGTGGGAAAAATTAAGCATGCCGAGGGTTTGCCCTTTCATGTCCCTGAACGAGAAACCCTGATTCTCAACCGCATTCGCGAATTGAATGGCGGTCCTTTGGGTCACGAAGCAGCACAACGCATTTTTAGACAGATTATCGATGAGTCACTGCGGTTGGAAGAAGATTGCGCAGAGAAAGATGACCTATCCCCCAACCCCCTTCCTGATAGGAAGGGGGAGACAATCTAAGGAAATATTTATCATGAGTTTCAAACGGATTCAGCCCATTCCCAGTGCAGAAGAAATTCAAGATGTTTTGCCTCTGCCCGATGATTTGAAGGCTAAGAAAGAAGAACGCGATGCCGAGATTAGGGCTATTTTTGAGCGCAAGAGCGATAAGTTTTTGTTGATTATTGGTCCTTGCTCGGCGCACGATGTCGATGCGGTATGTGAATATGTGAATCGCCTATCGCGGCTCCAAGAGCAGGTGAAGGACAAGTTGGTGCTCGTGCCGCGGATTTATACCAATAAGCCGCGCACGACTGGCGAAGGGTATAAGGGCATGGCCCATCAGCCCGATCCGGAGGGTACGCCCGATATGGTGGTTGGGATTAAGACGATTCGGCAGATGCAGATTCGCGCTTTCCGCGAGTCGTATTTGACGGCTGCCGATGAGATGCTCTATCCTTCGAATTTGCCTTATGTGGAGGATTTGCTGAGTTATATTGCCGTGGGAGCGAGGTCTGTTGAAAATCAGAATCATCGCCTGACTATTAGCGGTGTCGATGTGCCTGCGGGCATGAAAAATCCAACGGGTGGCGATCTGGATGTGATGTTCAATGCTATTTATGCAGCGCAAATTCCGCATGTCTTTTTTCACAATGGGTGGGAAGTAAGCACGTCGGGCAATTCGCTGACGCATGCAGTGTTGCGCGGGATGTCGTATAATGGGCGAAGTATCCCCAATTATCACTATGAAGATTTGATGCATGTTGCCGAGCAATATCTGGCGCGCAAGTTGAGCAATCCGACGATTATCGTGGATACCAATCACAATAATTCAGATAAAACGTTCTCCGAACAGCCGCGCATTGGTCTGGAGGTGATGCGCAGCCGGGGCCATTCCGCGCTGCTTCACAATGTGGTGCGCGGGTTGATGGTGGAGAGCTATCTGGAGGAAGGCGCGCAAAAACCCGAAGAGGGGATATTTGGGAAGTCGATTACCGATCCGTGTCTGGGGTGGGAAGATACGGAAGTGTTTGTGAAGGACCTGGCGGGTCTGGTTTAGTATTTTATGTAGTATTAGGTTATTTGTATGAATGATCCTCCGTTTAGAGATGCCGCGATTGCCATTGTGGGTGTGGGGTTGATTGGCGGGTCGCTGGGGCTGGCGTTTAAGCGACTGGGTATTGGGCGCGAGATTATTGGTATTAGCCGCGCGGAGACCCTGCGAGAGGCCCGTGCGCTCGGTGTGATCGATAGCGGTTATGAATACGACGCGATGGACAGTGGCGTAAAACGGTCAGATCTGGTATTTTTGTGTTCGCCTATTGTGCGTATTCTGGAACAGTTGCCCTCGGTTGTGCAAGCGGCCTCGCCGGGTTGTATTATTACAGATGTGGGTAGCACCAAGGGCGCGATTGTCGCATGTGCGGAACGGGTCGCGCGTGAAGATGTGCATTTTGTGGGCGGACATCCCATGGCGGGGTCGGAAAAGAGCGGCGTGGGGGCTGCCGATCCCTTTTTGTTTGAAAACGCGCTTTATGTTCTCACACCCGCAAGCGGTGTTCCCGATCAAATTTTGGATGCGCTCGCAGCACTTGTGCAGTGCCTTGGGGCGCGTTCTATGCGTATGGATGCCGAGACGCATGATCGGGTCGCTGCGACAGTGAGTCATTTGCCGCAGATGATGGCTACCACACTCGTGGGATTGGTGGGCAGGCTCAATGAGGCCGATGGCCTTCCTTTGCAAATGGCAGCGGGTGGGTTCCGCGATTTGACACGTATTGCCTCCAGCCCGTTTGCGATGTGGCGGGATATTTGTCAGACGAATGCTGAACCCATTCGAGAGATGATCGATGCATATCTCGACGCGCTTGTAGCGATACGAGATAAGGTGGATCGGGAAGCGTTATCAGAAGATTTTGACTATGCCAATCGCATTCGCGGGGAGATTCCCAGAGATTCCAAGGGGTTTTTACATCCGCTTCACGAAATTTTGCTGGTGGTAGAAGACAAACCTGGTGTGATTGCCGATGTTGCTTCCCGGCTGTCTGCCGAAGGAATTAATATTGAAGATATTGAAGTGCTGAAGGTGCGCGAAGGCGAAGGGGGGACGATTCGGATGGGGTTTGGGCAGCAGGAGGAAGCCGAGCGGTCTGTCGATATTTTGCGAGATGCGGATTATCAAGTGCGGTTGCGTTAGAGGGATAAAAAATGTATGAGGTAAAAGAAGCGCGTGGGCTTATGGGGGAATGCGATGTGCCGGGGGATCCCGAGACCACGCTGTATTTGCTCGGCGCTGCGGCGATGTTATCGCAGTCGGATTTGACCCTTCACTGCGTGGGCGACGATTGGAAGACCCGACGCGCATTGGATTTGTTGCGGAGGTTGAATGCACAATTGGAAATACAGGTGACGCGATCAAAGTCTGAGGTGACGCGTACGGTTAAAGTTCAGGGGTCTGAATTGCGGCGCACGCGCATAGGGGGTGAGCAGACCGATCTCTTTATTCGTGAAGTGCCTTTTCTCGCTGTGTTGGGCACGCAGGCCGCGGGCGAAACGGTTATTCGAGATGCCGAGGGTTTGAGACGAGGAGAGACCGACCGCCTGGCACTGGTGATTCAAAGTTTGCGTCAAATGGGGGCTAAGGTAGGCGAAATGCCCGATGGCCTGGTGGTGCAGGGACCTGTGCGTCTTCAGGGAATAGAGGTCGATGCCGGCGGCGATGCCCTCACGGGATTGACCTTTGCACTGGCGGGATTGGTAGCCGAAGGTGAAACTCAGGTGTTAAATACGGGCGATATGTGCCGCGATTTCGCCGGGTTATTTGCCTGTTTATCTACTGTTGTTCAAACAAAAGAGGTGAAAATATGAAGATACTTTTTAAGCTCGCGCTCTTTGCGATTTTGATGATCCTGGGTGGTGTGGCATTTATACGCTATACGTATGGCTGCTCGTGGAGGGAAAGTTTTGATATTGCCGATGAATTTGTGAATGGTTTGCTGGATGGCAACCAAAGGTCTTGATGAGTATTCGCGCGACAAGCCAGGTGCTGGGCGTTATTGGTGACCCGGTAGCTCATTCGTTTTCTCCCGATATGCACAATGCGGCAATCGCCGCATTAGATGTGGATTATTGTTATGTGGCTTTTCATGTGTTGCCCCACCGCGTGTGCGAGGCGATGAAGGGGTTGCGCGGGCTGAATATTCGCGGGTTAAATGTGACTATTCCGCACAAGCTGGCGGTGATGGAACACATGGATCGCATTTCAGAAGAAGCGCTGGCTGTGGGTGCAGTTAATACTATTTCGCGCGAAGAAGATGAGTTGATCGGATACAATACAGATGTCTATGGCGTCTTGAGGGCATTGCGCGATATTGCGGGGATTGAGACATTTCCCACGCATTGCGTGGTGCTCGGTGCTGGTGGAGCGGCCCGCGCTGTGACGTATGCGCTGGGAACGCAAGAAGGTGTGCAGCGGGTGACGATTTTGAATCGCACGGTTAAACGCGCTGAGGATCTGGCGGTGGATATGGAAGAAATAACGGGTACAAAAATGGATGTGGGCGCGCTGGATGCCGATGCGCAATGCAGGGTGTTTGCCGATGCGGGTGTGGTTGTGAATACCACTTCGCTGGGGATGTATCCCGAGGTTAATGCCTCGCCCCTTGCCGATGTGCGCGCTGTCCATCCGGATTTGGTACTTTACGATACGGTGTTCAATCCGCTGGAAACGCGGTTGATGCGCGCGTTTCAATCGGTTGGAGCGCCGGCTTTTGGAGGGCTGGATATGCTGGTTTTTCAAGGAGCGCGGTCTTTTGCGATCTGGACGGGTGTTGAGCCACCGACTGATGTGATGAAAAATGTCGTTGTCAAACGGGTGGGTAATTCAATTAGGAATTAGGAATTAAGAATTAAGAGTTGTCCCCGCCGCCCAAAACCACTGCGAGCTTCGACGCTGATGAAATGTGAACATAGGCATAGCCCACAACGCGCGGGAAAAGCGGATATTGCGCGCGATGTGTTGCTCAGACCAGAAGCCAAGCGCGCTTTTGTGCGGCAGATGTTTGACGGGATTGCCCGCAGATACGATTTGCTCAACCACCTGTTGAGTCTGGGCATTGATATTTTGTGGCGAAAAAAGACTGTTGATCGATTGCAACCCGAGCCGCAGTGGCGCATTTTGGACCTGGCTACGGGCACGGGCGATTTGGGGTTTGAATGCGGCAAGCGCGCTGGCGATATTCAGGTGATCGGTGTCGATCCTTCAATGCCGATGTTGCGCGAGGGCGCGAGAAAAAATGCATCGCGAGCAAATCCGGTCGCGTTTTTGTGTGGCGATGGGGAGTGTCTCCCTTTTGGGGAAGGGACATTTGACGGCGTGACAATCGGATTTGGCATTCGCAATGTGGCCGAGTTGGAAACGGCCCTGAGCGAGATGTGCCGCGTGCTCAAGGTGGGTGGGCGCGTGGCTGTGCTGGAGTTTTCAAGGCCGCAAACCCCTGTGTTTCGCGGCCTTTACAATTTTTATTTTCAGCGTATTTTGCCTCGTATTGGACACATGGTCTCTCGAGATCCGAATGCCTACCGCTATTTGTACGAATCTGTGATGCGTTTTCCCGAAGGTGCCGATTTTTGCGGGCGGTTGACCGACGCGGGATTTGTCGATATACAGGTGGTTCGGTTGAGTTTTGGGATTGCGACCATTTATCTGGCGTCGAAATCGTAACATGTCTTTGACACTCATACAAATCGTGTTGATTCTCGCTCCCATTTTACTGGGCGCGTCTATTGTGGCGTATTGGCGGCTACGGCGTCATGTGTCCAATGCACAGGAGCCTGTGGTGGTTTTTTTGCAGAAGCGATGGGATGTGTTTTTGATTGTGACGGGGGGTATTGTGCTGTTTCGGGGGGCTGCGATCTCAGATGGTGTGGGATTTGTGCCGCAATTGTTCGGTTTTTTACTTTCTCTCGAATTTTTTTATATCGCGTATGCTACCATTCGCGTAACTATGAGTGCGCGCGGATTGCTGATGGGCATGCGCTACATGCCCTGGCAGCGTTTTTCGAGATATGTGTGGCGGACAGAGCGCGATTTGGAACTTATTTCTCAACGAAAAAGCTATCGGTTTCGCGTGCCCGCGCAGGTGAAGGCCGATGTACAGAAAATTTTGGATTTGGATATTTTGAAATAGGGAGGGCTGGGATAGAGGTCCTTGAGATAGTGGAGGTATTTTGTGGTCAATCCTTTTGTCGAAGAAATTGTATTGCAGGTGTCAAAAGCAACTGATATGTCGTGTGGCGATGTGAGGGCGCTGATCGAAACGCCGCCAAAACCCGAGATGGGCGATTATGCATTGCCGTGTTTTGCGCTGGCTAAAATTTTTCGCAAAGCACCCCATCTGATTGCCGGAGAGCTATCTGCACAAATTGTGACGGGTGATCGAATTTCAGAGGTGCGTGTAGCAGGTCCCTATCTCAACTTTTTTGTGCCAAAGACCAATTTGGTTGGCGAAACACTTTCGGTGATTCTCGAGCAGGGTGCGGATTATGGGCGTGGAGATCGCGGTGTTGGAAAGACGGTTGTGATCGATTTTTCGCATCCCAATATTGCCAAGCCATTTGGCATTCACCATCTGCGGTCAACTGTGATTGGCAATGCTTTGCGAAATATTTATCGGGCATTGGGCTACGAAGTGGTTGGGGTGAACCATCTGGGCGATTGGGGGTCTCAGTTTGCGAAATTGATTCTGGCGTGGAATTACTGGGGTGAGGGCGAATTGACGGCGGATATTACCATTCAGAAGTTGCTGGAACTCTATGTTCGCATTAACGAAGAAATTGAGGACAATCCCGAACTCGAACAAGAAGCCCGCGATTGGTTTCGCCGCCTCGAAGATGGCGATGAAGAAGCCGTGCGGATGTGGCAGGTGTGCGTGGATGTAAGTTTTAAGGAGTTTGATCGCGTTTACGATATGCTGGGCATTGGATTTGAGTCGATTGCTGGAGAGAGTTTTTATCAGGATAAAATGCCCGCGACATTGAAGCGTTTGCGGGTAAAGGGGTTGCTGACCGAGAGTGAAGGCGCGACTATTGTGGATTTGGAAAAATGGGATATGCCGCCTTTGATCGCATTGCGAAGCGACGATGCGACATTGTACGGCACGCGCGATTTGGCCGCGCTGGAGTATCGGTGGGAAACATATCGCTTTGAAAAATTGCTCTATGTGGTGGATGTGGCGCAATCGCTGTATTTTCGCCAGTTGTTTCAGGTGTTGGAATTGATGGAATACGACTGGCGAGAAAAATGCGCGCATGTGCAATTTGGGCGGCTGCGATTCAAAGATGGTAGTGGGGCTTCAACGCGCAGAGGCAATGTGGTTTTTTTGGAAGATGTGCTGAATCGCGCGATTGAGTTGACGCAAAAAATTATTGCCGATAAGAATCCCGATTTGCCAAACGGTGAGCAGATTGCACGAGATGTGGGCATTGGTGCGATTATTTTTGCGGATCTGGATTCCAAACGGACGCGCGATATTGTGTTTGATTGGGACGAGGTTTTAAATTTCAACGGCGAAACAGGTCCCTATCTGCAATATACCCACGCGCGATATTGCAGTGTGTTGCGGCGTTATGACGGCACTTTGCCGCCGCGAGATATCGACTTCGCGTTGTTAAATGAGCCAGAAGCTATTGAGGTCGTCAAATGTCTTGCGCGTTTCCCCAGGCAGATTCAAAAGGCTGCGGACGAATACGAACCCTCTGTGGTGACAACGCTTATGATTGAATTGTGTACGGTCGCCAATCGGTTTTACAATGCCCATCAGGTTATTTCTGAACAAGCGGATTTGACAACTGCCCGCGTTGCACTGGTTTATGCGATTAAGACGGTGCTGGCATCGGGCCTGACTTTGCTGGGGATGAAAGCGCCAGAACAGATGTGATACCGTATCGTGGAAGAACACTGTGTTTGATCTACCTGATAAACCCATATTTCTCACCGGTTTTATGGCTACTGGGAAAACCAGAGTCGGGCGCATTTTGTCCGGATGGTTGAATCGAACCTTTGTCGATACAGATGAATTGGTGGTCGATGCCGCTGGGAAAACAATTCCGGAAATTTTTGAGGAATGCGGTGAAACCGCATTTCGCCAGTTGGAACACCAGGCGGTTATCGTGGCATCGAAGATGGGCAATGTGATCGTTTCTCTCGGTGGTGGTGCCATCACGCAGGAGCGGAATTGGGAAGTTATTCGCAAAACCGGCGTGTGTCTGTGTTTCCGCGCTTCTGTCGATACGATTTTTGAACGGGTCAGTCGCAAGCGCGATGAAAGGCCCTTGCTGGCCGGGCTGGATGATGAGGATTTAAAAAATAAAATTGAGGTGATGATGGCAGAGCGAGAGCGTTTTTATGCGCGTGCAGATGCGTTTGCAACTTCGACAAATGATCACACGCCCGAAGATACAGCAGAGACTGCTCTGATTGAATTACAGAGTGTTTTGGATCGGGATTGATAATGGAAACGGTGACAGTTGATTTAGGTGATCGAAGTTACGATATTTTAATCGGTCGCGATTGTTTGCGCGATTTGGGAGATCTGTATGTAGAGCGAGGGTTGGGAGAAACAGCGGCGATTGTGACCAATCCGACAGTTGCCGCGCTCTATCTCGATACGGTTCAGCAGAGTCTCGCGCGCGCTGGGGTGAAGGTTGTGGTTGTAACGGTGCCCGATGGTGAGCAATACAAGACGCTTGAGACGGCTGGACAGATATATGGCGATTTGATCGCGGCGGGATTGGATCGCAAGTCCTGTGTTGTGACATTGGGCGGCGGTGTGGTTGGCGATATGGCTGGCTTTGTCGCTGCGACGTATTTGAGGGGTGTTGATTTTGTTCAGGTGCCCACGACGCTGGAAGCGCAGGTCGATGCGAGTGTGGGGGGCAAAACAGCCGTGGATCACGTTTTGGGAAAGAACATGATCGGTGCTTTTCACCAGCCAAAGTTGGTGTTGATCGATACGGCTACACTCGATACTTTACCTAAACGCGAAGTGCGGGCGGGTATGGCAGAGGTGATCAAGCACGGGATTATACGGGATCCCGATCTGGTGGCGTTTTTGGAAGATTGTATTGAGGGCGCGGCAAGTTTAAGCCTGCCTGCGGATCAGATCAATTGGCTCGTTGCCCAACAATGTCGCATCAAGGCGGGTGTTGTGGCTGCCGATGAAACCGAGAAGGGCTTGCGCGAAATTTTGAATTACGGTCATACGGTGGGACACGCGCTGGAGGTGGTGACGCATTACGATTATTACAAACACGGTGAAGCGGTGTGTTTGGGGATGCTGGCTGCAGGATATATCGCAGTGCAAAAGGGGATGTGGTCGCGGGATGCGTTCGAGCGGCAAAATGCACTTATTGCCCGTTTGGGCATTCCCAAAGGCGTGCCCGATTTGAAGGTCGATGAGGTGTTGGAGCGGATGATGAGTGATAAGAAAGCGCGGGACGGTATCATCCGCTTTGTATTGCCCGAGCGGATCGGAAAAATTGTGCCGCGAGATGATGTGGCGCACGAAGAAATCGTTGCGGGGATTCTGTACATGCAGCATCAAGCGTTGGGATAGGAGATTTTTATGAGCGAAGATATTGGTCACGAATGCGGTGTGGCAGCCCTCTACTGGCTCAAGGAGAACGGCGATGCCGGTGATACCGATGATTTTGAAAATGTTGCAGCACTTATGCCGAGTATGTTGCTCGACCTTCAAAATCGGGGACAACTCGCCGCGGGATATTGCTCTTATCACCCCAACCGCGATCATCTTTTACGCACGTTTAGAGATCTGGGCGGCGTTACCGAAGCCTTCCGCATGTCGCATCCCGGCAAATACCAGTCCATTATCAACCAATATGCGGGGATAGCTGCGATTGGACACACGCGCTATGCCACCAGTGGCGAAGACGATGTGCGCTATGCACAGCCTTTTGAACGACAGCACGGGCGTATTTGGAAATGGTTTAGCCTGGCTTTTAACGGCAATCTGGCTAATTACACGCTGTTGCGTGAACGCTTGTTGTCCAAGCAGGGGTATCACTTTACCCTCAATATCGATACCGAAATTATCATGCATACCCTGGCGTATCGGTTGAAGGGTGAAAATCCACCCGATCTGGCCGATGTGATGCGCACGCTTTCCCGCGATTTTGACGGTGCTTATAATATCGCATTTCTCGATGCCTCGGGGCGCATGTTCGTCTCGCGCGATCCGCTCGGTTTGCATCCCATGTGCTGGGGGGTCAAAGGCCGTCTCTTTGCCGCTGCCAATGAATCAACAGCTCTTTCCAATCTCGGTTTTAGCGATATAAAATGGCTCAAACCTGGAGAAATGGTGATTATCGAAAACGGCGTTTTGCGCGTTGCGCACTATACAGAACCGAAAAAAACAGCGCGTTGCTTTTTTGAATGGGTTTATTTTTCCAATGTTGCCAGTGAAATTGACGGCCTCAGTGTTTATACTTCTCGCGCTGAGGCCGGTCGTATTTTGGCTGAGAAAGAAAACCAGAAAATCGACGATTCATGTGTGGTTGTGCCCGTTCCCGATACGGCCAAAGCTGCAGCCGATGCCTATGCTCACCACCTGAATATGCCCTGTATGGAAGGTGTGATCCGCAATCGCTATGTGGGGCGCACGTTTATCCAGCCCAAAACCACCCGCTCGCAGAGTGCTAAAAGCAAGTACACGTCATTGGCCTCTGTTTTATCGGGCAAGCGCGTTTTCCTCGTGGAAGATTCTATTGTGCGCTCCCTCACGCTTCGCACCCTTGCCCATCAGGTGCGCGATATCGGCGGCGCGACCGAGGTGCATGTGCGCGTGGCCTGTCCGCCTATTGTTGCGCCGTGTTTTTACGGGATTGATATGACGACCCTGGACGAACTCTTTGCCCCCGAACACGTCCCGGTGCGATACCGCGGTTTGCCCAGCCCACAGACGCTAAAAAAAATGGCTATCGATCTCGATGTCGATAGCCTGAAATACCTCGATGTTCCCGATCTGGGTTCCAGTATTGGGTGTGAAACAGATACCCTGTGTCTGGGGTGTGTCACGGGCAGATATCCCACTACGTGGGGCAATCGCCTCATGCGCGAGGCTCGCAAACACCCCGAGACTGTTGGCCGCCTCTACGGGTGATCGTCTATTCGTCTATATCGCGCTTCGAGGTCGCGCAATCCACTACTGTTTCCCAAAATTGTCAATCGGTCATTTTCTCGCAGTACGGTATTGCCGCGGGGAATTACCATGCGTCCGCCACGGCGCAACATCGCTACGAGACAGCTTTTTGGAAAATCCGTCTCGATCAGGGCACGGCCAATGAGGTCGGCGGTCGCGTGATCGCGGCGCAATGTCAACAATAAAAAGGCTTCGTCGCGCAACAGGGCTTCTTTTAGCTCGACTTCATCGTTGGCAGAGTGCCATTCGCGCAAGAAGTTTTCATCGTCTGCACGCCGCGCAATTTGTGCCAGAATACGCAGGTGTTGTGACGGGTCGTGCTCCGGGCTGAATAAGAAGAAGATCGCGGTCAGTTGCGTTTCTACTTCGTGTCCGGTCAGTGGGTCTGTAAACTGGATGTGAATGCCTGGCAGTGATCGCACGATGACCATTTCGCAGTGTTCGATTCCGTCAATCCGCAGATGTGGCAATCCCACGCCGTGTGTCACGGGTGTCGATCCAATATGCGTGCGATCCAGCAATTGTTTCTCAATTTCATCTACGGTATGTGGCACGCGTTCCGATAGCCATTTCGATACCTGTCGAACTATATCCTCAAATTCGGCCGGGCGATCCAGATCGATGACCAGGCTTCGAGCCGCGACCTCTTCAAAGGGATCTTCGTCGCGCAATCCCTTTTCCTTCAGGATGCCTCTCAGTTCGACATCCAGGCCAGTGTGTCGCCTTTGTCCCCAGCGTTCAAACATGTGATAAATCGCACCATCACGGTTGACCTTGTCCCGGGCAAATTTGAAGTACCAAATCGTTCCTATCAGGATCAGACCGAGGGAGAATAGAGACGATAACCAGCCCATCTGGACAATCAAGGTACACGACGCTAACATGCCGAATAACTGCATCCACGGGTACAGGGGTGAATGATATCCCGAGTCGTAGGAAGCCAATCCGCTTTCGCGCATGACAATTACCGCCAGGCATACCAGCGCGAACATCAATAATTGAAACGCACTGGCCAATTTGGCAATTTTGGTTGGGTCGAGAAAGATGAGGATTAAAACAATCACGCCCATGGTCACCAATACCCCTTGAACGGGTGCGCCTCTTGTATTCAAATGCTGAAAAAGTTTCGGCATCATGTGGTCTCGGCTCATTGCCAGGGGAAAGCGAGAAGCCGAAAGCATTCCGGCATTGGCGACCGATGTAAAGGCGAGGAGGGCTGCCAGAGAGATGATTAACGCACCCCAATCGCCAAATACGGCTTTGGCCGCTGAGGCGGCGGGTGTTAAATCTCCCACCAGTTGCTCAAGAGGCAATACACCGACCATGACGCCCGTGCCCAATGCATAGACCAGCACCGCCGTAATTAATGAGAAGATGACGCCGAGAGGCAAATTGCGTTCGGGGTGTTTTACTTCTTCCGATAAACTCGCTACGGTTGTCACGCCTACATAACTGATATAGACCAGGCCCGCTGTGGATAAAACCGTCTGGACATCTGCCTCGAATATCGCGGTTAATCGCGCGCGTTCAATACTGGGGACGCCTCCTCCGATAAATATCCCCAGGATCATCAACAAACCCAGGACCAATGCCATCTGAAATCCACCGCTTTTCTGCGCGCCCAATAGATTCAGTATGCCCAGTCCAACCGCAATTGCGACGGCTACGGGGATCATTGGCAACTCGGGTACATAAAGTGCGATGTACGCCCCCATGCCTACGAGCGCAAATGATACTTTTAATACGATTGCCAGCCATGTACCGATGCCTCCAAGTGTGCCCATCCACGGTCCGAGTGATCGGTCTAAAAAATAATATACGCCACCCGCGCGGGGCATGGCAGTTGCCAGTTCAATAATGCTGAACATCGCGGGTACAAGTGGCGTCGCGGCAACGATATAGGCCAGCACAATGGCCGCACCTGCCTGTTCGGCAGCCAGACCCGGCAGTAAAAAGAATCCCGCGCTTAAGGTCGTGCCCGTTGCAATGGCATAGACGCCGAGTAAGCCGATTTCCCGTTTGAGTTTTGCTTCTGTCATTCTTGTTTTTCCCGTTATTCTATTTCAACTCTGATATTTTGTTCTTCGGGCGTAAAGGCCACCAGTGTTATATCGCCTTCTCGATAAAATGTGCCATTGCGAAAGGCCGCTTTTGTCAGTGCGGGTGTCAGGGGTTTGCCGTTTATTTTTACGCCTGCAACTGTTATTTCGCGCAATCGCAATGTGAATTCGGGCACTTGTACGGGTAGATCGAGTGTTATTATTTGTTCTTCTACTGTGACATCGGCCATTTCGCGCGCGATTGCATAATTGGTAATTTCACTACACTTGCGCCACTGCGATTTTTCGCCATTGGGATCGCGTTCTTTGAGCCGCCGCACAATGGTCTGAAATGCCCGAAACCCGCGGCGGTCCTCATTGTGAATCCCGTAAAATCCCTGCCAATGGCTGATCATTACGGCCGGATCGCCCGCGTCAATGACCTCGGGCAAACGCCCACCTTGAAGATCCGATGTGATGTAATAATCTACATCTACTTCGCCATATCCGGTCCACGATCCCGTGCGGTCCCCCGTCGCTGCGATTACTTCACCCATTGCCTCGCCGCGTTCGGGTTTGGGATACCATACGGGGCAATCTACAGGACCGCTGGACGATACGCGCTTAAATAGATAGGGTGTCGGGTTGCCCGTTACCCTGCGCACGGCGTTTTCCGCACATTTTGCATAAAAGTCTATTGGATTGCCAAATCCCCCTGGGCTGGTCACGCCAGCCGGTGTCAGGCCCACGTTGTGCAGTATTTCACACGCCAGTGCGATATAATTTGTCACCCGCTCTTCTTCGTCGGTTGGCAAATTGTTCCATCCCCATTGTTCCCACAGATTTGGATCAACAGGTTGCAATGTTTCCAGATCTACCACGAAGGTGTGTGTGATCATTTCCGGCGTGATGTCGTAATTGGGCATAATCAGTTCCCGACACATCGCCAACCAGCTTTCTTGCTGTGCTTTGGAGAACAGGGGGAGTCCGTGATCTACTCGCCCAAGCGCGGCAGGGCACGGTACCACGCTGAATTTCCCCTTTACATCGTGTTCCAGACAGAATTCGGCAAATTCGCGCGTGAATGATTCAGGATGTACTACAGGGACATCTTCCCAGCGGTAATCCGTTCCATCTACAGCCTGGCGGTCTCGCATAAAAAAATAATTCAGATTTACCAGTACAGTCGAGTCATCAAAAATTATCGATATCGGTACGCGGTCTAAGGCGTGTTTGTTGATTTCGACTTGCATAAAACACTCCTGTTTATAGGGGTGGACTTGAGGAGTGAGAAGATACCACAATTTTATACCCTCCACAATCCCCAATCATGTTGCTATCCAGAAATTCTTGCATTATCATGACGGATTGTGTACAACTGGTCGCAGTTAATTAAAAATTACAGGAGATTTAACTATGGCAGCCGAAATGTATGCAGGTGCAGAATGGAATCCGGAAAACCCGCGCATGCATATTGGTACACAGCGTTTTTCCACGTCGGATGAGCATCTCGAATTCCTCGCGCGGTGTGGCGTTACGAATATGGCGCTCAACGATGCCAGGGAAATTACGTCAGATCCAAGTAGCGGCTGGACAGTGGAAGAGATCGTGGAAAAAAAAGAAAAAGCAGCAAAACACGGCATTACCGTGGAAATGGTGGCATTGCCGGTGCAACACCTCAATGTCGATGGCAGTTTTGTGCCCGAGTTTATGCGCGGGAATATGAAGGATGGCGAAAAGGAAATCGAGATCGCCTGCGATATGGTGCGCGTTGCCGCAGATGCGGGTATTCCCGCGCTGAAGTATTTTCTTTGCGAAATGGAAAATCAACGCACGGAAGGCGTTCCACTCGGGCGAGGGGACGTGCGCTATTCCACGTGGGATTTGTCTAAGGCCGATGCGGATACGCCGCGGTATGAGGAACCGGTTACAGCGGAACAGAATTGGGAAAATATTACTTTCTTTTTGGAGCGCGTTATTCCCGTTGCCACCGAATGCAAAGTGCGTATGGCCTGTCACCCGTGCGACCCCTGGTTGCCGCCCGGTTACAAAAGTGTTGATCGCGTGCTGGGTGGATACGATGGGTTCAAGAGTTTTATCGATATTTGTCCAAGTCCTTATCACGGTCTCAATCTCTGTCTCGGTTGTATGGCGGAGAGCGTTGTGGATCCGCGCAATGAGGTGGCCGATATTATTCGCTATTTTGGGGAGAGAAAAAAAATTCATCTTATCCACTTTCGCAATATTACGGGCGGGCGCAACAAGTTTCAGGAGGTTTATCCCGATGAGGGCGATATGAATATGTTTGTGCTGATGAAAGCGCTCAAGGAGGTGGGCTATCCGCACATGATCGTTCCCGATCACGCGCCAGGCCACACTGCGCAAGGGCATTTCGAGCAGGCATTCGCCTTCCAGTTTGGTTTTATCAAAGCTCTGCTTCAGGCGGTGGAGATATAAACAAAAGAGGAGTGATATCCTTGAGCTATTCGATTCGAGAGGTTCGAGAGGCGTTGGGGACGTGCAGCCGATTGTCGCTTGCCGATTTGCCCACGCCGTTGATGGATTGCCCGAGGTTGTCCGCAAAATTGGGCGGTCCGCGCATTCTGGTCAAGCGCGAGGATCAGACGGGGTTGGCGTTTGGGGGAAATAAGGTGCGCGAGTTTGAATATTCCGTGGCACCTGCTGTGGATGAAGGGTATGATGTATTGCTCCACGGCGCGGCATCGCAGTCGAATCAATCGCGGTTGACAGCAGCGGTTGCGGCGAGGCTGGGCCTGAAGGCGGTGATGGTGGGGCGCAAGGATGACCATGCAGATCCCGTGAATGGCAATTTGCTGCTTACGCACCTGTTTGGCGCAGAGGTGCATTTGATTGAGAGCGAGCAGGAGAAGATAGCTGTTATCGAAAAGTTAAAGGCCGGTGGTCACAGGGTCTATAACACGAGTTCGGATGGGTATTATTATCGCAGCGTGTCTTATGTGGATGGATTTTTGGAATTGTGGGAGCAGATGCAGACAATGGATGTGATACCCGATGCCATCTATGTGTGTGCGGGCGTGCATACGCATACCGGGCTTGTCGTTGGGGCAAGAGCACTGGGTGTTGATGTGCGGATTATTGGCATCAGTCCAAGTCCACAGGACGATGAAAAAAAGAATGTGCAACTCGCCGAGGTTGCGAATGAGGTGTGCAAAATTTTGAATTTGGATCTGAATTTTACGGCAGATGAATTTGAGAGTTATGGCAAATACGCGGGACCGGCTTATGGGGTGCTGACGCCTGGGGCGCGAGAGGCCGTGTTGTTGGCCGCGCAAACCGAAGGATTGTTGCTCGATCCCGTTTATGCGGGCAAAACTTATGGCGCAATGATTGAGCATATCCGCGAGGGATGGTATCGCAGGGATCAGACGGTTGTGTTTGTGCATACGGGTGGGACCCCTGCGCTGTTTGCTTATGGTGATGAGTTGTTGGCAACACATTAAGGAAAGGATTTGAGCGATGCAATCTGAATCTGACCGCCGCGACCAGAGTGTGCTTTACGAACCCAATGAGCGGCCTCCAAATACCATCGCTTTCGCGCTTGGATTTCAGGCTGCTATGCTCTGTATTGCGGGCATTGTGATCACGCCGGTCATCGTGGTGAGGGCTGCGGGTGGGGGGGAGCCTTATCTGTCGTGGGCGGTTTTTGGTGCGCTTTTGGTCAGTGGGTTGACCACGGTGTTGCAGGCTGTGCGCGTTGGACGCATTGGCGCTGGCTATGTTC
Organism: Candidatus Latescibacterota bacterium; assembly: GCA_022824945.1. Lineage (GTDB taxonomy): Bacteria > Latescibacterota > UBA2968 > UBA2968 > UBA2968 > VXRD01. The sequence goes on from JAJDYX010000003.1 coordinate 135,666, forward strand.
TCCTCATGGGTACTTCTGGCGCGTTTATCGCGGTTTGTGTGACAGCACTTGCCAAGGGCGGTCCGGCGATGCTCGCGACCTTGGTCGTCATCTCGTCGTTGTTCCAATTCGCGCTCTCGACGCGGCTTTCGCTGTTGCGACGAATCATTACGCCAACCGTGGCTGGAACGGTGATTATGTTGATCGCGGTGACCGTTATGCCGATCGTCTTTGATATGTTGGCCGATGTGCCCGAAGGTACGCCCTCGGCTGCCGCGCCCGCGTGTGCTATCGCAACCTTGTTCGTCATCGTGGTGCTCGCGTTGCGGGTTTCGGGTGTATGGCGCCTTTGGGTGCCAATCATCGGGATCGTTGTGGGATGCATTGTCGCTTCGTTTTTTGGGCTGTACGACATCCAGCGCGTTATCGAAGCTCCCTGGATTGGTTTTCCCGCAGGTGGCGGCTGGCCTGGTTTTGATCTCAGCTTTGGTCCGGTTTTCTGGTCGCTTCTTCCCGCTTTCATATTTGTGACCCTGGTCGGTGCGATCGAAACAATAGGCGATTCTATCGCGATTCAGAAGGTTTCGTGGCGCACGCCTCGCGCGCCCGATTTTCGGGCGGTGCAGGGCGCTGTCACCGCAGATGGCGTGGGCAACTTGCTTTCTGGCATTGCCGGAACAGTTCCAAACACGACCTACTCGTCAAGTGTTTCAATCACGGAACTCACCGGCGTTGCCGCGCGCGGTGTCGGCGTGTGTATTGGCATCGTATTTGTGGCGGCGTCCTTTCTGCCCAAGGTGTCGGCCCTCCTTCTGGCAATTCCCAATCCCGTGGTTGGGGCCTATGTGACGGTGCTGCTGGCACTTCTCTTTGTTGTGGGTATGCGGATCATCGTTCAGGATGGGGTAGATTATCGCAAGGCGATGATCGCGGGAATCGCATTCTGGATTGGCGCGGGATTTCAGGATCAGGCCATTTTTGCGGAATATCTCGGCGAGTGGTGGGGGGCACTGCTCGGCAATGGGATGACGGCTGGCGGCCTCACGGCGATTTTCCTGACGCTGTTTATGGAGTTGACAGCACCGCGCCGGCAGCGCATTGAGACAGCGCTCACTGTCGAGGCTTTGCCAGAGATTATGGCTTTCCTCGAAAAATTCGCTTCGCGCAGGGGTTGGGACGCCGGGATGACGAATCGTCTCTGTCTATCTGCCGAAGAAACCCTCCTGATTCTCATTCAGCAAGGGGAGGGCGAACAGGCGGAGAAACGCTTGCTTTTAATTGTGCGCAGCGATGGGAGCGATGGCGCAGAACTCGAGTTTATCGCTTCGACGGGTGAAGGAAATATTGAGGACCGCATGGCCTATCTTAGAGAACAGACAGAAGAGATGCCGATAGAGCATGAAATCTCGCTGCGATTGCTTCAGCATTTCACGTCGTCTGTGCGCCACCAGCAGTATCACGATGCGGATATTGTAACGGTTCGCGTTGAGGCTCCGGTGGGGGATAGAAAAGAAAAAGAAGACGAATAATTACCTAAAAATTCAGAGGTCTAATATGGCGGATTTTAAGACAATGGTCGCAGATGTGGGTGCGTTGCTAAAAGAAAAGGGGCAGACCGTGTCGGTGGCAGAGTCGTCGTCGGGTGGCATCATTTCTGCAGCTCTTTTGGCTGTGCCGGGGGCTTCGGCTTATTTTAAGGGCGGTGGGGTGTGTTATACGGGTGACTCTAAGCAAATATTGATGGCTGTTTCAGATGCGGCAATGGGCGAGGCGCGGGCTGCGACAAAGACGCATGCACTGCATCTGGCTCGCGCTGCGCGCGAACGTTTGGGGGCGGACTGGGGTATCGGCGAGACGGGTGCGGCTGGTCCGACGGGAAATCGGTACGGCGATCCGCCCGGTCATACGTGTATCGGCGTTGTGGGGCCAGATACCGAGTGTGCGATTGCGGTCGCGACGGGTAGCGAGAACCGGGGTGAGAATATGGAGGTGTTTGCCCGCGAAGCATTGGACCTGCTGGCCGAATGTTTGCAGCGGGATTGATCAAGGAGGAGGGTATGGCAGAGTTAGCGCTGTTGGGTGGCGAGCGTGAGGTAAAAGAAAAGGATGATATTTTATGGCCGATGTACGATGCGGCCGAGAAAGATGCGCTTATTGAAGTGCTGGAGAGCCGGGCGTGGTACAATTCCTCAAAGTGCCAGGAGTTTGAAGAGACGTTTGCGGCATTTCAAGATGCGAAATACGGGATCGCGTGTACTGGCGGCACTGTGGCTCTGGAGATGATTTGTCGCGGGGCGGGTATTGGTGTAGGCGATGAGGTGATTACGAGTGCATATACGTTTATCGGTACGTGTTCGGGGATTCTAAAAGCAGGTGCTACGGTTGTTTTTTGCGATATAGACCCGGATACCAATAATCTCGATGTGGCGGAGGTCGAGAGCCTTATTACAGATCGCACGAAGGGGATTATGCCAGTGCATTTTGGCGGGTTGGCGTGCGATCTCCAGCGGTTGTTGGATATTGCCGAGCGTCACAATCTCGCGATTTTAGAAGATGCGGCGCACGGATGGGGATCGACTTATCGGGATCGCGGGCTGGGCAGTTGGGGACTGGCTTCGGGATTTTCTTTTCAGCAGAGCAAAAATATGACGGGTGGAGATGGGGGCATTGCCCTGACCAATGACGAGGCAGTTGCCGATGCAATTGGCTGTGCGACCAATGTCGGGCGGTCGCGGTATGGTCGTACGGAGGAATCTCGACAATGGGGCGGTAACCATCGGATGACGGAGTTTGTCGCTGCGGTCCTATTGTGCCAGTTGAAGCGCATTCCCGAGCATACGGAGATTCGCGAGCAAAATGGGGCGATGTTGACGCGCACGTTGTCGGAAGTTGAGGGTATTGAGCCGATTCACCGGTTGGAAGATGCTACCCGCGTCAACTGGCATGTGTATGGTGCGAGGTATTTATCCGAGGCGTTTGATGGCGTTTCACGCGATGCATTTGTCAGGGCGATGCGCGCTGAAGGGGTACCGGTGAGTACGGGATACGAGGTGCCGGTTTACAAGCATCCGGTTTTTCAAGAGGATTGGAAAGCCCGCGATTACACGCCTTTTGCGTGGACAGATGCGGCGCAGGATTATCGCTCGTTGCATTTGCCAAAGGTCGAGCAGTATTGCCAGGAACGGCTGTCGATAAGCCAGAGGGCTTTGCTGGCTTCTGAAACGCGGATGCGGGATATGTCGCGCGCATTTGTCAAGGTGCGCGAAAATGCAGATAAGCTTCGGGATTGGGAGAGAAGTAATCACAGATAGAGGAGAAGATCATGTTTGAAAATGCAATTGGACTAAAACAGAAATACCGCAATGGTGAACGCATTCTTGGTGTGTCTATGGCACCGAATACGCCGCCGGATCGATTTGATCAGATTATGGATAAAGATGATTACGATTTCGTGTCTATTGACAGTCAGCATACGCCGTTGAGCGAAGAGCGCATTGCGGCGTTTTGCGATATGGCTGCGGAGCGAGATGTGTTTGTGCAGTTTCGAATTAAACACACGCGCAATGCCTATTTGATTGGCAATTATCTCGATTTGGGTCCGTGTGGGATCGAGATTCCGCAGACCGAGTTGGAAGAGACGGTTGATGATGCGTTGCACTATTTTTATTATCCGCCGGCTGGCGGGCGCAGTTTTGGCGGGGGACATCGGCGAGGCGCGGAAGGTAAAGAGGCAGAGGAGTACGCGGATTGGTGGAATAGCTTTGGGATTTTGTGGTTGCAGATTGAGTCGGTAGAGGCCGCAACGCGCGGGCATTTGCTCGCGAAGGCGGGTGTGGATTGTTTGTCGATGGGTCCGACGGATTTGTCTATGAGCATTAAGGCACATCCGCAACACTGGCTGAAATCTGTGGATGATACGATCGCGTATTTGTGCAGGTCTTTGGAAGGGACTGGTGTGGCGGTCTGTCATCGCAACCGCACACCGGATACGCGCGAGAAATACGCCGATATGGGGGTGACGGTTTTTTTGGAGAGTGCTTAATGAAGTAGGAGGGTGATGTTATGCCTGCTATGCCAGCGAGAGAGATTCAGTTGCCCGATGCGCCGCGAGATGAGGTGAATGCTGCGGATTTTTTTGATCGGGAATCTATGACCTGTGGGTTGGAAGAAGCGGTTGCATCGTTGCCAGAGAGCGGTGGTAGGGTACGTGTTCCTTCGGGTACGTATCTTTTGCGCAAGACGCTTTACGTGCCCAGTCGGGTGAGTCTGATCGGCGATGGGCCAGCGACTGTGTTGCGGATTCGGCCTTTGCAGGTGGCTTATCTGTCAAAGGATATTCGCAAAGGTGGTCGGGTGCTGACCTGTAAGACTGCGCCGCCTTTTCGCGTGGGTGAGGGGATTGGGGTTTGCGACGATAAGCACAGGGGATGGTGGGGTACGCACGGGGAGGTCGAGCGGGTTGTGGGCAATCGCGTGTGGATGAGTGTGCCGTTTAATCGGCGATTGTTGGTGCGCGACAATGCCCGGGTGGTGAATCTGTTTCCCTGTATATGGGCAGAGGGTGAGACGGATATTGAGATAAGGGATTTGACGATTAAGGGTCCCGACGATTACGAGGGTGATTGGTGGGATTTTACGTATTCGGCGGTGCATATTGTGGGCTGTGAGCGCGTGCGGGTGCTGAATTGTTCGGTGTTTGGATGGCCCAGCGATGGGTTTGGGATTCAGCGCGGTTGCGATGCCCAGGTGGCGCATTGTCAGGCACACGGGTGTCGCGGGCATGGTTTTCATCCCGGAACGGGGTTGGCGCGAAGTGTGTGGTCGCACAATATCGGGAAGGGAAATGGGGGGGATGGGTATTATTTTTGCGCGCGTGTGCATCATTCGGTGTGTAGCGATAGCGTGTTTTCCGAAAATGGACAACACGGGATTGGCGGTGTTGCAAATGGTGGGGATCACCACAATATTGTGAGTAATAATGTGTGTTCGTACAATGGGATGTGCGGGATAGATGCCAATAGGGGGGATGAGCAGGTGATTACGGGGAATTTGTTGCTGAGCAATTCCCGGGCGAAAAAGGGAGAATACCCCGGTATCCGCGTACACGATTTGACGCATTCGATTATGCAGGGCAATCGGTGTGCAGATGATCAGGAAAAGCCGACGCAGTTGAAGGGTATTGAGGAGAGTGGTGAGAGCGACTATAATTTGATTAGCGGTAATTTGTGTGTGGGGATGGATAAGGCTGTTGCTGTTGTGGGTAGAAATAGCCGGGCAGAGGGGAATTTGGTTTGATAGGAGATGAATCATGCTAACAGAAGAGCAGGTGGCGGAGTTTCACGAAAATGGGTTTTTGAATGGGGGACCGGTGCTGGACGACGCGCAGGTCGAGGTGTTGCGCGAGGAATTGTACCGGGTGATTGAGAGTAAAGACCGCGATGATATGTCGCAGCCGGTTTTGTTGCGCAATTTGGGCGGTAATGATGCGGCGCCGGTCTGGCAGATTGTGAATATCTGGGAGGCGAGTGAGGCGTTTGAGAATTTGATGTATTCAGAGAAGATTGTAGAGGAGATGGCGCAGTTGACCGGGGCGACGGAGTTGCGTATCTGGCACGATCAGATTCAGTACAAGCCCGCTGAAATTGGGGGGACGACCGGATGGCACCAGGACGCGCCGCTGTGGCCGATTATTCGACCGATGACAGAGGTGAGCGCGTGGGTGGCATTGGACGATGTGGATGTGGAAAATGGGTGTATGAGTATGGTGCCGGGTTCGCACAAGTGGGGCAATCAGATTGCGTTTGTGCGACAGGTAAAGGATTTTGACGCGATGCCGTCAGAGTTTGAAGGTCAGTCTATATCGGTTGTGCGCCGACCGGTGAAAAAGGGAGAGGTGCATTATCACCACGCTCTGACCTGGCACGGTTCTCACGACAATCGCAGCAAGCGACCCCGACGCGCGATTGCGATTCACTATATGACGCAGGATACGTATTACGATGCGAGCGGCAATCATGTGATGAAGGAATTTGTAACCGTGGAAGATGGCGAGATTTTGCGGGGGGAACATTTTCCAACGGTGTGGAGGGCTGAGTAAATAACTACACTTTGCGGTCTTTCAACGGCATTGCGTAGTGGATTTGTCGGGCGACTGCGGTAAAGCCCGAGCGCGGATAAAAGTTCTGTCCAACGGGATTCTGGTCGAGGGTTTCGATTTTTGCTACGGCCATTTCCTGTTCTTCAAAATAGTCAAAGGCGGCTGTCATCAATGCTTTGCCGATTCCTTTGCCCTGGTATTCGGGCAAGACGGCGAGGTTGGGTATGCCGCCTATTTTGCTTTCATGGTCAATGCGCGTGGTGATGTAGGCCGCGACTTTGCCGTTGTCTTCCCAAACGAAGATGCCATCGGCATTGGCGGCTACGTCCGCGTCTATGTGTTTGGCTTTGCGTTCTCTCCAATCTGTGTCGGCAAATTGACCGAAGTTTTTTTCGATATTCTGGTCAATCGATACCCCATCAAAGCAGATGACGGTGATTTTTTTGAGGGCGTCGAGGTCTTCGGGGCGGTATTTTCGGATCATTGGGATAAGTCCTTTATGCACCTATGCGGACGAGGGCCAGTGTGAGAAAGATAATGCCGATCACACAGATCCATGTGACGATGAATCCTATGACTGTTTCTTTGGATGGTTTTCGAATTTCAAGGCCAAACACGATAGCCTCCTCGGGAATTAGTTGGGCGATAGTTCTAAGATGCCAAAACTGTTTTTGGGAATCAAGAGATTATTGCAGGCACCAGACCATTCGCGGATCGCGACTTCTATTTTACCCGCGCCTTCCATTTCTGCATTGCCTCCGTTTGATGCCTTGAGTCTTTCATGGGCTACGTAGCGGTATGTGAGCGCGCCTTCAAATTTTTTGCCGTCGATGGTGAGGCTCGGCGATAGGTCGTCTGCCGTGCGGTTGCTGATGAGAACAAAAAGGTGCGAGGTGCTTCCGACTGCCTGTGCTTGAATGCCCGGTATTTGTTTTCCCTCGTATTCGAGTTGTCCATTGAGGATGGGTGGATTTTGGATGGAGAGGGCGAATTTTGTGTCCGATTGCGCGAATGCTTCTCCTATTAACTGAAGGGGGTAGTAGGTCGCGCGCCGGATTGTTTTTCCAAAATCCGCTTCTGGTTCGCCCCCATATTTCCAATTGGTTCTCGACGATGGGGGTGTGATTGGGGAGAATGCGGGAAATCCTTTGCCGGGACCAGCTATTACGTGAAAATTTGCATGGGTAATGCGCGGTTGCGTGAGCATTTTTAGGAAGAAGTCGCCCGCGTACATGGCGTGCAGTTGTGTATTGGCGACCCGGTTTGCGGGGTTGGCGATATTCCACTCGGTTATCCACATTTCTTTGCTGGGGAATAACTTTTTATAGTAGTCCATGGCGTCGTCGAAATCGCAGTGGATCCAACCAAAGAGATAGCCCCGATATTCCTCAATTTCTTTTTGCCGAGCGGTCCGATAAGCATAGACGTGAACGGTATAGGCGTCGTAAAATTGATCCGCAGCCGCCAATGCACTATCCCATTTGCGTTGATCCACGTTTTTTTCAAAGCCGTTTTTGTGGAAGGCTACCGGGCTTGCACAAACCGAGACTTTTATCGTTGGGTCAACGGCTTTCATCGCCTGTGCATGTTTTTGAGCTTGTGCGATATAGGTTTCGGCAGAGGGATATTTTTCCGCGTACCAAGGTAGGTAGTACTCATTTCCGAGTTCCCAATACGCGATCTCATATCCCTTGTTTTTTGCGTATTGGACCCACCCGGCACTTTCTTCCTGGCTCCCCGTCCACAGGTTGACGACTACGACGGGCGTTATTTTTAGTGCGTTGCACATTTGCATGAAGTCGTCAAATGCAAGTCTCCCATTTCTCCTTTTTCTCAGTCTGACAAAATTGCCTCTGTTTCGTCTGTTGAGTTGCTCATTGGTGGTTGAACTCATTTCACTCTGGATAAATCCAGCTATTTCCCAGTGGTAAAAATTGCCGATTGTGCCTCCGGGAAAACGCAGTGTTTGGGGTTGCAGGTCTTTTGTGAGCGCGACGAAGTTGGAGTCGAGATAACCGTAGTCACCGCTCATCATGTTCGTGTTGAAGCCGTAGAGGCTTTTGGGGAGGGGGTGCGTCTGGTCAGTTTTTAGATGTAGTACGGGATCGGCGGCTTGAGGGGAATACCCCAGGCTCGTGTAAAATACCGCGATAAGCAATATGGTCCTGAGACGCATGGCGATTCCCTACTCCATAACAACTTTTATGCCAGCTTCGCGCAATTTGTGCTCTTGTCCAACGGGTGTGTGGAGCAAGGTGTAAAAGCGGTCGAGTCGCTCTTTGTCTTGCGGTTTGGTGAGTTTGCTTACGATGATGAGTGCGGCAAAGCCACCTGCGATGTAGAGCACGTAGCGATAGGGCAATTCCCAGCCGAGGCCGCCAATGGAGATGCCCAGGCTTTCCAAATTGATGATTGTTTGACCGGAGATGGCGAATAAGAATGCCGAGACGATCAGGCCCGCCCAGGCACCGGGCGCATTGCACCTGCGCCAGAGAATTCCTCCCCAAAATGCAATCCCAAAGAATGCCACGAGCGACCAGGAGAGGCGAATAATCGCGACGACAGAGGTGAAGTAGAGCGCGATGATGATGCCGAATATGACCAGTATGAGGGCGACGATGCGACCTGTGGTGAGGTAGTGTTTGTCGTCGGCTTCGGGTTTGAAGAGGGGTTTGTAAAAGTTTTCGACAAAGAGGGCGGCACCATCGACCATGAATGAGTCGCAGGTGGACATGACCGCGGCGATCATTGAGGCGAGCATGATGCCGATGAGACCGATGGGCAAGAGGTCGCGCGAGGCCAGCCCAAAGGCGTGTTCGGGGTCGTCGATGTTGGGATAAAGGGCAATGCAGGCCACGCCGGTAAATGCCCAGGCTACGGTGCAGAGGCGTTTGATCATGTTGCCGTATGTGAATCCCACGCGGGCTTCGCGTTCGGTTTTGCCCGCACCGCCAATTTCCATGTGGTGGGGTTGGGCAATGATGCCGACGAGGGCGTTGATGACGACCATGACGATGAAGAAGGGCGTGATGCGGTCGTATCCGGGCGGGGGATCGCCAGGTGCTGCAAGGCTAAATTTTTCGATGGGGACTTGCTGGTGAAGGCCAGTGAAGCCGCCGACGCCGTCGATGACAAAGGGGATGAGGAGAAAAGAGAGGACGATGATGAAGATGCCTTGAATAAAGTCGGTGATGATGGCCGCGGGTAGGCCGCCTAATAGACCGTAGGAGAGGAAGAGGACGGTCATGACACCGATGGCGATTTCGGGAGAGATCGCGCCGCCGGTCATGGCACTGGCTGTTTTGCCCGTGCCCAGGAGCATGATGCCTATTTGTATGGCAAAGTAGAGCAGGCCATAGAGGGCGTAGAAGTAACCGAGCGAGTTGCTGAATCGGTCTTCAAAGAAGTCCGCGATGGTGAGGTAGCGCAGTCTCCGCCATATTGGCGCGATGAGCCAGTAGAAGGGGGTGGCGAATAAGTAGAGCCATTGATACCATATTCCCGCCATGCCCAATTTGTAGGAGGCTCCCGCTACGGTGACGGCTTGATCGGTGTGGGTGCCAGTGCCAAAGGCGTGCATGATCATAAATGCTTTGCCAAAGCTGCGCCCACCCATAAAATAGTCGCCCGTATTTTTGATTTTGCGGGCGACCCATAAGCCGGCAACCATAATGCCGATTAAATAGATGGCGAGGGTGGCAAAGTCCAGCAGGTGTAGTCCTAACATTAATCCACCTTTTGTTTAAAAAATCAAAATCGAATTGCTATAAAAAGCACAAAAAAGAAGACGCGAAGCGGAAATTTGCTCACTCGAATAGTTGTCGTAGCCACTTTGCGAATGTTGTGCTGAGTGTCCCATCTATGTGCAAATCTCGTGCGCGAATGGCGGTGCCCATCGGCCTGGGGTCCCTTCGGGTCGCCAACCAGGCGTGGACCTTGGCTCGCAATATCTTTTTTTCGGTAAATTTTCGGTCCGACTCTGGAATGTCGTCAATGTAGGACTGGGACCGAGGCCATATCGGAACGTCGTCGGGAATCATTTCGGAGACAAAATTTTCGAGTTCGCCGGGCGATGTATTGTCGGGCATTAACCATAAGCCGACGCGAGGGGTGCTGGGTATAATCGTGCCGGTTGGGTCTGGACTGTCGGGCACTTCGTCGATGTGCTCCTCTCGTAGCCTGTTTGTCACAGCCTGCCAGCGGGCGTCCAAATCGTCATTCGCATCTACGATGATGCCGATGGCTTTGCGGTCGGGAGCTAAAATTTCCAGGCCAATGTCGTCGAGAAGTTTTTCTATTCCTTCTTTTTTCTGAATGCTGAATTGTGGCATTGCTTGATGTCCATGACAAAGATGCCTGACGACATGCTCGTCGTCTGTTCCTTCAACGAGAAGGACGCGGTCATTATTATCCATCCCCCTACCTCATCTCAATATCAATGCGTTGTTTTGCAGCGGCTTTGATATTGCGTTCCGAATACTCAACCGCACGAAGGCTGCCATTCTCTCGCTCAAGGCGCACGAGCGCACCATCAATCTCCTCACAATCGGTCATTGCTTGTGCGAAGCCGAGCAGACAGTCAAAGCTGTGTGTTGTCGCCAATACCTGTACGTTGTTCGCCTGTGCGGTTTCGAATACCATGCGCCAGTAATCGCGCTGTACGGAATGGTGAATGCCATTTTCCGCTTCATCGATGAGCAGGAAACCGTCGCGGCTATTGGCCAGTGCCAGAGCGACGCCCGCCAGGTGCAGTGCCCCGTCGCCAAGACTTTGCAAAGGGACTGGACGAGCTTGACCTCGGAGCCTTGCTACCACCCGCTGGACATCATATTCTGTATCTGATATTTCATCTCGGCGGACCGCGACGCGCTCCAGGTCGTTTCCGAAGATCAGTCTCAGGGCTTGCACCGCTCGGTCCTCATCATCTGTTAGTGCGATGGCATTCCAGAATCGTACAATTTCGTCATCGCTCAACAGGCCCGGTCCCAAAAATTGACATCCTATTGGGGACGGCCATCCAACTCCGAGCAATAGATTCTCTAAGCATAGAGCCTCTGAGTATAAGCACGCGCTAACGCTATAACGTTCTACGGTTCTGGCCCCATCCGATCCTTGGACGGGAAGTATCCAGGGAAGCATCTGTTCTGCGCCTTGAAAGACGACTCTGAATGTTTGCGTGTAGCCTCTTGCAACATACGGAGGTAGATTTTTTTTGATTTGATAAGCCAAATCATCCTCGCTCAGCAAACTCTCCTCTATCCTGAGTTGGTCTGTGTCGTTTTTTGGGCCAATTGCGATGCGGGCACATTTTGATACATCGCGTCCGTGAAATAGGGCAGGAAAATCGGGTACAAATCTTCTTTGATCGTGGATACTTTCAACCGTAGCAATAGAGACTTCTTGGCGGCTTGTTAGTAGTTGAGACAGAATATCCTCATGCCCCCGTGCCGCATAGACCTGGATGGCATCTAAGACGGTCGTTTTGCCGACGCTATTCTTTCCTGCGATCAGGGTTACGCGGCCCAACCGATCAATGGTCAGCGCGTCAATCCCCCGAAATCCCTCTATCGATAGGCTCGGAAGGTGCAGGCTGTTGTCGCGTTGTTCCTGGGACATAGCGTTATTACCTCTTTGCGAAAGTTTTAAGATGGTGGAATATAACGCTAACTCTCGCAATAAGTCAATGCGTCATCTACACCGCGACCACTGTCTCTATATCGCCTGCGGCGAGTGCGTTCAGGTATGCCGTGATCAAATTCCGCATGTGGATGTTTGAGAATTCCTCGAAACCTGACATCAGGGATTGCCTTATACTGGACTTAAGCGCTCGCTTTTGCATCGTGTTCAGGTTGAGGCGTTGCACCATCGGCTACATCGCGTTTCCAGGCATTGATTGCATGGCACATTTGCCGAACGCGGTCGGGTTGTTGCGATGCGAGGTCGTTGCTTTCCGATATGTCCTGGGATAGGTCAAATAGATGCGGCGTGCCTTTTTCAATTACGAGCTTGTAGTTGTCGTCGCGCATGGCAAGGCCATTCCAGAACAATTGTCGAGCACCGGGTTCGCCCACGCTCAGGAGGGTGGATTTGAGGCTGATGCCGTCAAAGTGATTGTCGGGTGCAGGTGTTTCTGCGAGGTCGCACATGGTGGGAAAGAGGTCGATGCTGATGGCGAGTTGGTCGGTGACGCTGTTGGGAGCAATTGTTCCGGGCCACCATGCAATGGCGGGGACGCGGTGGCCGCCTTCCCATACTGTGCCTTTGTTCCCGCGCAAAGGGGCGTTGGATTCGGGGTTTTGAAGGGTGCCTCCGTTGTCGGAAAAGAAGAAGACGAGGGTGTTTCTCTCAAGGCCGAGTTCTCGCACTGTGCCCATGATTTCGGCCAGGCTGTCGTCCATGGCTTTCATCATCTGACAATAGGTTTCCCGGGGGTCGTCGGGATGAAAGTCCGCTTTTTCCGGGCCGCGAATGGCGGGGTCATCGGGTCCCTGCAATGGGGTGTGTACGGCTTCGTGTGCAACGTACAGGCAAAAGGGCGTGTCTTTGTGGTCTTTGATGAATTGTACCGAATGCTGGGTGATGAGATGCGTGGTATAGCCTTCTTCTTCGATGTGTTCGAGGCCCTCCCACCAGTCGTACACTTCCATGCGGTCGTAGTGTGAGATGTAGTCGATGTTGCCGCTGACATATCCGCGAAAGCGATCAAAATCGTGGTGCAGGGGATTGAATTTTTTGTCGTACCCGAGGTGCCATTTGCCAAAGATGGCGGAGGTGTAGCCGGCTTTTTTGAGCAGTTTGGGAAAGGTGATTTCAGAGGGGTACAATCCCACATAGTGGTCGGCGCTTTGGGGATTGGCACCGATCACTTTGGGCACGCCTGCGCGCTGTTGATAGCGTCCGGTGAGGAGTCCGGCGCGCGTGGGGCTGCAAACGGCACCGCTGGAGTGGAAGTCGGTGAATTTAAGTCCTTCGCGGGCCATTTGTTCCATTGCGGGCGTGTCGATCCAGCCTCCGTACGCACTGGAATCGCCATAGCCCATGTCGTCGGCGAGCACGATGATGATGTTGGGTTTGTTCATACGTTTAATTCACTTCATTCATTCTAAAGCCGGACACAATGGTGCTGTCTTTGCGTTCCAATATGTTGTTGGGGTCAATGCGGTAGGGGTCGTCTTCTGCGCGGCCCACGGGGTGCATCTGGGTGCTGTGGTAGCCGAAGCGCACGGATTTTCGCCATTCGTCGGTGCGGTTGCAATCGGACCAGTGAATAATCTGGTAGCTAAAGAAGATGACGTCCCCGGCTTTTGCCGGGATCAGGATGGAGTCGATTTTGTCGGGGTGGTATTCGTCTGGGGGCAGATGAGGAGAGGTGTCTGGGCCTAAGACGTGAACGAGTGGCCCCTTTTTATGGCTACCGGGTACCACGCGCAAGCACCCGCTTTCGATTGGGGTGTCGTCCAGGTGGAGCAAGCAATCGACAAAATCGGGACCGTCGTGCGGATAAAAGGGATAGTCCTGGTGCATGGGAAAAGGCGTGCCGAGTTCTGGCGGTTTGGCATGGAGCACGGTGTGGTGCCACTGAACGGTGTCGCGGATCAGGTCTTCCACACAGCCGACGAGTCGTTCGTTGAAGATGGCGCGTCCCCAGGTTGCGGAGTAGAATTGGGGATTGTGCATAAAGACCGCTTTGGTGTTGAGGCGTTCGTCTTCGGGCAGGTATCGATCGCGCCAAGGTCCCCGCCAGCCAATGGTTTCATTGCCCCAGTTTTCGATGATGCGCACCATTTCCGAGCCGAGTTCGGCGGTTTCTTCTGGGGTAAAGAGCGCTTCGCATTTGAGATACCCATTTTCGTGGTAGAAGTCGATTTGTTCTTGTGTCAGCATGGCGTCCTCCAAATATAATAACGCAAGAGAACAAGGGATTTGCAAGGATCTCCCCCAGTCCCTACGCCTCCCCGTTCTCTTGCGTGATTTTTTCTTAATTGCATCGGCCCAATATAGCATGATAGGCGCGTTAAAAAAAGTAAAATTCTGCGTTTTAGACCCTCATTTTTTGGGAATTTGAATGGCCGCATTGGGAAAAACGGCAACGCGGGCATTATCGGGCAATTTTACAATGAGTTGGTTGAAGAGCGTGTCCCAATCGCGGAAGAGGACACCGTCGGGGTTGCGTTTGTAAAATTCGTCAACCGGAAAGTTTTCAGACCACATCAGGGTCTGGTGCGGACCTTCGATTTTGGGTTCGGGGAGTTCTTGCTGGGGTTGTTCGGATTTTAGTTTGTAAAACCGCGCGTAGTCTATTTCGTCGTATAGTCCGTGGTGACATATGCCATCGGTGGCGGGATTGATGGCGACTTTGTAGGCGTTTTTGAACAGCCGTAGTGGCCAGAGTGCTTTGGCGGTTTGTACGGGGTCGTAGTCGAGCGGATAGGCGTTGGCTATGACGAGGTCTGGCTCTGTTTCGGGTGCCCGGGTTGCGTAGGTTTTGAGAGCGAATTGGGCGCCGGTGCGTTGCGCCTGGATGAAGTCGCCCACAAATACACCGGTGATCTGGCGTTTGCGGTTGAGTGTTACATTGACGACGGCATCGAGGCCCAGGACTTTTGCGACGGCTTCTGCGGCGTCTCGGTGGTCGGGCTCGTCACCCTGTCGTTCAATATTGGCGTGTCCTCGACTTGCGTAAAAGGTGTGAAAGTAGAACATGGTGGCAAAGCCCGAGACGCCCGGTAAGATGAGTTTGGCTCCGCCGCCAAATCCCACGTTGCCGTGGGGATATATGCCGCCAATGCAGAGCTTGAGGTCGGCATCTGCGACAATTCTGTCGATGTAAATGGGGAGGCCGCTGTCCAGGCTGCCCAGTGCGCGGAGGTCGCCGCTCATGAAGTTGTGGTTCGTGACTTGATATGCGCGGGCAATATCAGCTCCCACTTTTTTGTCGATTTCTTCCGCGTCGATTGGACGGTGCGAGCCTCCACCTACGACAATGCGGATTTGATTTTTGGGTATGGCGTCGAGTTCTTTGAGGACATAGGGGATGAGTTCGGCAGCGGGTGTGGGACGGCTCAGGTCATCTACGATGATTGCAACGCTGTTTTTCCCTTTGGCGAGTTCTGATATTCGCGGTGTGCCAATGGGGTTGTCAAAGGCGGTTTGGATCTGGTCTGCGGTGACTTGAGGACATTCCTCCGGACCAAAGGTTTCGACTGTCCAGCCTTTGGGAAAGGTGAGGGTGAGGGCTTCATCACCCGCCCAGGCACGGGTGTGTATTGTGGCGGTGTTGGTCATTGTTTCCTCTTTTGTTTTTGTTCGGTTGGATTGGGGTCTCGTTTGATGAAACCGTGGCTATTTTATGAAGATTTTTGCCATAGATCTTCGAGTTGTTGCACTAAATCAGAGAACGACTCTTTATACTCAAAGCTCCTTCTATCTTTTTCAGATTCACTCATATCAGCCTGAATTTGGGATTTTAGTGTTTGTAGTCTTCTGCCGATTTGTTCGTCTGTACTGGTTTCTGAAATCGCCTTGAAAAACATAATCCAATGGATAATTTTTATTCCCAAATAATCAAGGGATTTGATCTTGTTTACGAATGTATCGAGAATCCCCGCTCTGGCAATCCTGCCGAAATTCCCACCCTTATCTGCTACGGCTTTATCAGACGATTCTTGTTTGCTGCTCGGATAAGGATGTCTATACTCTTCAGGTGGTGTTTGGATGTTGGGATTTTCATCCCGCTCCTGGCGTGAATTTTGCCAATAGTAATTTCGGTACTCAGCAGCAAATCTGGCCGATTCTTTGTACGGAATCAGAAGTTTGGGTGTACCTGAAATTACTTCTGACAATAGCCAGGGAATAATAACAATGAAATCAGCAGTGGCACATGCATCAGGTGTCACCTGATACCTGAAACTCGGTTCGCCTTCTTTACTGAGTACATACCAGGATTTGAGTTCAATACCGAATAGTATCTCATTTTCATCTCGAAGACTTCTCAGCAGAACATCGGGAAAAGTCTGAGATTGTCTGACAAATGCATAATCAGCATATTCGCTTTCTGGATCCCATATATTTCGCAAATTATTGAGTATATCTACAACCTGGTTTTCGACAACTGAAGCAAACGCGCCTCCCACTGAAAATATTTCAGTGACATTGATTCCTTTTATGAGCAATTCTGTTTCGAAGTAAGCGGGGATTGAGTAGATGATATCATCTATTCGCTCCCACACTTTAAAGTGGGGCCATTCGGGATCTGGCTCAATTTTTATCGGAACATCAAGCATAGGCATCTACGGCTCCTCTGTTTGCCTTATTTTTTTCTGGTATTTCAAGGAGTGGTACGGAATGTGACTTTATTCGATCAACTGCAATCAGGTAAATTTCACTGTCAATTTCGGCGCAGTAAGCGTGTCTTTCGATAAGATATGAAGCCAATCCAGCAGTACATAGACCTCCAAATGGCTCCCAAATAATGCTACCGGGATCAGACGATACTTCCAGCAGCATTTTCATTATTTTTAGCGGCTTCTGATTTAGATGGGCATATTTTGACGATCCTGGCATTCTGACTCTTTCACTATTGTGAAGCGGAGGATGCTCCCAAACATTGGTTATACCATATTTGCCCTTAAATTTCGCAAAGAAATGTTCGTATGTTTTTTGGGTAAGCGGTTTTTTCCCATCTATTGAAAAATAAGGTTTACCACTTTCCACACCGTGTTGATTGGCATAGGATACCAGTTTTGCAAAAAGTTCGGGAGGTGGTGCGTACCACAAATGATCTTTTGTAAAATACTTCCGTGTTGCTGCATTGGCAACGCCACATGCTTGATTGGTTTTGTATAAAGGGAGTTGGGTTCTCTCCCATTCGAATCGCAACCACCTCTTTAAGGTCAATATCTGGTCGTCAACTTGAAATTCTGGACGCCTGACGTATTGTACGCAAACTTCTGTGACAATTGGAAAACCTTTTAGAGCTGGAAGATTGCAGTTTCCGGCTATATGCTGTATGCCCTTATTCCAAATATTGCAGCACACATAGTCCCATCCAGAGCGTTCTAACAGAGGATGTACAGTAGCCCATCCGATTTCTGTATTCCAAAACCAGAGTGTTGTACCGGGCCTGGAATGTTGGGACCATGCCTGAATGTGTGGTTGATACCAGGCTGTTAGTGTTGAAGGCTCTTTCGCATCTTGCTTAAAGCCGGATACACCATAACCTCCATCAGAAACAATCACATCTGGCGTCTTCCAGCTCTCATATAATTCCAAAACATCCTGGTTAAATAGCATTACATCTGCGATCTGAAAGTTCGCACCCCTGGACATTGTATCCCCCAAATTATGAGTATGGAGCCACATTAAAATTTTATATGACGAAAGAGATACTTCGGGGAGAGATTGGTTGAAACAGGACAGATATCAACTCAATATAGTTTCCTATGTCGATATTTTACTAACGTTATGCTTCGTGTGCAAGGAGAATGTATATCGTTTACTCGGATTTGAACATGACAGCAGCGAGTGGGAAGGGTGATTTGCAGGGATTGTGGATGACCGTGACTTGCGATGGGTTCGGTAAGGAAATTGAATACACAGAGCAATATAGCGTCTGTAAATTTTTTGGACTTGACCCGTTTAGGTGGCGTATTAAGGGCTTGTGTTTTAAGCCTGTGATTGATGCAGTTTTTCATAAGCTATCGGCGCAACCCCCTTAAAACAAGCGCACAGACATAGCCTGCAAAGCGCATAGCGGTCAGCACAGTGGTACACGTTTATTTGACCAGAAGCAGCCGTCGGGTGATAACCCCTCTGGCATGCGCCAATCGATAAATGTAAACACCACTGGACACTTCGCGACCCTGCATGTCCTTCCCATCCCAGGTAACCCGATACCGACCAGGTGTCTGACTGTCCTGAACCAGAACGCGAACCCGTTGTCCCAACGTGTTGTATATCGCCAGACTCACAGGCCCTGCGTCCGGGATCTGGTAGGCGATTTGCGTAGATGGGTTAAAGGGGTTGGGCACATTGGGTTGTAGAACGAGGTTTTGTGGCGGGCCATCTACCGTCTCTGTCACAGTACCCGTCAGGGCCGTGCCCCCGTCGGTGCATATCGCTTCGGCCACCGTGCAATCGGTCGGCGACGGCCCCAGCGAAAGGATTACGTCATCGTTCCCCTGTGGTGCGAGCTTCACCTCGAAGAGGTCGAGGCGGTTGTTCACCCGCAGGATCGTCTTCAAGTCAGCGCCCGAACGCGACAGCGTTCTCCGCAATCCCGCCTTCATGCCTGACGCCAGTGCCTCGCTGAACGAGACTCGGAAGGTGAACTCATTCGTTCCGTCGTGGCTCTCCGGCACCTGCTTGAACTCCGCCGTCAGCGGCGTCTCGACGACTGCCTCAGACGGGCCGGACACCGTCTCTGTCACGGTGCCTGTAAGGGCTTTGCCCCCGCTCGTGCATACCGCGTCGTCCGCCGTGCAATCGGTCGGCGACGGCCCCAGCGAAATGATTACGTCGTCAGTGCCACCTGGCTCGATCTTGACCGCATAGAGGTCGCGAGCCTCGCCCACCCGGAGCACGGGGGGGTCCACTGCGCCGCCCGACATCGACAGCGCCCTCCTGAGCTTTCGTCCCGATCCGTTCGCCAGTTCCTCGGTAAACGCGATCCGAATGGTGAAGATGTTCGTTCCGTCGTGGCTCTCCGGCACCTGCTTGAACTCCGCCGTCAGCGGCGTCTCGACGACTGCCTCAGACGGGCCGGACACCGTCTCTGTCACGGTGCCTGTAAGGGCTTTGCCTCCGCTCGTGCATACCGCGTCGTCCGCCGTGCAATCGGTCGGCGACGGCCCCAGCGAAAGGATTACGTCGTCATCGCCTTTTGGCTGGAGTTTGACCTCGAAGAGGTCGAGGCGATTGTCCACCCGGAGCATCGTTTTCAAGTCGGCGCCCGTGCGCGACAGCGCTTTCCGCAGCCCCGCCTTCATGCCTGAGGCCAGTTCCTCGCTGAACGTGATCCGGAAGGTGAACATATTCGTTCCGTCGTGGCTCTCCGGCACCTGCTTGAACTCCGCCGTCAGCGGACTGGACAATTCCTCCGGATCCAGGATCGTGCCCACAGCCGTGCTGTCGTCGAACACCGCACCCGAGGCGTTGCTCAGGGTGAAGTTCACCATCTCCCCGTCGTCCTCAACCGAGTCGTCCTCTATGTCCACCGATACCGTTTTCGTCGTCTCGTCTGGCGCAAAGGTCAGTTTGCCACTGGCAGTCGTGTAGTCGTCCCCTGCCGTCGCCGTGCTGTCCGATGTCGCATAATCGACCGTCACTGTGTCCGTCGCCGCTGGCGACAGCGTCACCACGAAGTCGAGCGACGTGTCGGTACCCTCGGTCGCCTCGGCATCGCTCACCGACAGCTCTGGAGTGGGATTATCTTCGGTGTTGTAAATTCTTCCCACGGTCGTGGCAGTATTTCTCAACCTCCCGTCGTAGGCGTACACCTCCACGCCGCGGGAGGCGTTCTTCAGCGTCAGGTACATTATCTCACCACTGTCCTCCGTATTGTCGTTAATGATCGGCACCAGGATCGTCTTTCTCGTCTCGCCCGGGGCAAAAATCAGCGTCCCTTCTCGGGTTCGGTAGTCGTCCCCTGCCGTCGCCGTGCCGTCCGATGTCTGGTAGTCCACCGTCACCTGTGTGTTCGACGCCGGATACAGGTTCACGACGAATACCAGGTTGTCGTCCCTACCCTCGGTAGCCTTGGCACTGCGTATGGACGCGCGAGGGTTGCAACCGCTCCCTTTTTCATCCGTATCCCTGTCCAGGATCCGCACCTGTACAACATCCCCGTTGGACCACCGCTCCGGCACATCGTGCCATCGCTGACTCTGACAGCTGCCCGCGTCAGATCCGTCGAACCGGAACTTCCTCTCGTCCAGCTCAAGCACGAGGTTTGCCAATTCATAGTTGCTGAGCCGGGTGGTCTGGAAGTCTATATTCAGTATGTACTGCTTGGTCGTGGTGTAGATTAAGCTGAGCGCGGTGATTTCGAAGCTCCGTTCGAGCCCGTCGTCGTCCGTGTTCTTGAACGTGTTCTCGTCCATGCCGTCTGCGCAGTAGGTGGAGCCGCTACAGCCCCATTTGGTATATGTATTCCCGGGGTATTCAGCTACCGTCAGTTGGGTTTCGAGCAGCACTTCGCCGTCGGGATTCTGCGCGCTCGCCGACACGATGGTGGAAGTGCCCGAGGGGAAAGCACCGCTCTTGAGCGGTCCTTCGTCCGAACCGCCGTCGTCGGTGAAGCTGGCCTTCACTTTGACCTTCTTGCCCTCTTCTGCCGCCGTGAGCGTGTAGGTGTCCGAGGTCGCGCCGCTGATGTCCGTCTCGGTCCTGCCGTCCACCCGAACCCACTGGAAGGAGAAATCGTCCGGGAAGTCGGGCAACCCGTCGCTGTCCGCAATGGTGCCCAGCTTCGCTCTCAACGTCTTGCCCACCTGGCGTGTGCCAAGAATCTCGGGTGCGCCAGTGGCCCCGGAGATATTGGCGCTCACCGTGACCTTCTGGCCCTTTATCCAGGTGAAGTTGGCGGGGCGGTCCCAGAGATAAGTGCCGGGAACGCTAATGCTCGTCCGCAGTTCCCCGGAATCGCCGTCGAACTCTGTCCCCCCGAAGTTGAAGATCGTACCGGACGGCAGCCACTTCTCCTCGACTTTTCGCAAGAATACTGTGTCCTTGCCTTCCGCATCGTTTTCAAAGACGAGAATCCCAAGTTCTTTGACCGTGTGTTTGGGGAGGATGGTTCGGTCGCCGATTGTCCCACCGCCGAAGGGACCGAAGCTGTATCTTGTACTGGTAAGGCGGGTGCCTTGGGCATCTATCGTTGTGTAGCCTTGGACCCCTACCGTTATCGTCGTGCACCAGTCTGCGCCGGGGCGGTCGGTGTCGCAGTCCTCTGGCTCGGCTCGCACCGCTTGGCTCGGAATGCTCGCGAGCGGCCCCTCGGTGAAGCCCTCGTCGTCGGTGAAGCGCACCGTCACCTTGATCGTGCTGCCGACATCGGCCGCCACGAGCGTGTAGGTGTTCTGGTCCGAGCCGATGTTGGTTTCGGTGTTGTCCGCGGCCACCCGAACCCACTGGAAGGTGTAGTCGTCCGGGAAGGTCGTCGGTAGCCCGTTGCGGTCCTCGATCGTGCCCTGCCCCGCGGTCAGCGTATTCCCCAATTGGGGAACACCCAAAATCGTGGGCGCGCCCGTGGCCGCGATTTTGCCGGTGTTGTTGGTCACCGCCTCGTCGATCAGCGCGGCGGCGTTCAGGCCGGCGGCGTTCTGCACCGGGTTGGTGCCCGGCACCCTATAGCTCACTGTCACCGTCTGGTCGCTGGTCACCGCCGTGGCCAGCGTCAGTGTTACCGTCTTGCCGCTGATGGCCACGCTCGAGACGGTCCGGTCGCTGCCGTCCACTTTGACCGAATATGCGCTCGCGGTCGGCACCGAGGAATCGTCGAGGTCTTCGTCATAGGTCAGCACCAGTGCCGTCCCGTCCACCGTGGCCGTGCTCAGCGTGGGCGCAATAAAATTCAGACTGACCGTCATCTCCTGATTCTCGACCATGCTGAAACCGCTGGGGATGGACCAGGTGTATGATCCCGGGGTCGAATCTTCGCTTTCGGCGTTCAGGGTGAACTCCGCGCCGCCCACGTTGAGCACCGTGCCGCGCAGCAGGTAGGCACTAAAGCGAGCTTGGAAGGCGGTGGGGTTTATGGGTGGCTCTCTTATGATGATGTGACGCACCGTGTACGTGGTCGTGCCATCCCTGATGGAGGTCGAGGTAAGAGTGCCGGGCGAACCAAGGGAGGAACGGTCGTCAAAGCCGTAGTAGGCATGGCCGCCTTGCGTCGCGTACCCCACCGCCATCGTTTCGCACCAGTCGCTACCCGTGGGGCAGGCGGATTTGGCGGCCACGATGGCGATGGCCGAGCTCGGATAGCCGCGCGCCGGGTACGCGGTGCTGGTGCGCGATTCGTCGAAGCCGTGGTCGTCGGTGAAGCTCACCTGGACCTTGATCGTGCTGCCGACATCGGCCGCCCCGGGCCTGTAGGTGTTCTGGTCCGAGCCGATGTCGGTTTCGGTCCCGCCGTCCACTCGGATCCACTGGAAGGTGTAGTCGTTCGGGAACGTCGTCGGCCGCCCGTTGCCGTCCGCGATGGTGCCGATCCCCGCGGTTAGCGTCTGGCCCACCTGCGGCGTGCCGGTGATCGTGGGCGCACCGATGGCGACGTTGTTGACGCTCGTCACCGTATGGGAGATCAGCGCCGCGGCGTCGATGCCGGCGGCGTCCTGCACCGGGTTCGTGCCCGGCACCGTGTAGCTCACTGTCACCGTCTGGCCGCTGGTCACCGCCGTGGCCAGCGTCAGGGTCACCCGCTTGCCGCTGATGGCCACGCTCGAGACGGTCCTGTCGCTGCCGTCCACCGTCACCGCATACGCGTTCGCCGCTGGCACCGAGGAATCGTCGAGGTCTTCGTCGTAGGTCAGCACCAGTGCCGTCCCGGTCGCCGTGGTCGTGCTCAGCGTAGGCGGGAAGTTCAGGCTGACGGTGACCTTTTGCCCTTCGATCCAGTTGGGCGGGTTGCCGAGGGTCTCCAGGTCCCATTGCTCCGCCCCGACCGCTTCAGTATCGTCGCTGTCCGGGCCGATTGTGAATGCCGCGGTCCGTCCGTCCACCTTCAAGAGGGTGCCGTCGGGCACGGCATTGTCGGTCCATAGAGTCATAAAGTCGCTATCTACGACCCCGCCATCCGTGGTCAGAACCCGCCTCACTCGTGCAACCTCGTAGTTGGTGCCCGCGTGGGTGAAGAACCGCTCAATAAGGGATCCGAGGTTGATACTGGATTTGAAGCCGTATGCTCGTATTCGTTTTCCTGCGGAGGTTTCGTCGGTCATCCCCACTGTCATGGTAGCACACCAGCCGGTGCCGTTGGTGGCGTCGGCAGGGCAGGGGGATTTTGCAGCGAGGATGGACCCCGAGGACGGATAAGCGCCGCTGGTGCGCGATTCGTTGTTGCCATCGTCGTCGGTGAAGTCCACCTGGACCTTGATCTTGCCGCCGCCATCGGCCGCCACGAGCGTGTAGGTTTTCTTGTCCGAGCCAATGTCGGTCTCGGTCCCGCCGTCCACCCGGATCCACTGGAAGGTGTAGTCGTCCGGAAAGATCTTCGTCGTCAGGCCGTCGGCGTCGGCGATGGTGCCAATCCCCGCGGTCAGCGTCTGGCCCACCTGCGGCGTGCCGGTGATCGCGGGCGCACCGGTGGCGTTATTATTACTGCTCGGGGTCCAGGTACCGTCGACGCGTATCCGCAAGACATTGCTTTGCGATGACCAAGATGCGGAGTCGAGGCGGTGGCGATGTCTCCCGGCGATGGTCCACCCACTGGTTCCATCGGAATCCTCGTTGCCGGAAGAGGTGTATCGTACGCCGAAGCCGTTGCTTGTCGCCTCGATGACGACGTGGTAGGTAGTGGATGCCGCCAGATTGATGCCGCTGTGCGTGAAGGTGTTCAGCCCGTCAACCTTTGTGGCCGGATCGGTCAGTGCTGTGCCGACGATCGTTCCGGGTGAGCCCGAAGCGTCGGTATAGATGCTGACTCTGGGATTGTAGGTCGGCCCGCGCGTGACCCTGATGTCGATTTGCACCGAGGTAACCGTCGCTGTCCCGTTCCCGGTTGTGAACGCCTGCGAGCGTGAATGTTGGGATACGTTATCTGTCCCAACAATCTGACTGGTTATGCTTTCAAAGGTTTCGCCCAAGTTCGAAACGAGCTTTTGGCTTTGCGCCAGCGCCTGGCCGGGCAGGACGAGCATCAACGCGGCCACGAGGCCGTGCTTCCATATACCTGCGTTTGCACTCCTAATACACATGCTTTGTCTCCAATAAAAAAATTACGTCCAAGAATTCTCCTGGCAATTCTACCTTGTTCAGCTTCTCTCTCTTAGGGAACATTTGCATTGCATCTCTGATGTATATATGCAAAAAGTGTGCCAACGGATTTTATTCAGCTAATTATACGAGTAAAATATTATTTTTTAATGACATACAGTTTCAATAAATAAAAAAAGCCAGACTGAACTTTATATTTTTGGGATCGTATATGATCCAAAAATAATCAGTCTGGCTCTTGAATATTACTTAAGTATCTTAATAATAATATTTTAACGATATAAGATCGTATATGATCTCAAGGATCGTATATGATCTTATTCTGAGCGTTTGATACCCTGTTTTCTCATTTTTCCATACAATGTCGCAGGGTGCAGTCCCAGCAGTGCCGCTGCGCCATGAACGCCTTTTATCCGCCAGTTGGTCGCTTTGAGCACTTTCAGGATGTAGAGGCGTTCAAATTCAGCCAAAGGCACGATTTCGCGGTCTGTAAAATCAGGCGCGCTACTGCTTATGAAACCGATATCTTCAATTTCAATTTGAGAATCCTGACACACGATGACGGCGCGCTGTATCGTATGCGCCAATTCTCGCACATTCCCAGGCCAATGGTAGGCTTGCAGCACTTCTATAACCGCTACCGCCAAAGGTCCGATTTGCTTGCTCAGATGTGTCGCCATGCGGTGCTTGAAAAATTCGGCGAGGTCTGGTATATCCTCCTTGCGCTCGCGCAGGGGTGGCAAATACATCGGAAAAGCATTGAGGCGGTAATATAGATCCTCCCGGAAAGCACCTGTGCGGACCATCTCTTCAAGGTCGCGATTCGTCGCCGCCAGAATTCGCGCCTGTACCCACAGCGTCTCGCTACCTCCAACGCGCTCAAATGTACCCTCTTCCAGCAAGCGCAACATCCTGGCCTGCGTTTCCAGAGTCATATCGCCGATCTCATCTAAAAAGAGCGTGCCGTCCTTCGCCAGTTCCACCTTGCCCAGCCTGCGAGACACTGCGCTGGTAAACGCTCCTTTCTCGTGACCAAACAGTTCGCTATCGATCAGTGTTTCGGGCAATGCACCGCAGTTGACCTGCATAAAAGGGCCATCGCCATTGGGACTCAGCGCGTGTAGCGTCCGCGCTGCCAGTCCCTTGCCTACCCCTGTCTCGCCCTTAAACAGCACTGTCAGCTCAGTGGATGCTACCTTTTTAAGCTGAATTTGAAACGCGTGCAGGGCGGCACTATGGCCGATAAACTTCTGGTTTTCGTGGCTGTTGATGACGTCCGTCAATGCTTCGATACGCGGGTCCGGCTCAACCGAGAGTTGCACCTGCGCCACCTCCGAGTAATTGAGGTCGTGATCTATAGCCCGGACCTGAAAGGTGTAGCTGCCCGGTGGTAAGTTCCGGTAATGCGCCCGCATCTTTCGAGTCGCAGGTTGCCAGTCGGGATCATAGCCCTTCAGGCGATAGATATAGAGCATGTCGTGGGGATGGGTAGAAAAACTCAGGCCCTTATACTCGAATGTCACATTCTGGTCTGCCGTAGATGATACGACTTCTTCTACGTCCTCATAGACCTTATCGGCAATGACCTGTAGCAGGCGAACCGTGGGGGGTGTCTGTCGCGGGCGGTAGCGCACCAGGGTGTTTTGGATTGTACCGAACCAGAAATTCCCCTCGCGATCTTCAAGTATCTGCAAAACGGGTCCTATATGCGGTGACTTGATGGTTTGAAAAAGCTGACCATCGCAGTGAACCACACCCCTGTCTGTACCGAGCCAGAGGTGGCCTTGTGAATCCTCAAACAAGCAATGGATGCGGCTGCATAGCAAGCCATCTTCAGTCGTGATGGTCTGAAAAGTGCTACCATCAAAGCAACTGAGACCGCTCTGAGTAGCGATCCACAAGTTGCCATTGTGGTCTAAGAGCAAATCGTTGACCCTGTCGTCTATCAGCCCATCTTCAACCCCGTAAGATTTGAGCCCCTCTTTGGGATGCCAGCGCGCGAAGCCTTTGTCGATGGCAGAGAAATTTTGGTGAAGAAAATGAAAAAAGACCTCGCCATTGTGCCCGGCAATTATAGTGCCGATAGTGCTGATCATATCTCGTTTTTTATCGTCTTCTCGTTTTTTATCCTCTGTAAAAATGGTTTGGAACTGCTCGCCCTGCTGGTAAACGATCTTTACTGGGCTGTCAAAAAGCTCTCGTTTTCCTATTGCTTTTTCCCGTTCCCAACAGCCAAAAAGGAATTGTCCTTGAGAGTCCTGGGCGATTGCACAAACACTTTTTTCCCTCACGGCTGCAATTGTTTCTATTTTTTTAATCTTTTGCCCTTCGTAGTGGAACAAGCCATTGAGGCAGCCAAACCAAAGGCATCCATCGCTGTCCTCGTAGATATCGAGACAGTTGTTGATCACAAAATCAGACTCGGTACTTACGAATTCCTGGTGCTCACTATCGAAACGCAAGACACATTCGGTTCGATAATCGAAAACAGGAGACATAACACCGATCCATATATCACCGCGACTGTCTTGCACCATCTGCGAGATATCACACGACTTTTTGGATAATTCTGCACTGAAGTCAAAAACACTGATACTGTGCGCATCGTAGAGCACGACGCCCTCCGGAGTGGCGAACCAGAACTGATGATCGCGATCCTGGAACACGGATATGACGCCGGAATGGGGCAGACCATCGGCAGACGTAAATCTGCTGAATCCATCACCGTCTTGATAGAGCACGTTTTTTCCGGTGCTGAACCACATCCGACCTTCACGGTCGCACTGAATTCTACGCAGTCGGCCCCCTAAATCTACCTGAACATACTGGAAAGAGCCATCGGCATAGCACCAGAGGCCGTCTCGATGTCCAAACCGACCGATCCACATCTTGCCAGTAAGGTCTCTACTCACAGAATACTGGGTCCTGCTTTTGCGAAATCCCTCTTTTTCTTCGTAGCGGTGGAAGGATTTACCGTTGAAACGGATGAGGTAGTCAAAGCCAAACCACAGGTGACCTTCCGGGTCCTCTGCAATGCCCAGACAAAGGTTTCTACCCTCAGGAGAAGGCGGCTGATCGTAGTCTTGCAGATAGAGCGGAATCATGTCGCGGTAAGCCGTGCCGTCGTAATATCCCAGAGTCCTGGGACCGCCACACCATATACGCCCCTCATTGTCTTCATAGATGCACTGCACAGAACGGCCTGCGATTCCATTGTCCTCCAGATGGTGGAAATCTGATCCGTCGTACCAGCAGACGCCATTTAATGTACCGAACCACAATCGCTTCTGACTATCCTCTGAAACTAAATAAACACGGTCGTTAATAAGACCGTCCTGTCGTGTAAAATTCCAGAACGCTTCTCCATCAAAGCGACTAACACCATTGTCCCAGGTGGCGAACCAGAGATAACCTTCGCTGTCTTCGGCGATGTGTTGGATGCGTACGCTGGGCAGGCCATCGGGTATGGAATAAGTTTGCCAGGCGCCTGTGCGGTCGAGTGATTGGATCATAGAAAATCCTTTTTTTAAGGGATTTTACCCGGGTTTGAACATAACAGCAGCGAGTGGGGGGAGGGTGATTTGCAGGGATTGTGGATGGCCGTGGCTTGCGATGGGTTCGGTGTGGACGGTGCCGAGGTTGCCCATGTTGCTGCCGCCATAGCGTTTGGCGTCGCTGTTGATGAGTTCGCGGTAGGTGCCGGGGGTGGGTACGCCTATGCGGTAGTTTTCTCTTGGGACGGGGGTAAAGTTGCAGGCAAAGATCAAAGGGGCATCGTGTGATCGCGCGCGGCGCAGGAAGGATAGGACGCTGTTTGAGGCGTCGTGGAGCGAGATCCATTCAAAGCCTTCGGGATCAAAGTCTTGTTCGTAGAGTGCGGGTTCTCCCCGATAGAGCGTGTTGAGGTCTCTTACAAAGCGCTTCAGGCCCGCGTGGTCGGGTTCTGAGAGCAGGTGCCAGTGTATGCTTTCCTGTGAGTTCCATTCTTGCCATTGACCGAGTTCGCCGCCCATAAAGAGCAACTTTTTGCCGGGATGGGCGTATTGAAAAGCATAAAAGGCGCGCAGATTCGCAAATTTTTGCCAGCGGTCGCCGGGCATTTTGTCGATGAGGGCGCGTTTGCCGTGGACGACTTCGTCGTGGGAAAGTACGAGGATGAAGTTTTCGTGAAAGGCATAGACGAGGCCAAAGGTGAGGTTGTCGTGGTGGTATTTGCGGTGGATCGGTTCTTTGGAGATGTAGGACAGGGTGTCGTTCATCCAGCCCATGTTCCATTTGAATCCAAAGCCGAGGCCGCCCAGATAAACGGGGCGAGAGACATCGGGCCACGAGGTCGATTCTTCGGCGATCATCAAGGCGCCCGGAAATTTTTCGTGGATCAGGGTGTTGAGCTGGTGCATAAAGGCGATGGCGTCTAAATTTTCTCTGCCGCCATACTGGTTGGGGATCCATTCGCCTTCTTTGCGCGAATAGTCGAGGTAGAGCATGGATGCAACTGCATCGACACGCAAGCCGTCGATGTGATATTTTTCGATCCAGAAGAGGGCATTGGCGATCAGAAAGTTGCGTACTTCATTGCGTCCGTAATTGAAAATTAGAGTGCCCCAATCGGGGTGTGTTCCTTGCCGAGGGTCGGCGTGTTCGTACAGGGTTGAGCCGTCGAATTGCGCGAGTCCATGCGCGTCTGTTGGGAAGTGTGCGGGTACCCAATCGAGGATGACGCCTATGCCGTGGATGTGGCAATGGTTGACGAGATATTTGAAATCATCTGGTGTGCCAAACCGGCTGGTTGGCGCGTAATAGCCCGTGACCTGATATCCCCAGGATTCGTCTAAGGGATGTTCCATGACGGGGAGGAGTTCGATGTGGGTATAGCCCATTTCGAGGACGTATTCGACGAGTTCATGAGCGAGTTCGCGATAGGTGAGCGATCGGTTGTCTTCATCCGGGTTGCGCCGCCAGGATCCGAGGTGTACTTCGTATATGGCGATGGGTTCGGTGTAGGGATCTCTTTTCTGGCGGGTTTGCAGCCAGTCGGCATCGGACCACAGGGCGTCGTCGGGCTGGTACACGACAGAGGCTGTGCGCGGGCGGTGTTCCATGCAGAAGGCATAGGGGTCGCTTTTGGTGAAGATATCGCCGTTTTGGGTTTTGATTTCGTATTTGTAGAGGGTGCCGGGCGTCAGGTCGGGGATGAATAGTTCCCATACACCCGTGCTGCCTCTGTTTTGCATGGGGTGCTGGCATCCATTCCAGGCGTTGAAGTCGCCAACCACGCTTACGCGCCGGGCATTGGGTGCCCATACGGCAAAATGCACGCCTTTTTCTGTGGGGTGTGCACCGAGGCAGTCGTAGATGTGATGGTGATTGCCTTCGCTGTGCAGGTGCAGGTCAAAATCGCTTAGAATAGGGGGCATCTATCTCTCAGGGATTTATTGGGCGCAGGAGAGTGGGGGGATGTCGATCATGGTGCGCAGCCCGGGCGCGGCAGATGCGACTATTGGGATGGCATTGGCGATGACCGCACAGGTGGCGAGGTCGCCGTTGATGCCGCCGGGTATGATGAGGTCGTAAGTGGGCGTGCCATTGATCTGGATGCGCTCCTGGGATTCGATTGAGTCGCCATTGTGTATGAGTTGTCCGACGGCGGCTTTGAAAATGAGGGTGAGGACTTCTATTCCGTTGTGGTATCCCCGTCCCGTTTGCAATACGCCTGCACAATGTCCCGGTTCTGCGAGAACGGGTTCTATAATATCTTCGGTGTGGTCGAGTTGCCATCCCAATCGCGCGGCGATCATGTGCATGGATTCGGTGAGGCCGACGTGGCGGATTTTTTGTTGGGCGACGAGGCTCTGGAATTCTTCAACTGTGAGGCCAGCACCTATTTTTTTCTGGAAGGGGAGACGGCGCGCGGAGGCGTCCTGGATGCGTTCTATGCGAATGGATTGCACGGTGTGGCATACGCCCGTGGCCGCTGTGGGCAAGAAGTCCATGAGAAAACCGGGGTTGATGCCGGTTCCGAGAACCGAGACTTCGCGTTCTTTTGCCCAGGTGTCGATGGTTGCGGATAATTCGGGTTGTGTTGTCCAGGGATAAGACAGTTCTTCACAGGTTGAGACGATGTTGACGCCCTGGTCGATAATTGCTTTTAATGTGGGGGCTATGCGTTGGAGTTCTGATACGGTTGTCACCACGGCGAGGTCTGCGTCAGCCAAGCCCCTGTCGAGATCATCGGTGATGGCTATGCCGAGGGGTTGGTCGCATTGGCTCACTTCGCCCAGGTCACGACCTGTTTTGGATGGGTCAATGTCAACGGCACTGACGATTTCAATGCCCGATCGTTTTACCAGATAAGGGGTGAGCATCTGGCCGAGTGGCCCAAGACCGATTTGTGCGATGCGTATTGGAGAGTGCATGATAGTTTCCAGTAAACAATGGATAGTGTGTGGAATGGGGATAAGATAAAGTGCAGAGTGCAAAGGGTAAAGTGTAAAGTAGCGGTGTACTCCGTATGTGTACTTGCGCCAAAAGGTATTTCGCGTTAATTTGAGTGTCTTTTAAACTTCTATATGATAGGTGGATTATGAGTGATGAGTTGATTGATGCTTTTGTCGAAAAGTACGCGTCGCTGTCCGGTATCGCGCATGTGGCTGAGAATGCTGATGCAGTTGCGCCCATTGTGGTCAATGTGCTCAGGGAGGTGGGTTGTAAGCGGGCTGTGTTTGCCGAGTTGCCCGATGGGTTGGACGATGCTATTGAACGCGCGTGTGTGGATGCGGGAATTGATGTGCATATGCCCCCCTTTGACAGTTCCGAGTTGCCCCACGCAATTGATGCTGCCGAGGTGGGGGTGTCCTGGGCGGTTTTTGCCGTGGCAGAGTCGGGTAGTCTCGTCGAGTTTGCCCTGGACGATGCCGTGCGTCTCGTTTCGACATTGCCCCGGGTACATATCGGTATTTTTAAGGCGAGTACGTTGCTGGAGAATTTGAGAGATGCCGCCGCGCCGTTGCGCCAGTTTTATCTGGACCATCCCGAAAATGCAACGGCAACTTTTATTTCTGGACCGAGCCGTACCGCAGATATTGAAATGCGGCTGACGCTGGGGGTACACGGTCCCGAAGTTGCACACGCAATTGTTATTCGGTGAGGCGTGAGGTGAGATGATGAATACTGCAAATCGCATGTCGCTGTTGGGTACGGAGTCTGCTTTTGAGGTGTTGGTGAAGGCGCGTGCGCTGGAGGCTATGGGACACGATGTGGTACATCTGGAGATTGGTGAGCCAGATTTTGATACGCCCGCGCATATTGTCGAGGCGGGACAACGAGCACTGTCAGATGGGTTTACGCATTACGGTCCTCCCGTGGGATTGCCCGAGTTGCGCGAGGCAATAGCCGAGGAGATTTCGACGACGCGGCAGATTGACGTGCATCCCGATCAGGTGGTGGTGACGCCCGGTGCCAAGCCGATTATGTTTTATACCATTCTCGCATTGGCAGAGCATGGTGATGAGGTGATTTATCCGAATCCGGGTTTTCCGATTTACGAGTCGGTGATTCGCTTTGCGGGTGCCAAACCCGTGCCCGTGCCCCTGACGGAGGATCGCGGGTTTAGCCTAAATGCGGATCACTTGCGCGATCTGGTGACGGAACGCACAAAGCTGATTATTCTAAATTCACCGCAAAATCCCACGGGCGGCGTGATTCCAGAAGGTGATTTGAGGGCGATTGCCGAGGTGGCGGTCGAGCACCGGATTCCCGTGTTGTCCGATGAGATTTATTCCCGGATGGTCTATGGCGATGCGTTTTGCAGCATTTCGGCGTGTGAGGGTATGGCCGATTTATTGATTATTCTCGATGGGTTTTCCAAGACGTATGCGATGACGGGCTGGCGTATTGGCTATGGTGTGATGCCGATGGATCTCGTGCCGCATTTTGACAGGCTGATGGTCAATAGCAATTCATGTACGGCTGCGTTTACGCAAATGGCGGCTGTAGCGGCGTTGAAGGGTCCGCAGGATGCAGTTGCGGACATGATGGATGCGTTTCGCAAACGGCGTGCGATTATTGTAGAGGGTTTGAATGCGATTGAGGGGATTACATGCCCAATGCCCGAGGGGGCTTTTTACGCATTTCCAAATATTATGGGATTGGACAAGTCGTCTGCGGAAGTCGCGGATGTGATTTTGAATGAGGGCCATGTAGCGTGTCTGGCGGGGTCGGATTTTGGAGAATACGGCGAGGGGTATTTGCGGTTTTCTTACGCGAATTCTGTGGAAAGTATCGAAAAGGCTTTGGCGCGTATCCGAATGTGTGCGGAAAAATTGGCATCTGCTAAAGCCGGTCCAGGAGCGGTATGATCGCAGATAGTGACGCGACCTGGAGATCGTGCGCGGGGTCGGATGCGCCATCGGCGAAGTGAATACAGCGCACACGGGCAGCAGCAGAGGCCATGAGATCGTAACGGCTATCGCCGATGCTTATGGCTTCGTTTGGGGAACTTCCGAGGGCCTGGAGTGTTTTGTGGATGAGATAGGGATTGGGCTTTATGGGGCCATCGTCGCGGCTGAAGGCGACATCAAAGGCGCGGTTGAGTCGGTTGATTACGCAGTGCATGGCGGCGCCATGGTTGTTGGTGACCAGGCCGAGTTTGTAGTTGCGCGCTCTTAGTGCGTCGATGAGTTCTGTTGCGCCAGCGCGAATGGCGGCGTTTTGTGCTGCCTCCCATTCGTTTTTGAGAAGGATGTCATTGGCCTGTTTGCGTTGTTTTGCGGGTAAGTTGTCGATGTGTTCGATGATGGTTTTTTCGGGCGGACAATTGATTTTTGATCGCAACTCCGGCCAGTTGATGTACGATTCCGTGAGTGTCCCGTCCATGTCGAAGATGATGGCTCGAATAGTCATGGTTCTCCTATTCGAGAAATACGGTTTGACGGTCGCCCGATGAAAAAGAGATGATTGCGCGCAGCGGCTCATCGCCGTTGTTGATCGCGTGGTGGATTACGCCAGCGGGAACCCGAATGCTATCGCCCGGTTTGAGCTGATAGCTGTCGTCGCCGTATGTGTGTTCGCATGTTCCGGAGACGACGTAGAGGATTTCTTCACAATTGGGGTGGTAATGCGGTGGATTCTGCTGGCCGGGTTGAATGACGGCCATGCCAAAAGTCTGTTTGGCATCGGGATCAATGGCCTGGCCCATGAGCCAGTTGAGGGTGCCCCAGGGAAATTCTTCGGCTGTGGTTTCCGATAGTCTGGTAACAGGCATAGCGTTTCCTTTTTTGCGTATTGGTGATGGTTTTGAATGGGCACAGGATAGAGATTTTTTTCTTTGGTGTCAACAACGCATTTGAACAGATGTGATTGTCGGAATATATTGTATTGCATCTGCGTTTATCCGCGATCCAGGAGGTTGTAATGAAAAAAATTGAGGCATTTATCAAGCCATTTAAGTTGGATGAGGTAAAGGAAGCACTCACCGAATTGGGATTGGTGGGTATGTCGGTTGGCGAATACCGGGGGTTTGGTCGCCAGCGAGGGCATCGGGAGTTTTACAGAGGCAGCGAGTATCATGTGGATTTTTTGCCAAAACTCAAACTTGAACTGGTGGTTGCTGACGACGAGTTGGAAAACGCGATTGAAGCTATCCTGGAAACCGCCAGCACAGGTGAAGTGGGCGATGGGAAAATTTTTGTGAGTACCGTTGAGCAAGCGATCCGCATTCGCACGCGAGAGACAGGAGAAGCGGCGTTGTGATCCGCAGGCATGTCCCTGCGGGTGTAAGCAGGGATGAACGCAGATAAACGCAGATGATTGTAGGGGCGAAAGATCTTTCGCCCGTCGTATTGGATATCCATCATGAACATTTTTGATTTTGACACATCCGACACACAAGACGCGTTTGTACAGGCGGGATTTCGAGATGTTGAACGCGCGTTGCACAATCTCGAAGAGTTGGCTGGCTTAGAGGCTGATGGTCAACTCCCCGATAATTTTTCTTCTGCGTTGATCGATGCGCCCGACCCCGATATGGCGCTGCATAATTTTGTGCGCATTGTGCAGGCTGGTCACGCGTCGTTTTTGCATACGCTCAAGGAACATTCCGAGTTGTGTCGCATGTTGTTGTGCGTTTTGGGCGGTAGCCCTTTTATGGCTGATATGCTGGTGCGCGATCCCGATATTTTGGACTGGTTGACAGATGCCCCCGACCACTTCGCGGAGTCATGTGATAAAGAACAATTGCTGGCGTCTTTTGATCGGGCTGTCGAGGCTGTAGATACGCGTGAAGACAAGCTCAATGCTGTTCGGCGAAGTGCGCGACGCGAGTTGTTGCGTATTGGCGTGGGCGATTTGGCTGGTGGGCGCGCCATTCAATATGTTGCGGCTGATTTGTCGATTTTGGCGGATGTGTGTTTGCAAAAGATGATTGATATTTTGCTGCCCGATCTGCAAGCGCGTTATGGCAGGCCGCAAAATGGCGATGGACAGCCCGTGGATTTTGCGATTTTTGGGCTGGGGAAGTTGGGCGGTATGGAGCTTAATTTTAGTTCGGATATCGATTTGATGTTTGTCTATAGCGCCGAGGGCAATACGGATGGTGAACGGTCTGTGACCAATCAGGAGTTTTTCTCCCGATTGTGTGAGCAAATTGTGCGTGCGGCAACAGAGGTGACGCCAGAGGGATTTTTGTATCGCATGGATATGCGTCTGCGTCCCGATGGCGCGGCTGGCGCGCTCGTGATGCCTCTTGCCGGATATGAGGGCTATTATATGCGGCGGGGCGAATTGTGGGAGCGGCAGATGCTGATTAAGGCCCGTTGTTGTGCCGGGTCTGAACATCTGGGGCAGCGTTTTTTGAAGATGGTAGAACCCTTTGTTTTTCCGCGCTATTTTGATACCAGTCCGGCAACTGAGATCAACCGCATTAAGGCGCGCATTGAAGATCAGATTGGAAGTAAGGGGCAGCGCGAAACGCATTTGAAGTTGCGCTCGGGTGGCATCCGGGATATCGAGTTTATTGTGCAGTGTTTGCAATTGCTGGTGGGGCGCATACACGAGAATGCGCGTTCGGACAATACGCTCGAGGCTATCCGGCAGTTGCAACGGGTATCTGCGCTGTCGGGTAAGGAGGCTGATCAGCTAAGGGATGCTTATGTATTTTTCAGGCGTTTGGAACACCGCTTGCAGATGATGCACAACCGCAGTGATTATTCGCTGCCCGAAGGGGAGGATGAACAGGGCGTATTGGCACGCACGATGGATATGGGATCTGCTGAGGCGTATCGCAAAATGCTGAATGCCCATTTGAAGGCTGTGCAGGAGGTGTATGCCCAGGTCTTTACTGAGGCGCGAGAAAGCGAGGGGCGTTCCATAGGCGCGCTGGTAAATATGGAAATAGGCGATGCGGAGGCTATTGGGTTGTTAGAAGATATTGGGTTTGATCGACCGGGCGAGGCACATCGCAATCTCGTTTATCTGGCTTTTGGGCATGTGCCGCGGATCCGGGGGACACGGGCGCGTCAGAGTTTTACAGAACTGGCACCGGCATTGATGCAAGCACTTCAGGAGTCCGCCGATCCCGATCAGGGGTTGAGCAATCTGGAGAGTCTGGTGTCTGCTTATGGCGCGGGCGATATGTTTTTCCGAATTTTGGCTTCCAATCAGGGGTTTCGCCAATTGATGTTGTCGCTGTGTGTTGGCAGCCAATTTCTGGTGCAGGTGATAAGGCGTAACCCCGGATTGCTCGATTGGCTGGTTCGCCCAGAGGTTTTGTATCTGGATCCAGAAGCAGAGGTTTTGCATCTCAGTCCGGGTATGGACGCTTTGCGTGAACAGTTTCGTGCACAGGTTGAGCGGTATGGCGATACGCCCGAGTTGGCGGGGGGGATAAATGCTGTAAAAAATCGCGAGTTGCTGCGCTTTGGCACGCGCAATCTCGTGGGTTTGACCGATACGTTTGAAACATTTGAGGCGCTGACGATGTTGGCCGATGCGGTTGTGCAGGGGGTTTATGAGGTGGTTTATGCGCGGTTGATTGAAA
This sequence comes from Candidatus Latescibacterota bacterium, assembly GCA_022824945.1. Lineage (GTDB taxonomy): Bacteria > Latescibacterota > UBA2968 > UBA2968 > UBA2968 > VXRD01. The sequence continues at coordinate 171,707 of JAJDYX010000003.1, forward strand.
AGCGCGGGGTGCCGCGCAATAGCAGCGGTGAGGAGGTCGGGTTTGTGGTGTTGGGCCTGGGTAAGATGGGTGGGGGCGAATTGAGCTTTGGTTCGGACCTGGATATCGTATTTGTATATGGCGAGGATGGCGAAACAGATGGCGCGAGGCTACAGGGGAATTTGCAATTTTTCATCGATCTGGCACAGCAGATGATCGCGATGCTGGAGCAGAATACGCCGCAGGGGAAGCTCTATCCAGTGGATCCGCGGTTGCGGCCCGAGGGAGCAAGCGGGCTTTTGGCACTGTCTTTGGAATCTTATGGTCGCTATTTGGAGACGCGCGCGTCAACGTGGGAGCGCATGGCACTGTCTCGTAGCAGGGTCGTTGCTGGCGATGCGGTTCTGGGAGAAAAGCTGCTGAATTTGTTTGAGCCTTTTATTGTGGGTAGCGGGTTTTCGGATGAAGAGGTAGCTACAATGCTGGATATTCGCAAGAAGATGGAGCGCAAAGATGGGCAAAGATCCCGTAAAGTTTTGAGTATCAAAACAGATGCGGGGGGGATTGTGGATATTGAGTTTATTGCACAAATTTTGCAGTTGAAGTTCACCAAAGATCATCCGGAGTTGCGCAGTGCCAATACGCTTGAGGCACTGAGAAGATTGGTCGAAGGCGGGTTTTTAGAGGCTGAAGATGCACAACGTCTTCAGCAAGCGTATGTGTTTTTGCGTACTGTTGAAAAAGTGATCAGGCGTCAGGACGAGCAGGCACGCACCCACTTGCCCACCGAAGACCGGGCGTTGACAGCAGTGGCCCGGGCTATGGGGTTTGATACGGCTGAGGTGTTTGAAGATGTTTTGAAGAAAGATATGGCACAGACGCGGGAGATTTTTGAGCGGGTGGTAAATATTGCGTAGGTGCAAGGCATGTGTTGTAGCGGATAGGAATGGCGGTCCCGGGAAATGGGATCGCCTTTATTTTTTAAAATACGCGCGGAATTTGTTTATCAGGGGGTGGTCGGATAGGGGATAGGCTATCTGGCTTTTGTGTTGTGCTATGCGGGTTTTGATATTTTGCCAGTGTGGCGTTGTCAGGCATATATGGGCTGCGAACAGGTGATAGATGAGGTGATGTGCATTGAGGCGCAGAAGGATGGTTTCAGGCGGAGTTGAGTACAATTTTGATGCAAAATGTGCATAGTGTCGCGCAAGCGATGGTGTGAGGAGACCAACAATGCGGCCGCGGGGATTGTGCGCGCCGAGCGATGTCGTGTATTGTATCAGGCGACGTTCGGGCCAATCATAGCCAATTTTGGCGAGTTCGAGAACTGTTGCTGTAGCTGGATTTGGGCAGGCGATATTGCGGGCGTTGTAGTCGGTGGGGCCGAGTACTGGCAGTGCCAGGATAAGTTCGGTTGTGAGGGTTTTCCAGATCGATAGAAGATCTGGGGCATTGGGGTCGCGCGTTACGAGATGGGGAAGCGTTTCTGTGAGCGATTGGGTCGTGCCATGCCACTGTTCGCGCAAATCATCTGCGCTGCATCCGGGTGCGATGTGCGGGGTGAATTTGGATCTGTGTTTGTAAAATGCTTTTTCAAGAGCGCAAAGGGTGTTGATGACGCTGTGTGCAAATGGTCTGGGATCAGCGGTCTGGCAGATGTCGTCGAGGGTGTGATTGCCGCACCATTCGTAGATGACCATGTCGTGGTCGGTCGCGATGATGCGGGGGACCGATACGCCATTGGAGAGGAGGAGATCTGTAACCTTTTGTTCAACGGCGAGCAAGTGGTATGGTTTGTCGCGTGTGAGCGGCGCAAAGATGTGGTGTTTTACCGCAAATACCGAGCGGTCAGTCGTGACTTTCCAGACTGTGTGCGCCCGAGTTTCGGAGAGTGTTTCGATTTTTGCAATGCGCTGTTCTGGTAGTTTATTGCGGAATAAGCGGTTAATGTTTTCGGTCATGGGCGTGCAGGGTATTTTCTCTTTTGCGGGACTGGAGGAACTCGGGGGCTTCGACAATGCAATCGCGCAAGATGCCGAGCGAATCCCATAGGGCTTGCAGGTTTGTTTTTTTGAGTTTGGAAGAAGCGTCGCCCACATCGGGAAAGCCCTGCGCGTTGGGGGTGAGGTGTTCCCAGTTGCGGAAGAGGCGGCCCCAGTCGCTGTTTAGCACATCTTGCATTTTGTTTTTCGCGTGGAAAGGATACCAGAAACTGTCGTGGTAGAGCACTGAAGCCATATAAGCCCAGGGGGCGAGGATGGTTTTGAGCGACCATTCGATGGGTTTTTTGAGGCTCCCCCAGTAGATCTTGTGCTGCATTTTAGAGGCAAAGGTCATTTTTTTGTACGGGCCGACAAAGTCCCAATTTTCTTCTGCGGCGCATAGATCACCTGCAATTTCGATTTGGGAGGGATCTCCGCATCCGAGGCCCAGGTCGTGTGCCATGCGGATGTATTTGATTGAAAGCGGATCAAAGCCCATCATTTTGGCGGCGACTGCGTCAATGGCGACCTGGTCGGCACTGGCGAGAATGACGTTTTTGGTGTGGGGGATCATACAGCGCGGGCCGGGGCCATCGCCTGCAAAGGTGCCGTCCATAACTGCGAAGACACCGCGGTGGATTTTCTTTTGTATCATGAGCAGATCGACGAGGGTTTCGTGTATGACGGGATGCGTCCAGTGACGGCGTTCGTTGAGCAGGCCGCCAAAGGCATTTTTCATGGCGCCTGTGGTGGTGGTAAAGACATGGGTTTTGACGGTGGGGAAATGGATGATGTTTTCACCGATAAAGCGTTTGGGAATGTGAAAGCCTTTGGGATAGACGTCGTTCAAGCAGAGAAATTTTGCGGCGAGGTCGCCTACTGCGTCGTGTACGTTGATCCATTCTTCGCCTTCGTAGAGGTGTATATTTTTCAAGCCGTGCGCTTCGATGACGGGGAGGTGTTTGTTTTCTTTTTCGCCCAAATGCGCGTCAATGACCACGGTTCGGTTGTGGCAACCGTGAATGAGGTCGGGATCGTAGCCGTCCCGTTTCATGGCGCGAATAACACCATCGAGTTGCCATGGTGTTGTGGAACATCCGGGAAAGAAAAAGTGCCAGGAAATGTTGATTTTGAGCGCGGTTTCCACCTCTTTGGCAATTATATTCTGGTAATCCGCCAGATTGAGCAGGCGGTGGTAGTCTTCAAAAACCGTACGCGGCGATGTGCGGAGGACAGCGACTTTGCTTTGCATGGGGTCTCTCGAGTCATCAAAGGTGTTTTTCAAATAATTGATACGCTTGTTCGCGCATGGCGTTGGGAAAATCGTGTTCGCAATCGGGGTGTTCGACAATTAGATTTTCTGTTGCATCGTAAAGGGCATACACGCGAGAGGCAGCGTTGACAACAGCATCTACACTTTGCCATTTGAAATTGCTATCGCGCAGTGGCGCGGCAATAAAACAGGGGCGGGGTGCCAGAGCCGCGATCAGGTCGTGAAAATCAAAGGGTATATCCCACAGGCGATGGACGTAATTTTTCAATTTGGGCATATACCGATCCTGTGTCCATCCAGCGAGATTTCCGTCTTTGTAGTCTATGTAGGAATCCAATCCACAACTCGATACCACAACGCCGATGCGCGGCTCAAAGACGGCAGTATAGACCGAATTGTGCCCGCCCAGTGAGTGCCCGATTGCCCCGACGGGTCCCCGTTTTACATACGGCAGTGTTTCCAGTAAATCAATTGCCCGGATGTTGTCCCAGATCGCCTTCAGGGTTCCGCTTTCATAGCCCAGACCGAATACATCAGGCCAATATTCCGCCAGCATGGGATAGGATGGTGCTATGGTGACAAAGCCGCGCTCGGCCAATTCGCTGGCATAGGCCCGATTGGGGCGGTCGCCCAATCCCACGACGGTTTTGTATCCCAATGTCGCATGCGTCGGGTGCGGACACAAGACGGCTGGACACGCGCGTCCGTCTAAAGCCTGTTTTGGGATTAGCAAATACGCCTGTGCGCGGTCGCCGGGTTCTGCGGCGTAGGTGATCATCCGCCTTATATAAGTGCCGCAATCTACTTCTTCTACCAGATCTATAGCGAGAGGACATCGCTTTTCGTCTCCCGGCAAGAGACCCATGATTTCCTGCGCTGCGTCTATAATTTTCGCGCGCTTTTCTTCCCACTCTGTTAGTGAAGTGAGCGGAATAATTTGACCGTTTTGATCAATGAGTTGATTCATTTGGCTTCCCATTTTAACTAATATAGGCACAGTGTCACAGATTGACATTCAAGAACGCGATTGTCAATGCGAATTAAAGAATAAATAATGTTCAATCGAAAAGAGACAAAGTGAACGATGTTTTCACCTCTTAATTCGGTATTCAGTCTGCCTTTTTCTCGATAATAATCTCTATGTAAAATAATAATAATAATTTACACGCATTTATTATTTTAGAAATTCACATTGGCACACATGTTGCATATATCTGTTTAAGCAGTTGTGCATCGAACGCGAGATCCTTGCAAAGCATGTGCCGTAGTGGTTCTATACGGTAGCCGCGGCCTGGTTCGCACAGCCGTTTTTCCAACCATAGACTCCCTCTCGACCAATTCGGCAACAGCATCTAAAGCGGGGTAACGCCAGTGAATCAAAATACCAATTGTTACAATCCAATTTTTATAGTAGGAACGCAGAGATGTGGAACTACCTTACTCGCTTCAGTACTAAGTTCCCATCCTAATATTGTTATCACGCCTGAGACCACTATTCTATTTCAGATTCAAGATGTCTTAAAAGTTACCCAAGATGCCCGGACCTTGGCTTACATATTCACGAAACATGAAAGATGGGACGATTTCTCAATCTCTGAAAGGATGTTATATAAAAGATTAAAAAGGCATTCAAAATTAAATGTATGTAATGTAATGAATGAGTTCTACAACTGTTTTACAGAGGTATCTGTCAAACCTCGATGGGGCGATAATACTCCTGGTTATTCAGAGATTATACCAAAAATCATTGATATTTGGCCTTCCGCTTATATCATTCATATCTTCCGTGATGGGAGAGCTGTTGCAGCGTCTTGGCTTAACCTTTCTTGGGGGCCTAAAACAATAGAAGAAGCAGCATATCGGTGGAGCAAAAGAATCACAAAGTGTAGAGTAGATTCTGATTGCGTTGAAAATTTCTTAGAAGTGAGATATGAAGATTTTGTTTCTGATTTTTTTCCTGAACTTCAAAAAATTTGTGGATTTATTGGTGAATCCATTGATCAAAGAATGCTGGATTATTTCAATTATGATGGTCAAGATCGCTTTCGGTCAATGACCAAAAATCCTTCCTGGGATGCACGAAAAGAGTATCACAAAAATATCCTGAGGCCTCCAGATCCTTCGCTCATAGATAAATGGAAGAAAATCCTTACACAATCACAAGTTGAAAAATTTCAGGCATTAACGGGAAATCTTTTAAACGATTTGGGATATGAGCTAGTCGGTCAATCGAAATAGACCATTTTGCCTCCTCACAGCCAGACGGGTCAGTGGTTGCTTTCAACAATATCGATATCAAATGCCGCTGTAATCAGTTCTCGCGTATAATCCGTTTGTGGATTTGCAAATACGGTTTCTGTTGCGCCGTGTTCTACAACGATGCCATCCTTCATTACGACGAGTTCATTGGCCAGTGCGCGCACGACCCGCAAATCGTGGCTGATGAATAAATAAGCCAGATCGTGGTCTTTTTGCAAGCGCCGGAGCAAGTCGATAATTTGCGATTGCACGGTCATGTCCAGCGCACTTGTGGGTTCGTCCAGGACCACAAATCGGGGACGCAATACCATGGCGCGCGCAATGGCGATGCGCTGCCGTTGGCCGCCAGAGAACTCGTGTGGAAATCGGTCCATCATTTCGGGTTCAAGTCCTACTTCATCCATTATTTCTGCTACGAGGTCTCGGCGTTTGTGATCGTTTTCTCCCATGTTGTGAACCCGCAACCCCTCGGCTATAATATGAAAGACCGATAGGCGCGGGCTTAAGGACCCAAAGGGGTCTTGAAAAACAATTTGCATCTCCCGCCTTAAGGGGCGCAGTGTCTTGCTCGGCAGGTTTTGAATGCCGTGTCCATTAAACTCAATCGGTCCCTGACTGCTCAGCAACCGCAACAGGGCCAATCCCAATGTTGTTTTGCCCGATCCGGATTCGCCGACAACGCCGACGGTATGCCCGGCGCGAATGGTTACTGAAATGCCATCTACGGCTTTTATATGCCCGATGGTTCGCCGCAAAAATCCCCGCTGAATGGGGAACCACACTTTCAGATTATCTGCCTCGACTACGATGGGTGTCGATCCGTTTAGCGCGGTTGCTGTTCCCTTTGGCTGTGCATTCAGAAGTTTTTGCGTGTACACATGTTGCGGTTGCTCGAAGATGCGCGCGGTGTTTCCTTTTTCTACAATTTTTCCCTGTGTCATCACATAGACGCGATCCGCGACATGCCGAACGATTGTCAGGTCGTGCGTGATGAGCAAAATCGCCATGCCAAATTCGTCTTGCAGGTCTTTGAGCAATTTCAAAATTTGCGCTTGAATCGTCACATCCAGTGCAGTTGTAGGCTCATCGGCGATGAGTAAATCCGGCTCATTAGCCAGGGCCATGGCGATCATCACGCGTTGCCGCTGACCGCCCGATAGCTGGTGGGGATAGGATTTGAGGCGCGTTTCGGGGTCGGGCAAGTGTACTTTTTGCAATAAGTTTATTGTGTGTTCCCGCGCTTGTTCTCGCGTCATTTTGCGGTGCAACATCAGGGTTTCGCCGATCTGTTTTTCAATTGTATGTAGCGGATTCAGTGAGGTCATCGGCTCCTGAAAAATCATCGCAATGCGGTCGCCGCGCAGTTGTTGCAGTCGCTCTTGCGGCGCGCCCAGCATTTCTTCTCCGTCAAATCGCACGCTGCCGTGTGGATGTGAGGCGCGCGGATAGGGAAGCAATTGCAATACGGAAAGTGCCGAGACAGATTTGCCCGAGCCGGATTCGCCTACCAGCGCGACGGTTTCGCCTTTTTCAATGTGAAATGATACGCCGCGCACTGCTTCGACAACTTGGTCTTCGAGCTGAAAATGCACGCCCAAATTTTGAACGTTTAATAAGCTCACGCGCTATTGCCCTCCGTTTGCGACAGGGTCTTGCGGACGTCAAATGCATCGCGCACGGCCTCGCCGATAAATACGAGTAGCGATAACATAATTGCCAGGACAAAAAATCCAGACAGACCCAGCCAGGGGGCCTGCAGATTGCGCTTGCCCTGGTTGAGCAATTCTCCCAGCGAGGGAGAGGGGGGCGGGAGACCAAAACCCAGAAAGTCCAGCGAGGTCAATACCGTGACAGATCCCACCAGCACAAAGGGTAAGAAGGTCAGGGTTGCCACCATGGCATTGGGCAAAACGTGCCGCCACATTATTGTCAAGTCATTGACGCCCAGGGCGCGTGCGGCGCGTACAAAATCGAAATTGCGCGCCCGCAAGAACTCGGCTCGCACCACGCCGACCAGGCGCATCCATGAAAATAGTAGCATAATGATTAAGAGCGTCCAGAAAGTGGGCTCAATAATGCTGGCGATAATAATGAGGATAAACAGGGTTGGCAACCCGCCCCAAATTTCGATAAATCTTTGAAAAATGAGATCGACCCACCCTCCCAAATAACCCTGCACTGCGCCGGCTGCAATGCCTACCACAGAGCTGAATACTGTGAGGGCGAGGGCAAATAAGACCGATAACCGAAATCCGTAGAGCAATCGCGCAGTTACATCGCGTGCCTGATCATCGGTGCCCAGATAATTTTGTATAGAAGGTGGTGCAGGGGCTGGATGTTTGAGGTCGTAATTGATTGTATCGTATCGAAATGGCACCAGAGGCCAGATGATCCATCCGTCTTTTTCAATTAGTTCTTGTACAAACGGATCTCGGTACTCTGCCTCGGTTTCAAAATCGCCGCCAAAAAGCGTTTCGGGATAGGCTTTTAATACCGGAAAATAAAACACCCCCTTGTGCCGAACCAAAAGGGGTTTGTCATTGGCGATAAATTCTGCTGGCAAGCTCAATCCGAACAGGACGAGAAAAATCCACAGGCTATAATAGCCGCGGCGATTTGCCTTAAAATTGTCCAGGCGTCGGCGCGTGAGGCTCGAAATCTGAAAACCCCAAAACCGGTCTTCGCGCCCGGTGCGAGTGTTATACTTCTCGGCTTTCAAAATCAATCCTCGGATCTACCAGTGTATAAGTCAAGTCACTTACCAATTGCATCACCAATCCCAGTAGGGTAAAAAAGTAAAGCGTGGCAAACATGATTGGATAATCGCGGTTGACCGTTGCTTCATAGCCCAGGAGGCCCAATCCATCGAGTGAAAAGATTATCTCGGTCAATAGCGAACCGGTAAACAAGATATTGACAAATGCACTCGGGAATCCCGCGATTACAATGAGCATTGCATTGCGAAAAACGTGCCCGTACAATACGCGACGCTCTTCCAATCCCTTTGCCCGCGCCGTCATGACGTATTGTTTGTTGATTTCGTCCAGAAACGAATTTTTTGTCAGGAGGGTCAGCCCGGCGAATCCACCAATGACCATGGATGCGATGGGCAGTGCGAGGTGCCAGAAATAATCGGTGATTTTGTGAAATAGGCCAAACTGATCCCATTCGGGGGAGATCAGTCCCCGCAGTGGAAAAAAGTTGAAATAACTGCCGCCAGCAAATAACACAATTAAGAAGATCGCAAACATAAATCCCGGCACGGCATTGCCTATGACGATCACGCCCGATGTCCACACATCGAATTTGGATCCGTCGCGTACGGCTTTGGTCACACCCAGTGGAATTGAGATCAGATAAACGAGCAATGTTGTCCACAAGCCGAGGGAAATGGATACGGGCATTTTGTCCAGTACGATATCGACAACGGTTTGATCGCGATAAAAACTTTCGCCAAAGTCGAATTGCAAATAGCGCACTATCATTTGATAGAAGCGCTCATGAGCCGGTTTGTCAAAGCCATACATCCGCTCCAATTCTGCGATGAGTTCGGGGTCAAGCCCTTGCGCGCCGCGGTATTTGCTCGTCGATCCCTCACTGCGCTGTCGCTGGGTTTGAGATGAGGATATTTCTCCCCCATCGCCGCCCACGCGGGCAGATGCATCCACATCGTGTCCCTGTATCTGCGCAATAGCTTGCTCAACAGGACCACCGGGCGCGGCCTGAATGATCAAAAAATTGATCACCATTACGCCGAGTAGCGTTGGGAAAAATAGTAAAAAGCGTCTTAAAATATAGGATCCCATGATACTTAATTTTTCTTTAACGCCGCTTCTTTTGCCGCATCGACCCACCATGTATCGGGGAAGTACTGCCCGGGTTGCGGCATGTATTTGGGCGAAATATCGGGTTTGCCAAATTTGTTCCAGTACACTACGCGGTGTGCGCGAATATGCCAGTGGGGTACCACGTAGTGACCCCACAATAGGACGCGGTCCAATGCCCGGGTGGTCGCCACCAGGGTTTTTCTATCGGGCGCGTTGATTAGCTGATCTACCAGCGCATCTACGACGGGGTCTTTAATGCCCGCATAATTTCTCGTACCGGATTCATCCGCAGCTGCCGATGTCCAGTAACCGCGCTGTTCGTTGCCGGGGCTTAACGACTGACCCCTGAGGCTTACAATAGCATCAAAATCGTATTCTTGAACGCGATTTTGATATTGCGATGTATCTACAATTTTAATCGTCGCTTCTACGCCGAGTCGCTCCAGGTTTTGGATATAGGGACCCACAATGCGCTCCCAGGCAGGCGAATTGTTGATTAAAAATTCAATCATCATTGTTTCGCCAGATGCATCGTTGGTGAGTTTTCCTTCTTTTACGGACCATCCGGCTGCTTTTAACATTCGTGCGGCCACGCGCAAATTCTGGCGAATATTGCCCGATCCATCTGTTGTGGGTGGTTTGTATTCTGCGATAAATACTTCTTCGGGGATCTGTCCTCGAAATGCTTGCAGAATTTCGAGTTCCTGCCCCTGGGGCAGTCCCGACGAGGCGAGTTCTGTATTGGAAAAATAACTCGTCGAACGCGCGTATTGTCCGTAGAATAAATTGGTATTGGTCCATTCAAAATCAAATGCATGGGCGAGTGCGTGTCGCACTTTGGGATCGGCAAATTTGCTGCGTCGCGTGTTAAACCAGAATCCCTGCATCCCGGTTCCATTTTCGTGCGGGATTAATTCCTTTACCAGTCTGCCTTCAGCTACAGCCGGAATATCGTACGCGGTTGCCCAGGACTTGGAAGTATTCTGCAAGGTGAAATCAAATTCGCCGCCTTTTTGTGCTTCGGTTGCTACGGTTCTGTCTTTGTAATAATCGTAGTGAATTACGTCCGGATTATAACGACCCTTTTTTACAGGCAGATCCGCGCCCCAATAATTTTCGATGCGCCGATATGTGATGGATCGCCCGGGGTCATGTGCTTCAATTTTGTAAGGTCCGCTGCCGAGCGGTGGTTTCAGAGTTGTGTCTTCAAAATTTTTGCCTTCCCAATAGTGTTTGGGCAAGATCGCCATTTGCCCGACAATGAGGGGCAATTCCCGATTGTCTTTTGCTGAAAAAGTGAATTTCACCTGGCGTTCGCCAATCTTTTCAACCTGTTTTATATCCGCGTAATAATTGCGATAAAAAGGATGGCCTTTGGTTTGAATCGTTTGAAAAGTAAAAACGACATCTTCCGGAGTAATGGGTTTGCCGTCGTGCCAGCGCGCTCCAGAGCGCAGTGTGAAGAGTGCCCATGAGCGATCGGGCGGCACCTCAATGGACTCTGCGAGCAAACCGTATTCGGAGAAAGGCTCATCCAGCGAGCGCTCTGTCAATGAATCGTAGATCAAACCCAGCGCATAAGCCGACACGCCTTTGAGAATGAATTGATTCAAGCAATCATAGGTGCCGCTGGCACTCATTTTTACAGTGCCACCCCTGGGGGCGTTGGGGTTGGCGTACTCAAAATGCTTGAAGTCTGGCCCGTATTTTAAGTCGCCGTACATCGAAATCGCATGCCCTTTGTAATTGGGCTGATCCGATGCTATGGGTACAGCAACCAATAGACTCAATACCAGCGCGAATAAAATGGTTTTCATAAGCAGGCTCCAGTTGTTAAAATGTTTAAGACAGTGGGCAGGTACGGTGATGGGCAGACACACAGGCACTCCTCTGCGCCTGTTTTTACGTCTGCCCTTGTGAAGTATGTGGCATTCCCATTCTATTGTCAAGTGGGCAAACAGGCAGACGTGTGTTTGCTCTTTATGAGACAAACAAAAAAAATGTGATAATACCTGATCACAGGAGACCAGATTTTATCACATTCCACGATGCGACCTATTTCTATGAATTTTTTATCCCCTGAATGGCACGATCAACTCGCTTCGACCAATACGCATCTACTCCAACGTTTATCTAAAGGTGAGAGGTTTTCTTCTGGCTTTGTTCTCGCAGCACGGGAACAGACTGCTGGACGCGGGCGCTATCAGCGTCAATGGATCGCTCGTGCCAATGAGAATTTGACGTTTTCCTTTCTTCTCATTACAAGAGCCGCATTTTCCCAACTGACTTCTCTGCCTATTGCCATTGCGCTGGGTGTATCGGATGCGCTGAAAACTTATGGCATCAGTGCGCAAACTAAGTGGCCCAATGATGTTTTGATCGACGGCGCTAAAGTTTGTGGTATGCTCCTAGAGCGCAGCGACCAAAAACAGTCCGATGGTACGGCTATTGTCGTTGGTATTGGTCTCAACGTGAATATGGATGCGGCGACCGCGGCTCTTATTGACCGTCCCGTTACTTCTATGCGTCTTGAAACGGGACGCGAATACGATCTCGAACAGGTGCTCGCGCGAATCCTCACAGCTACTGCTCCGTGGATTGACCGGTGGGAAAGCGAGGGTTTTTCAGCCCTTCGCGCGGCATGGGAACACCGATGTATTTATATGGGTGAGGAGATTTCGGTTGGCGAAGGTGATGATGCAAAAACGGGTGTTCTCGCGGGGTTTGGCGACTGTGGTCAGCTTTTGTTGCGCGGGTCAGATGGTCGGGTGAATGAGATTTGGGCAGGCGATGTCGCAGCGGTTTAGAGGCTGGGGTGGACTGCTGGTCGCTGAAGGCTTACTTCACACTTCTTTTTATCCCACCATCGCAAGGGTCTGGCCATTGGATACTTGATCGCCGACGTTGACGGGCATTTCGACGACTGTGCCCGCATTTGGAGAGGTGATCTGGACTTCCATTTTCATGGCTTCCAAAATGAGGATCGCTTCGCCCGCCTGGACTTGATCCCCTGCGTGTTTCAGAATCCGAATGACTTTTCCTGGCATTTGCGCGCTTACGGGTTCGGCATTGGTGGGTGTTGACGCCTGTGTAGATACTGTATCTTCTATATCCACTGTATAAGCTGTGCCATTTACGGTGGCAATATTGCCGTCAATTTGCACGCGCACGGCTTTGCCATTGACCTGTAGCTTATATTCTGCTGCGCCGTCGGCAACTGGTACGGGTGCGTCATCCTGCTTTTCGATTTTCCGCACGCCGATTTCGGCATCGCCTTTCAAGAAATCCATTCCCTTATCGCCGCATGTCGCTACGATAAAGATGTGCTCATCCGTCGCCTCAATTCCCTCGGCGTCCAACAGTTTTTTCGCGGCATCTCTTCCTTTTTCGGGATCGGCATCATTGCGTTCGAGGGGCGGCTGATCTGTGGGTTCAAGTCCCAGTTGATTTGACGCGATTTTTATAACTTCGGGGTCGGGTGGCACAGGGGTTTTGCCAAAATAGCCGAGTACCATTTGCCCATAAGGTTCGGCGATTCTCTGCCAGGGACCAAACATCACATTGTTAAATGCCTGTTGGAAATAGAATTGCGACACGGGTGTGACAGATGTGCCAAAACCACCCCGCTCCACCACGTCGCCCATGGCTTTGATCATGTCGGGATATTTGTCCATGATGCCATTGTCGCGCAACATCTGCGTATTGGCCGTGAGCGCGCCGCCCGGCATCGGACTCCAGGGGATCATGGGTTCAACTGCCGTGGCTTCTGGCGGCAAAAAGTAATCCGCCATGCATTCTTTAAATACTTCCTCGGCGTCGCGGACTTTCTCTATGTCGATGTCCAGGTCGTAGTTTGTGCCGCGAAGAGCGTGCCACATGACCAGGATATCGGGCTGGCATGTGCCCCCTGAACACGGTGCCAGCGACAGGTCAATGGCATCGGCTCCCGCTTCCAGCGCGGCCAGATTGGCCTGCACGCTGATCCCGGCTGTTTCATGGGTGTGAAAGTGGATAAATGTGCCGTCGGGTAGCAGTTGACGCGCCCGTTTAATGGTTTCATATACTTTTGCCGGCACGGCTGTACCCGAAGCATCTTTGAAACACACCGAGTGATATGGAATATCGGCGTCTAAAATTTCGCGGAGTGTTTGTTCATAAAAATCCGCATCGTGTGCTCCGGTGCAGCCGGGTGGCAATTCCATCAATGTCACGCATACTTGATGGTGCAATCCCGCATCTGCGATGCACTGCCCGCTGTAGATCAAATTGTTGACATCGTTGAGGGCGTCAAAATTGCGGATGGTCGTAATGCCGTGTTTTTTGAATAATTCGGCGTGTAGCTTGATGATGTCGCTCGACTGCGATTCCAGCCCTACCACATTCACGCCGCGGGCCAGGGTCTGCAAATTGGCCTCTGGTCCTGCGGCTTCGCGGAAGGCATCGGTCATTGCAAATGCGTCTTCATTGCAATAGAAGTACAGGGATTGAAATCGCGCCCCGCCACCCGCTTCATGATAATCAATTCCAGCTTCGCGTGCGGCCTCTACCGCAGGTAAAAAGTCGGGTGTGAACACGCGCGCGCCATAAACGGACTGAAAGCCATCGCGAAATGCCGTATTCATAAATATTACTTTTTTCTTTGCCATATTTAAAATCCTTCGCCAAATGCAGTGCCTACTGAACCAGTACCGACCACAAAATCCCCGCGGCAACAGCCGAGCCTATCACGCCGGCCACATTGGGTGCCATGGCGTGCATCAACAAAAAATTGTGTGCATCTTCTTGTTGCCCCACCATTTGCACGACGCGCGCAGAATCGGGTACTGCCGATACGCCTGCGGCACCTACCAGGGGATTGATTTTTTCTTTTGTCAACACGTTCATCAACTTCGCAAATAGGACGCCACTGGCCGTAGCCACTGCAAAAGATAGCGCGCCCAGGCCAAAAATCAAAAGCGAATCAGGGGTCAAAAATGTCTGTGCCTCTGTGCTGGCGCCCACGGAAAAACCGAGTAAGATTGTCACAATATCGACCATTGCCGTGCGTGCGGATTCTGCCAATCGGTCTGTGACCATGCTCTCTTTTAGCAAGTTGCCAAAAAACAACATGCCCAGCAGGGTCAATGCGCCCGGTGCAATTAAGGTTGCAATTAAGAAGCCAGCTATCGGAAATATGATGCGTTCGCGCTTGGAGGGTTTGCGCGGTTCGGGCATGCGAATCAGGCGCTCGCGTCTTGTGGTGAGCAGTTTCATGACCGGCGGCTGAATTACTGGTACGAGTGCCATGTACGAATACGCGGCGATGGCGATTGCACCCAAAAGATGAGGAGCCAATTTAGCCGATAAGAAAATTGCCGTCGGTCCATCAGCCCCGCCAATGATTCCGATGGCTCCGGATTCAGATGGTGAGAATCCCATATATAGCGCACCGATTAAGGTCAGGAAGATGCCCATTTGCGCCGCTGCGCCCAGCATTACCAGTTTGGGATTGGAGAGCAGTGTCGAGAAATCGGTCATTGCGCCAATTCCCAAAAAGATTAGCGGCGGGAACAAGCCCGATGTCACGCCGAAGTAAATATAGCGCAAGACACTGCCTTCGTCGTAAACGCCGAGGGCCATGCTCGGTATAGCGGGGATGTTGCCCACGATCATGCCAAAACCAATTGGCAGCAACAACAGGGGTTCGTAATCTCTGGTGATCGCCAGGTGGATAAACACAATGCCGATTGCGATCATAACGACATTGCCCAAACTCAAGTTGGCAAATCCAGTTGTATTCAAAAAATCGTAAAATATGTCCATCCGTTACCTTAAAACTGTTCTAAACTTTCTGTTTGATTTCGGTACTGCGCCTCATGTGCATGACAAAACCGATGGCTGCCAGCGCAGAGCCGTCGTCTTCATCCTGTACGGGTACACCATGATGTCCCGCAGATTCGGGAAATTTCTTTGCTACAACAGCCAATATTTTGGGCAATATTACAATAAATGTACTGATCAATGTCAAAACGCTGAATACAATGATCATTCCGGTCAGCGCAATGCCCAAACCCTGACCATCTTCAATATTTTGCACGTTAAAGTTAAAATTGTACATAGAAAACCCTAGAGGATGGGGCTTTTTCATCACCGCGCCGTGATTAATTGGTTAAGGCCGTCAACTATGCGGTCGAGTTCTTGAGCAGAAATCTGTCCTATTTTATTTTCCAATCGCTCAACCGAAAGTGTTCTAATCTGACTGATTTTTATCCAGGAACGCCGGGGCATTTCTACGCTTGTTATCTCTAAAGTAAAAGGGAACCCTGCACGCTGAGGTATGCCCGTGATAGCCATTGCGATTACTGTGCCTGAGCGTTCATTAAAATTGTCATCGCTTATAACGACAATCGGTCTGCGACCTGCTTGCTCATGTCCACGAACAGGGTTCAGATCCGCCCAAACAATATCGCCTCTCAGTATTCGGGCCATTCCCGCACATCCTCACATAACCCTTCATCTGCCATTTCCTGCTCAAATTGGGGATCTAACTTGACAAGTTCCCTCTCAAAGTCATCCCTGTTCGCCTTTCTGAGCTTGTCCTCAACTGCCTCTTGAATAGCTCGGCTACGACTTGAGTAAGGAGCCACCTGCACGAGATGGTCAAGGCGTTTGAGCAACCCCTCATCCAACGTTATGGTTATTCTCGATGCGCCCATTTCGTTCTCCCTATGGATGGCGTTAAGGGCAAACCACCATTCACGGACAGTCCCATTTCCTCAATCTGTTCAAGTAGCAAAGCACCGGGATGTGTCGCAATTCGATTGCTGGGTACGCGAGCCATTT
Source organism: Candidatus Latescibacterota bacterium (assembly GCA_022824945.1). Lineage (GTDB taxonomy): Bacteria > Latescibacterota > UBA2968 > UBA2968 > UBA2968 > VXRD01. The sequence goes on from JAJDYX010000003.1 coordinate 187,849, forward strand.
TTTGCTCCAATCCTCAATCGTAGTGATTGTTCAATTTCACTACAACTGCACCATAATAAGCAAAGATCGCAAGCCGTAAAAAGTGCAAGAAATAGCGTGGATTGTCAAGGTAAAATAGGGGAAATGGGTGGATTTACAGAACTATTTGAATACTGCTATGGTGTCTGAGTGCCTCAAAGATATTGAGGCGGTGGGATTCGTTGAGGACGACCATATCCAGGTTTAAGCTGCGATACTTGCCGTGCCTGCTCTGATTTGAAAAGGTCAGGGTATAATCGCTGTCGCCCACAATTTCTGCAATCGCTCGACGCATGTGTTCTTCTTCGCGGCCAATGATTTTAAAATTCCATGGACACGGATATTCAATTTCTGATGGTCCTTCGATCATAATAAAAATCCTTTCAGTTCTTATTCACACTCTTCACATACCAGTGCAAAGCGCATCTGCCCGCTATCGGGTATTTCGGTGTCAAAATCTGTTTTTACCCTGCCGGTTGTTCCGCAAAAATCGCATCGACCAGTCTGATCGTATTCCGATTGGGCTGCGACCTTGAGCATGGTGCGTTCCTTGTGCGCGTAATTTTCGTTTTCCACCTGTCGCATGAAGTTCAGCACTGTCTTATCGGTTTCATTTTGACGGGCGCGTTCAAAAATTTCATCCATTCTCGGATCGTCAGGTACGCCGCCATCTTCCAGCGTGTGCCAGGCGCGGGCGCGCACGTTTGGGTCGGGGTCTTCCATGAGCTTGAATAGCGCGGTCTGTATTTCGGGAACGGGATGCCGCACATGACACGGACATAAATTGGCAGCGGCTTCGTGCCGGTCTGCCGGGTCGTCGCTCTCTGCCAGTGCGAGATAATGGGGAATATCTTCTCGCCGCAACCGAAGTTCGCCTACCTTTTTTGCTCTTTTCTGGTATTTATTCATTCCATAGCGTTTCTTTTTTGGCATGATATGTCTCCTTCAAATAAGTGAGCAGATCCTTCTCATCATCTTCTATAAGACGATGTAACCCCCTTTTGAGTTTCTAAACCGGGTCAGCCAGTTCTATGTCGTTTTTCCCGCGGTTTTTTACGCGGTAAAGAGCGGCATCTGCTTGTCGAAACGCGTCTTCTATTGATTTGGGTACGCCGTGATAAACCCCAATGGATATCGTGCCTTCTGTGCGTTCATTAACGGCCCGGTTCAAACGGCGGGCGATTGCATAAGCACGCGCTCGCGACGTATTTTCAACTACTGCAGCAAATTCATCTCCTGCCCACCGCGATAACAAATCCGATGCGCGTAGCATGTCGTTCAGTACCTGCGCCAAATCTACAATAAATCGGTCGCCCGCATCGTGCCCTTTGCTGTCGTTAATCGCTTTGAGCGAATCGGAATCTATGTAGTAGAGCGCGAGGGGTTTCCCATTGAGATTTGAGCGTCGCACCATACGTGTAAATACCGCTTCAAAACCGCGCCGATTGTAAAGGCCTGTCAGAAAATCTGTGCGCGATTCCAATGTCATTCTTTGCACTCGCGCGGCGTTGATACGCGCAATTTCTCGAAAAAAGTTCAGGGAAATATCCGTTAAATATAATATATCCTCTGCGGATTTCTCAGTCAACCAGACCACATGCGGGATCGCGTGTTGTTGCGCCCGGGCGAGTACGCATTGGGCAGTGGAAAAGATCATCTCGGACATTTGGGGATGCAGGCCATAATCTTCGCTCGATATTTTAAGACCACCGCAAGATACGCGGTGTCCTGTTTGCTCGGCAATCACGGCAGGCAGAGATGATGGGATTTTATGAACACGCGCATCATCGGCATCAAAAAGCACGGCGACTTTGTCATCTGTTATGTGAAAGCTTTTGGGGGCGGGAATAACAATGGAATTTAGCACTTTAAGCGCTTGTCCCATATTGTCCCCGGGCACCCGATTGGGGGGATCAATACCAAAAATTAGCAATGCACCAAACTGCCTGCGATATAAAATATCGACGAGTGCGCGTTTCAAATCGGTCGCGCCTGGCAATGCCTTAGTGCCCATGCTATCTTGAAGTGACAGAGATGCCATGACTTAGACCCTGAAATCAAGGACAACGCGCTCCCGGTATTCTTCCAACGCGCGATAGCGAATACCCGCACTGTCAAACATGCGGTAAGTGGCTTTTACAGAATCGGAATTTGGATATTTATTCGCCAGATATATCACTTCGCGAATGCCCGACTGAATAATCACTTTTGCACATTCATTGCACGGAAATAAGGTGACGTAAAGCGTGCATTCATGCAAGTCAGCACTGATTTTGTTCAAAATTGCATTTAATTCTGCATGGCAGATATAAGGATATTTTGTATCGAGAAAGTCGCCTTCTCTGCCCCAGGGAAACTCATCGTCCGAACATCCAATGGGCAATCCGTTGTAACCAATGCCCACGATTTTCTTTTTTTCATTGATAATACACGCGCCCACCTGTGTATTGGGGTCTTTGCTTCGGTGTGCCGATAGCAGGGCCACGCCCATAAAATACTCATCCCAGGATAAATAATCTACGCGTTTTTGCATCATATCCTTTCTATGCCAGCCGGTCCAGCATTTCTCGTTTGACTTGAAACAATTGCGCTTCGTCTGCAAAAAATCGGCGCAATTCTTCGACTACCAGCGCGCCAATGCGATAGGATTGTAGCCCGGCGCAATGCGGTGTTAAGACCACGTTGGGCAAACGGCGCAGCGGGCTGTCCATAGCAGGCGGTTCGGGGTCGGTTACGTCTAAGAAGGCGGAGAATCGCCCTTTTTGCAATTCTGCGATTAGCGCGGCTTCGTCGATATTTGCACCGCGCGATGTATTGATAAATACGCAGTCGTCGCGCATGAGTTTGAAATGCGTCTCATTCCAGAGGTGATATGTCGCGTCCAATTTGGGTGCGTGAACGGTTACCACTTCTGCCTCGCGCGCTATTGTCTCCAGGTCCGCGACTTCTGCGCCAAATTCCTCTGCTCGCTCTGGCGAGACAAAGGGGTCGTAGAGCAATGTGCGCGTCTGATAAGGTTGCAACAACCGCATCACGCGCTGCCCGACCTGGCTGGCGCTGATGACGCCGATTGTGCGCCGATATAGCGAGCGGGATTCGGTCTTGCCCGGTTTTTTTTCGCCTTCTCGCATGGCGCGTGATAGGGTAAATACCCGGCGCAATCCCATGGTCATGAATCCCATGGTCATTTCCGCGACATCATCGGCTATGGCGGGCGCGGCACTTGTTACCACAATATCTTTTTCCCAGGCTTCATCGCAGATTTTTCCCTTTACAGTGCCCGCGCCATAAGCCCAAATTTTTAGCGTTGGCACGCCTTCCAGAATGGCGGGTGTCAAATCTCCCGAGTTCCAACTCGTCATTGCCCCGTCCATTCCGTTTAGAAATTCAGCCGCTTCACCATCTACGATATCGCGGTCTTCGTCGTTGATTGTCACATTTGCAAAACTTTCCAATTTCTCTAAATCTCGGTCGCTCAATATTCTTTCTCTGAGCGATTTCCGAATTACAATACCGACTTTTGGTTTGCTCACACTGACACTCCTTTGGTTACTGATTCTCATATTTTGGATTGACCAGATGCACGGGTGCTTTTCCCGTCAGGACTCGCCGCGCTTCCCAGGCGGCTTTTTTTTGCAATTCAATGATCGATTCTTCAGAATAAAAAGCAGAATGCGGGCTGTGAATTACCCGATCTGTGTGGATTAAACGATCCCCTGCTTCGGGCGGTTCCTGGCATCGCACATCGAGGGCAGCACCCGCAAGGGTGTTATTTTTTAGTGCTGTGAGTAGTGCTGCTTCATCGATAATATCGCCCCGCGATGTGTTGATCAAACACGCTGTTGGCTTCATTTTTGCGAGGTTGTCGGCATTGATCAGGCTTCGCGTTTCATCGGTAGATGGGCAGTGGAGCGATACAAAATCCGATGTGCGAAGCAGGGTGTCCAAATCCGCAGCTTCGACGCCACAGGCACGCGCTTGTTCTTGTGTTAAAGACCGCGAGTAGGCCAATACATGTAGCCCAAAAGCCCGTGCGCGGGGAACGACTTCACGCGCAATTTGTCCAAAGCCGATCAAGCCGAGTACCTGTCCCGTTAAACGCCGCAAGGGCAAGCCGGCCTGAATATCCCAGGTGCCGTCGCGGATTAGCCGATCGAAGTGTGCGACTTTGTGCGAAAGCCCCAGTAGCAGGGCCATGGTCTGTTCGGCTACGTCGATAAAACAATAGTCGGGTACATTGGCTACGGGGATACCTCGTTCTGTTGCATACGCTACATCGATATTGTCCAACCCCACGCCGTACCGCACGATGACTTTCAACTCGGGCAATGCAGATGCGATGACCGCGCGCGTTGTTTGCGCCCAGCATGTCATAATGCCCTGACATCCCTGCGCCAGACGGACGAGTGTTTCTTCTTCGCCATCGGGTGCGGGAATGAGTTCGGCACCGATTTCACTCAGGACACTTTTTTCGACGTCCAGATTTGCCCAGGCATAATCTGTCACCAGAATTTTCATGCCTTTTCTCCGGTTGAAGATCCGCAAAATCGCGTGACAATATCGTATAAAATGCGCGTTGCAAAGACGAGATTTTCGACTGAGGTGCGTTCGTTATGACCGTGTATCAAATTCATTTCTTTTTCTTCCCGCACTTGCCGATGGGGCATAAATCCGTAAACCTGTACGTGGGGCCAGCGCGGACAAATATGCTTGGCATCTGTGCCCCCACTCATCAGCGCGGGGACTACGGTGGCGTCTGGGTCTCGTTCTGCCATGACCTGGACGATGGTTTCGTATAGGGGCGAATTTGTACTCGCCTCTAAGGGGGGGCTGTATTGATCTACGATGAGGTCAATCTCGTCTCCAATCGAGGATCGGATTTCGGCTTCAAAGCTCTTATCTGTCTGACCAGGGGCGAGCCGACCGTCAATCCGCGCAGTTGCTTCGGCGGGTATGACATTGATTTTACTGCCTGCTTCGAGGATTGTTGGTGAGACCGTGTTGTGCAATAGGGCACGCAGTGAGGCGATCATATCTGGCGCGAGGGGCAATTTTTGCAATGCGTTTTCGCTGTCTGTCTCATCGAGTACGCGGCGCAACTGTTGTGCGGTCTCATCGTCCTGTGTCGCTGCAATGCCTTCTAAAAACGCGCGCAGTGTTTTAGAGGGGTGCATTGGAAGTTTTGCCTGTCCCAAAGCAGCTATGGCGCGGCTGAGTTTGACGACGGCATTGTCGCGGTGCGGACGGGAGCCGTGTCCTGGGCGTCCTTTTGCTTGCAGGCGAAAGCGAAAAATGCCTTTCTGTCCCGTTTGACACGTATAAAAGTGTTTTCCATTTACATAAAAATCGCCGCCTCCGCCTTCTGTCAACACGTATTTTGCATCGACTTGTTCGGGATGGTGATCGATGAGCCAACCGATGCCGTGGTTTCCTTTGCCCGCTTCTTCATCTGCGGTTGCCGCGTAGATTACGTCGCGGTTTAGTGTCATACCCTGCCGTTTTAAGAGCATGAAGACCATGAGTTCTGCCGCGACCATGTTTTTCATGTCCAGGGCGCCGCGTCCCCAGATATAGCCGTTGTGCAATTCCCCGCCAAAGGGATCGCGCGACCATTTATCGGGTTCTACGGCGACGACGTCTGTATGTCCCAATAGCATGAGCGCGGGCGCGTTTCCACCTTTTAAGCGCGCTGTGACATTTCCGCGTCCTGGTTCTGATTCTGTGATCACAGGATCAATGCCCTCGCGTTTCAATACATCGGCAATATAATTTGCACACAGGATTTCATTGCCCGGAGGATTGGTCGTGTTACACCGAATCAGGTGCTGTAAGAAATTCGTTACTTCTTTTTCGATGTGGTGCCAGTTTATGGTCATTGTTTGATCACAGATTAAGCGGATTAAAGGATTGCACGGATTATGTCACACTGCCAAGACAACGGGGTACAATGAGTCGTTCTCAGGCCAGTTCATCTATGGTCCAGTTCGCGAGGGGGGTAAATTGAAGGGTGTCTAATTCAAAGCCATAACCAAATGGTGCTTCGACGACGCTTTCTACGTTGAGCGAGCCTTCGCGTACATTGAGAATGGGAAAGCCCCGCGTATGCTGGCGATAAAGGGTGCTGTGATGTGCGAGTACTTGTTTTTGAATGGCTTCGGGATACATGTCCAGGCCCGCAAAATAGTGATGTCCGTTGCGTTCCGAGTGATCTACGCCCAGTACTGCCAGTACCGCGAGGTCCTGTAACAAAGCTACGGGACCGACATTGGCGAGGTCTTCACTGCTTAAGACATAAGTTCCCGAGGGGTCGCGCTGTTGACGATGGGCTATTAAGCACGCATTGGCAATGCCTTTGAAAATGCCTTTACAATTTTTGTGGCTCGTGCCCACGTAACCGCAATCCAATGCCTGCGTTGCGCTGTTGAGCGCGCCGTCGGATTCGTCGATGATCATCGGGGGGCGATCGGTCCAATCTGTCAGTACGGATTTGACGGTTGTGCTGAGGGCCATGTCGCGATGAAGCGGTTGCTCGACAAAGATCAGTCCTCCCATAAAAGACGAGAGTACGGTGTCGCCTTGAATAGTATTCCAGAGTTTTCTGAAGGGTTCGACCTCTGTGTACTGTTCGTTGCCATCGAGTGTGAAGGCGCATTGATCGGGCATCAGGTCCGCGATTTGCCGGAGGCGAGCAAGGTCCTGTTCTGCATCGCCGCATAGCTTAATTTTTAGATGTGTCAACTGATAGGCTTCGATATTCTCGGACAATGACTGGGGCAAGCCGTCATCTACGCGATCTTCGTCTGCGATGTCTTTATTAGTCAATGGATCGGCAAGGCCCACGGTGTGCCGCACGGTAATTGATCGCCGTGCCGCATGTGGTAAGAGGTCGCCGGGTTCGTTGCCGCGCAATTCGCTGTGGATATCTGCAAGGCGAATGCCCAATGTATTTTCTGTTACAGCCTGTGCAAATGTCACGTCTTTTGCACGACAAAAGGCATCAATCACTGCGCGTTCGATCATGCTGACGCCGAATGACCATAAGAGAGGCGGATAGGCCGTTGTTGTGGCCCATGTGCGCTGTTTGGCATAAATCGTCTGCCAGAGATCGAATACCGAATTTTCTGCATCGCTGTGCAGGGCGATATCACAGGCATTTTGAATAACGGTGAGCATTTCATCCAGATCAGATTCAAATGGCGCGTCTGGATTTTTGGTGAACCACTTTGGTGGCAATCCCTCTGCAGCCAATCCAATTTCTGTTTTGCCATCGACTTTGACCCGCGCTCGCACAAATAAATGGGGCAATGCCACGAGCGATGCAATTCCGTACTTAAACGGAAATCGCGTGTGCATGTTCAAGACATTGAGGTCGATTTTCTCTACTGATATACTCATTGAGATGATTCCTTGTTAAATACTGTGTTCCAGTCGATGCGGCCGGTGAATTGCATGGCGGCGAACAGGGTCGTAATGCACAAGAGGGTGACGGCCAGTCCGGTATATCCGGGAAAGAAAAAGGTGTAGGAAAATAGCACGAGATAGACAAATTGCCCCAGGCCAATTTCGACAAAAGCCAGACGCGTGCCCAGGACCAGCCTCATGTACGAGGTGACGAGGACAATGGAGACCGCCGAAGATAGGACGAAGGCGTAGTGGATGATCAGGTGGTCAACCAGATAAGCCAGCAGCAGGTGAAAACTGAAGAAGGCGGCACCGATAAAGAAATAGTGCATGGGGTGCAGGTCGAGTCCGCGCACAATGGAAAAGATAAAGAGCAAAAAGAAAAAAAGAAAGAGGGAGATGGGGGCGGCGGCAACGACTTTGCCGACCCAGGGGCCGGGATTGAGACGGGCTGGGAGGATCATGCCCAGGTCAATACCGGTGAGGAGATGGTTGTATTTCCACGTCAGGGTCCAGGCGTTTCCATCGCGGGCCCTCGAGGTGGGAGACATGCTGTCTGGGGGAAAGTCAATGGCGGCGAAGTCCGTGTGCATCACCAGTTCAAAGTCCGATACCTGGTTGACGTGGTCCCCAAAACTGTACCGCCATTGGTCCAGGCCCTGGGAGTGATAGGAGAGGTCAATGGAGAGTTCCTGTCCAGGTGATAGATCGATGGGTTGGATTAAATGACCGTTGCGGATTGGGAGTTCGGCAATGGATTGGCCGTCAACGGTTAAGGTGAAGTCGTCGTACACTGCCTGCGGGGCGGGTAGTTCCAGGTCGAAGGACAGGTGCCGGTTTTGGTCGGTGGGATTGATCAGGGTGTAAGAGGCTGCGAATTGCACCTGGTAGGTGGAATACCACAGCAAGCCTTTGCGCCGGTGCTCCAGAGACAGGTCAACTTCAATGCGACTGGCTTTGAGATTTAAGAAATGTTTCTCATCTACTGTGCGTGAGACAGATTCGCCGTCGATGGTTTCGATGTGGGTGACGCGCTCCAGCCAGTAGATTTGCGGTGCTCGCTGGGTCTGCGCTGTGCCCCAGAGTTGCCCCACAGCACTTTTGAGCTTGTCATCCTGTTCCTCTGTGCGTATGTGGACGGTGGCACTCAGAATAATCCAGCCTACTGCGATGCAGAAATAGATGATGCCAATGGCGATAATGCGTTTGACCATGAAATTTCTCCCTTGTGAAAGTGTCGTAAATTTCTTCTGTCTGTCCTATTTTTACACGCTATTCGCCAGGGCGTTCTTTTGAATTTAATTTTTTTATTCTGATAACTCCTTATAGTGCTCGTCCGATTACAATGCCGATCCAGCATCCCGCGATGCAGAGGGTGACACTTAAGAGGATGTTCATCAATGCGAGTACAGGGTGACTCGTTTCGAGGAGGTGGAGGGTTTCGATGGAAAAGGTCGAAAAAGTTGTGAATGCGCCCAGGAGACCTATTAGCAGGCCATCGCGCCAGGGCATGTCCATATATTCAGACAGGCATACGTAGAGCAGGCCCATGAGGATCGATCCGGTGACGTTGACCGTGAGCGTACCATAGGGGAAGCCGCGTCCGAATAGGATGTGTATGCTTATGGACATCCCGTAGCGCAATAAGGCTCCCAGGGCACCTCCACCAGCTATGAATAGTAGTTGCGCCACTTTACTCGTCGTTGGCTCGTAGCAGAGATATGCCCATCGCGCCTAAAAGCAGAGGCAAGCTGGCATCAATGAGTATCCACACGAGAGATACGGTTTCTGCCCCTATTGCTTTAAAATCTTCACTGTGGAGGTTGAAAAAGTTCCAGAAAAACAAAATGCCGACGAATAATAAACCGTAGAACTGGATGTTGGCGGCGAGGTATTCGCGGGTGATTGCGTCGCCGCCTTCAACGCTTTTCTTGCGAATGTATCCGAATATCAGACCCAGTATAATTGCCAAGACCATCAACGGATTAAAGATGGAGTTCCAATACGGGCTGTATGGTTGCCCGTCGATGGAGGTGTGATAGAGCGGTTCGACGACGGTGTGGATGGCAACCGCTACCCCTACAATAGTGAGAATTGCACCGACTATTTGTTTGAGCATGGTAAACTCCTTCCCGTTTTAAGGATGGTTGTTTGTCAGATCTGGCTTGACCCATAGAATCTCAAAAAAACCAGAATCCAACGCTTTCTTTTTTGCATGATGCCAAAGTTTTGCTCGGTTGGCAATGCAAAGTTTGCGTCCTACTGCGCCTTATCTTCACCCTTCACCCTTCACCCTTCATCCTTTACACTTCCGGTATCGCCAGTGCGGGAAGCGGTTGGGGCGGTCGCTGTGCGGCGATGGCGGCGGCCTGTTCGTCAGAGGTGAGGGGGACGAATCGCTCGGCGGCACTGAGAACTTTTGGCAGTAAGCTGATTTCACCACAGGTGGGGGCAGTGTGTACAGGCTGTGATAGGACCCACCATAGGGACCGGTCAATGGCTTCTTGTTCCCGGTGCGGGTCGTACCAGGTGTGGCAGTCTTTTGAATTTTCACCCCAGCCACCGCGTGCGATCATTTTGATTGTTTGGATGCCGATGTCGCGCGCATTTGCCTCGGCGAGTAGTGCTTCGGCGTCCCGGCGATAGTTCGCGTCTCGCATGCTTGCCGGGTTTAGGGGGAACATTACGGTGTCGAAGTCGAAGCGTTTCAGGCTTTCCAGGATGGTACTCGGTACCTGCGGCCCGTGTCCGGTGATGCCCAGCCATTGGGTCAATCCCTGTTCGCGCATTTCTATCAGGGTTTCGAGTGCGCCGCCCGGTGCGGTGGCTTTGTCCAGTTCGGAGATATTGCCGACTGAGTGGAGTTGGAACAGGTCAAAGTTTTCGACGTTTAGTCGTTTCATCATTTGTTCCACATCCCGCCACGCGTCGTCGCGCGTGCGACCAGTTGTTTTTGCGCCGAGGAATACGTCGTCCCGTATGTCGGGCATCCACGGAGCCACGCGTTCCATCGCGTGTCCATAACTCGGCGCTATGTCGATGTGGTTTACGCCGTGGTCAAGGACGAGTTGTATGGCGCGGTCCGCTTCGTCCTGATCCACATATCCCACCGAGAATGCGCCAAAGGTCGCTACTGTGCTTTGATGCCCGGTACGTCCAAGGATTCGTTTTTGCATGTATTATCCTTTTTCTTTTTACGGTTAATTTCCTTCAAGCTCGGCCGCGAGTTGCGCCAACCACGCATCCACGTCCGAGGGAATATCCAGCGGTCTTCTGACCATATTAATCTGCGGATATCCGCCCACCTCCTGCTGGCTATCTATCATCCGACCCTCGCGATCGAGAAACTCGCGTATAATCCTCTGATCTGTCTCATCGCGGTCTTTCGGACGCGCACCCGCGCTTTGTACCACATGTTCCACTACTGCTGATGCAGGCAATGGTGTGATGTTACCCCAGATGGGTTTCTCTTCCAAAATGCGGATATTGCCCGAGGTCAAAGGCACATTAGTTCCTGTTCTATCCAGCGCGATATTATCTTCGAGATACGCATCGCCCTTTGAGGATACCAGTGCCAGTCCTGACCGCGTATTGCTACCGTGAATCATTACATTGCCCATCACGCTCACGCGCGCATTTTGTGGAACGAGATTGGTATCGCTAAATTCGGCATCTGAAAAACTCAGTTGAATCGCCCGCGCACCCGGGTTGTAGATCAAATTGTTTACGATCACCCCGGTTGTAAATGCCTTGAAATACGGGTTGCGATTTGCATTGTGGGCATACAAATTGCCGATGATGGCGATTTCTCGGCAGAAGTCGTGAATCAGCGATCCCATGGAGTGGGGACCTTTGCTGTGCGATGCATCATTCAAGCATTCGGCGATGATGCAATTGACAAATGCGATGCGCCGAGAAGTCGCATCTGGTCCCTCGGTATTTGGGCCAGATGCGCTCAAATTTTCATCCACTGCCCATGAAATCGAACAATGGTCAATCAACACATTGTACGCATCACTACCCGCTGTGGAGATGCCATCTGGCTCCCACCCGCTTCTTTTTGCTTCGCCCGCATCGCCTGGGCGCACCCGAATATGCTGTAAAATTACATCGTGTGTCTGTATGAAAATGGCACCGCGAATGATCGTAATGCCCGGACTCGGCGCGGTTTGTCCCGCCACAGTTACAAATGGCTCGCGAATGTTCAACCGGGTTTTGTTCAGATCAATGACCCCACCTACTTCAAATACCACAATACGGGATCCTTGTGCAGATAGTGCCGCATCCAGTGATCCCTGTCCACTCGCCAACAGATTTGTCACCCGAATGACCCTGCCCCCGCGCCCACCAGGCGTGTTCATACCGAAATCGCTGGTCTGATTTTCCGTAATGTCAAAGCGGTGTGCATCCAGACCGCTGTCTGTGGAATTATCTTCGTCCTCTGGATCTGTGGGTTTGTCACCGCCACACGCAATAAGCGCGACAAATGCACACAGGACGATTTTTTGAATTATGTGCCAGGTCATAAAGCTCTTTCCCTCACGGATAATGTACGGCCAACCAAATCGTATCATTGTCCGGGTCCGTCCACGCGACTCGGTGTTCAGTATGGGCGGGTATATGAATATGATCTCCTGTTTTGAGGTGGACTGACGTGCCGTCTTTATACGAGATGATGGCTTTGCCGCGTACGACCATCACCCATTCGTTTTGCTCCTGGTCGTACCAGCCTGAAGCAGGTGAGCGATGTCCGCGTGAAACAATGCGCTCTATTTTCAGGCTTTTATCCGTTAGCAAAACTTCAAAAAATTCATCTTGTAGAGATTTTGGAATACCTGTAAAGATATTGTTCATACTCAACGCCAGCGTTCTTCAAAAACCGAAATCGCGGTTTGCGCTGCCAGTATAGACGTTTGTACGCGCTCCTGATACCCACCCTGCATGGTCATTCCCGTCTCGATCGTAAACGATGGACCGTATTGATGCGCTCCGTAATCAGCCAGATTTAGTCCCTCGCCGCGTTCCTGGGCAATCAACCAGAACACGCCGCGTTCTCCTATCTCAAAAAATGACCCGGGCGTATAACCTTCTGGCGCAAGTTTGGCTCCGGAATCGGCAACTGCCCGAATTATTGCATCTGCCATCCTCTTTTCCCACATTTCATCATTTTCATTGCGCTGGTGACGGGCAGAGAACCAGAAGCCATCTCCTCCGTATTCGTGCAGGTCCAGCGTTAGTCCGGGTTGAATTTCAGCCATCAAATTGCGCGTACAACGCGGTTCTACGGGCGACCAGACTGTGTCGTGAAAGCGATTGATGTGCAATACTTCGCCTTCTGGGCTCACAATCAGTGTATAAGCTCTCTGACAGAGGGCAGTGCCTTCAATGCCTTCGGCACTCGATGGAAAGAAAATGCGCCGTCCGAAGAGCGGTTTTAAGAAATCGGCTCCTATGTCGAATTTTCCAAAAATTCCCACAGTCGAATACCCGTATTCGCCGATGATTGCGACTACTGTTTCACCTTCTTCATAGAGTACTTCGCCGCGTGCCTTCAGAATTTTCTCGACGTCCTCTATGGCGTTTAATTCCGGCTCTTCGCCGAGGCTCAAACTCAGCGCGTACGCATATCCGTTCATTCCCATTGGGTCGCGGGTGGGAATTATATAGACCTGATGCTCTGTGTCGAGCGCGTCCAGAAGTCCCATTGCCGCTCCGACTCCAGCCTGTTCTGTCGAATGGCTGCCTGCGCTGATAAAAATAGCCGGTGTTTTCTCGCCTCCGGTTCTGAGACATACCAGCGGTGATCCATCCGGCGTATGTCCGAGTATCTGGGATGGGTATCCCTTCTGCTCAATCTGCTGCAAGATATCTGTATATCGATCAAAGATTTGCATGTGAAGCTCTCCCTATTTTAAAGCGCGACATGCGCCCCAGGCGGAATTTAAGATTCTGACTTCGTCACAAGCGATCGCGGGATAGTCCCGCACGGTAATCGCGTTTTCTGTGGCCGATGCAATTTCAAAACCCGTCTGGGGTGACTCTCCTGCCAGTAAATAAGAGCCGACGACGGCCTGTGGGTTTTGTAATGGTTCTGCGAGGTGAAATATATTTTCCTCTACCGACTGGACCTTCAGAGTGGTATTCGCCTCTGTGAGTGATATTTTCAAATCGTCACACGTCAATGCTGTGCCGTTTAACAAATAGCCCTGTACGACTTGATTATTTACTGATACAAATGCGAATTGACCGGCAGCGGTTACTGGCCCGAATTGTCGCTCTTTTTGGTCTTTTGTGGAAATAATATAATCGGTGCGGTTCGGTAGTTTTACTTCAATTGCCAGAACACCAGCGTCTGAATCATCTGTGAGCAACCGTGCCCCAAGAAGTGGAGAGCTTTCGGTTTTGTAGGGTGCGATTACAGCGGCGTATTGGCTTGCAAGTGTCTCATTGTCATTCCTGGCTGAGTTTTCTGCAAAGATTTGTCTGATTGATGGTTTTTCCAATTCCTCAGGTGTTCCAACCCGCCAGCCGGGCGCGTCTGCGAGAATAATGCGGTTCGGTACATTTAATAACATCAGATCCAGATTTACATCCCGAAATTGCCATGTAAATGTAGTCGGTTCCTGGGGCGCAATTGCCTGTGGATTTTCGAGCCATATATCCCAGGCGTCTCCCAAAGTTACTGCCTGTGGCGATGGTGTTGCCGGGTTCATGCTCATTGGTGAGCCATTGCAGTGAAAATTGTACTGGTGGATCCATCCGCCTTTGACCCTGAAAAGATCCACACTATAGGTTTGTCCTTCCGGCGTTGTCACCATCGCGCAGGTACGTCGATATTCCCGGCATTGGGGATACACATTTACGCCCGAGGCCTGTACTATCTCTATGCCGGGTGCTGTGCCGAATAACTCCAGATTGGAACCGCAAGCCGTGTTGTTCTGCTCTTTTTCATCGACTACTACCAGATTGTGCGATAGGCTGCTTTTTACCCAAACCTGTCCGCTGCGCCCGTCTGGGAGTTGCTGGCTGCTGCCGGAAAAATAACCGCGGTCCGAGGCGAGTTCCTCCCCATAAGCGTAGTAGCTCAGGCTTAAGATATCTTGCTGTCGGTGACTGGTTTGCAGGGTCCACTGGTGCTCATTGCCGTTTAAATAGAGGGCGGTGTCATCTCGACCGCCGCGCAAGACGCCCATATGCCAGCCGGGGAACCATTCGGTGTGCAGGGGTAGCGTCGCCGCATCTGATCGCAGATTATAGGGGCGGTACCACAGGGCGTATTCCTGGCCTTTTTCGGATAAAGGTGCTCCCTGAACACTTTCCAGCAAGCCAGCGTACTCACCACCGAGACGAGCGGCGAGAATTTCAGCGGAAAGAAGGTTTGCTTCGGTATCGTACCGCGTATCGCCAATTATTGGCATGCGGTTGCCGGGTGCGAGCATTCTTGCCAGAGATAGTAGGGAGAGAGGATAACGCCCACTTGAGAACATGTCTAACTGCTCGATACGCTCACCTTCTTCTGGCTGATAACCGGGGGGATCGCTATATCCGTGTAGCAAGTCGGCCAGTTCATGTACGTTGGAAAGGTTGTGAGCTGAATAGGCTGGCGATTCCGAGTAAAAACCATCGTGGTGATACCGCTCCGCCAACATTCGATTGAAGCCATCCAGCGCGTGTCGCACTTTCTGGGGGTAATCCAGAAGCGTTCCCACTGCGGCGCTTAATACAAAAACCGCTGTGCCCTTGTTGCTCAGAGAATTCCAGTGCATCATGTCCGCACATCCGGCGAGGATCAGGTCCTCTGTTATCCGTCGCTCCGTATTTCCATCCAGCAATCGGCGACCGGACGTGTATTCTGCATCGTGGATGAGATTGTAGGCAATGGTTAATACAAATAGTGCCCCGGCATCGCTTCCCTTGCCGTGGACGTTCATGCGGCCCGCGCCCCAGAATCCGTTGTTCATCGTCGAATAATCCTCAAATTGGTGCAAGCCGTAAGCATGGCGGATCGCACCTTTTGGAAAGCGCCCTCCGCGAGGGCCACCCTCGGCCTCTTCTTTGCCCATGTTGGCCGCTACCTCTGCAGGCGGCAGGTCCGCAACACTTCCGTCGTAGGAATGGTAGAGATAATTCGGGAATACTCGGGCGATTCGGTCGAGGATCCACGTCGCGCGTTCCGCGTATTCAATTTCATCCGTTACTGCGTGGAGTTTGGCGAGTGTCAATGCTTGGCTTCGCGCCCAGCCTGCTTTGCGATCTCGAATATGACCGCTAAAACTCGTCATTGTGGGGCGGTCTCCAAGCCATTTGAGCGCGTGCTTTGCGCGATTTTCGGGATCGGCCACTTCTTCGGGTGTCTCGTAATAGGTGAATTGCTGGCCCATCCGCGGGCATACCAGTACGCCGGTCTCCGGGTACTGCGCGTTGGGATAAACTGTGCCACATGCGCGACACGTAATTTCATCCGGTCTGTCAATGTGCCAGTCAAAGAGTCCGCCGCCCATTAACGATTGCTTGCCCACACAGTGCGGACAGTTCTGGCCGTAATGCGTGCCGGGGGTCAATTCGGGGATCATTGTGTCGAAAAACGCTCGATCTTGCTGCATGGCAAATGCGACGCTTTGCGCCCAGCCATTTACGATTTCCTGCGCCCAACTGTAGCGAGATAGATTTTGCCGGGCGTTTTCGATATCTCCGGGTTTGTACATTTCGGCATCTCCCTTATGCGCCGTAGAGTGTATCGGCTGTTTTGCCCAAAATCCATGCTCTGTCTTCATCCGACAGAAAATCCATCGCTTCAATTACGCGAAAACCAACGGCCTCCCCGCGTTGTGGATTCTCCGGAAATCCCGTGCATCCCAGCATCCGTTCAGGCCCAAAAGCCTCGTACACGGCTCTGACATAGGGATACACATCCTCGTGTGGCCAGGGCTGCTCGGAAATCCCATCAATCCGGGTCGCTTTAACAAAGAGATTGGGATACTTTGCCGCTGCCAGCAAGATCCTGAAATCTATCCCCTCGGACAGGATCGGCTCGCCCAGATGATCTACTATCACATTTACTTCGGGAAATTGCTGTAACATCGGTTCCAGCAGTGGAATCTGATGGCAGCGTCCAAACCATGTAAACGGCACGCCCAGCCTTTGTGCCGTCTCCCAAAGCGCATGCTGTCCAGTGTCTGATAACCACGACGCATCCCGATCTTTAATCGGATACAATCGCATCCCCTGCACCCCGTGGTCTCGGTGCAGACGCGCCAGCGTTTCGGATGCGTCGGGTTTCAGGGGATCGATCAGCGCTACCCCGTGCAGGCGATCTGGAAATCGCCTCAAACAATCGCACATATATCGATTGTCATACCCGTGATACATGCACTGGATCAGCACGGTGCGGTCGATTTTATTGAGATCCATGTACCTGATGAGATTTTCCACCAGCCCCGGATAATCGGGCCGTTGCGTGGTCATGCCATCATTATGGGTAAACGGCGGTGCCCCCATTGTCCATACGTGTACGTGAGAATCGATGCGCATGGTCTCCTCCCATTTAATAGGCATCCCCATCCGCCAGGACAAGCTCACACAGGGTATCGAGCGTAATCCCTACGGGGATCATATCCATTTGCTCGCAGAAATCTCCAATTGATCTGAGTATCAACTCCAGGTTCTGCCTTGCGGGATGCCCGGGGTTGGAATAATCCTGGTCATTATGGCTGTCCGTCACAAGGGTGCCAAACCGGGGATCTTCGGTTCGGAAACGATTCAGCACATCCCGAATAATTGCTCTGTGGTCGTACGTGTGCGGGACATAGGACCATTCATAACCCTGCTCGCCCGCATGGCCCTGCGCAACCGGCTTGCCAAATGCTGCGGACACCGGTACATTGATAAAGTCGCTATTTCCTCGAATCAAACGAAATCCCAAATGCGCCCGGTGAGGATAGGGCTCTGCACCGGCCCAAACACTGCAGTGTGTGGGCAAAACCCGCCCTGGATTTGAAAGACTGCCGCCCACAAATCCCAGTTCGCGCAGCACGCCGAATGTGCAATCATTGGCGGAAAAATAACCCGCTCTGAAATAACGGGGCGCCTTGCCCAGCGCAGACGCCCATACCTCCATTGCCTCTTGAATAATCTCGCGCTGTGTACGCGCAGAATACGCGCCCAGATCGTATTTATATCTCCCTCCTCTGAGCTTGTATGGATGCAAATGCAGCCCCAAACACGCGCTCTGATCCTGTAGCGTCTGAAGCAGATCTGCATTTTCAAGCGCTACTTCCGGGTGTGCAAAAAGCGTGACCGGAAACCCGTACGTCTTTGCTGTCTCAAAGTAAAAATAGATTGACCGTTCACTCTCCCGGTAATCTGCAGGACCACTGCCCGACATTCGCCTCGCATGTGGGGTCACGTCGGATCTGGCCGTCTCGCAGTCCATTGTTAGCAATACATAAACTTTTTTCAAACCACGCCCCTGTATGATAGTCAGGTTCTCATAGGTCTAAAATCCTCACTGCATTGTTGTGCAAGATATCCTCCAGTGCATCGGGGGCGAGCATGCGTTTGAGGAATGGGAGACTCAATTGCGCGAAGCACGCGCCGCGGGAGAGGCCTGCACCTTTGCCATCTCTACATGGACAATCTGTGGCAAACATCAATTTTTTGCCATGCTGCGCCAGGAATCCCGCGGTGAAATCCTCGTCTCGCGTCAGTCCGCCCAGACCCGAACCCGCGGATAAATCGGCAAACATATTGGGGTAGTCTGCCAATAGCCGATCTATTAAGCCGCCGGGTTTGACTGCGCCTTTGGGATACAGAGTTTCTGCGGGAGCGGGTACGTCGGCGCTGATATGCGCCCACCAAGATTGGGCATGGCCGATGAACTTAATATTTTGGAATTTTTTTAGTAGTATTTCGAGGTGTTCAATCCCCTGATTATATCCCCGAGCGCCTTCTTGAAAATGCCAGGTTACGGGCCAGTTCAACTCATTGCAGACTGCCAGTACTTTTTCCAATCGCGGATCGTCCAGTCGCAGGTGCTGTTTCTGCTCTCCATAGCCCTTAAAGATGTCGCTGGCGGCGCGTTTTTCCAGTTCGGGTACGGCGTCTTTTCGCGTGACATCTACATGGCAGAAGGGTATGATGGTATCCGGATAATCCCGATGCGCCTTTACTATGTCTTCGGTCATCCAGCCAAACTCGTCGTCGCCATCTTCAATGGGTAGCATGACGGCTTTTTCTGCGCCGATGGCTTCGATATGTGTGATGGTTTCTTCAACCGATCTGCCGTTGTGTGTGAGATGTAAATGCGCGTCGATCATGTCAATACCTCCCGCAATTTTTCTGCGACTACGGCTTCTTCTCCCATTTGCATGGTCATCGGGTCAATTAAAATGCCTCTGGCACTGCGCCGCACGACAATTGATGGCTCGCCCTCTTTCAATGCGTGGATCACCGTGTCGCGCTGTTCTTCCGGCAGGTCTATGTATGCGCGGGGTGCGATCTCGGGCGCGGCATCCTGCCCTTCGGTCATTACATAGGCGTTTGTTATGTTTTTGACTGCATCTACGACAACGCGAACTTGCCCGTGCCATCGCTGGCAGTCTTCATCATCGCTTCGGCTCAAAAACAGATCTACAGCCGCGATCAATCCCAGGATTTCTTCTTTGCCGACTTTCATGCCGCGTCCAATGGCCGAGTGGGGACTCGCATTGATCCGCACGGCTTCTACGCAATCTTCTTTGCCCACGACCAGACCGCTGTTTTGAGGCCCGCACAATCCCTTGCCGCCGCTGAATGTCACCAGGCTTGCACCCATTTCGACGAGTTCGGTTAAGTTTGAACGGGGAGGCAACTGTGCAGCCGCATCTACCATGACGGGTACGCCTTTTTTTTCGGAGCCAGCGATGACTTCTGCGAGTTGTTCTTTGCTCTGTTTGCCCAAAAAATGCACCACAGCCGCTGTTTTTTCGCCGATTCCGCCTATGAGGTCTTCACTGGTTACCGCTTGTTTGCTGCCTACTCGCACGAGTTTGCCTCCGCAGACTTCTATGCCCTGATGGATGTACGTATGGCTATCGACCAGGCTGATTACAAATTCGTTTTGCCATCCCTGTGTATGCGGCAACTGGCGCGCTTTTTCTATGTCAGGTCCCGTCAAACACGCTGCGGCGGACAATTGTACACCGCTGGCTGCGCCACACGAGATAAAGGCCGCAGGTACGCCAATGCGGTCTGCCAGATATTCACCTGCTTTTACGAGCAGGTCGTTTAAATCGACAAATGATCCTCCCGCCGCGCACATCGCCTCCAGGACTTCATCTGGCATTAAGCTACCGCCGAGTGTGGTAATGGTGCCACTCGCGTTGATAAATGGTTTTACGCCGAGTGTGTCGTAGGTGATCATGCTAAGGTCCTTTCAATAAGGAAACGTCTCTGAGTCCTCTGCCTGTGACAGTTCAGCAAGGAATCGCCCGGTTCCTTCCACGGCTGAGTTTAAGACTGTTTCACCTTTTTGCGCTGAGGCTTTTCGGGCATCGCCGCCTGCGGATGTGGGTAAATACAAATGCCAGGGGCGCACAAAGTCTATGTGAAATTCCCGTAGTGTTTTCAATTTGGGATATTGGGGGGGATTGTTGGTTATCAGATCTTCGCGTACGAGTTCGGGGCGCAAGAACAGGATTTGAGAGGTTTCTTCTTCGCCTGCGTGATCGCTACGGTTTTCCCATATCGCTTTTGCGTCTTCCGATGCACAGGATCCCGTGCTGATCAGGCCTGTGAAGAGGTTATCTTGTGCAGCCAAATCGCGCTGTACTGCGCGGATGGTGTCGGGATTGCCGCCGTGACCATTGATGAATACAATGCGGTGTACATTTTCCGCGCGGCACATTGCTACGAGGTCTTTCAACAGGTTCATAAATGTGGGTACTTGCATGCGGCACGCGAATGGGAAAGCGCGGAAGTTGTTGTTTAAGCTCATCCGCTGTGTGGGTAAACACACGACGCGCCCGCCCAGTTCATTGGCTTTGCGCGTGCCCCCGTAAGCCACGTATTCGACCTGAAAGCTGTCCGTCCCATAGGGCAATGCAGGTCCGTGCGGTTCGGTGGAGCCTATGGGGATGACCGCTACATTGGGCGCGAGTGATCGCACGTCGTCTATGGTCATTTCTTCCAGGATGCCCGAGAGTTTCTGGCGCATAATAAGCCTCGTCTATATGTAATGCTGTGCGAATAGTGGGACGCTCATGATAAGTCGCTATTTCTCCCATGTCAAGGTATCGGCAGGGGAAGGGACAGGGTAATATTACGCAGCTTGACCGATGCTGTTCTCGGTGTTATTATGGACGCCTATTTTTTTATTCTCCATATTTCGGTGTCCTATGACCATTCGCGCGATCATTATTGGCCTTTGCTTATCTGTTTGGGTGAATTTTTGGCCCGCGTATAGCAGCCTGATTCTGCGTTCTTCCCGCGGGGATTTCGCCCATTTGTCTGTGGCTTTTCTCATCCCCTTTTTGGCCTTGCTCGCTTTTAATCACTTCTTTTCGCGCAGATTCAGGGGCCTCTCATCCTTTGAACTCATCGCGATATGTAGCATTGGCATGGTGGCTGCCAATATGCAAGGCGAGTGGCTTTCGGGTTATTTTCTCGGCGTTGTTACTGCGCCCATTTATTTTGCGTCAACGCAAAATATGTGGGACGAAAGGCTGTGGCCGCATTTTACCGAGTGGAATGTGCTGACAGACCGCGCTGCGGCTACGGGTTTTTACGAAGGGCTGCCGCCTGGTGCTCCTTTTCCCTGGGATGCGTGGATCGCTCTTTTTCCTGGCTGGGTCATTTTTTTGGGTGCTGTATTTCTCGCCAATTTCTGTGTGGTCATTCTCCTCCGAAAACAGTGGATGGAGCACGAACGGCTCTCTTTTCCCATTGCTACAGCACTTCTCGAACTGACGGGTACGGGTGATTCAAAAGATGCGTTTGCCAATCTCGTTCGCTCGCGCTTTTTTCAGATTGGATTTGCGCTCATTTTTGGCGTTTTTTGCTGGAATGTCGCCTCATGGTTTATTACGGCTTTGCCCCGTCTGGATGTTATGAGGCAGATCAATATTCCCATTGGTCGGGGTTTTCCACCGCTGTGGTTTCTCTTTCAGCCGATGACGATTGCATTTGCCTATTTCACGAAATCAGATGTGTTGTACAGCATCTGGTTTTTTCACCTGCTCGCGATTCTTCAGGTTGGCATTTTCAATCGCTTTGGTTTGGATTTTGGCGGTTCCGATATGTGGTGTTCTATGGCTCCGGCTATTGGATGGCAGAGTTTTGGTGGTTTTATTGTTCTCGTTCTGTGGGGGCTGTGGATGGCGCGCGGACATTTGCGCGATGTCTGGCACAAGGTGTGGTCTCGCAATGCGCCGATAGATGATGGGGGAGAACTTTTATCCTATCGCACGGCGTTTATTATTTTGATCTTGTGCAGTGTGTACACGGTTTTCTTTCTCGTGCAATCGGGTATGAATGTCCTTACCTTACTCACCTTTTGGGGTGCGACGCTGATTCTCTATCTCGGTCTTGCACATATTATCGCAGAGAGCGGTCTGGTTTTTTTGCGCGGTCCTATTACCGCTCAGGCATTTACCTGGCATGTCCTTGGTGTTGCGGGTATGGGCGCGCCGAGTGCTGTTGCACTGGGGCTGACGTACACATTTTTTTGCGATGCCAAAACTTTTGCGATTACAACTCTGGCGCATGTCCCGCGTCTGGCCGCGGCTGTGCCCGCCGAACGCCGCCGCGCTTTTGTTCCCGCGATTGCCACAGGTGCACTGATCGGCGCAACTACTGTTATTGCGTTTACTCTCTATCAGGGCTATTACGGTATTGGTAGCTATAATTTTGGGGTGGTTAGTTTTAATGGGTCCGGCGATGGTGCCGTGGGTTCGTGGACTTATACCGCCAACCGCATACACGCCGGGACGATGAGTACGGATTGGAATCGCGTGCGGTTTTTGGGTATTGGTGCCGTTTTTACAGGTATTTTGCTTTATATTCGCTATCGCTTTCCCCATTTTCCAATTCATCCGATTGGGTTTACGATTTCGTCGTCGGGCGTCTTGCGCAGTAGCCTTTTTTCTATTTTCTTTAGCTGGGCGATCAAAACGCTCGTTCTCAAATTTGGCGGTCTTGAACTCTATCGCAAAATCGCGCCTTTGTTTCTGGGGATGCTTGCCGGTCAAATTGCCGGTATTGCATTGGGCGTTGTTGTGGATGCGCTTTTTTTCCCAGGCAATGGCCACAAACTCAACAGGTGGTAAAAAGTGACTTTCGATTTACTCATTCGCAATGCAACCGCCATTGACGGCACGGGCCGAACGCCCGGTTTTCAGGCGGATGTTGGCATTTGTGGGGATCGCATTGAGGCCATTGGCGATTTGTCTCAGGCAGAGGCCGATACGGTTATTGACGCGACGGGACATATCGTCTGTCCCGGTTTTATCGATGTGCATGTTCATTCGGAAATTGCCCTTCTTACAGGTGTTCACCGCTATGCGGAAGTGCAGCAGGGGATTACGACGCAGCTTTTGACGCCCGATGGGTTTGGGTGGACGGGTCTGTCACCCGAGCACACGCGCGAATTGTGGACATATACGCGCTTTTCCGTTGGCGATGTCGATATACCGATTGGCTGGCAAACGCCTGAGGATTATCTGAGTCTTTTTCCCAATAACAGCCCGGCAAATGTGTATCCTCAAGTTCCTCATTGCGCGGTTCGCCTGTCTGCATGCGGGTGGGATGCGCGACCGGCAACGGATGATGAGATTGCACAGATGTCGGATCTTACGCGCCAGTGGATGGAGGTGGGGGCCGGTGCGCTCAATCTGGGTCTCGATTATCAGCCGAGTGCCAATGCGGATTTTCGGGAGCTTGTTGCGCTTTGCAAAGTCGCGGCGGAATACGGGGGTATTTACGCGGCTCATGTGCGTTATCACACGATTGGACGTGTTGCTGCATGGGAAGAGACGATCGCGCTTTCCCGCGCTGCAAATATCCCGGTTCATATTTCGCACGAGAGGGTCAACGATGAGAATGCCGATTTGCTGGAGAGAATCGAGCGCGAGGATATTGATCTGACTTTTGAATCTTATCTCTATCCGGCCGGGATGACGCATTTGTATATGATGTTGCCCATGAAGTTTCAGGTCGGTAGTCCAGATGAGGTCAACGCGCGTCTTGAAGACCCTGATATTCGCGCTGAGTCCATCGCCGAACTCAAGACATGGCTCGGACGCGGCGATCAGATTGTGGGTTATACTGGCTCGGGCAAGTACACGGGAGAACGTCTGTGCGATCTCGCGGCTCGGGCAAATATATCTATCGAAGATTTTGCCTACGATCTGATTTTTCAGGAGCGCGAAGATCATGCTGTTATTTTTCCGTGGCAGGTTGATCCCGAAGTAGCCGCGCAGACCGTGACGCGCACAGCCACACATTCGCGTATGATGATTGCCAGTGATGGCATTTTTAATATTCCGCATCCACATCCGCGGGGTTTTGGGTGTTTTGCGCGCGTGCTGGGTCATTTTGTGCGCGAGCGCGAGTTGCTGACGTTTGAGGAAGCGATCTACAAGATGAGCGGTTTTCCCGCACGGCGTTTCAATATTCCCGATCGGGGCGAACTCGCTGTGGGCAAGGCCGCGGATCTCGTTGTTTTTGATCCCGATACGGTGGCTGCGAGATCTACTTTTGAAAATCCCACGCTATCGCCAGTCGGTATTTCGCATGTTTTTGTCAACGGTCAGTCCGTTATTGCCAATGGAGAACCCACAGGTGCGTTGCCCGGTCAAGTACTGCGCCGAGCGTGATTTCTGATCTATGTCCATTCAAGTGAAAATTTGCGATACGCCCGACGATGTGGCCCGCGTTGCTGCGTCGGAAATTGCCGCGCTTATTCGCCAGAAGCCAGATGCTGTGCTGGGTTTGGCGACGGGATCAACGCCTGTGAAGACGTATGCCGAACTCGTGCGGGTGAACCGGGAGGGGCTGAGTTTTTCGCGTTTGATTACCTTTAATCTCGATGAGTATTGGGGGATTGATGGCACGCATCCACAGAGTTACCGTTATTTTATGAATCACACGTTTTTTGCGGGTACTGATATTCAATTGTGGAATACGCATGTACCCAATGGCACGGCAGTGGATGCCGATCTCGAGTGCGAGGCTTTTGAGACCAGGATACGGGCGTGTGGTGGTGTGGATTTGTGGTTGCTCGGCATTGGTCGCAATGGACATATTGCTTTTAATGAGCCTGGCAGTGCGCCCGATTCTCGCACCCGTCTGGTCGATTTGACCGAGAGTACGATTGCGGCGAATAGTCGCTTTTTTAAGCATGTTGAAGATGTGCCCAAACAGGCGCTTACTGCGGGGATTGCGACGATCTGTGAGGCGAAGCGGATTCTTCTTCTGGCGATGGGTAAGGATAAGGCAGGAGCGATTGCTCGCGCTGTTCAGGGTGTTCCACATTCGAGTTGTCCGGCGAGTTTTTTACAGACACATTCGGATTGTACGTTTATTTTAGATAGAGAGGCGGCTTGTGAAGGGTGAAGGGTAAAGTGTGAAGTGTGAAGACCACCAATTCTTAATTCTCAATTTTTAATTAAACAGAAAGGTTTACTATGAAAAAAACCCTTGCCGTGCTCGAAGGCGATGGCATTGGGCCAGAGATTGTACGCGAAGGGATTAAAGCGCTTCGCACGATTGAAAAAAAGTTTGATCACGAGTTTGTGCTGGAATACGCGCCTTTTGGTGCGGCGTCGTATTTTGACGTGGGCAGTCCGTTTCCCGATGAGACAAAAGCCCTGTGTGATCGGGCAGACGCGATTATCAAAGGTCCGGTGGGGCTTTCCATTGAAGAGACGAAGAAAATTCCACAGGAGTCGCGTCCGGAACTCGGTGCTATTCTGCCTTTGCGAAAGCGTTTTAATACGTATGCCAATTATCGACCGGTCAGGCTGCCCAAATCTCTCGCGTCATTTTCCCCCTTGCGCGATAGCGTCGTTGGAGAGGGTATTGATATTCTCATGATTCGGGAACTGGTGGGTGGTATTTATTTTGGCGAGAAAGAAGAAGGTACTGCCACAGGTATGAAATACGCGCGCGACGATTGTATTTATACCGAAGAACAGGTGCGCGCGATTGGGAAAATTGCGTTTGACGAAGCCCGACGTCTCGGTGTCAGGATGACCCATGTCCACAAATCCAATGTGCTGGCGACGTCTCGGCTTTGGGATGCGATTATCGAAGATATGGCAAAAGAATACGACGATGTCGAATACGTGTCGATTATCGTCGATAATGCGGCTTTTCAACTCGTTAGAGATCCCAGGCAATTCAATGGGGTTATGCTTCTGGAAAATATGCAAGGCGATATTCTGACCGATCAGGCGGGCGGTTTGCTCGGTTCTCTCGGTTTGATGCCTTCGGCGTGTATGGGGCCAGAAAAGGGCTATGTGGAACCGGCGCACGGCTCGGCACCCGATATCGCGGGGCAAAATATCGCCAATCCCTATTCTATGATTGGCAGTATTGCATTTTTGCTGGATAAATGTCTGGGTCTCAAAGAGGAGTCCGACGCTTTGTGGAACGCTATGTTTGATATTCTCGAAAGAGGATATGCCACTTCTGAACTCGCCTCAGAAATAACCGATCCCAAGAATGTTCTTTCGACGAGTGATTTTGGCGATATGGTCGTCGATATTTTGAGTCATTAAACGAAGGAGATTTTCCATGAGTAATATCATCGCTTTTATTGGTACCTATACTCGCACTGGCAGCAAAGGTATTTACGTTCACCGATTCAATACTGAAACTGGCGAACTCACCCCGGCTAATAGTATTGAGAGTGAGAATCCGACATTTCTCGCCATTCATCCCAATGGACGATTTCTCTATGCGGTCAATGAGATCAGTGAATACAATGGCGAGAGTGCGGGGGCGATTAGCGCGTATGCCATTGATGCAGAGGCTGCAGACCTCGCGTTTATCAACCGGCAATCGACAAGGGGCACGGGTCCCTGTCATTTGAATATCGACGCGACGGGTCGCTATGCTGTGGTGGCAAATTACGGTGGGGGTAGTACCTGTATTTTGCCCATTGGGGAAGATGGCGCATTGGGCGAAGCGTCGGATTTTATTCAGCACGAGGGCAGTAGTGTCAATCCGCAACGGCAGCAAGGTCCCCACGCCCATTCTGCGAATATTTCACCGGATAACAAGCGCGTTTATGTTGCCGACCTCGGTTTGGACAAGGTGTTGATTTTTGAGCTTGATCTCGAAGATGGCAAACTCGTTGCGAATGATCCCCCATCTGTCTCTGTTGCGCCTGGTGAGGGACCGCGCCATTTTGCTTTTCACCCCGGGGGAGAATACGCTTATCTCATTAATGAGATCGGAAATACTGTCAATGCCTATGCATATTGTGCAGAGACCGGCGCGTTGACCGAGTTGCAATCTATCGCCACATTGCCCGGCGATTTTTCAGAGACGAGCCATACGGCGGATATTCACGTTTCATCCGATGGTAAGTTTGTGTATGGGTCAAATCGCGGTCACGATAGTGTCGCCATTTTTGCGGTTGATGAGTCCAGCGGTCACCTGACGCCGGTCGATATTCACTCCACTGGAGGAGAAACGCCTCGCAATATCGCGCTTTCGCCCGATGGCAATTACTTGCTCGCGGAGAATCAAAGTAGCGATACGATTGTTTCTTT
Source organism: Candidatus Latescibacterota bacterium (assembly GCA_022824945.1). Taxonomy (GTDB): domain Bacteria; phylum Latescibacterota; class UBA2968; order UBA2968; family UBA2968; genus VXRD01. The sequence continues at coordinate 215,022 of JAJDYX010000003.1, forward strand.
CGCCATCGACCGAGAGACCGGAAAATTGACAGAGACCGGGCATGTCGTGGAAGTGCCCATGCCCGTTTGCCTGAAGTTTTTGGCGTAGAAGGAGAGGTTTGCGATGTCCAGTGATCGTCCCAATGTGCTTTTGATTATGACGGACCAGCAACCGGTATCGACGATTGGTTGTTATGGCAATTCGGTTGTTGAGACACCCGCGCAGGACCGCCTGGCACGAGAGGGTATGCGGTTCGACAATTTTTATATTGCGGCGTTTCCGTGTACGCCGTCTCGGGCGACGTATTTGACCGGGCGCTATACGCACAACCACGGGGTGGTGGTAAACGATGTGGAATTAGACGATGCGTTGCCGTCAATAGGCAATACGTTTCGCGATGTGGGCTATCAAACCGCGTGGATTGGCAAGTGGCATTTGGGGGGACAGATGTATCGCGGGATTGCGGAACGCGGTCCGTTTGATAATAGCTGGGTAAGGAAGCGGATAGATAGCACACGCGATTTTGAGTTTGTGCAAGTGGAGGGCGGCACGGGCGAGGATGAACCCCGCAGTGGGTTTGATCACTGGGTTGGAGGCTGGAAGCATTTCAAAGCGTATTTGCAGACGACCGATTTGCCCGATGAGGTTAAAAATGCGCCTCGCGTGGGGAATCACCAGGCAGCGCCGAGTGCCTCAGATCGGGAGCACAGTGTGAGTTTGTTGGGGGAGGATCACCACATGGCGCACTTTTTTGCCGATGAGATGGTGTCGTTTCTCAATGCCAATCGGGACAATTCATTTTGTGCGGTGTTGTCTTTTTTCGGACCGCATTTGCCCGTCTGCCCGCCCGAGCCATGGGATGAGATGTACGATTTGGACGATGTACCCCTGCCCGATAATTACGACGCGCCATTGGAGGATAAGCCGCGTTTTCAATCGGGTCATGACCGCACTTATGTGCGCGATGTCTGGTCGAGAGATGAGGTTCGGGACTATATTCGGCGTTATTGGGGATATGTGAGTTATATCGACGCACAAGTCGAGCGGGTGCTCAACGCGCTGGATGACAATGGTCAGGCGGAGAATACGATTGTGATGTTTGTTTCAGATCACGGCGATATGGTGGGTCAGTTTGGCATGGTGTATAAGCTGACGTATTGTGGCTACGATACGTTGATGAAGGTGCCGTGTTTGGTGCGGTGGCCCGGGCGGATTGAGGCGGGGTCTGTGAATACTTCACTGAATAGCAGTGTGGATGTGATGCCCACGCTGCTGGATCTGGCGGGTATGGATATTCCCGAGGGGGTGGATGGCGAGAGTATAGGCGGTGTTTTGAAGGGCGAGCGCGATGTTGCGCGAGAAGAGATTTTTACGGATTTGATGAATCGCGGTGTGATGCTCAGGCAGGGAACGTGGAAGTTTGTGTTGAATTGGAAGCCCTCAGATGGCGAGCGCGATTTGGACGAGCTTTACAATCTGGCGGAGGATTCTCTTGAGGAACACAATCTGGCGTATCGGGATCGCGCGCGTGCCGCATCGATGCGAGATCGCATTTTGAGCTGGTTGGAGGAGACGGGACATCCGTATGTAAATACTATCCGGGTACAGGCATTTCGAGAACCATCTTGAATTGAAAAGGGTTGTCATCGCGCGATGGCGACCCTTTTTGACTTACCAGGAATGTACCATGTGGCCGTTGCCGGGGAAATAGATGTGATCTACGAGTGTGGAAAGGCCAACGCCGAGGGTATAGCCGATTAAGAGGCCGATGAAGAAGGGTTGCAAATTGCGGTAGAGCCGAATGCCGCCGATGCGCAATACGATGGATTTGAATGCCCAGACGAGGAAGACGGTGAAGGCGGTAACCCTGACGGGATAAACATATCCCACGGTAAATCCCACCGGATGGAGGGGCCACCACGCAAAGCGCAGGCGCATGAGGCTCAAAAACAGGGTGCCGAGCGCGCCCGCAGCCAGAAATTGCCATTCAACACGCCCAAAAGAGGTCGGCTCCGATGCCCAGGAGACGACGCGGTCGAACATGCGCTGGCTGTACCCGCCGAATACAAAGACATGACGGATGTTGGCGGCGCCGGTCGCACCGTAACAGAGGTTGAGGGTGTAGATAATTGAGACGGCGAAGCCGATGATAAAGGCGAGCATTAAGGCCGCGACCATGCGATTGCGTGGCCAGCGAAATACGTCGTGGATTTTGGCGGTGTGAGTGAGAGATGGGAGGATGTATTCGCGGTGGCTTTCCACGCTGTTGGCTGCTAAGGCCATGCCGACGTGGTCGGGGGTTTGCACGTTTGTGCCGAGTGCGGCAGCGGCGAGTTCCTGGGTTCGCAGTGGGGTTTCGACATATACGAGGCCGGTTTCTGCGACGATTTTGGCCAGGCCGATGAAGTAGATCAAGAGCAGACCGAGTTGTACTGCAATGCCCAGCAGGGAAATGCCCAGCGCGTACATCCAGGCACTGGCATAGATGAGTGAGATGATCAGGCCGATCACTGCCGTGCGGTAAGACAGGAGTTCGGTTTTGTCCTGTGCATCGGGTTGCCAGAGTGCGCGGATGACGGTTCCAATATGCTGCCTTGCCATGAAGAGGCCAAACAGGGCAAATGCGATGAAGCCACCGACTTGCTGTAGCAATAGGCCGCTGCCAAAATCTTTGCCCACTGTGATGCCAAAGCGGTTTAACGCGCCGATTTCGATGAGCGAGAGTATGTGGAATAGCCAGATGGAGAGCAGGACTTCGAGGTTGGTGAGATATCCAAAGGCCGCCATGACAAAGTTAAATTTGACTTGTAGCGGTGGAAAGTCGTGCCCAAATGAGATGGCGGTACGGTATGTGGGACCAATGGGTATTATTGGGAGATTGTGCCAGAAGAGGGGTAGTATATTCCAGGATAAGATGAATAAGGAGATGCCAAATCCCGTCCAGAATAATTTGTTTTTCGTGAAGCCTATTTGCCCCGATGCTGTATCCCGAATCATCAGGATGGGCAATTGCGCGAGGGGGAAGGTGATGCGTTCGTGTTCGACCCATTGTTTGCGCAAGATGACAGTGATGCATAAACAGGCGATGAATAGTGCGAAGAAAAACGTGAACCACCAGAAGAGCGGCACAGCCCAGACGTGATAGGGCGTGGAAAGATGCGCTGGCAATCCTTCCCACAAATTGGTGATGTCGCCCGCGCGATTGCTGGGTACAGCCCAGGGTTGGATGTGTTCGTGGGTAAATTCCGCCCATCGGTTTTCCGGCGTGGCTTTGTAATAGGGGCTGGCGAGTACGGCGATCAGGCGCCCGGCGACGTTTTTGGTGGGGAAAACGCTGCCTATAAATCCCATGCAGAGGATGAGTCCCAATTCATGCGGGCGAAGCATCCAGTTCTCCCGGATTTTTTTGAGCAGGGGATTGATCAGGAAGATGAGGAGAAAGGGTAGCCACAATGACATGGGCATGTGGCCGAGGGATACGCGGGATGCGCGAAGGCGATAGGTCGTGTCGGTGGCAAAATAGCAGATGACAAGGGTGAGGATCAGGCCAACGATAATGGCGCGGGTGGTGATGTGTGACGCTGGGTCAGGCTGTGGCGCGGGATTGGGTACGCTCATGCATTTCTTTCGGTTGGTGTGATTGTAGGGGCGACCCACCGTGGTCGCCCGCGCATCGCGTAATATGCTGTGTTTGGGATGTTGAAGCAAGAATCATTTAGTATTTCGCTCTAAATCAGCGCAATCCAATAATCCGCTTAATCCGCGATCTAATGAGGAGGGTATCATGCCATATCAAGTTTTTGACTATCGCAAGGATATTACCAATATGCTGGTGACACCCCAGATTCGTTCGCGATTTTTGAAGATGGAGGTGGGGCAGTTCAATCAGAGTCATACGCACGATTTGGGGCACGAGATTTTTCTGATTTTGCAAGGGCAGGCAGAGTTTGATATCGAAGGGCACAAGGAGGTGTTGGGTCCCGGGCAGATGTGTATTGCACTGACGGATGAGGCGCATACAGTGCGCAATGTGGGCGATGATGAGGTGATTATGTATTTGTCAGTGACACCGCATATTTTACCTACGCATACGTATTGGACAGCAGAGGGGGAGAAGGAGCCGCCGCGATTTGCGAACTCTTTTTCTTATGATCAGGAGCCAGATTTGAGCGTTGGTGCAGACGCACGAGCAGATGAACATTTGCAATCTGTGGAAGATTTTGTCGCGTGCGTAGAGGAGACAGCAGAGACGCAGCGTGCGCTGGTTGCGGCTTTCAAGAAGGCATTCGCAGAGGGCGATTCGGAAGCCGCATTCAAAGCGCGAGATGCGATGTGGGATGCGCTTTATCCGATGTTTAAGGCCGTTCACGAGTTGGCTGGTTTGTGGAATGCTTTCGCACATCGGACGGTGGATGAATGAGACGTGGAGAGGTGTATAATTAGAAAGGACGCAAATATGGGCAAATTTAGACTGGCTTGTCATTTGATTCAGTTTCGGGGCGAGCAGCACGAAAATCCCGAGAAGGTGCTGGCAGAAGTGGCTGAGGCTGGGTGGGATGGGGTGGAGGGGTTGAAGATCGATAGTGGCGATGATCTGGTTGCTAAAGCCAATCTGGCGAGGAAGAATGGTTTGCATCTGGTCAATGTGGGGGGACCGAGCCCGCTCGATCGGGTTCGGTACAATATCGCTTTGGGCAATGATGCGGCAGAGGTGCCGTCGTGCCGTCGCGCGATGTGGGGGGGCGATGATCCGAGCGATGAAGATGTTGAGAATGCGGCTCGTTCTCTCGATGAGGTGCTGGCATATTGCAAGGCGCACAATGTGAAGGGTTTTCACCACGCGCATATGCGGACGTTGATCGAGACGGTTGAAGACGCCGAGAGATTGATGACGGCTGCGCCCGATTTGTGGTTGCTCTACGATACGGGACACATGCTGGCGGCGGGTAGCGATCCGATGCAGGTTTTTGAACGCGATGTGTTGCGGAATCGGATTGGACATGTGCATTTGAAGGATGTGCATGCCAATGATCCCGCATCATGGAATCACCGCACGGGACAGTTTAATGAGGAAGCGCGATTTGCAGAACTCGGCGCGGGGAATATGGGGTTTGACGCACGGGCAGCGCTGGAGAAGTTGGAGGAAGTGGGTTACGATGGCTGGGTGTCAGTAGAACTCGATCGCCCGTATCCGCCCAAACCCCCGGCAGAGGCGGCAAAGTCCAATCTCGATTATCTGAGAAGCATAGGATATTGACATGCGTCTATACGACGTTGGACAATCCGCCGTCGAGGTTAATCGCCGTGCCTGTGATGAAAGAAGCGCATTCCGAAGCGAGAAAGGCGACGAGCGCGCCAGCATCAGAGGGTTCACCTAAACGTCCCAGCGGATGCTCTTCCGCCCGCTCAGTCCAATAGTCCTGTAGAGTGCCCGGAGAACCTTCCGCTTTCCAAGCGCGTTCTCCCTGCGCGCTTTTGATAGAAGTCAAGCACACGGTGTTTACGAGGATATTGTAAGGCAATAGTTCCTTAGATAGCGCTTTGGTCATCGCTATTCCCGCTGCGCGGCTCACGGAGGTTGGATAAGAAGCTGCGCCAGGCTGTTTGCCCCCCGGATGCGTGACGTTGATAATCCGTCCTCCGCCGATATGTTTCATGTGGGGAATGACCAGGCGCACGCAACGCACAGCTCCCATAAGTTTCAGATCTAAATCGGCATGCCAATCATCGTCGTCCAAGTCATCGAAGGCACTCGCGGCAGACCGGCCAGCGTTGTTGACCAGGATGTCAATCCGTCCGAAATGCTGGACCGTTGTGTTGATGAAGTTTGTTAATGTTTCCGGTTTGGTCACGTCAGCAGGGACAGCAAGGACATCACCACCAGTTGAGGTACGAAGTTCTTCCGCTGCCTGCTGCAAGACATCATCGCGTCGCGCACAAATCGCGACCTTTGCGCCCTCTTCTAAGAACCGCAATGCGATTCCCCTGCCGATTCCTTCGCTACCGCCCGTAATAACCGCAACTTTTCCCGTCAATCCAAGGTCCATATCAATTCTCCTCAAATGAGTTTGTCCTTCGAGATTTTTTGGTGGTTTTGGTGGATTTTGGTTGTATTATATACGACATTTGGGTGGCTTGTGCAAATATCGGACTATGTGAAGGTAAAGTGAGATGAAATTTCGGATGCTGGGAAAGACGGGTTTGGAAGTCTCGGAGATCGGTTTTGGCGCGGCGCAGATTGGAAATCCGTCGCTGCCAGAGTCGCAGGTCGAAGCGGTGCTGAACAATGTGCTCGATTTGGGTATCTCGTTTATCGATACGGCTGCGATGTATGGCGATAGCGAGGAGCGGATCGGGAAGTTTATCGCCCATCGGCAGGACGATTTTGTTCTGGCGACAAAGTGCGGCGATTATCAGGTGATCAATGGCGGTAAGCGCGAGATTGTGAAGGATTATTCGCCCGAGGGCATTTTGAGGACGATTGATGCGAGTCGATCAAAGCTGAAGATGGATGTGATCGATATTGTGCAATTTCACGGGCTGCCGGGAGATGCGGATGATTGGGATGCGGCGTTTGACGCGCTGTTGGAAGCGAAGAGTAGGGGATGGACGAAGTTTGTCGGTGTATCGGCAGATGGATCGGCAGCGGCTGAGGCGGCGAAGAGGTGGGATTTGGATACGCAGGAGTTTACGTACAATGTGTTGTTTCAGGAGTCTGCTGAAAATTTGATGCCGACTTTGCGCGACCGGGATATGGGGACGATTATTAAACGTCCGATTGCCAATGGGGTGTATCTCAGATCCGAGCGGCCAGACGGTTCGTATATGGGCGATCCGTGGGATCGGGCACAGCAGATGCCGTTGCGGGAATTGGCGGGCGATATGCCGCTGATTGAGTTTGCGTTGCGGTTTACGCTTTCTCACGAAGATGTGTGTACTGCGATTGTGGGATCGACCAATGTGGAGCATCTCGCAGATAATGTGAAAATTTCAGATGGAGAAGTGTTATCCGAAGATGTGTTGGACAAGACTAAGAGCGTTTTTCAGTCGTTGTTTGGGTGATAACCGAAAATTAACCACTCACAAAGGAGTTTATTTTGAAACCCAATAGGATTAGAGAGAAATTGGATGCGGGCGAACCCACTATTGGCACGCGGATTCATTCGAGTTGGCCGGCGATTGTCGAGGCGATTGGACATACGGGACTTTACGACTATGTCGAATACGTTGGCGAATACGGTACGTTTGATCTCTACGATCTCGACAATTTGTGCCGTGCAGCTGAGTTGTACAATATGGGTATGATGTTCAAAATTGATCGCAGCCATCAGTACTTTTTGTCACAACGGGCGATCGGGTCTGGTTTTGGGAGCATTTTGTTTACGGATTGTCGCACGGAAGAAGATGCAAAGGAGTGCGTGCGCGTTACGCTTCCAGATACGCCGGAAGATGGTGGCCTGTACAGTGTGTACACGCGGCGCAATACGTATATGGGATATGGCGGGGGACCTGAGTATGTGAAGGCGATGCGGGAGACGGTTGTGGTTTTGATGATCGAAAAGAAGGAGGCGGTGGAAAATCTGGAGGCGATTCTTTCGGTTCCGGGCGTGGATATGGTGCAATGGGGTCCTTCGGATTATTCGATGAGTGTTGGCAAGGCAGGACAGCGCGGTGATCCCGCAGTGGCAGATGCGAGGAATGAGGTGTTTAAGACTGCGCTGAGTATGGGCGTGCATCCCCGCGCAGAGATTATGTCGCCCGATGAGGCAAAGGAATATCTCGATATGGGTGTGCGACATTTCAATATTGGGGTGGATATCTCAGTTCTGCATTCGTGGTGGCGAAGCAATGGCGATGATCTGAGGAAAGCTGTGGAGGGGGCGTGAGTTACAAGATAAAAAAGAAAACAGCCGCCGAGGTCTAGGTCTCGGCGGCTGTTTTTTTAGTCGAGAAGTTCATGTATAGTTTCTGAGGGACGGGCAATGACTGCACGATCTCCGAGAATGCACACGGGGCGATTCATGACTTCGGGGTGTTCCAAAAGCAAGCCGACGAGTGCATCGGGCGTGTTGTAGTCATCCATGTCGCGCCCCAGTTTTTCGAATGAGCTGGGGTGAATCAGGTCTTTGGGTTCACCGGGCAGGAGTGCGAGAAATTTTCTCAAGTCCTGTTCGCTCAGCGGTGTTTTCATATATTCAATAACGTCGAACTCGACGTTGCCAGCGCGCAATATATCCATTGCGCCATTGGATTTGCTTCAGTTGGGGTTGTGGTAGATGGTGATTTTTGACATGTTAAATCTCCTTTTTGTTAAATCCGCCAGCGTTTCCATAGATCATCGGGTATTTCGTCTCGGAATGTCTCCTGGTCTTTGTGCGGCAGGCGGGCGAAAAGGCCATAGCGGATGTTGTTGCTGGTGTTTTGAGAGGTTTCGTGCAGGATGTTGCAGTGCCAGAAGATGACGTCGCCTGCTTTTGCATGCAGTTCAACGGGTTGAATATCTTTGACCATGTCGAGATATTCAGGGTGGTCCTTAAAGCTGTGGTTGAGGTGATGGGGATATTTGCGAAGAAATTTCCATGATTTGATATGGCTGCGCGGCCAGAAGACCGTGCCTCCGCCGTGCGGTTCTACATCGTAGATATAGGTTGCCAATCCAAGGAGAAAAGCTGCCCCCCGCCGCTTGCCGAGATAACCGTCAATGTGTCCGCGCTCTGGCAAGCGCCATTTGCATTCGGGTTCGGGCAAGAGCAGGCGCAGGTTGCCGTCTTCACCGCAAAATTGCCTGCCCCCCAGGTGATCGACAATGGCTTTGACTTTTGGCTGGTTGACGAGTTGTGTTTCTTTTGGGGAAAAGCGAAAGCCTCTCAATATGGTGATGTCTTCACGGTGTTGTTGGGGCGGTCCTGCGGCGTTTTGTTGGGCAGGGTCAGAGAGATCGCCGAATTTGGCGCGAATTTGTGCGCGCCAATTGTCTAACATCGGTGGATTGATTAGATTGGGTACGAGGACATATCCCAATGCTTTGAACTCGGCGATTTGTTCGGGTGAGAGGGCCATGTTACCCCCGTTCTTTGAGGTCGTATATGGCGATCATGTAGGGATGGTCGCGGTCGAGATGCGTGAGGGTGTCGGGATTTTCAACGCGTCCGGCAGGACGGATGTTTTCGCCTGTTATGCCCGCGGCATCGTCTCCGAGGTCTTTGCGACAGGCGTCAATTTGCGCTCTGAGATCCCGCACGATGTCGGGGTGTTGATCGCTTATGTCATTGGTCTCGCCGATGTCGGCTTCGAGGTCGTAGAGTTCCTGGATTTCTTGATCGTCTTTGCGGATGTGGAGTTTCCATTTGCCGCTCCGCACGGCTTCGATGCTGTTGCGTTTGTAGTAAAAGAAGGATTCGTGTTGCGATGTCGCGCCTTCTTCTGCGAACATGAGCGGACGGATGTCTTTGCCGTCGATGATGCGGTCAGTGGGCACTTCTGCACCGCCGAGGGCTGCAAGTGTGGGGTAAAAGTCCATGGATAGTGTCAATTCGCTGCACTCTTCGCCCGCGGGAATTTTGCCGGGCCATCGCATGAGGCACGGTACGCGCTGACCGCCTTCCCAGGTGGTGCCTTTGGTGGCGCGTAAAGGGCTGTTGCTGCCGCCTTCGTCGCGGGCGCGCGAGCCGTTGTCGCTGGTGAAGATGACGAGGGTGTCGTCGTCGAGGCCCAGAGTTTTGAGTTCGTCGAAGATGACGGCGGCTGCCCAGTCAATACAGGCGACTGCCGCGCCATATACGCCGTTTTCGGATTCGCGGACAAAGGCTTCGGGGGGATAGTGGGGCAGATGGACGTGCATGTGGGCGAGGTAGAGGAAGAAGGGCTGGTCTTTGTTGTCGCGCATGAAGCGGACGCATTCTTCGACGTAGCGTTCGGTGATGCCGCGCTGGTCGGGTTGTGCCTGGATGACTTCCTCGTCGCGCAATAAGGGCAGGGGTGGATTTTTGTCGTCTTCTTTTTGTATGCCCATGTCGTTGCTATAGGGGATGCCGTAATAGCTGTCGAATCCGTGACGGGTGGGCAGGAATTCTGGCTGGTCTCCGCAGTGCCATTTGCCGACTATTTTGGTGGCGTAGCCTTTGTTTTTGAGGAGTTTGGCGATGGTGATTTCACTGGAATTTAATCCCACACCCTGGCCGGGAAAGAGTACCCAGCGTCCGTCAAAAGAGCCAAAGCCAATGCGCGGGGGATAACAGCCCGTGAGCATGGCCCCTCGAGAGGGCGAACACACGGGTGATGCCATGTAGAAGTCGGTGAATTTGATGCCTTCTGCAGCCATTTTGTCGAGTGCTGGTGTTTTGTTGATTTTAGAGCCGTAACTGCCGAGGTCACCATAGCCAAGGTCGTCGCAGTTGATCAAGATGATGTTGGGTTGCATGCGTCTCCTTTCGATGATTACACTGAGCCTACTTCCAATTTTTTAGATACACACTATACGCAGTTCTATCAATTGATGCAAGTTTTGAAATTGTGCGAGAATCTAAGCTGCGAGATAGTTTTTTATCTACAAGAAACAGCAAAATAGCTCTTTTATTGCTTGCAATTTTATGTCTTTTAGGCCATAATTAGATATGAAAAATGAAGTCTTAAAACCCGTGTATTTTATCGGAGTATAAACGATGGCAAATACAATCGAAAAAGGTAGCGGCAATATTTTTGCTGATCTCAATGTTGAGGATTCAGATGGTATGCAGGCAAAAGCCAAACTCGCAGTAGCCATTCTCCGACTTATCGAGGAACGAAGGCTGACACAAATTGAAGCAGCTCAAATTCTCGGCACCGATCAGTCTTATATTTCTAAACTGAAACGGGGACGTGAACTTCGACGATTTACTTTTGATCGTTTGATGAGCTGGCTCACCAAGCTCGATCAAAATGTTACCTTAACTGTAAAGCAGAAATCCAAAAATCAGAAAGATGGATATATCCAGGTCGCTGTTTTCTAATTTCAGATAATGCGGGTGGTCCCATGCCAGGAATAACCGACACATACTTGAAACTAAAAGTGATTTGTACCGAGTTGCCCGGTACGCGTTTTGAAGACCCGCACGCTCACAAACCCAAAATTAAAGAACCTGTTTATCTCGGCATACAGCGAGGGAAAGAGGTTATTGAACAGGTTTCCGCAGATCGTCGTGAGGTCGTATTTTATCCCGAGTTCAGGGTTGGTGAGAAACCCGATGGTGCGCCCAATTTTCTGGGTCCTTATGCACAGGGCAGGCCCGCGGATCGATTTTTTTATTTATCCTGGGGAGTGATGCGCGATTCGGGTGATTTTGAGATGTTTCGACGACTCAAAATTCGTCTGGGACATCTCGATTGGGCGCAGGTTAATCGGGCACTTGAGTCGGGTGAACCCATTGTTGTAAAGCTAAAGTTGACGGATGATCTCGGCGGGCCGCTTTGCGCTACGCCGCGCGCTTCTCATATTATGTGGCAAAAGGAGACATAAATGGCTGAATCCATAGAGTTGAAATTTATCGCGACTGAAGAAAAGGGTGAGGTGTCGGCTTTGTACGCGCGACCACACGGGGCAAAGGCGTTGATGGTGTTGGGCCACGGGTCGGGTACGAATATGCGGCATCTCTTTATGCAGGAACTGAGCGATGCGTTGAACGATGTGGGGATTGCGACCTTGCGCTTCAATTATCCCTATTCCGAGAGGGGTGGTGGTGGCATGGATGGCGAGAAGGTGCGGTTGGCTACTGTGCGTGCGGCTATAGCAATGGGGATGAAGCAGGCGCGCGGGTTGCCGGTTTTTGCTGGCGGACATTCGATGAGTGGACGAATGGTTTCGATGGCTTGTGCTGAAGAATCCATTGATGGGCTGAAGGGTATTGTGTTTTTCGCGTTTCCACTTTATTCGAGTAAGCCGGATACAGAGCGTGCCGAGCATTTGAAGGATGTGTACGTGCCGATGCTGTTTTTATCGGGTCAACGGGATAGGATGGCGAATTTAGATCTGTTGCAGCCAGTGGTGAACGATCTGGAGAATGCGACGCTTCATGTGGTGGATACCGCGGATCACGGATTTAAGATTCTGAAGCGGCGAAATACCGATGAACCCGTGATGGAAGAATTGGCACGGGTCGCGGGTGGATGGATGACGGGGTAGGAATGGAAAAATTGCAAAATATACAGGGGCGTGTCATTGCTCTGTTTATTAAGGCAGAGAAGGGTCTGCCTTTGTCAAAGCCTCGTGATGGTAAATTTTTGTTGCGCGCTCGTTTTGGCATTGATGGCGATGCCAATGCAGGTGGTGTTGGTCCGCGGCAAGTGCTGTTGGTTGCTATGGAGACTCTGCACGAGTTCAAATTGCAGCCAGGTGATTTGAGAGAGAATGTCGTTGTCGCCGGATTGCCTCTGGACGATTTGCCGTCGGGTTCGGTGCTGCAACTTGGGGATTCCGCTACCGTTCGGTTAACGTTTCATTGTGAAGTGTGCAAGTATATCGGGACGTTGGGCGTAAAACCGATCCAGTCGTTGGAGAATCAGAGGGGATTTTTAGCAGTGGTGCTGAAGGATGGTGTTGTTTGTGAAGGCGATTCGGTCAGGGTGTTGGACAAGTGTTATGATCCCGTGTCCGATCGCACGTCGGATCGATTTTTGTGGGTTGTAAAGCAGATTCCCTTTGGGAAGGTGATGACGTATAAACAGATTGTGGATGTTCTGGGGGTGTCGCGTTCGTATTACCGCGTGTTGCCCACGTATATGAAGCGCGTGGCGGGACAGGCGTATTCCCTGCATCGCATTTTGGATTCAAAAGGGTGTTTGACGCCGCATGTGAATAATCAGCGGGCGTTACTGGAGTGTGAGGGTGTTGAGATCAATGCAGGAGGGGTGGACAGTAAGGAGTGGGTGGATGTGTCTGTTTTTGGATGGGATATCAGCGGGATTTATTACTGAAAATTGCGGGCGCAGTCTATATTTGCAATCCCGCTTGACACATCCGTTTATTTTTATGATCATGGTTCCACGATAAGATATTCACTTCATTTTAGAAAGGAAACGAAATGGCAGCAGAAAAACACACGCCGGTGGGGTATGACGATACGCCAATGTTACCCAATCAACCGTGGCGCGTTCACGATAAGAATCGTCCAGCACCGCGCGTGGTGACGCCGGGTGCCAGTGCAGGTGATGCGCCATCAGATGCCGTGGTGCTGTTTGATGGTACAGATTTGTCCAGTTGGCAGAGTCTCAATGGTGGGGATCCGACATGGACAGTGGAGAATGGGTATGTGGAGGTGAATCCCCGCACGGGGAATATTCGGACAAAAGATGAGTTTGGGAGCGCACAGTTGCACATAGAGTTTGCCTGTCCATCAGAAGTGCGCGGTAGCAGCCAGGGGCGGGGAAATAGCGGTGTATTTTTGATCGGTAAATACGAGGTGCAGGTGCTGGATGGATATGACAATCCGACGTATTCCGATGGTACGACGGGCGCAATTTATAGTCAGTATCCGCCGCTGGTGAATCCGACGCGCCCGCCGGGTGAGTGGCAGGGTTATGATATTGTTTTTGAAGCACCGGGATACGATGGCGATTCACTGGTGAAGCCCGCGTATTTGACGGTGTTTTTAAATGGTGTTGTGCTGCACAATCGCAAAGAGGCTATGGGACCGACCGGGCATAGAAATGTGTCGAATTACGACACGCCGCACGGGCCTACCGGGCCGTTGATGCTGCAAGATCACGGCGATCCCGTGCGCTATCGGAATATCTGGATCCGTCCATTGACTGATTATGATGAGGGGTAGAGGGGACCTATTATTGAGGTCATAAGTGAAAGAGCCGATCCATTTCCGGATCGGCTCTTTTGTTTTTTAATACTGCGGTGTAAGCGGATGAATGTGATCGAGATCATTGAGATATTGTTGTTCAGATTCCCACAGGTTTCTTGCCTGCTGCGCCCGCGACCAAAATTCTGGAGAATTGCCAAATAGACGGGATAATCGAAGGGCCATGAGAGGAGTGACAGCGCGTTTTTCTTTTAACAAGTCATGAACCGTTTGACGCGAAACACCCAGAGCAGAAGCGAGAGAAGTTGGGGTCAAATGATAATCGGTCATGAAATCTTCTCGGAGCATCTCGCCGGGATGTGTTGGCGGGATTTCGCGTTTGTGGATGTTGGGTATGGACATTTTGGTTTCTCCTAATGATAGTCAGTGATTTCGACATCATAAGCATCGCCATCAATGAATCGAAAACAGATTCGCCATTGTGTGTTAATGGAAATAGAATGTTGTCCTCTTCTGCTTCCTTTTAAGGCATGAAGACGGTTGCTCGGAGGTATCTTTAAATCGTCCAGAGTATCGGCCAGATCAATGTATTCCAGACGGCGAATGGCTCTTCTAATTATATCAGGTGGTAAACGTCGTGATTGTCCTTTGGTGAAGAGTTCCTGAGTTTCTCTATTGGCAAAGGTGCGTATCATAATTTTAATGTAATGCGCCACATGACAGTTGTCAAATTTAAATAAAAAATATCAGGTTCTTTTTGGTTGACATCACATGGTTTCACCTGTTTTTTTAACACGCGGATTTGAGAGACATTTAGCTTTTTTTAGGAGCGGTGAATATTATGGGTGAGTTGCTTCGCGTTGAACATCTTCGGGCCGAGTCTGGACAGCGCACGGATGGCTATTTGAAGGTGGCTGAGATGCAGGATGGGTCGCCTGCGCGCGTTCCAGTATCCCTGGTCAATGGTGCTGAGGAAGGACCGACGATTTATTTGCAGGCGATTAGCGATGGGGATGAGTTAAATGGCATCAGCGTGATTCGACAGGTGTTGAAGCGGCTGGATCCGACGGTGATGAGCGGGCGGGTTATTGCGGTGTTGATTGTCAATTTCCACGCTTTTCACGCGCATCAGGCATTTAGTCCGGTTGATGAAAAAAAGATGAATCGGTGTTTTCCCGGGCGCAAAGATGGTACGTCGAGCGAGCGCATTGCCTATCGGTTATTTCACAATGCGGTGATGCAGTCCGATTATTGTGTTGATTTGCATCAGGGGGGGCGCCGGCCGATGATTGACGAGGTGCGCGTGCGGGTGGATCGGCGCAAGCGCATTCATCGCGTGTGTATGGAGATGGCTCAGGTGTTTGGTATTGGCTATATTCTCGATCAGCGCGGTCCTGAAGGGCAACTCGCGCGTTCTGCGCCCGATGAGGGGATTCCGACGATTGATCCCGAACTCGGTGGGTGCATCGGCTGGGACAGAGAGAGTATTCAAAAGGGTATTACGGGTGTCGAGAATGTGTTGAAGTATTACGGGGTTATACCGGGCGAGCCGTTTATACCCAGGAAGCAAGTGGTGGTGGATGGGTTTTTGACGGTGTTGGCCAATCGAGGTGGATTTATAGAGTTTCACGCGCAGCACTACGATCATTTGCAAAAGGGCGATCCCGTTGCGGATATTACCGATCCGTTTGGCAATGTGCTCGAGACATTGCGCGCGCCAGAGGAGTCGATTTTCTGGTCGGAAAATTTGTTGCCGATGGTAGCAAGCGGTGAGATGGTGGCGACCCTGGGGAAGAATATTCGGTATGTCTAAAACACTATCAAAACTTAAACTTTAGTCGAAATTTTGCCGCGCCATTTTCGTCGATACCCGCCTCCACTTCGGCCCAATCCACCCGACTGAGATGGGCATCCACATAAGCATCTCCCACGCTGTAGAGGACAATCCCAATGGTCGAAAAGAGGTACAGGTTCCGCTCCTGAGTGCCTTGATCTTTGATCTGTTTGCGACGCACCACCCATGCGATAGCCGAAGCTACCTCTGCGGTCGCAATTACACTACCTTTTGCGCGCTTGCCATTGTAAAATTGTCCCCATCCTGGCAGTGCGATAGACCGCAATACAGCACCGCGCACGCGGTGGTCCGATGAGAGAGAATCGGGCTGAGATTCCGCACTCCATGAAGGTGAATTCGCGAAGAAAAGCGCGAAGATGAGTAACAAGCCTTTGCCCATTTTGTTTTTTTTATAGGTGAAAGGTGAGAGGACCTCACACAAAGACACAAGAGGTGAGATGTCCTCTCAACCAGCCTCTCGCTTTATTCCGCCCTTTCCACATACACGTAATACGCTCCCAGCGAAATGCCGTTTCCATCGGTTAGTTCGGTTTCGAGGCTTGTTTCACCGGCCTGGAGATTATAAGTGAAGGCGATGCCTTTGTCTTCTGGGCCGATGGATTGCGCTTGTTCTTCCCCTGCGACTTTGATGCGGGCGGTGCTGACGGGAATTGCGTTGCCGCCGTAGTAGGGCGTGAGTTTGCCGGGGATGCCTTCGGTGATGGCGCGGTCTTCCTCGCGGGGCCATCGGCGCAGTTCAAACGTGTAATCACCTGATTCAGACACGTCAATCGCCCAGCGACCATTGCATTCTACCCCGCGGCGGATCGCAGCCTGATTCCAGGCGCAATCGCTGTTTTCGTTGTGCCAGTCGTGGGTTGTGATCACAGAGATGGGTTCGCTTTCAGAGCCGACGATGATGGGTACGTCTTCGCCAAAGCGTTCGGAGACGAGTGCCCACCAGTCTTCGTAGTGCTGGCGCAGTTCGGCGACGACATCGGGATGTTGATCGGCGACGTTGTGTCGTTGTCCGAGATCGTTGTCCATGTCGTAGAGTTCTTCGCCGTTGACGAGTCGCCATCGCTGTGTCATGGTCGCGCATTTGCGCCATTTGATGGGATTTTCTACGCGCTGAGAGTCCGTGACGATTGTGCGGGAGGGCCAGTTGTCCGTGCCTTCGAGGAGGGGTTTGACGCTGGTGCCGTTGATGCGTTCGCGAGCTTCGTCGGAGATGGGGACGTCACAGAGGTCGCAGAGGGTGGGCAAGAAGTCGATGTTGGCAATGAGGGTGTCGATGTCGCGTCCACTGGTGTATCCCCCCGCGGGCCAGTGAAAGAAGAAGGGGACGCGATGTCCGCCTTCGTATTCCGAGCCTTTTTTCCCGCGCATGCCATTGTTGAAACCATCTGTGACATAGCCGTTGCCGTCGAGGGTGCAGCCGTTGGCCGAGCCGTTGTCGGTCATGAAGATGAAGATGGTGTTTTCTTCCAATCCCTTTTCGCGGAGGAAGTCGCGCATGAGGCCGACGTTTTCGTCGATGTTGGTGATCATGCCGTAAAAGCGGTCGCGCTGGCCGGGCAAGCCGTCGCCGTTGTAGAGTTCGCGGTAGTGATCGGCTATGTTGAAGGGACCGTGCGGTGCGTTGGTGGGGATATAGCAGAAGAAGGGTGTGTCGCCACAGTCTTCGATAAATTTTTTGGCTTCGTCAAACCAGATGTCCGTGCAGTAGCCTCTGAATTTTTCGGGTACGCCATTGCGGAAGTACGTGTCGTTGAAATAGGTATTGCCCCAGTAGTCAGGGGTCTGGTGTACGCCGCCGCCGCCGTGGTAAACGACCGTGTCAAAGCCCCGATTGTGTGGGTGAAATGGATAGTTGTCGCCCAGATGCCATTTGCCAAACATACCGGTGCGATATCCCGCTGCTTTGAAAAAGTCGGCGATGGTGGTTTCGTCTTTGCGCAATAGCGAGCGTCCCGCAATGGTGTGCCATACGCCTGTGCAGTTGCAATAGCGTCCCGTCATGATGCCCGCCCGGGTGGGCGCGCAGGTGGGACCGACGTGGTAATTGGTAAAGCGCACGCTTTCGGTATAAAGCTGGTCGAGGTTGGGCGTCTGGATGATGTCATTGCCGTGGCATCCAAGGTCGCCATAGCCCTGATCATCGGTAATTACAAAGACTACGTTGGGAGAAGGCATAGGTATAAAGACTCCTTTCAAGATAGAAGAGGGGCTACGTATTCGGGTGAATATCTCAAGCAGCGATAGATGACGGGGCGTCCGTTTTCGTGGCGATAGGGGTTGATGAATTCCCAGACGATTTCCCCATCTGGTGTGACTTCAAAAAGTCGGGTCTTGCCGCCTTCGCATATCAGGGTATTGCCATTGGGCAGGCGCTGAGCGCCGGAAATGGCCGCGCTGAAGAACGCTTCTTTGGGATCTGCGACGTATTCCCATTCGATGGTTTCAGTGAGGGGATTGAGTTCAATTACGCGAGAATACCCGCGCAGGGTGCCGTTGTCGAAGATCAGTACATTGCCGTTTGCCAGCATGTGGGGTTTGTGTTGCCCGTCGATGATGCCGGGACCCCATGCCCAGACAATGTCGCCAGTGTCGTAGTCAATCACGCCGATGACGTCGTTGCTGCGGTAGGAGAAGAAGATGTTGCCGGGTTTGAAGCGCGGGTCACCCTCGTTTTTATGAGGCGGAATGATCTGGAGCGTGTTGTTGTGCGCCCAGTCAAATGCAAAGCGTCCGGTGGCGCGGTCCAGGACGTGTTGCCATGCTTTGGGGGATAGACAGGCTTCGAGGTCTTCCAAATGCTCTTCGCCTTTCCACTCCCAGACCAGTTCTTTGTCTCGCGTAATTTCGATCATGTAGGGATGGCGTTTGAGGTCAGGTCCCAGGGGCGGGCACATGGTTTCGTTGAGCGTGTGGATGAGTAGATTGCCGTTGTCGCGCACCTGATAGTCGTGGTCGGTGCGGCAGCGCACGCGCCAGACGAGTGTGCTGTCGGGATCGTATTCAAAAATGCCGACGTTGCTGCACTGCGTGACGCCCGAGCGGTCGTGGGTGGGCACGAGTAGATGGCCGTTGGGCAGCAATCGACAGTGGGACTGGACGGTGTGTTGCGTGAGGTGCCAGGTGTGGGCGGGGTCTCCGTTCATGTCGATGAGGTACACCACCGCTTCTTTGCCGACTTCCCAGTTTGGTTCCGCGAAGGTTTCTGAAAAGAGGGTGTATCCTTCATAAGCTTTGTCGGGTTTGTGCTGTGTGATACCGGACATTTCAAGAGGTCTCCTTTACCAATCCCCATTCCGCGCGGTATTCTTCGATGGACTTGCGTTCGGACAGATCTGCTTTGGGTATTACGTCGGGATCTTCGCCCATGTGTCGCTGGTCAGTGGCTTCTGTGGCGAGTTGATAGCGCGTGTCGCTGCTGATGCGAAAGCGGTCGGTGGTGTTTTCGAGAGAGGCGTGCATGAAGTACATGCCGAAGATGACGACATCACCTGCCTGAAATGGCGTGGCGGCCCATGTGGTGCCGAGGGTTTCTATGACGTCGTAGGGGTCGTTGGAGAACGCGCCCTGGATCAAGTCGTCGTGTGCATCCGATGCGCCGTAGGTATTGCGGAGACGTTCGAGTTTGTGCGATCCCAGGCAGAGGGCGAGCGGTCCCATGTCGAGGGAGATATCGCCCAGAGCCGTCCACATGGTATAGAGATTTTTGGTGCCTGCGCCCATATATACAATGTCGCAGTGCATGCCCGCGTTGCCTCCCGTTCTGACGGCGCGCAGCCATTTGTGATCGAGCGAGAGCGCGGGTCCGTCCAAAAAGCGACCAAAGAAGTCCATTGTGTTTTTGCCATCGACAATGTTGAGAAAACCGGGCCATGTTTTGACCAGGCTGTCTTTGAAGCGCATGGAGCGTTTTCTATCGCCGATGATGGCGTCTTCAAGGGTTGATCCCTCGGCGAGCAGGCCCTGACTTTCCATGTGATCGACAACTTCTTTTCGCGCTTTCATGATGTCTTCGCGGTTGTGGAAGTTGCGAATGATGAGGTACCCGTCTTCTTCCATTCGCTGTCTCAGTGCTTCCGTGTCTGTGAGGATGTCGTTGGATTCCCTCGGCGAGAAGATATTTTTCCCAAATACGAGTTCTTTTCCGCTCATTCTGACTTTTGTGCCGTCGGGTATTTGAAAGGTAGGCATAGTGTGCTCCTCGTTGTGATGGTTTATATTTTTAGTTTTCATACATCCGTTTCGCAATGTCGGTGAGTTCGCGCGCGATGCTGGTATTTGCGGGGTCGTCGATGACGTTGCGAAATTCATTCGGGTCGTTTTCCAGATCAAAGAGTTCAGAGCGCGCCCAACTCAGATAATTGAGTTTCCAGCGGTCTGTGCGAACCATGAGGATTGGCGGTTTGCCCACATACCGATTGTCTCGCGTAAAGACGCCGTGACAAAAATCGTACTCGGAGTAGGCGTATTCGCGCGGCTGATAGGTTCGGTTGTCAAATAATGGGGCAAAACTGCGTCCGTGGATGTTTTCGGGAATGGGCAGGTTGCACAATTCGGCGAGTGTGGGATAGAGGTCCACATGTTCGACGAGGTGGTTGTGCGAGGTGTTGGCGTGGATGTCTCCAGGCAGGCGAATGATGAGCGGTACGCAGACCGATTGTTCATACATGTTGTGTTTGGTCCACATGCGATGTGCGCCGGCCATTTCGCCGTGGTCAGAGGTATAGACGATGATGGTGTTCTGGTCGAGGCCGAGGTCGTAGAGTGTGTCGAGTACCTTGCCGATGCACGCATCCATCTGGCTGATGTTGCCGTAGTATCCGGCGAGTGCGCGGCCGAGCTCCCGGTCTGTTTGCGTGTACCATCCCCGCTGTTTGGCGCGCATGAGGTGGCCTTCAAAGCCGGTTTCCAGCGCGTTGTCACTGCGTTCGGGCAGGGTAAGGGTTTCGGGATTGTAGAGGTCGAAGTATTGCTGCATGGGGACGAGGGGCGTGTGTGGCATGAAGTAGGATGACCAGAGGATGAAGGGTTTGTCGGGATCCCTTTTTTCGCGCAGATACCGCACGGTTTCGTCGGCATAATACGTGTCTTGAAAATAGCGTGCAGACAATTTGGATGGTCGTCCCGATGTGCCCCCTCCGCCGCCCTGGTCTCGCTGTAGTTCCCGCCGTTCTTCATCTGTGAGCGTTTTTCTGAAGTCGGCCATTTCCAGGCGGTAATCAAATCCGTGTTTTTGCGTTTCATCCACAAAGTGCATTTTGCCTATTGCCCCGGTTTGATAGCCGTGTTCGGCAAAGTGATGGGCAATGGTGCGCGTGTTTGGGGATAGTGCGTCTTGTAAAATGCGCGCGCCGTGCGTGTGTGGATATTGCGCGGTGATGATCGATCCGCGTGCGGGCACACAGACGGGAGACTGGCAGTAGGCTCTGTTAAAGCGGATGCCAGATGCGGCAATGCGGTCGATATTCGGGGTTTGTGCTTCTGCGTGACCATAACACCCCGATGCAGCGGTCTGGTGCTGGTCGGAGCAGAAGAAGAGGATGTTGGGGCGATGGTTGGTCATTATATCAACTCTGCTTTCAACCGGGCAATATGCACTGAGACGTCTGGATCGTCGATGATATTGTTGTTTTCGAGTGGGTCGGTGTCGAGATCAAAGAGCATGGGGGTGTCGCCAAATCCTTCGATGTATTTGTAGCGGCCGTCATAAGCCATGCGCCAGTTGCCAAGGCCGGATAGGACGATGTCCCGATGCGTGCTGGTATTGCCTTCGAGGAGGTTGCGGAGGGATCGGCTGTCCATGTCGTCGGGGACGTCTATGTCTGCGTAGTCGAGGAAGGTGGCGGTGAGGTCCAGGTTGGTCGTGGGCAGGTCATGGGTTATGTCCTGTTGTACACCTGGCCCTGAGATGATAAGAGGCACGCTGGCCGAGGGATGCAGGGGTTTGCCCTTGCCCCAGGAGTTGTGGTCGCCGAGCATTTCACCGTGATCCGAGGAAAAGACGATGAGGGTATTGTCCAATTCGCCCCGTTCTTCGAGCAGGTCCAGGTAGAGGCCGACCTGATGGTCGATGTTTTCGACCATGGCGGAGTAATTTCGGCGAGCTTCGAGGTGTTCATCAGGCGTGAGCTGGTCGTTGCGGTTCGGCTGCGGAAAATCGACGTTTTCGTAGAATTTTGCCATGCTTTCCGTGATGTCCAGGGGCAGGTGGGGGCCGTTGAAATTGACCTGTATGAACCAGGGTTTGTCCTCGGGGACTGATTGTATGAGGTCCCGGCCATTTTGCCCGATCCAGTTGTCGCAATAGGCGTCGTCGGGTAATGGCGTGGGAAAGGTACTCCTCTGGCCTTTGCGGTTGGCAAAGTCGTTGAGGTGCATCTGGCGCAGGCCGCGTTCTTCGAGGAATTGCAAATAGGGTCCTTGCGGTTTTTCGCGTCCGCTGTTGGCGCCGTCTATTTTGCCTTCGTTGTTGACGCCGTCCGAGAATCCCCATTCTTTCAAATGGCGTTTGCCATCCAGTCCCCAGGCTGGCAGGTTGGATGTGCAGGTGCCTTTGTTGAGGTCGAATTTGCCACATCCCAGTGTGTGGTACCCGCTGTCGCGGAGCAGACTATAAACAGTAGCGCGGTCTGTGGGATAGTCGTCGCTGTTTCCTTTGACAGGACAGTTGTCGTATTCTGTGCCGGCTGCAACACACGCGCGACTGGGCGCGCATACAGGTGCGGGACAGACGGTTTTGGAGAATGTTATCCCTTTTTTTTCAAGGCGATCCAGATTGGGTGTGCGTACTGCTATGTCGGGATTGCTGCCCATCCAGTCAAAGCGAAGTTGGTCGGGAAAGAAGAAGAGGATGTTGGGACGGTTAGAGAGGTTTGGCATAAAAAAGCTCCAGAATTTTTTGTTTTAATGACTTATTTATTTTTTCATTTCACTGAGATTTGCGCCGTGATAGCGTCCGTTGCCGCCAATGCGATTGGCGGCGCAGCGCACGTCTCGGAACAGGCTCTGGCGTTTGGGTGGCATGGAGGCGAGCAGGTCCGGGTGTGGGTGCCAGTTGCTCCATTTGCTGCCGATGGTGTTGTAGAGGTTGAAGATGGCAACGCGATCGGTTGTTTCATCTGTCCAGGGCGTGGCGCTGTGGGTGAGGGCTTCGGTGAAAATGAGCAGTGAGCCAGCCGGGCATTCGTAGGTGTCCCAGATGGGAGAGTTTGGGTCGTGGATGGATTCTGGCGCGGCATAAACCGCTTTGTGGCTGCCGCTGACCACGAGTGTTCCGCCTTTGCCTTTTTGTACGGGAGCGAGTTCCCAGACTACGCGGGTTAGACCGCTATACGCTTTGCCGGGGATGCACTGATAGTGGTGCGAGTCGATTGCAAAGCGAAACAGGCCGTTGCCATTGTGCGGACGAAATCCGCCGACTTCGCCGGTGCGCGTTGAGCGGAATCGGATGTTCGATGCTTCCATGCGAAAGCCGTAGCCATCGGGGCTGGCGAGGTGGGGATGTGCGACAAATTCATTCATAAAGCCGACGACTATGGGGTGGTCGGCGAGTTTTTGCAGGGGTCCTGCCAGGTAGGATTGTTCGTGTTCGGGTAGCGATTGCGGGTCGTGTTTGACCTGTAGTGCATATTCGCGCATGTCGCGTATGTCGTCATCGGATAGGATGCCGGGGAAAAGCAACCAGCCGCGCGCATCAAAGAGGTATTTTTCCTCTTGTGTGGGCGCGATGACGGCTTCTCCATCGGCGTTGGTTTGCGTGAGGTCTTCTGGTTCGACGGTCATGTTGACGCCGAGGTTTTTATCGACGATGAATGGTGTGTTGTTGGACATTGGTAGCTCCTGTTCGTTATGGAAGATATTGTGCCTGTGCGTTTTTGGTTGGGTCAAAGCTCGGATTGTACGCCCAGGATGTGCCATTGGCTTGCATTGCCTCGTGGATGAGTTGCCTGCGATACAGGCTGTCTAAATTGGCTTCGGCTATGGCGTTGAGGTCATAGTTGTCGAGGATGCGCGTGCGGAGATAGGTTTCGATTTCTGCATGGTCTGGCTGACCGCTGAGGTTATTCCATTCTCCCGGGTCCGCGTCGAGGTCAAAAAGCTGGGGCTCGTGTCCGTGGATGTGATTGTATTTGTAATTGTTTTTGCGAATCATGACACAGGGGGCGCCGACTGCTTCGTGGGCTTCGACAATAATTTCTCGGTCTTCTGTTTCCGCGCCTTCAATGAGGGGCATCAGGCTGGAGCCGTCGCAGGGATAGTAGTCTTCTGTGCCTGCTATGTCACATAAGGTGGGCAACAGGTCAATGAGCGAGACGGGCTGGTCGATTGTGCTACCGGCTTTGTAATGGTCTGGAAAGCGGATAAAGAAAGGTACGCGGCTGGACCAGTCGTAGAAAGTTCGTTTTTGGACCATTTCTTTTTCGCAGAGCATGTCGCCGTGATCGGAAAAGAAGATTACGATGGTGTTGTCGTCCAGGCCATTTTCTTTGAGTGAGGCGAGGAGTTCTCCCACTTTGTCGTCCATGTATGTGACGAGTCCGTAATAGGCTCGGCGCAGTTTGTAGAGGGCGTCCGGGTTGCGCAGGTCGTGTTTGCGCGTGCCGTGATAGGCGTTGAGCCATTTGTCCATCGCGGAGTATGTGTCGTCCAGGTTGTCTGGCAAGGTGGGTATTTCGATGTCCTCATTTTCGTACATATCCCAATAGGATTGGGGCGGCCAAAAGGGTTCGTGGGGGTGGTGATAAGACGCGCACAGGAGGAAGGGTTTGGAATTTTTCTGCGTGCCGACGGCGTGGAGGTATTCCAGGGATCGGAAGTGCGTTTCTTCGTCGTAGCTGAGGGGACCGTGCCAGGTGTCGATTTGGATCTTGTGTCCGTCGTAATTGGCGGCGTTATATCTGCCTCGCTGTTCCATGATGGCCTGGTAATTTTCCCCTCTGGTTTCTTTGATGTGTATCCATTCGGGTTTGACCCACCGGAAATCTTCGGGGTAGATGTCTGTGGTGAGGCGGCGGCTGAAGCCGTGGAGTTGATCCGCACCTATGAAGTGCATTTTGCCAGATAGGACGGTGTCATATCCGGCGCGGGTGAGGTGGTGGGCAAATGTGGGGATGTCCGAGCGGAGTTCAGCACCGTTGTCATACGCGCCGATTTTTGCGGCATTGTTTCCCGTCATGAAGCAGGCACGTCCAGGCGAGCAGAGCGGGAAGGGGGTATAAGCTGCATCAAAGCGGATGCCGTTTTCTGCCAGCGCGTTTAGTGCAGGCGTTTGTACGACGGGATGGCCATAAGCGCCCGTGAGAAAGGGCGTCATCTGGTCTGAGATGATCATGAGTATGTTGGGTTGAGACATGTGTTTCCTCTTGGTTTGGTCCTTCCATCCCGATCCTATTCCGTGGGCAAGACGTTGATGGTTTTGCCCTCTCGATAGGCGATAGCGTCTTCGATCATGCGGATGATGTCGTATTGCGGGTTAAAGCCGATCAGGTCACGCGCTTTGGTCAGGTCGTATTCGTAATGTGTGGGTGCGCCGTGTAAAATGGCTTCCTGATAGGGGATGTTCAGGCGTTGGGATAAATACGGGATGGCTTCGGCCCATGTGAATGGACGCGGTCCACCGAGTTGAATGGCGTGTCCGGCGGCTTGTGTCTTGTTTAAGGCACAGATGCAGCCGTGTACTATGTCGCGCACATCCGCGATGTGTTTTTTGTAGGAGCGACCTTTCATGTCTTTGAGGAGGAGGAGGCGTTCTTCGCCACGCCACAGTGCTTCGAGTTCGGGAAGTCCTTTGAGTTTGCTCAGGTAAAATTGGCGGAAGTCGAGGATTTCGCCCGCTCCGACGACCAGGCAAAAGCGCAAGATGGTGATGGGCAGTTGGTGGGCGCGCCAGTACCCGTAGCACATTTCTTCACCGACGGATTTGGATAGGGCGTACCAACCGCGCGGTTCTCTGGGCATTGCGTCTTCTCGGATAGGTTTGTCCATTCCTTCAGGGGGATATTTGGCGTAGAGCGCGTCTGTGCTGGCGAAGATGAATTGTTTGAGGTTGTCCTGTTGGGTTGCGGCTTTGAGCATGTGGAAGGTACCGCGCAGGTTGATTTCAAAGTAGTCGTTGTCTTTAAATGGGCCGCCCCCCTGAAAGGCCGCGCCGAGGTGATAGATGATATCGACGCCATCGGTGACTTTTTCCACGTCTTCATATTCTGTGAGGCTACCTTCGATGAGTTCGAGGTCAATGCCCTCAAATTTTTCTACGCGCGGGTCTTTGGGCCATACAAGCCCGCGTACCTGATGCCCCTGTTCAACGAGTTGCGCCGCCAGGTTGCCGCCGATGCGCCCTGTGATGCCGGTGATGAGTATTTTCATGGGGAGCCTCTTGTGTCAGTAATTGACGTTACGCACGCTTGCGAAAAAACTGAGAATAATATTGCGTTGCTTGTCGAAAGTGTTGGTGATAATTCCACCTTTTTCCTTTTCCCATGCCTTCGGCGACTTCATTTTTTTGCGCGCCCAAAAAAATGAAGCAAAAAAAGGGCGCCCCTGCGGGGGGCTTGCACAGCGCAAATCGTTTCTGTGGTTATACGCCATACAATGGCCTTCGGAGTTGGATGCCATAAGAATGTCCGCTGCGAGACGGACTCGCGCGCTGTGCGGGCACGCCAGAGCACGAATGATGGGTGTCATTGCGGCATGGTTTTAGCCGCCACGCGCAAGCACAACGCCAGTAATCCAGTCTATCAAATAAAATAACAAATGTTAGCTAATTTCTTTTAAGATCACTATATAGATCAACAATTTACATACCTGATTGGATTAGCAGCACCGCGTTTTCTGTATTCATCAGGGACTCGCTTTCCTACATAAAGATTTTGAATATCAGGACTGGCCTCACACCCGATAAAACCGAAACGTCCGAGTACAGTTTTGCGACAGCGACTTGGGAAATTTTCAGGCGTTGCTTCTAACCATTCATCAGCGATAAATGCCGCTCTAATTTCACCTTGATAAGTAGTCAAAATGACCTCTGCTTTCTCGGCTCTCGATTTGCTGACTTTCCAGGCGAAACGGGTAGCTTCATACACCTCATCCCACGATGCCTCTGCCTTGAATTGTCGGTTAATATTTATAAGCAGCACCCTGTGGCGAAATTCGGCGACTTCGGTTCGTGTCTGCATCATTGGTCCTTTATTTTTACTGTCATTTTGTATCCGTTTGGGCCCCTCGGTTTGTTTCTTAGTAAGGGATCTTGTTGTGGCGATAGGGCGTGTTGTAGGTGGTGCAGCTTCTTGTTTCAACTCAGGAGATAGGAGCCATTTTTTATAATGATCTCGAATGAACCGCAAAATTTCGTCACTCTCTAACTTAAAGCCACACACTTCCTCTGCTGTCTCTGCCAAAAGATCTACAAGTAATGAATCCGGCGAAACGGCGTTTTTAATTACTTTATCCCAGGCATCCGGTAAGCGTTCTTTTATAATTTTCTCTCTTTGCCGGTTCTCTAAAATAGACTCGGCTTGTTGAACTGATTCCCCAGACGCAACATTTTGTCGGGAGAGTAGAAGGTCAAATTTTTCAACAATATCCTCTATATCTTGTTCCAAAATATTAATGGTATAAAATTTGCGGTTATTCCAAGCACCCTTTTTTAAAGGAAGATAAAACCACCATGCAATCCCGTTTGTCAAAATTGCCAAATCAACGCCTTCCTTAAAAGAATAATCGAGAAGTTGCTCCTGATGATTTTCCAAGTCCACCTGCGGTTTCTTCGCTTCAATAAATACTTCATTGTCTCCATTTATCTCTAATGCATAATCAACTCTTCGAGTTCCAACGCCATACTCAGGTGTGATCTCGCGACGTCCCCAACCGAGCAAATCCAAGATAGGACGAATGATCCATTCTCTGGCTTGCGCTTCATTCCAGATAGAAATATTGGAATCATTTCGGATCTCTTTAATACAATCGCTTAACGCTTGCATCATTGCTCCTTTTTGGGGTTGCACTATGGCCTTCAAACTTCAGGATTTCAGTAATCTATTTTTAGTATTTCTGGATCGTATTTATAGAGCGCAAGCAATCTTTTGGCATAATCGATTTTTTGGGGGTTGCTATGACTTGTCTCGATAAAGAGACCATTTTTCAGTTTATGTCCACCCCTAAAATCGACACCTGATATATGTTCTGTATGTTTTGGTATACTATTGATTAAGTATCTTGAGCCTTTCAATCTTGTACCTTTCACGACTTTTATAGGATAGTCTGAGGGTTTCAAATCTCCTTTGTCAATAAGCCAATTCGCTGTATTTACAAGAATTTCAAGGCCATGTCTCAATTCATAACTCTCACTGCCAATTTGCATCCGCTTGGGTTTTTTCGGTGAGTCATCGGGCGAGGGGTCGGTTGCGGGACCGGAGTGGTTTATAGGCGGTGGAACTTTCTGTTCCAGTTCAGGGGATAAGAGCCAATTTTCTTGATGAGAACGAATGAACCCCAAAATTTCATCACCTGCAGGCTGGAAGCCACACACTTCCTCTACTGTCTCTGCCAAAAGATCTACGAGTAATGAATCAGGCGAGACGGCATTTTTAATTATTTTATTCCATGCTTTAGGTAGGTTTTCTTTTACAATTTTCTCTTTTTGACGGCTCTTCAAAATAGACTCGGCTTGTCGAACTGCTTCACCAGACGCAACATTTTGTCGAGAAAGTAAAAGGCTAAATTTGTCAACGATATCTTCTATCTCTTGTTCTAAGATATCAATGGTATAAAATTTGCGATCATTCCAGGCACCTTCTTTCAGAGGAAGATAGAACCACCACGCAATCCCGTTTGTCAAAATTGCCGAGGCAACGCCTTCTCCAAAGGAATAATCAAGGAGTTGTTTTTGATGAGTCTCCAATTTCTCACTTGGCCTCTTAGCTTCGATAAATACTTTATTTTCGCCATTGATCAGCAAGGCATAATCGACCCATAAAGTTTCAACGCCATACTCGAGCTTGACTTCATTGTAATTATACATATCCCAATCGAGAAACTCCAAGATGCGTTCAATGACTGAGCGCTTGGCCTGTGCCTCGTTAAGTGTGGAGATATTGGAATCGTTCTTGATTTCTTTTATCCAATCGCTTAATGCCTGCATCGTCGTTTTCCTCCCTCGTAAACTCTGTATGTACCGCCTGTTACAAATAATTCGCTATCTTGTGAAATGTCAATGGCATTTTCGCTTGCTTCATGCGTGTATATTCCGTTCCATAGACGTGCGATCATCCGCTGCTTTTGCTTTTCATCCGCGTAATCCGCGTAATCTGCTTCATCAGCGATCCTGACAGTGTTTTTTGCCTTTTCATCTGCGTTTATCTGCGTTCATCTGCGGATGCCTTTGATTTTATCCTGATCATCCTTTCATCCTGCAAATCCTGATTCTGACTGAGGAGGTATAAACGATGGCTGTTATTTCCCGTGACGAACTGAGAGCACGCATCGAGAAGGTGCCGCGTGTGTCGCTCGGGCATTTGCCCACGCCGCTCGAGTTTTGTGAGCGGTTGACCGAAGAAGTCGGCGGTCCAAAGATTTATATGAAACGCGATGATTGTACGGGTCTGGCATTCGGCGGCAATAAGACGCGGCAGTTGGAGTTTACGATCGCACAGGGTTTGGTTCGCGGTGCGGATGTACTTATCGGTGGGGCGGGGTCTCAGTCCAATCACAGCCGGCAGTTGGCGGCGGCAGCGGCAAAGTTGGGCGTGGATTGTGCGCTGGTTCTGGTGAAGGACCACAAGAGTGGTAGTACGCAGGGCAATTTGCTGTTGGATAATTTATTGGGTGCTTATGTTGATCTGATCGATGTTGAAACGCAGGAGTTGTTGGACGATGCCAAGCAGGCATTGATCGAAAAATGTGAGCGCGAAGGGCGAAAGCCTTTTGTGGTGATGCAAGCGCCCAATCGTCCGTTTGGTGCAATGGGGTACGCGCTTTGTATGGCAGAGATGATGGATCAGTTCGATGCGATAGGCGAGACGCCTACAACTGTTGTTGTGTGTTCGGGCAGTTGTACACAGCCGGGTTTGATTTTTGGGAAGACTGTTCTGGGTCTGGATGTGCGGGTTGTGGGGGTGAGGCCCATTTTGTGGTCTTATGATCTCAAAGACGCATTTCTGGGTGTATTGAGAAAAATGGCGGAGATTCTGGATGTGGATGTCGCGTTTGATGAGTCTATGATTGAAAATGTGGATCGGTACGTCGGCGAGCAGGGATATGGGTATTGTTCACCCGAGGGCAATGACGCGATCAGGCTATTGGCGCGAACAGAGGGGATTTTGCTGGAGCCAATTTATACGGGTAAGACACTGGCGGGTTTGATCGATATGGTGAATCGCGGCGAGATTGGCAAAGATGAGACGGTGGTGATGGTGCATACGGGGGGGACGCCTGCGCTGTTTGCTTATACAGAGGAGTTGTTGGATTAGTTTTTGACCACGGGAATACCTATGAATACCGATAATACGGATTTTAATCCGCGCTATCCGGGTCATCCCTTTAATCCGCGATCAGGAGCCACACAATGTCTGTATTAACCTCGGAGCAAATCGAATTTTTTTTTCAGAATGGCTATATCTCGATTGGCAAACTTCTCGAGGATGAACACATTGAGATATTGCGCCGGGAATACGACCGCGAATTTGCAGCCGCGCGGAAGGATAACCGCTTTCGCAATCTCGCCATTAGCAATACCGATGATCTCAGTGCAAAGAACGACGCGCCCACACAGATGCTGCAAATTATGCAAATGTGTGAGCGCAATTTGCACTATCGGGAACTTATTTACTACGATCCCATACTCG